>JBCNLJ010000134.1:0-4461 GCA_039595515.1 Paenibacillus sp. | reverse complement strand
CATTACACGTTAAACGTGATTTTTTGCCATAGCGCTGTAATACCGGCAGGCCGACAATCTTGCCTTCGACGGTAATTTTGTCGCCGTCCTTCACATCCTGAAGCGCCCGTAAACGGTAATCCTCGTACCGGAACGGAAAATACTCCAGCAAATCAAGTACGGTAGAGATGCCAAAGGCGTGAAGCTCCCCTTCTTTGGAAGCACTCACGCCGTTGACCTGCCGAACGCCAATCTGATCCAGACTGATATTCATTGTTCATCCCTCTTCTATTCCTCATCCGGCCAGGCATACACGGCAATTGTACCTGCACCCGTATGCGTACCGATGACAGGACCGATCTCCGAATAAACGACATCCACGATCTCATAATGCTCACGCAGCATCTGTAGCATCGGTTCGCACGATTCACGGTTCGCCGTATGTCCCAGCGCCAGATGGATTTTGCGTGCAGTCAGCTTCTGGCGCATCATCTGGGCGATGCGCGCCATCGCCTTTTTCTGTCCGCGTATTTTTTCAACCGGGTAAATAACACCCTGTTCATCAATCGATAATATCGGTTTGACGTTCAATAACGTACCCAGCGTAGCCGAAGCACGCCCGATTCGTCCACCTTTACGCAAATATTCCAGATCATCCACAAGAAAATAAAGCTCCCGCTTTGCGAGTATATGCTTTACGCCTGCTTCAATCTCCGCTACTGACGCTCCCTGACGGGCTAGACGTGCGGCATGCACCACAGCCAGACCGTAGCCATATGATGCGGAGAGAGAATCAATCACCGTAATGCGATCCTCCTGCTCCACCATCGAGCGTCCAATGGTCGCTGACTGATACGTTCCGCTCAGACCTGAAGATAGATGAATCGATACAATCTCTCGATCCGGATACTGCTCCAGCAGGCGTGTATACATCGCCTCGTAATCCGCAGGTGACGGCTGGGATGTCGTAGGTAGCTGTGACACGGTAGCCAGCCGCTCGTAAAAAGCTGCGGGTGTCATATCTATTCCATCTGCATACGTATCCTCTCCAAAAAACAGTCGCAGCGGAATGATCTGAATGTCATACTCCTTGATCAGCTCCGCCGGAATATCGGCGGTGCTCTCGGTTACAATAATCGGATGGGCCATTCCGGTTCCTCCTCTATGAGACGACTGGGGCTAATATAAGCCGCCAGCAGTACCTCAGGATTCAACAGAGAACAGATAGTGATACACAGGCTGTCCGCCATTGTGAATTTCCAGCTCAGCGTCCGGATACGTAGCTTCCACCCAGGCTGCAAGCTGGTTTGTCTCCTCTTCAGAAGCCTCACTTCCGGTCAGAATCGTAATCACTTCCTGACCATCCTCAATCATCGCACCCAGCAGTTGCTGGCATGTCTCAACCAGCACAGGTGCTGTCGCAACGATCTTCGAATTATGAATACCGATATAATGTCCCTGACGGATCGACATCTCATCCATCGTTGTATCACGTACAGCCAGTGTCACCTGACCGGATTTTACATGTGTTAATGCTTCGTTCAGATTCGCCGTATTCACGTCTGCATCCTCATCCTCCTGGAAGGCAAATGCAGCCGCGATTCCTTGCGGAATACTTTTACTTGGAATCACGGTAATCTGACGCTGATCCTCCAGCAGATCTCGCGCCTGCTGTGCAGCAAGCACAATGTTGGAGTTATTCGGCAAAATATAAATATGACGCGCAGACAGGCTTTCCACCGCTTTAACAAAATCCTCTGTGCTCGGATTCATCGTCTGTCCACCTGCCAGGATCACATCCACACCAAGACTGCGGAAAATTTCGGCAATGCCATCGCCGGACGATACAGCGATCATCCCATAGGCTGCCACTTCTTCAGCAGGCAGGGAAGCTTCCGTTTGCGGATTGATTGGCTCCTGCGGAATATCAGCAAACAGCTCTGGCGGTGGCGCAATATCCAGGCCGGCGGACAGCAGATCACGATGCTGCTCGCGCATATTTAAAATATGAATCTGCGTGATTTCGCCATATTGCAGTGCCAGATTCAGCACTTCGCCTGGCGCTCTGGAGTGCACATGCACTTTAATAATCTCATCATCAGAAATAACGATAATCGAATCCCCATTTACAGACAGCGCCGCACGGAACTTGTCTTCATCAAAACGTGCACCCGCAGCGCTGCCTAATGTACGATTAATGAAAAACTCCATATCGTACAGGAATTCAATATCTTCCGTTTCCAGCTTCGCCTGTGCAGACAAAGGTACATCGACTGTTACATTAGTTGTGGATGGTGTAGCTGTCTTTCCTGTTGAAGCTGCTACGCTACTTCCATTGCTGGATGCAGACTGACCGTGCTGCAAATAGTCATAAAAGCCTTCATAAATATACACAAGACCCTGTCCACCGGAATCAACGACACCCACCTGCTTGAGTACAGGCAGCATCTCCTGTGTCTGTGCCAGCGTCGCTTGAGCTTGCTTTAACACTTCGCCCATCAGTTCGGTAATGTCAGTCGTACGACGTGAGTAATAGACCGCATGTTTGGCTGCTTCACGCGCTACCGTCAAAATCGTTCCCTCTACCGGCTTGACTACCGCCTTGTACGCTGTCTCTACCCCTTGCTGCAGTGCTGCCGCAAATTGAGCGGCATTGAGTTCATCACGAGACGCAGCAGAACGACTGAACCCGCGGAATAGCTGAGACAGAATAACGCCGGAATTACCGCGTGCTCCCATCAGCAATCCTTTGGACAATACCGTTGCTGCCTGCCCAATGACAGGTGATTCGCTCCGTTTTAGCTCAGCCACCCCTGCTGTCATCGTCAAATTCATATTTGTTCCTGTATCGCCATCCGGTACAGGAAATACATTCAAGGAATTGACATGCTCGGCATGCTCATGCAGTTTCTCCGCGCCAGCCAGTACCATCGCGGTAAAATCAACCCCGTTTAAAGAACGCTTGCTCAATGAAAAATCCCCTTCCTCATCTATCATCACTCGTATGATCCGGCTTGCCGTATCGGTCAAGCCCGTTGATCTCTTTTGATTGAATATCCTGTTATTATTGTTTCATGTATTACACGAGCATCACGCTTACGAATATTTGAATAAACTTCCCGGCTATTTTACTACTGCCTTGAGTGATTCGATCCTTTTCAAATATCCACTGATCTGATGTACAATACGCATTGGCGAAATCATCGTTGCATTTATTTTAGCACCATGTATTCGTACCAAGTACCAAGAACAGGCATTCGCCCACATAACAAGCATAAAAAGCGGCTAAATATATCGATTACTTCCGTTTTAACGGAAATAAAACGCTTTTACATTTGTCCGCAAATCGGCTTGCTTTATTACAAAAATATCACACTGAACTATGTTACATTGTACTATAACGCTGTTCAGAAATAAATAAAGTATTTAGAGGTGTTGACGTTGCTTTCTTGATTATGATAGTATGTTATGAGTGTTGTTTTCATGCACTTTTTTGGAAATAGGAGGTGTAACTATGGCTCGTAAATGTTATGTAACTGGTAAAACTGCTGGTAGCGGTAACCACGTATCTCACGCAAACAACCGTAATCGCCGCACTTGGGGCGTGAACGTTCAAAAAGTTCGCATCCTCGTTGACGGTAAACCAAAGCGCGTTTATGTAAGTACTCGTGCTCTGAAATCCGGTAAAGTTACTCGCGTATAATGATATGTCGATGAAGAAAGCACTCTCCATGAGGGTGCTTTTTTGCTGTGCATTTTTAAAGTGTGCTCGTTAGTTGAGGAGCTTTGTATATGGTGGTTTTGGGGTAGAAGTTGGAATTGAATGACTTGGGGAATTTTAAATGCAGGTGGTTGTAAGGTAGAGCGCTCCGGCAAGGGATAAGGGAACGGACTCGGGTGGAGCCGCGGGAATCTTTTGGATGAGGAGTACATGAAGATTCCCGCCCCTCCAAAGTCGTCCTTTTCCCTTATTCCCTTGCCTCCGCTACGTGCTGGGTTATACATATGTGCTTATCTATCAAATATAAAACTTAGTACGATTAAACAACTATTTCACTTTAATAATATAGTTCATACGATTGTAAGGTGTTTCTTCCAAAATAATGGATTCTTTCGAATAGCCTTTTAAAATCCCCTCATACTGACTGTTATCTTCTAAATTCGAGATAATTAATGAAATACCAAAAAACTTTACATAATCTAGTTGCCAATTTTCATTAATGATCTGATTTGAACGAATTTCTTCTTTAAATAACTTCGAATCTTTGAATTTAGACTCTAATAGTTTATCGATAATACCAATCCTTAACTCGATGTCCGACCTTATAATTCTTTTCATAAAATTATAAAGTGCAACAAAAAATAATAAACAAAAAATAAATATAAAGGAAAAAACGCTAAAAGAACTAACTAACTCTGTATACGTTTCTTTTAAAGCTTCTTTAATTTGCTCCATGTTGCTTTTATCTGCTAGTTGGGAAT
>JBCNLJ010000133.1:0-4901 GCA_039595515.1 Paenibacillus sp. | reverse complement strand
TATCGTTGTAAAAATTAAGCTACTTCTACTTTGCATCTAAAATACAGCTCATATTACTGAGACATAGCTATGATTACTAATCAGCCACCTATACTGCATTTACATATACCTATTCATACCCCCACCTTATTACGCTTCGCATCAGCTAGTTAGCCGAAGCGTATACAATACCTTTGCTATCGTAAAGCTATCTCCATCTTGCATCGGGTAGGACTTATAAGGAACGAGCGATTCCCCTTTGAGCTGAGTCCCGTTACGCGAGCCGAGGTCCTTGATAAACACCAATCCATTACGTACCTCTAACTCCACATGATTGCGCGATGTGCCTACGGATTTCTCGTGATAATGTACGCCATCTTCTGCTCGTCCAATAATAAAACTTCCTTTGCGCAGACGAATCGACTCATTGCTCCCTCCTTCCTTATCACGACGTTCCAGATAACCATTCCATGTGTTCTCACTGTTAGACGCCTGATTTGATGCGTTATGCTCATCGAGCAATACAGTTGCCATATGCGAAGATAATGTCTCAGTAGGAGCATTATTCACATACCTGGATGCTTCCTTTGCAAAATAGCGTGCTTCTTTAGAAAATTCACCGGATGTGCTCACCGATCCAACTGCTAGATGTGTGCTGCCTGGATGTTGGATATTCATTGAATAAGAACTATCAGCTTCTGATCCTGCATGTACACCAGACAAAGAATAGTCGCCATTTCCATATCCGCCACTTGCTATGCTATTAGCAGTCTCCGTTCGATTTCGAGAAGACGAGTGTGCAAAGGAACCAAACAGCTCGGCAATGCTGCGTTCTCTTTGTTGAATCGATTCCTGTGATGGAGCAGAATTAGCAGTATTATTCGTTACTCCGCTATTCGTCATAGGTGTCGATGATTGGCTAGCCGGTGCATTAGCGACAGCTTCTTTATTCCAGCGCCATGGCTCTTGCCTGTATGATTCAGGTTCTGGTTTAGCATTTCTGCCAAATCGTCCTGATTTGATCGGAGCAGCAGGACGATCAACTGAAGGAATATTTACTGGCTCAGCCATTGTGTTACTTTTCGGACCGATGGAGATTTTTCCTTTGAGTACGAGATAGATTGTGAGCACGACTGCAATCGTTAATGCCAGACAACCATACAGCATGAGATCATTGCCATGCTCCAGATACCCATAGCGCCAGATCATAGCAATCAAGAGCGCACTTCCTGCCAGTAGATACGTACGATACGAGGAAGGAAGCTTCTTCGGCTCTTCTTCCATGTCACCTGTATCCTGATAATCTGGATGGCTGTTCGCTGGTGCTTGCTTTTTTTTGTTAGCACTAAACAGCGATAATTTCGGTTTATTCGCTTGCTTGGATGAAGCTATACCACTGTCAGATGTCATGCCTGCGATTCCCTGCGTAGGCTTGAAGGCAGCTTGCGCCTGCCACCCTTCTCCTGACTGCTGCTGATATCTGGAACGCTGTATTTCTTCTGCATTTGTTGGATAACCATACTGTGAGTCCATCGCAGCTTGACCCAAAAAGCTCTGCTGCGCCATATTACTATTATTGTTATCATGACTATAAACAGACGCTTGTCCTGCTGATACCGCTCCTGCGCCAGAAGCATATGTCCAGTCACGATCACCCGGTCGAGGCGAATGTGACTGTTCGACGCTATGGGGCTGACGCTCGGTAGCAAATGCTCCTCCTGCAAGCTGATGCAGCAATAATTGCTTGAGACCTGACAGTGTAAACGACTGATCCTGACAGTACCGTAAAATCTGCTGAATGATATTTCCATGAAGCTCTCGTACAGCCGTAATCCATTGCGAAGCCAGTTGCGCAATATGCTCCTGCACCTGCTCATCTGTTAATGCTTCGGCTACAGGCACATAGGCTATATACAATCGTCCAGCCTGTAATGTACCCTCAATAAACATGTAATCCTCATCCAAAATATAATTAGGTAACGACAGCATGTACTGACTGCTCTCCTCTAAAGTCGACACCAGTTGTAATAACAAACCCAGATACTCAGCGATACCGATCGCTTCACTTTGCAGACAATGCTTTAGCATTCGTTTACCTGTAATATCGTAACGAAGCTGCGACTTCATATTCAGTTCATGCAAATGTAATTGCAATACACCCTGTATTCGACTCGACAGCATCATGCTTGTTTGTGTGCGACTCAGCTCACCGGATGCAAAACCTTGCTCTCTATTAATAATCATGAATGTTTTACCATCCTGAATAAAATCCTGTGTTAATGCGCTATCCATGAACATGATCCCCTCCTTGCTCCATTACGATCTTTCATTTTCATATTTCGTCGTTTTATGCATACAAATAGCAGAACACTACACCAGGCAATACAGCCGTCATGAAAGGAAACGTTAAATATTGCCCGTGCTCTGCCTTATTCGGTCGAATCGATTGCTTCCAAAATAATGCTCCCATAACACGCCATAATACTGCTCGCATACGTACAATCGTTTCACGGCGCCAGATCATAATCGCAATTCCGATCAAACCAGCAAATAAAATAGAATACATCATCACCTGCGCCGTCATGGCTAATCCAAACCAGGCGCCAATTCCTGCAAACAGCTTCACATCGCCAGCTCCAACCGCTCGCATCACATACAATAGCAGCATGACTCCGAAGCCTAGAAGCATACCTTTACCAGCAAACCATGCTCCATCCCAGCCTGCATCCAGGGCATGATACAACAGCCCTGTCAGCGTAAAGATCAGATTAAGCAGATTCGGGATTTTCCGTGCACGAAGATCTGTCCAGCATGCCCATAAAATAAACACGCCACTACCTAGAAATATCATTTCCATTCCGTTGACTCCTTTATCGTGAAAATGAAGTCTTTGCCATTCTCGCTGCTTCACCTTTACCGAGGCCTCTTCGACCCTTCACTTCCAGCACGTTTCGCATATTGCCTGCATCCATACTACCGTGCCGGATAAGCGCCTGTCCCTGGAGCACCGGAGACTACAGGACGACCATCATAGGTAGCAATTTCAAACGTACCCCGAATTTTTTGCCCGTCTTCTGTCGTTAGTACATAGGTTGCCCAGCCTGCGGAAGCAGAAGAAGGAATTTTCCACGTCCAGATCAGATTGCCATTCGCATCAGCGACCGCTTCACCAAGACCCTGAGCAGTGCTGACCCCGCTTTTATAATGCACCTCAAGCTTCACGCGCGCATGAGCAGGGGCTGTCGCTGCAATGGAAATGAGCGATTCTGGATGTGCCGGATGAGGTACGGATACAACGCGTACGCCCGTTTCTTCTTTACTATCATCACTGGAAGCCGCCCCATCTTCTCCTGTATCACCAATCCATAGACGCTCGGTTGCCCGCGCCTGCAATACAATAGGCTTGAAAATAAGCGGTACCTTAAAAGGAAGCTCGTAGCTTAGCTCGACTCCAAAATAAGGATCACCCGAAAAATCCGGTACGGTCACTTCGGTCACATGAATACGATCGTAATCCAGTCCATTCTCTGAAGATACCTGCTCAATTAGCGGCTTAATCGATGAATCCAACACAGCCGCAGCCGCCTGGTTTTTAAGTTGACGAAGACGGGTATCACCTGTACTGGCAGCATCTTGAATCCAGTCATTTAACGGCGAGGGAAACACCGAGCTATATTTCGCTGCCAGATCAGTCAGACTCAGCTTTTGCATAATAGGCGCATTATCAACCGCCTGCGCTGCTACCTTAACGGGATACATATGTGTCGCTACATACTTTGCTGTATCGGATGCCGTGTTGTTCAAAGCTGTTGATAGCAATGTCATCTGCACAATATAGACGAGAAAAATAGCGACGAATAAAAAGATCGGCAGCACCATCGCCGCTTCCAGAACGATGCTGCCCTTCTCTTCACGGCGCAGCCTTTTCACGGAATTAATAACTGTAATCTGCCTGTTGATCCGCATAATATACACCCTGCTCTATTGAACTATTGTTATAGCCGGATTGAAGCATTTTCGTAATGCCCGGTAAAAACCATATTTTCATTCCTGTACGCACATGTGCAGTCGCATAGGTATCGCGTTCCTGCGGATTAATTTTCGTATTGTAGCGAATAAGCGCCAGCATACGAGACATTTTTTTCTCATTGTTCGTTTGCAGTAAAAATAATCGCAAGTAATCACGATACTCAAACTCTACTTTTAAATAATCCGAAAGATCGGTATGTCCCTTGCTGAACAAATCAAACATATCCATGACCGCACGCTCTACACCATAGGCGATTCCTGCTGCCAAAACCGCGAGCGGGTGCCCTAATCTTGCATTTTTCACCAGACCCTCGGCGGTACGGATAGCTAGTCTTACTCCAAAAATCTCCGTATAGGCTGCTGTTAGATTCGCAACCGGGCCATTAAATCCATACACGATATATTCCAATTGCTGCTGATCTACTGTCAGCATCGTCAGCGCCTCCTGTGCACTGCCGCTGTTCATCACATCATCAATCGGAAAATCTCCTGCCAGCGATGCATCACGCTGCTTCACAGAGTCAAGTAAATTACCCCACATCATCACATCAAAAGGTTCAAAATAATGAATCGCATATTCATTCATAAAAAACTCATTCCGGCTTTTCATCAGCACATCCGAAACACCGCCAAACAGAACATCCATCGTATTCATCGATTGCTGACTTTCATCATAAGGATCGCTGTCCAGAGACTTGTCTGCATTGGAGCCGCCACCTACTGTCTGGTTGAACTCCAGATTGGATTGATAATAGCCATCCACCTCATCAAAGCTTACATTTGCTGCTTTTGCGCCCGCTCCAAGTGCAGCGATTGTAGCAATCATAGCGGTTGCCTTTTTCATCGATTGCTTTGCTTTTTTCTCATTGGCGGCAACGGTATCGGTGCCTGCT
>JBCNLJ010000132.1:0-5296 GCA_039595515.1 Paenibacillus sp. | reverse complement strand
CGAATGTGTTCACTTCGCGCACAGTAAAAGTACAATTCGTATGATGCGACAAGCACTTCACTGTGGGAAGGAAATAAGGGAAAAGGACGACCTTTGAGCCCGGGAATCTACATTCTCTCCCCATTCGTAGATTCCTGGGCGATACCGGAGTCCGTTCCCTTATTCCTTTCCGGAAGTGATGGTTGCCACATCTCCCAATTATGCAGCAAAAGCTAACCCTTGACGTACATGCAACACACTTCTATAATGATGAAAGCAAAGCTGATCATACCAACCCATGCAATGACAAAGACACGAGCATCAAAACCGTCCAGTTCAGAGAGAGGAAAAGGATTCACGCTGGAATTTCCTCCGGTTGACGATTGTTGCTTACCCCTTTGGAGCAATGATATTGAACCCATACGCGCACCTGCGCACAGATGGCAGTAAGCATCATCGGTTCATCCCCGTTACCGGATGTTCAATGAAGGATTCTGCACATGCTTTTTCGTCATGTGATGGACAGAATCGAATCAGGGTGGAACCACGTGTGTATATAACGCTCGTCCCTTTACCGGGACGGGCGTTTTTTGCTGTCCATATAGCAGAACAGCTTCAATCCAACCTATGTACAGAGAGGAAGATTTATGATGGCAATCGAAATCAAACTGCCTGACGGCTCGCTCCGTCAGTATGAGGAAGGTAGCAACATCGGTGATGTAGCCAATTCCATTAGCAAAAGCCTGTTCAAAAATGCAGTAGCAGGCAAGCTCGACGGCATCGTCGTTGATCTGAACACACCGCTGCATAACGGCGCGCTGGTGGAGATCGTAACGGCGGATAGCGCAGACGGTCTGGAAGTGATTCGTCACAGTACAGCCCACCTGACTGCACAGGCGGTAAAGCGTCTGTTTGGTGCAAAAGAAGTGAAGCTTGGTGTAGGTCCGGTCATCGAGGACGGCTTCTACTATGATATGGATATGGAGCATTCCTTGAACCCTGAAGATCTGCAAAAGATCGAAAAGGAAATGGAGCGCATCGTCAACGAAAACCTGCCAATCACACGCCGTGAAGTGAGCCGTGCAGAAGCACTGAGCATTTTCGGTGAACTGGAAGATCCGTACAAAATCGAACTGATCGAAGCGCTGCCGGAAGACAGCATTATTACGATCTACGATCAGGGCGAATTTTTCGATCTGTGTCGCGGTCCACACGTACCATCGACGGGCAAGTTGAAAGTATTCAAACTGCTGAGCGTAGCAGGTGCATACTGGCGCGGAGATAGCAAAAACAAAATGCTGCAACGTGTATACGGCACAGCATTTAACAAAAAGCCTGAGCTGGAGCAACATCTGCATTTCCTCGAAGAAGCGAAGAAGCGTGACCACCGTAAGCTTGGTAAAGAGCTCGGTATGTTCACGTTCTCCAATCTCGTTGGTCAAGGTCTGCCAATCTGGCTGCCAAACGGTGCGAAGCTGCGCCGTACGCTGGAGCGCTATATCGTCGATCTGGAAGAAAAGCTGGGTTACAGCCACGTCTACACACCGGTACTCGGTAATGTAGAATTGTACAAAACATCCGGTCACTGGGAGCACTACCAGGAGGATATGTTCCCGGTTATGGCGATGGACAACGAAGAGCTTGTCCTGCGTCCGATGAACTGTCCTCACCATATGATGGTATACAAGAGCGACCTGCGCAGTTACCGTGATCTGCCGATCCGTATCGCTGAGCTTGGTATGATGCACCGTTACGAAATGTCCGGCGCACTGACAGGTCTGCACCGTGTACGTGCGATGACACTGAACGATGCACATTTGTTCGTGCGTCCGGATCAGATCAAGGATGAGTTTGCACGCGTTATCCAGCTCATTCAGCAAGTGTACAAAGACTTCGGTATTAGCGATTACCGCTTCCGTCTGTCATACCGTGATCCACAGGATACAGAGAAATATTTCCCGAACGACGAAATGTGGGAAATGTCCCAGCGTATGCTGCGTGAAGTTGTGGAAGATCTGGATCTGCCATTCTTCGAAGCCGAAGGCGAAGCAGCATTCTACGGTCCGAAGCTGGACGTACAGATTCGTACAGCACTGGGTAAGGAAGAAACACTGTCGACTGTACAGCTCGACTTCCTCCTGCCAGAGCGCTTTGAGCTGGAATATATCGGTGACGATGGACAGAAGCATCGTCCGGTCGTTATCCACCGTGGTGTAATCTCTACAATGGAGCGTTTCACTGCCTTCCTGCTGGAGAACTTTGCAGGTGCATTGCCACTGTGGCTGTCTCCGGTACAGGCAAAAGTGATTCCGGTATCGACTGCATTTGATGAATATGCACGTAAAGTCGAAGACGAGCTGCGCCTGAGCGGTGTGACTGTAGAAGCGGATCTGCGTAACGAGAAGCTGGGCTACAAAATCCGCGAAGCACAACTGGAGAAAATCCCGTACATGTTCGTTGTTGGTGAAAATGAAATGAACGCAGGCAGTGTATCCGTACGTAAACGTGGCGAAGGCGATATCGGCTCCATGCCACTGGAAGAAGCGGCGAAGCTGCTGCGCGGACAAATTGCCGACCGTTCCATTTTCTAAATGAATCTGTAGGCCAATGATGGTCTTATCGCTTCAACGGAACACAGGATTATAAATATATATTGGAAATGGATATGATTTCTGCCGAATTCGCTGGCACTGCCTTCCATTTCCTTTATAATAAAAGCATCGGTGAACATTGCCGATGCTTTTATTTTTTGACTGTCTATCGGTCCCTGGACCGAGAACGATTTCATTCTGTTGCCGCTATGGCGAGAAGCCATATTCATTTACACTGAGTGTATAGTAAACATCGGTGACGGCAAGCAGCAGGCAAGTAGTGCCTTGTTCGAGCAGCCGCATAAGAAAGTGAGGAAACGGCATGAATAGACACATGTTCCGCAAGACGTTCTGGGGACTCAGCTTGATCGGTCTGGGACTGGTGTTCCTGCTGGATCGATTACACATTATTGATTTTGGCGTACGCGACGTTATCTTTCTGCTATGGCCCCTGATTCTGCTAGAAATCGGCTTGAATGAGCTACTGTTCAAATGCAAGCGCGATGTGGGCGGCTGGATTATGACGATTCTGGGTGTGTATTTTATTGGACGCAATCTTGGCTTGTATGATTATTCGTTTGGTGATCTGATTCGATTGATGATTCCGTTAGGATTAGTATTTTTCGGTTTCCGTATGATGACAGGCAAAGGCAAGCCACACAAGCGTCGCGGGAACTACGACTATTCGGGAATGAATGGTAGCGATGGTGTGCAGGGTTCCGCCTACACGCCGCCTACTCCACCACCGCCACCAGCTCCTTCATCGCTGGATGATCTGTTTGATGAGAAGCTGGGTCGCCAGCACCGTAGCGATGCCGGGCATCCTACCGATGCAGGGGATACGTCATTTGATCATGCTTCATTTGGCGCTCGACGGGAATCGCCTGAACAGGAGTTTGGTGGAGAGACCCGGCGCGGTCCGAATTTGCATAAGGAACCGCTGCATGCTCGGCGTCCGGATCAAGATCCATTGTTCCGTCAGTATGGCTCCATGCATGAGCAGAATTGGAAGCAGCACAAGCAGCATTTCAAAGAGCATATTCGCAATATGAAGCAGCAGAAGCAATGGCATCATGACCAGTGGAAAAATCAGTTCAAAAACGGTCATTCTTCTTACAATAGCAAATACGATAGCGGATACGGTGCCGATTATGGTACAGGCGCGGATACAGAAGAACGCTCCAGCTTTATCGGTGATGTGCATATTGGCAAGGAGTATTTTGAACTCAAGCCGATGAATATCTCTCATTTTATCGGTGATACGATGCTTGATCTGACGCGCGCACAGATTCCATATGGCAAGACACGTATTAACATTTCCGCATTTATCGGCGATGTGAAGGTATTTATCCCGAGTGGCGTTGAAGTGAGCTTTAAGGCAGAAGGCAATTCGTTTATCGGCGATATGGATATCTTGAACCGTAATAGCGATGGCATGATGAACCGTCTGAGTGGTGAGACGAGCGAACCGGATACGACAGGCAAGCGCGTCGAGATTACAGTGAACGTCTTTATTGGAGACATTCGAATTAACCGGGTGGGGTAAACGACAATGCGGACAAAATGGTTCAAAAATATCAAATGGGAGCTTATCGGCTTTTTCAGCACGATCAGCATTTTAACGACTATTACGATCTATGTGATGCTGAGCGGAGATTATCAGCTCCTGCATTTACCGGAGAAATGGTATTACTATCTGATCGGGCTGATCGCCATGTGGCTGACTGCCGGCTATGTTGCCGGACAGCGCGTGCAGCGTCGTATTGATAATGTGCATCTGCAAATGACCCAGGTAGCTAAAGGGAATTTCGGCACACGCCTGGAGCCAATCGAGGATGAATCGTTTAACCGTGTACATGAACAATTTAACGAAATGATGGGCACGGTAGAACGGAAGATGCGCATTTTGCAGCAACTGGGTGAGCGCGAGGTGATCGAGCGTGAACGCGAGGCAGAACTGGCGGTGCTGGAAGAGCGCCGCCGTATGGCTCGTGATCTGCATGA
Source organism: Paenibacillus sp. (assembly GCA_039595515.1). GTDB lineage: Bacteria > Bacillota > Bacilli > Paenibacillales > Paenibacillaceae > Saccharibacillus. The sequence goes on along the minus strand of JBCNLJ010000132.1, from coordinate 722 downwards.
TTCGGTCAGTCAGCAGCTTTTTGCCATTCATATGTCGGCTTCATCGCTGCCGAAGGTGCTGGAAATCAATCCACAGCAGGCAGGCATCGTTATGGAGCAGCTTATCCAGATGTCCCAGCTTGCTCAAAAGCAAATGAGGGCGCTTATTACCCAGCTTCGCCCAATAGAGCTGGAAGGACGTTCGCTATCCGAGGCGCTGGATTCGTGGTTCCCGGACTATTGCCGACATAATGGATTAAAGGGAATACAGGATATTGAACTAGCGGGGAAATTGACTGAGGCCAAAGAGCGTCAGCTTTTTCTCATTATTCAGGAGGCGCTGGCGAATATCGTCAAGCATGCGGAGGCTTCGATTGTTAGCTTATCGCTACAGGAGGAGTCTCATCATGTGGCTTTACATATTAGTGATGATGGACGCGGATTTGATATGGGCGTACACAAGCAAGGCTCATACGGATTGACCATTATGGCGGAGCGGGCGGAAAAGCTGGGCGGGCAGGCAGAGATTATTAGCAAGCCTGGCGCGGGAACGACGATCCGCATTCATATTCCGAAGTTTGATATATTGTACAAAGGGGCGGATGAAGGTGGACAAGATCAAAATATTGCTGGCCGATGATCATGATATGGTACGGATGGGCCTCAAAACATATCTGATGCTGGATGAACGATTTGAGGTCATTGCGGAGGCAGCGAACGGGCAAGAGGTGATCGATCTACTG
>JBCNLJ010000131.1:0-5748 GCA_039595515.1 Paenibacillus sp. | reverse complement strand
CTATCGATAATTAAAAAATCGTTAAAAACAGAAAAAACTGAATGACCCTGTATTACGGATGATATGTCTTTTCAGTTTGGATCGGCACGAAATCGGCACGCCGCCCAAATGATCTCTTTTCACTATCCCTGCAAGGGGAGGATCATCCATCTATTCACCAACGACATGATTTTCATCGCACGCACCATGAATTATGCAAAAACCCTTGTCCGCTCTACCATCCCACTACCTAACGGAGGATAATACACACTATGGCACGCACCTGGTTCCCCCGACTTCAAGGCAACAGCCGTGGCTGTCTTGCTTTTGAACCCTTTTTTCTGATTCCGTACAGCATGGTAATGACGTACGCTACGCTGTACATGTACGAGCTTGGCGTAACGGAAACGGCGATTGGCTGGATTACTACGCTCAGTCTGATCGTTCAGGTGATTTCTTCTTTTTTAAGCGGTTATTTAACCGATCGATTAGGTCGGAAGCGCGCTGTGCTCTATTTTGATCTGTTAAGCTGGACGCTGGCTACAATTGTATGGGCGGTGTCGCAAAATGTATGGTTTTTTGTTGCGGCTGCTTTGTTAAATGGTTTTCAGCGTGTTCCGTCTACTGCTTTTTACTGTCTTGTGGTTGAGGATACTCGTCCATCCGATCGCACCTATGTTTTTACGTTATTACAGATCATTAGCGTCATTGGGGGTTTGTTTGCGCCGCTCGGTGGACTTCTGGTCTATTCGTATGGGCTGGTCGACGGTACACGAATCATGTACTGGATTGCGGCTGTCTCTATGACCTTTCAATTTATCGGACGTCATCTGACGACGAAGGAGACAGAGATGGGCTACCGCAAAATGCAAGAAACCCGTGATCTTGGACTCGGTAAAAGCTTGCTTGATTATGCGGGTGCCATCCGTGAAATTACGGCGAGTCATTCGCTGCTGCTCATTTTCGGTGTATATGTATTGTTTAATTTCCAGACCACGCTGAAAACGACATACTTATCGCTTTACATGGCGGATTATTTACATATTGATAATGATCTGATCTCTCTTGTCCCAGCGGTTTCTTCTATTGTTATGCTGCTGGTGCTCTGGTTACTCACACCACGTATTCCGGAACGAGCGATGTACAAATCGATGATGGCTGGCTTCGGCTTATCTGTCGTTTCGAATGTGATGCTCGTCGTTGGGCCGATTACCGAGCTGGCATGGGTTGCGCTGAGTACGGTGATTGCCGCGGTTGGCATGATGATTAGCTCGCCGTATCTGGAAGCGGCTGTGGCAAATGCAATTGATGATAACAAACGGGCGAAAATCTTCTCTATGCTGTCTGTGCTCATTTTGCTGATCACCTCACCTGCCGGTATTATTGGCGGTTGGGCGTATACCTTCGATCCACGGATTCCGATCTGGCTGATGATTATTGCTTTTGCGCTTGCCTGTGTGCTGACCGTTCGTTACGAGCGTCATCACAAGACGATCGCTACGTAGATGTTAGATACTGCTAACAGGATCGTGTTCATATGTGGATGTTGATCGTACGTCGTCCGTGCTACATGTAAAATAGAATTTGGCACAGAAAAGCTGAGTTTATAATCGAATTCAGATGTATGCTCTATAAGATGGAATCGATCAAACTTTGAATGTGAGTTGTTCAAGATATGAGTGATGTATACACATAGGTCACTCCAGTATATAAAAAAAAGAGAATTCCACTCCTCGATATCTCCGCAAATGGTGCGGCGTATGAGGAACAGGGGATTCTCTTTCTCATTCTTTCATTATGAAATTGTTCTCATTCACTTACATTAGCTCAAGATTCGGACTTGAGCTTGCCGCTGATATAGTCGAGTGCGCTTTGACCGATTTTCTCAGCAGGTGTAATGCCACGGAAACGAGTCCAAATGTCGCGATCGACCATGTATACATGGTGATTTTTCACAGCTTTCAAGTTTTGCCATACCGGCAGCTTCTTCCATTCATTGGTGATCGCTGCGGAATCATCTGTAGCAATAAAGATGATGTCCGGATCAATCGCTGTGATGGTCTCCAGGTTAACATCTTTATACGGTTCCGTCTCACTACCTTGCACGACATTGTCGAAGCCGATGTCGCTCAGTACTTCACCAGCATAGGATGTTGTCGAGTGCGCATTAAATCCATCCTTACGAGCTACGCCGACAAGCACTTTTTTCTCTGGCAAAGCTTGCACCTGCTTCTTCATATCCGCCATCATCTGATCGTGCTGCTCCAGACGTGCTTTTGCTTCCGATTCCTTGCCAACTGCCTTCGCAATCGTTTCAAAATCCTTAATGCTATCGTCATAAGAGCCTTTGCGGCTATTCAATACGATTGTAGGTGCAATCTGATCAAGCTGATCCTTGATTTTGGAATGACGATCCGTGTCGGCAATGATCAGATCAGGCGCAGCTCCTGCGATCTTTTCCAAATCAGGGGTTTCTCGTTTGCCAAGCGGCATATATTCAATCGGCTTACCTGCCAATTTCTCCATCACTTTCGGCTTATCATCATCTGCGATACCGACTGGTATAACACCAAGCGCGAGCAGGTCATCAACAAACGACCATTCCAACGCAACAACATGACTGGCTGGTTGCTTAAGCTCTGTTGTACCCATATCATGCTGAATCACGATGCTGCCTGCAGAAGACGTATCGTTGTTTGCTGAAGATGCTGAATTGGATGAAGTGGCATTACCACAGCCTGCTAGTAAAGCTGCACATATTCCTCCAATGATCAGATGCTTGAACCCGAATTGAACTTTCATTACATGGTCTCCTTTATGTACGGTTTTCATATGATAATGAGAATTATTATCAACCTGAATAGTATACATGATGTGCGATTTTCTGTAAACCCAGCATGGATTTACACTACTTCAATTTATTCTCATACCTATTTTCATTTCAACTTATTTAAAAGAGGTTGAATTTCAATCTAGTATGAATCATCCTTATAACTTCTACCATTGCTCGTTTCTTTATTCCTTCATTCTGCATTCTTCATTCCTCCACTTCTTCACTTCTTCACTTCTTCACTTCTCCCAAAATACATCCCCACTTATCAGATATCACACCCTATAGACTTAATTCCACACAAATAACCCGCACTCCATCCATTGGAGAGCGGGCTATTTCATGTGAAGCAAACTAATTCATTTGTGCTTCGCGATATACATCCAGATACTCGCGCGCCGAAGTTTGCCAGCTATAATCACCGGTCATCGCATTTTTCATGACCTGTTTCCATTGCTTCGGCTGTTGATAGAACGATACTGCACGGCGGATGGTGTACAGCATATCGTGAGCATTGTACGAATGGAACGTAAATCCGTTCCCTTCACCTGTCATTTCATTATAAGATTGCACCGTATCATTCAGACCGCCTGTTTCGCGTACGATGGGAATACTACCATAACGTAGCGCAAGCAGTTGACTGATTCCACATGGTTCAAATTGAGATGGCATCAGGAACATATCCGTTCCAGCGTAGATACGACGTGCCACGCCTTCGCTAAAACGAATCTCAGCAGCAAGACGCTCAGGGTGGCGATACGCTGCACCACGGAACCAGTCTTCGTACATCGCTTCGCCTGTGCCCAGCAATACAAATTGCACATCATTATAATAAAGCAGCTCATCCAGCACACGCGTGACCAGATCAAGCCCCTTGGATTCAACGAGACGTGTGACCATCGCTACGATTGGCACCTCTGCTCTTACCGGTAAGCCAAGCTCTTCCTGCAGAGCGGCTTTATTTTCAAGGCGCTTGTTCGTTGCACTACGATAGTGAGTTTGCAGATAGGGATCGGTAGCTGGATTGTAGCTCTTTGTATCGATTCCGTTGACGATACCGCGCAGACGTCCACCGAGGGAACGCAGCAAGCCATCCAGACCATAGCCGTAATATGGCATTTTGATCTCTTCCGCATATGTAGGACTAACCGTTGTGACCCGATCGGCAAACACGATTCCTGCCTTCATATAGCTGACATTACCGTAATACTCCACACCACCTGCATGGAAATAACGATCGTCCAGACCGAACAACGACCACAGCACAGCATATGGGAAAATGCCCTGATACAGCAGGTTATGAATCGTGAATACAGTACGAATATTAGAGTAAAAAGGAAGCCCTTGATATTGCGCCTTCAATAGCAGTGGTATCATGCCTGTATGCCAATCATGCGCATGAATAATATCCGGCTGGAAATCGATAACCGGCAAAATATCCAGTACCGCGCGGCAGAAAAAGGCAAACCGCTCGCCATCATCGCCATAGCCGTACACACCATCACGTCCAAAATAATATTCATTATCGAGCAGGTAAAAGGTAATCCCATCCTGCTTGAACTGCTTAATTCCGCAATATTGGCTGCGCCAGCCCACCTGCACCTGCACGACATCTACAAGTGTCGCCTGATTGCGAATCGGCTCGCTAATGCTATTGTAGTTCGGCATAACGACACGTACATCGCACTTTTCTTTCTTCAGTGCTGCCGGCAGCGCACCAATAACGTCAGCCAGCCCACCCGTTTTAATAAAAGGGTTAGCCTCTGCTGCTGCAAATAAAATGTTCATGCAAAACTCCTCCTTTGAATGTGAACGATACTGCTCTCACCTGCTGCAATATCAGATGCATCGCTTCTACAGCTACGATTCCGATCATCGTTATCCTTAACTTTTCGCCTTTTTGGCGGCAGTTCCTTTTTTCAAAATTAATACACTGAGCGGAGGAATCGTGATCAGCACACTTTGCTCCTGCTGATGCCACGGAATCTTCTCGGATGGCAGCAGCTTTTTCGTACGTCCGCCTGTACCGCCAAAGCGAGGATCATCGCTATTCCATATTTCGGCATACGTACCTGGCTTAGGCACTCCAATCCGGTAATTCACCCGTGGCACAGGCTGGAAGTTAATCGCAATTAGTAACGTGTCCGCTGGCTTACGACCTTTACGCATGTAGGTAATTACGCTATTGCTTGCATCATCCGCGTTCAGCCATTCATAGCCTTCCCAATCATGATCGCGTTCCCAAAGCGCCGGGGATTTGGCATACAGATGATTCAGCTCACGCGTATAGTGCTGTGTTTGGCGATGCATTTCATAATCAAGTAGCAGCCAGTCGAGCTGATCCTGATCTTTCCATTCGATAAACTGTCCAAATTCGCTGCCCATGAACAGTAGCTTTTTGCCAGGATGCGTCATCTGGTAAGCAAGTAGCAGACGTAAGCCGGCAAATTTCTGTTCATAGCTGCCGGGCATTTTATTCAGTAGCGAGCGCTTGCCATGTACAACCTCATCATGGGAAAGCGGTAATGTAAAGTTCTCCGAATATGCATAGACAAGCGGGAAGGTTAACAAATTATGCTTGGATGGACGCTCATCAAAGGATGTCTCGACATAATCGAGTGTGTCATTCATCCAGCCCATATTCCATTTATAATTGAAGCCCAATCCATTTTCATGTGCAGGCTTGGTCACTCCCGGCCATGCGCTCGATTCCTCTGCCATCATTAAGGCATTCGGAAAATAATGAAAGATCGTCTTATTGAGCTGCTGTAGAAACGAGATCGCTTCCAGATTCTCCACACCGCCATGCTCATTCGGACGCCAGCCTCCGCCTTCACGTTCAAAATCAAGCCGGATCATACTGGTGACCGCATCGACACGCAAACCATCAAAATGATACACGTCCAGCCAGTACAGCGCACTCGAAATGAGGAACGAAC
>JBCNLJ010000130.1:0-5943 GCA_039595515.1 Paenibacillus sp. | reverse complement strand
GTATACAGACGCCGAACAAGACTCAGGATGACCAGAAAAAGCAAAGGAGCGAGCCCATGAAATTTGATCTTCATACCCACCATTATCGCTGTGGACACGCGGACGGCGATATTCGCGATTATATTGAAGCAGGCATTAGCGCTGGTTTGCAGGTGATTGGGATTTCCGATCATACCCCTTACTTTGGCTTTGAGGAGGATCAGGCGTTTCCGAATACAGCGATGGGCAAAAGCCAGCTTGCTGCTTATGTTGCGGAAGTGCTTGATTTGAAAAAGGAATATGCGGGCAAAATTGATGTGCTGCTCGGAATCGAATCCGACTATTTTCCACATCATGCCCATTTGTATAAAGCAGCACTGGACGCGTATCCATTTGACTATATTATTGGCTCCGTTCATTTTAGCGGTGGCTATAGCATCTTCGATCCTACGCGCTGGGATGGACTCAGCAAGCAGGAGAAGGTCGCGACCAAATCGGAATATTTCCGCATGATCGGAGAATCCGCTAAGAGCGGCATGTTCCATATTCTCGGTCATATTGATGCAATGAAAAGCAAATATCCGGAATTCAGCGATATTGAAGCACCGGAAGCGCTGGACGATATGCTGCGCATAATCGCTGATTCCGGTGTAGCCATCGAAGTGAACACGTCCGGCAAAATTAAATTGTGCGGATTGTGGCATCCAATCGATGCGATGCTGGAGCGTGCCTTCCATTTTGGCGTGGAAATTTCCTTTGGTTCCGACTCTCACGTTCCTGAGCGTGTAGGCGATGACTTTGAGCTGGTGGCAAACAAGCTGCGCGAGATCGGTTATACCGAATGGGTGTATTACAAGCAAAAGCAGCGTCAGGTTGTGGCGCTGTAACAATAGAGAAGAAGCTCGTCACCCATAAGCTTGATGCTTACTATAATTCATAAAAAAACCATTCAAACTCTGCGAACATGTAGCCGAGTTGAATGGTTTTTATTGTATCATTTCGTACGTTAAATATGCCGTTTGCATTGTTTTTTGAGTAAATAATTAACGCCGTAACCACATGCTAGTATAGCAACGCAGGCTAGACAGACAAGTACGCTTTGCCATGTAATATGCCCCGTCAGCATATAGAATACAAGTAATCCTGTCATAAAAGAGAATAATAGATTAAGCAGCATTTTCTTCACGATCTTGCCCCCTCATCAATCAGTCGTTTGAATTGGTTAATTTTGGATATAATCACTATATCATGTGGACAGTGATACGTTATAGCTTTTTATAGCGATATACAAAAAGAGAACCTGCCCACAGGGGACAGGTCCTTTTGCATGTATCAAAAAGGGGGTCTTGCTATGTATCATAAAGCAAGCTTGTTAGGATTGCATTGCAGCAATGTTGCAGTTACATAACAATCACTACCAAATCCTGTACAAAGCGCGTTTTACAGCGAATATAGCGTGCATTACGCCTGTTTGCGAGCAGGCTTGCCACCTATTGTGACCTGAGCGGCGCGTTGTCCTCGATTTACCAGCACAATGCTTGCTGTAACAAGTGCCAGTGCAACCATTGACCAGATTGAAGCGCGTTCACCGAGCCAGACGGCAGAGAGAATGACACCAAATGGTGGGGTCAAAAACAGATACATCGACACCCGACCCACCTCGTTATATTTCATCACCGTATTCCACAGCGCGAATGCACCTGCCGATAAGAGCGATAGATACAGGAGCATGAACAGCCCGACACCATCCCACGCAAACGGAAACGGATTGCCCGACGCACAACCGATAATGACCAGTCCGAGTCCACCCCAGAACATTTGCCGTCCGGTCAGACTGATGACTGGCTCAATCGCTGCTTCGCGGCGTGCCAGCACGTTACCGACTCCGCCGGATAGTGCAGACAGCAGCATCAGCAGCTCTGCCACGCCAAATGTAACATGTAGCTGATTGCCAGATGCCATGCCCATCACAGCAATACCGCCGAAACCGAGCAGCAAGCCCATCCACTTGCGCAGGGACAACTGCTCGGTTTTCATCATCCAGCGTACCGCCAGCAACTGAAACAGCGACACTGAACCTGCGATGATCGACATCGTCATCCCTGAGCCCTGTCCGAGCGCAGCATATACAAACACATATTGCAAAAATGTTTGTAATAATGCAAGCACGAGCAGTGAGGATACTTTGACCCGATTCGGCTTTGTTCCCTTACGCTGTAGCAGGCGCGCCAGCACCATGAGTAGCAGTCCGGCAAGTACGAAGCGATAGCCGGCGAATAGCCACTGGGCAAAGAGATCATTCGAAGCAATATGCAGGTGATGATAGCTTAGCTTGATAAAGGGTAGCGCACTGCCCCACAGGATCGTCGCGGCTACGGAGCTGACGATAATACCTGTCGTGCTGGTGAACCAGCGTTCAGCCGTCATGAGGAAAACGGCTCTCCGCTATTATCCAGCAACTGAGCATGCATCGCCGCACGCCCCTTACGCAGCTCGAATTCGCTATTGGCTACCGAGTACACCACAATGCCCATCTCCTGCCAGTAGCTGCGAATACCCGAATTGGAAGGCGGCTGCTGGCGCATGCCGTTTTTCTCCAGTACGCGAATAGACAGATCATTTTTGATATGACAGCGTCCGACGATATGGGACAGATTCATTTGCTGAAATCCAAATTCAATCAATCGTCCAACCGCTTCCGTAGCATAGCCCTTGCCCCAGAATCGCTTACTGAGTGCAAAGCCGATCTCTGCGCGAGCTGCATGCTCATCCCAGCGCTGAAAGGAACATACACCGTACATCTCATCCCCTGCCGCCGACATGATCGCAAAATGAATCGAACTCATGCTGCGAAAAGCCTCCTCCACACGTCGTCCGAGCCGATCCGGCTGTAGTAGCTGGTACTCCTTCATCTCTGGTGTGCCATACAGATACGTAATCACCTGCGGGTCACTTGCACATTCCCACCAGCGCTCAATGTAGTCGGCTGTCAGTCGGCGGAGCGATAAACGTTCCGTGTGCAGATCAGGTACTCCCTTTTTCAAATCCTCTTTGTTCAGCATGGTCACTCCTCCAGTCGCTTACGTCTGCAGTCCCCGGTAAATGCCGGTGCGCAGTTCTTTAATATAAAAATCAAGCGCCGGAATTCCAGCAGCCTGTGCATCCTGAACCGCCTGCTCCACGTCATACGGAATACGCATAAATTGCAGTGAGTACGGAACCAGCTCCGTCGCGCCCGGTTCTCCTTCCAGAATAACATAGGAAGCGCCCTTTCCGTCGAGCGGATTACCGACACTGCCTACATTAAACAATACATGTCCATCCAGATGCTGCATATAGGCATTATGGATATCTCCATAGCCAACAATATCCGGCAGGCGTGAATGAAAGCTGCTATCTTCAGATGCCTCTTCTACAGTCGTAAACATGCCCATTCGTGCCTCCATCGCATCCCAGGGCTGTACACGTTGAAATACACTTTCTGGCGAAGCATGTACAAACGAGAACAGCCGTCCACTCATGACAAAGTCATATCGTAAAGGTAGCGAATCCAGATAAGCCAGTCGCTCTGCACCGAGACGTCTGGCATGCCAGCCAAACAGCTCATCCTGCTCGCTCATACGCACGATTAGCTCTTCCCAGTTGCCACGTAGCACGACCTCACAGCGCTGGCGCACACTGTCGGTAATGCGAATCGAATCCGGCCCCTTTCCGACAAGATCACCGAGGCAAAAGATTCGCTTGATGCCGCGGCTGTCGATATCATCAAGTACAGCCTGCCATGCCGGATAATTGCCATGAATATCAGATATAAGTGCAATGCGTTCCATGAAAAATCCCCCATCTTGACCGTTTGCCGGTATTCGTCTCGTCCCTGTTCACTCATGTGTATACATGTCACTACGCGCTTTATTGCTCCGCACGATATAACGTAAAAATAGTCAGCTCCGGTCGGCACATGAATCGTACCGGAAGCTGAGACATTCCAATGCCGCGATTAACGTACAATGGTAAGTGTCCGCCCTTGCCTGCACGATAGCCGCCCATAATGTATTTGCGCGATCCCTTGGGCGTAATGATCGCACCGAATAGCGGCAAGCGAATCTGTCCACCGTGACTGTGACCGGATAGCTGCAAGCGGAACTTAAGCTCCTCCGGTACACGATCTGCATAATCCGGCTCGTGCATAAGCAGAATACGGCAGGCCTCCTCAGGAACGCCGCGCGTTGCCTTTTGCACATCCGGATTGCCAAGTAGCTGGTCATCCAGCCCGACCATCGCCAGTATGCCGTCCTGACGACGCACCAGACGATGCTCATTAATGAGCACTTCAAAGTCACCCTGCTGTAGCAGCTTCGTGATGGCAACCACGTCATCCAGATAATCATGGTTGCCAAGTATCGCATATTTGCCCAGCGGCGCCTGTAGACGCTGTAGAGCCGCTACACCGGCTACCAGATCAGCCGGATGCTCCTCAACGATATCTCCGGTAAAACAAATCATATCCGGCTGCTCGCCATTGATCACATCGACAAGTTGCTCCAGATCGTTCGCATTTTTGCCCATACCGAGATGCATATCGCTAAACTGAACGAGCCGCATACCATTCAGACTGGGCGGCAGATCAGGCAGCTCCAGTCGAATACGAACTTTCTCCAGCCAGTTCGGTTCGCCGAACCAGGTGTAGCCTAAGCCGCCCGTGCCTAGCGCTGCACCGACGACCGCACTGCCTTTTAGAAATTGTCTGCGCGTGACGCCACGCTTGCTGCGCTTGTCTCCTGCAGGTTGCTTCGTCCTATCCGCTAATAAGACCTTGCCCGGTTCATCGATAAACTTGAACGTTGTATGATCATTCGTATGCACAGAGCTGATTATGTTTAGACCCATAAGGAGCGGTTGCCGCAAATGGAATCGATGAAGACCCATCCATGTCGGAACCGCACCTTTATCTGTATATGTTGCTTCGTTGTGGTGCTTCAGGTACGTTCCCTCCGTTTCCAGACTGAAATCTGTTGATCCAGTCGGGTGCACACCGGCTTCTTCGATTTGCTCCGGCTGCGATATATTTATTGACTATTTTGGCGCAATCCGATTACTGTCGTCAAATATACCGCAGATGTGCAAGGAAATCGCTGTACCTATAGCTGTACTATACCTGTGTCGTGTGCTCGCTTTTGAACACAGTCTGTTGCCTTCAGACTTATGAACAATGTCACAACATAGACTGAGCAGCTTCAATTAAAATCTGATGTACTCCATCGTACATTGTATACGACGTTCTTTTTGCACGATTGTCTTGCTCAAGCTTGCGCTTGCTTGCCTTTGAATACAATGCGCTGCAGACGTTCCTCCGCAGCCTCATATGCCTCTGCCAGGCCCTGCTCAGCGATCGACGACTTGGATACCTCACGATACACAACCGTCACTTCAACCGGCTGCTGGAATGGGAATGGATCAAGCTCTACATAACGTTCATCCAGCCATTGTGGCATGATCGTCTGATAATCGGCAGCTTCGAGCTTCTTGCCTACTTCGAAGCCGTCCTTCCACCATTGCATCTCCTCTTCCTTATCCACGCCCGGTTCATTCAGACACGCATACAGCGACAGATCATCACACAGCTCCAGTACAGCACGATGGAAGCGAAGCTCCTCTTCCCCGGGTGAAGTCAGCGCTTTAATACGCGCATGACGCTGCTCTTCCTCTTCCAGAAATGCGCGGCAAAATGGATCTTCTGCTCCATAATGACTGATCAATGCGCAATAATGCAGACTCGCCAGCATTGCAGCATAAGGACTCATTTCCTCCATTTGATCAATGCCATAACGATAAAAAACAAGCTTCGCTGGCTCTGGAAAATCTAAAAACGAAAACGGACGCTGCTTCGCATCGTTCCAGATCGGAATGCGATCCAGCGGAATCCAGCCGCGATCATGCTGCTCACAACCGAGCAGCACTTCCTCC
>JBCNLJ010000129.1:0-6568 GCA_039595515.1 Paenibacillus sp. | reverse complement strand
GTCTATGCAGCCGCTGGCATTCGTACCGATCACGAATGTATCAATGCGGAGGAAGCGAAGCAGCGGCTTGCGCTTGGTATGTATGTGATGATTCGCGAAGGAACAGCGACCCGGGATCTGCAAGCCATTCTACCTGCCGTTACACCGTATAATGCACGTCGCTGTGTGTTTGTTACCGATGATAAGCTGACCGATGATCTGCTGGATGAAGGCAGTGTCGATCATAATGTGCGTTTAGCCATTCGTTACGGTTTGCCGCCAGTTACCGCTATTCAGATGGCGACGCTTAATACGGCGGAATGCTTTGGCTTGCGTGATCGCGGTGCGATTGCACCCGGCTATATTGCTGATCTGGTGCTGCTCGACAATCTGGAGGAGCTGACCATACACAGCGTATACAAACAGGGACAGCCTGTAGTGATCGAACGGCAATTGCAGGAATCCGCATTTCCGACTGCCATTCCAGCTTCTGACACCCATATAGTCACACCTGCACGCGGTCATATGGCTCCAATGCAGGTGCAGGATCTCGCGTTACCACTGGGCTCCAAGCTCTGTAATGTGATCGAAATTATTCCGCAATCGATCGTTACGCGTCATGCACTGGAACGAGCAGATATCACGGGTGGTCACTTCGTCCCTTCCACCGAGCGCGATCTGCTCAAGCTCATTGTCGCGGAGCGCCATCAGGCAACCGGTCATATCGGACGTGCGATTGTGAAAGGCTTTGAGCTGAAGCGTGGTGCAATTGTATCGACAGTAGCACATGACTCCCACAATCTGATTGCTGCCGGTGCATCAGATGAGGAGCTATTGCTGGCAATCCAGCATGTGACCGAGCTGGGCGGCGGTCTTGCTGTCATTGATGGCGATGAGGTACTAGCCTCCTTACCCTTATCGATTGGTGGACTATTATCAGAGCTTCCGTATGAGCAGGTGTACATGCAGCTTAAGCAGCTTCAACAAGCACTCCAGCATATTGGAGCAGCACAGCATTTTGATCCATTTTTAACGCTATCCTTCCTTGCTCTGCCTGTCATTCCAACGCTCAAGCTGACGGATCTTGGATTGTTTGATTTTGCGGCTGGACGCCATATTGATGTAGAGGCTATACAGCAGCCTCATTCACTTCCACAGACCTAATATATAAGGAAGTAGAGTAAAGGCCTATCATGATAAGGAATTTTTTTACAATTCCTAATGAAAGTTGCATTCCCCTCTAATCTCAGCATATGACCTGACCGATATACATCTAAGAAACTTTCCTATTACAACGAACAAAGGGGAATGCAATAATGGTATGGCTTAAAACACTACTACTCACTTTAGGGGCTTTCATCGTGGGTGGAGCGGCTGTTTTTCTCGCATTGTATTTAGATAACGGCCCTTTAGAGCGTGTATTCGGTACAGAGACTCGTACAGAAGCAGAATCACCTGTATCGAATCATCACGCCTCCTCACCACCAGCACCACTATCAGAAAGTGAACTACCACCTGTAGAACAATTCAATTCCATTCCGAAAACCAAGCTGTATGATGATCATGTAGCGGTATTGATGTACCACGATATGAGCTCAACGGAAAAGGGCGGCGATATTATTACGCCTGACTTATTCGCAGCTCAGCTTGATTTCTTACGTTCAAAAGGGATGAATTTCATTACCTTAGAGCAGTTCCGTTCGTTTATGGAAGGCGCTGCCGTACCGGAAAATGCTGTTCTGGTTACATTTGATGATGGCTACGAGAACTTTTATACGACAGCGTATCCAATCATGAAGGAACGTGGCATTTCTGGTGTTAGCTTTGTCATCACCGGTGACTTTAGCAAAAAAGCAATGGTGTACACGCCGCATATGACCCGGCAAGAAATCCAGAGCATGCTTGCTGCTGATCCGAATACCGAAGTGCAGCCTCATACGAACCACCTGCATTACAAAACAAGTGAGACGACGGATGCATTGACCGCACCGCTTGTTACCGATGGTGTGAAGGAATCACCGGGAGCGTATATTACTCGCATCAGCGGCGATCTCGCTAGCTGCATCGATCAGTTGAAAACGCTCAACAAGCGCCCGATCGATTCATTTGCGTATCCATATGGCCTGTACACGCCGGAGGTACAGCAGGTTGTTGAGGATGCAGGCATCAAATATGCCTTCACCACCACGCTGGGTCTTGCTTCTCGCAACGATAATCCACTGGCGATTCCACGCATCAATGGTGGCTCACCGCTCGTCAGTCCACAGCGTCTGTTTGCCTCGATCTATTGGGAAAACAAACAGCCTGGACATAATCTGTACTTGCCAGATGAAGTACAGCACAGCGGACGTGAGGATCTCCGTTCGGTGGATGTTCATCGTTAATGGTTTGGGGGTGGGTGTGTACGACAATGTAGATTGCGGGACAGACACCACTCCGGGAAGGAATAAGGGGGCGGACTCCGGTCTCGCACAGGAATCTACGAATGGGGAGAGAATGTAGATTCCCGTGCTCGGAAGCAGTAAGATATTTTCCTACGCAAAAATCACTTTTCATTGAACCTCGTGTTAGGAAATCGCTAACACTGTAAGTCGTCCTTTCCCCTTATTTCCTTCCCGCAGTGAAGTGCTTGTCGCATCATACGAATTTTCGTACACACCCTGGATGAGAGTGTGTAGAATGTGCGTTGAAATCTAACCGAAATTTAAAAACACCATAAAAAGCACCGCTTCGTATATCATGTACGTGAACAACAGTTGATTGCCTTCTAGCGTAATTGTTGTTGCACGTACCGATAACAAGCGGTGCTTTTTTGGATAGATGTAATTTAGCTGTATTAATGATTATCATCGATGTTAACTATGGTTTTCGATGTTAACGATTATTGTGGATATTAAAGATTATTATTGATGTTAACAAGTATCATCTATGTCAATCTGTGCACTCTGGCTTGATCAAGCAGGAGTGCACAGAGCTTGCCTATATGAATAAGGAGTGGAATCCAGACTATTCATAACCCAATAGGAAAATTCGATAGCTACTATATTCCAATCATAATACTTTGCATAAGAATACGCTTCACAATGTCTATAGCTTGTGGTTTCCAGCGTCTCTGCTATTAGCCTGCTTTGACCACTTGAAGGGCTTCGTCTTGGACTTCGACGCTAATACGCTCAACGTGCTCATCATCCAGCACCAGATCGGTGATTCCATCCTCTACATATTGCTGAATGACACGACGCAATGGACGTGCACCGAATGCGGGATTGTAGCCAAGCTGGGACAGCTTTTTCTTCGCTTCGTCAGATACTTGCAGGGTGATGCCCTGCTCGCTCAGTGTCGCTTCGATATCGCTCAGCATATGATCTACGATCTGTACCAGATCCTCTTCTTTGAGCGAAGCAAATGGAATGATCGCGTCAAAGCGGTTCAGGAACTCTGGACGGAAGTAAGCGCCCAGTGAATCCAGCAGCGAACGAGTCTGATCTGCTTTTGGTGCCGAGAAGCCGACGGTAATCTTTTTATCAACGATACCGGCGTTCGAGGTCATGATGATCACGGTATCTTTAAAACTAACTGTACGTCCCTGGCTATCTGTCAGACGTCCATCATCCAGCACCTGCAAAAACATATGCTGTACATCAGGGTGCGCCTTCTCGATCTCATCCAGCAGGATGATGCTGTACGGATTACGACGTACACGCTCGGTCAATTGACCTGCTTCTTCATGACCGACATAGCCTGGAGGCGAACCGATCAGTTTGGAGACGGAATGCTTCTCCATATATTCACTCATGTCCAGACGGATCATCGCGTCCTTCTGTCCGAACAGCTCTTCGGCGAGCGATTTGGACAGTTCGGTTTTACCAACACCGGTTGGACCGACAAACAGGAACGAAGCAATCGGTTTATTTTGCTGCTTCAAGCCGGCACGGCTACGGCGAATCGCTTTCGCTACCTTTTCAACCGCTTCATGCTGACCGATCACTTTATCTTCCAGACGAGCAGCGAGATTTTTCATTTTGTTTTGTTCATCCTGCTGCAGCTTCCCTACTGGAATACCGGTTTTACGTTCAACGATTTGCTGAATATGCTCGGTGCGCACTTCGGATGGAGCACTCGCGCTAATGCCTTTACTCAGACTTTCCAGCAAAATGGCTTCTTCATCGCGCAGCTCAGCAGCACGCTCATATTGCTCGGCTGCAGTAGCCTGTTCTTTTGCCAGACGTACCTGCTCCAGACGACTGCGAAGCCCGGTATCATCCGTTGCCGAAGCAACCAGATTCAGCTTGGCACCTGCTTCATCCAGCAGATCGATCGCTTTGTCAGGCAGGAAGCGATCTTGAATATAACGGTGAGATAGCTGAACGCAAGCAGCAATCGCTTCATCACTGTAACGTACACCGTGGTACTCTTCATATTTTGGACGCAATCCATTCAGAATCGCTACGGTTTCTTCCAATGTTGGCTCATCGACCATCACTGGCTGGAAGCGACGCTCCAGTGCAGCATCCTTTTCAATCTGACGATATTCCTTCAGTGTAGTCGCACCGATCACTTGCAGATCGCCACGCGCAAGCACGGGCTTCAGCATATTCCCTGCATCCATCGAGCCTTCCGCTGAGCCTGCACCAACCAACAAATGAATCTCATCGATAAAGAGCAGAATATTATCACGCTGCTCCAGCTCAGCGATTAGTTGTTTTACTTTTTCTTCAAACTGTCCGCGAATACCGGTTCCCGCTACGAGTGAAGCGACATCCAGCGAATATACTTCCTTGTTCAGCAGCTTGGACGGTACTTTACCTTCAATAATACGTAGTGCCAATCCTTCTGCGATCGCGGTTTTACCTACACCTGGTTCACCGATCAGCACCGGATTGTTTTTATTACGGCGATTGAGAATTTCGATCACGCGTTCAATCTCTTCGTCACGTCCGATGACGGTATCAATCCGACCCTCGCGAGCGACATCATTCAGGTTACGACCAAGCTGATCCAGAATGCCACCACCGCGGCGAGTCTGGGTACGCGCACCAGTAGCTGGTTGACCTGCTGCACCATTCGAACGATTAGATTGAGATTGCATAAAGCCTTTGAAAAACTCATCCAGCGGCGACATACCCTGACCGGATGCTCCAAAGCCTGCATTAAAAGGTACACCACTATTCATTTTGGCATAGCAGTCCTGACAGAGAAACATTTTCTCCGATTTATGATTAACGGTAAATTGAAGTCCTACTGTTGCTTCGTGTTGATTACAATGTTGACAACGCATGAATCATTGCCCCTTTCATCGATATCATTCCATACGGATACCAAGATTGCTTAACAATAAGCATTCTTGCATCCTGCAAACGAATAAATCAAAATATACCACTGTCCATTCAGCTTGATGTACAAGCTTCTATACCGCCTGATAAAATAACGAGCTACCTGTACAAGCAGGATCAGCGGGCACAGTTCATTCATCCCTGTGACTGTATAGACTGTGTATTCACAATCCGTGTTCCATTCTAAGTAAAAACCTGTTAACTCAAAAACTAGATAACTAGATAACTAGAGAACTAGATAACTAGAGAACTAGATAACTAGATAACTAGATAACTAGATAACTAGATAACTAGATAACTAGATAACTCAAAAGGTCAAAACTTAAAAGATTCAATAGATCAGAAAAGGTCAGTTTGACGTTTCATCAATTTATTCTGACTTTGACTTTCTTTGACTATTATAACTCTTCTGTATACAAAGTCAATACGTTACGTAAAGTTTTATGAAATAATTTTGTATGATACTTATTAATAGTTACAAGAGTAACAATTATAAAAGGCAGATACCTTATCCGCTCGATATCTGCCGTTACGTTTGTATATTCGATTGTTTTGTAATGTGTATGCCCTAGTAATGCCCTGTAATGGAGTGGTGGCTTTGTATGCTGGAATATACTTTGTTGGTAGCGATGATCAAATATTACTCCCACCCTCCGGCATATCCATCCAATGCGCGAACTGCGCGGATATGAAGCGATGGAACTCATTTGCCAGACGTCACTGAAACTGATCACTCATATCCTCCCAGTTGGTCAAATCCGGCAAACGCTGCTCGCCCCAATAATTCAGAAATAGAGACAAAATTTGATCTGGATTCTCTGTAAGCATGCGATAATGCGTGAATTTCTGTTCACCTTGCTCAAAGCGAATCTCGACGACCATCTGCCCCGGCTTCCCTGGTTCTTCTAGTGAAGCTGCCTGCAAATAGATGCTGTTCTCCAACGGAAACGAAGGCTCCAGCACAACAAAATCATATAGCTCCAGTTCACCAATCAGCTCTCGAAATAACGAAGCGTTCAGACTTTCATTGGAATAGGTCGTATTACCACAGGTTAACTCGTATCGCAGATTTTCGTAGGTCATCATAATCCTCCTTCTGGTAGGGTAGATGTAGTCTGTATGATGTATTTTCATTCCTTCCTCTATAGTGTACTCATTCAGTCCACAAAAGACGAGCAACATAAACGAATAGCAAAAATCCTCCCGACCCTATATGTAGATATACGATCAGGAGGATAGCTGCATTTTATTTAATT
>JBCNLJ010000128.1:0-6747 GCA_039595515.1 Paenibacillus sp. | reverse complement strand
AGGGGTTCCACACGTACCCATCCCGAACACGACCGTTAAGCCCTCCAGCGCCAATGGTACTTGGACCGCAGGGTCCTGGGAGAGTAGGACGTCGCCAAGCGAACTGTAAGACCTTGTTTCACCTTAAGGTTTTCAATGAAATACTTGAAAGCCTTACTTTATGCCGGTGTAGCTCAGTTGGTAGAGCAACTGACTTGTAATCAGTAGGTCGGGGGTTCAAATCCTCTCGCCGGCACCATTTTCTTTTAAAGAAAATATAGGATGTTTATTATGGCGGTCGTGGCGAAGGGGTTAACGCATCGGACTGTGACTCCGACATTCGCGGGTTCAATTCCCGTCGATCGCCCTTTATTTTCTTTTTTAATACCGTAGGGGGTTAGCCAAGCGGTAAGGCAACGGACTTTGACTCCGTCACGCATAGGTTCAAATCCTATACCCCCTGCCATTTTATTTATATGAGCCATTAGCTCAGTTGGTAGAGCACCTGACTTTTAATCAGGGTGTCGAAGGTTCGAGTCCTTCATGGCTCACCATTTGTTTTCTACAAATGTGTGAATAGTTTTACGTTGTAATATGCGGTCGTGGCGGAATTGGCAGACGCGCACGGTTCAGGTCCGTGTGGGCTTACCCCCGTGGAGGTTCGAGTCCTCTCGACCGCACCATATTATGCGGACGTGGCTCAGCGGTAGAGCATCGCCTTGCCAAGGCGAGGGTCGCGGGTTCGATTCCCGTCGTCCGCTCCATATAGATTCCAGTAGGTGCCAGAATGGGCATAAAAGAAGCGGTTTAACGTTTCCTATATTCCCGATCGAAGGCGCTTTTGTTTTGGGTTTAAGGCTTGGATTTGGCTCATAGTTGGACAGAATGATGTTCAGTGAACTGTATTGAACGTTAGTATTGTCGGTTGCCCTGTATTCACAAAGCGTTAAACCTTGACATCCTGATCCGCGAGTGTCGTTCTGTGGTAGAACGTTCGGTTTACGTGACCAGTAGTTACGTAACTGGAGCTTGGGTTCGAATCCCATCACCCGCTTAATAAAAAGAGGCTGTTCTCATGTCGATGATGACATTGAGAGCAGCCTCTTTCTGTATGAGCTTCTGTATGAGCTGTGGTAGCGATATAGATTACAGTATATCGTTTGTTAGACAATAGCTCGTGTTATGATGTAGTTATTTTTTATTTATTTTAGGATTCCATCGCAGCAGCATGCCCATCTGGGTTAATCCTGCTCCAAAGCCATATAGAAGTAGCGTATTGTCGGCGTGTACTTTGCCGTCTTCTATACCTTGCTGCAGGGCGAGTGGGATCGAGGCAGAGGACGTGTTGCCGAACCATTCGGCGCTTGTTAATGTGCGAGTGAACGGAATGCCAGATTTCTCACAAATAGAATCGATCATTTTCAGGTTGGCGCTATGCGGAATAAACCAGTCTACCTGGTCGGTCGTCAATTGATTGCGTTCGAGCAGCTTACGCAGCCCCTGTGGAACTGTCCGTACTGCCCATTTGTATACCTCACGGCCATTTTGATAAATATTGCCGTTCCCTTCCATCGGTAGTCCGTTAATCTGTGTGGACAGGCCGCTACGATACACATGCTGTCCCCCACCCCCGTCGCTATCCATAATAACATCGATAAAGCTTGGATGATCGGCATCATATTCTACCAGTGCAGCACCTGCACCATCCCCAAATAAAATGCATGTGCTACGATCCGTATAGTCCAGTGTTTTGGTCATCGTTTCGCTGGCGATTACGAGAATTTTGCGATGCATGCCGGAGGTGACCAGACTATTCGCCATATGTAGTGCATACACAAAGCCTGCACACGTTGCATTCAAGTCAAATACACCTGCCGTGGAAATGCCGAAATGAGCTTGAATCTGGGCGGCTACACTCGGAAATACATAGTCGGCGGTAGTAGTTGCTACGATAATCAATTCAACATCATCGATGTGGACAGGATGATGCTGAAGCATATGCTGTACAGCTTCGATCCCCAGAGAAGAGCTAAATTGATCTGGGGCGGCGACTCTGCGCTCTCGCATACCGGTGCGCTGGACAATCCATTCATCAGAGGTATCGACCATTTGCTCTAACTCAGCATTGGTCAGTCGTTTTTCGGGTACGTAGGTTCCAAGAGCAGTAATACGAGCTTTAGATTGAATCATCCGGGTCACCTCATTTTATAGTTATACAGCTTGTAAAAAGATGCAGCGTACATATACAGCGATAGAAAATAATAGAGCAGCTATGCGAACATACCTTCATTTTATGATACGTGTGCAGATAGGTAGGATGGAAGTATTAATTTAAAATTTAATTGTTGGAAATGAAATTTTACTTGTTTGTTCTACACAGGGAACTTTCATCAGCATGAGATATTGAGTTGTATTGGATGCTGCTCCCTGGTGGTGCATGTTAATGTGAGCGTTAGTATGAATACCTGGTGATGGGTTGCTTTTGGATGGTGAAATGATACTTGTAGCAGATAATTATATTGTTTTGATATTGTATGGGAATAGTTAGTCTAAGCATTGATGGGTATCACTATTCAAGAGAAATATGATTTATAGTACTTAGTATTAGTATCTGGTACTAATATTAACAAATCATTAAGTCGAAGTAAATAAAAATGTTAATTTGCGATTTGTTTTAGCTAGAGATGAGTTTTGATTAGACATAGACATAGACATAGACATAGACATAGACATAGACATAATCGTAGGTAGAGGTAGAGGTAGAGGTAGAGGTAGAGGTAGAGGTAGAGGTAGAGGTAGAGGTCGTGAGATCATCTGCCTGATTAGTAGGAGAACGATGAAGGTGATAGGGATATGTATTTACATAGTTCATAGTTGAAAGCAAAATCAATACAAGTGATATGGTTGCATTTGGTGCGATCTGAAAAGTCTGTTATGATATTTCTGTTATGATGTTGAGGAACAAAACGGTAGTAGGGATCTGCTATTTATAGAATGGAGGAGAATGGATTGGAAATCAGGCAGTTGAAGGCAGAGGAATTTGAACAGCATATGCAGTTATCGATGTATGCGTTTCAATATAAGCTAAATGCGGAAGAGGCAGAGCGGTCACGGCAATCGTTTAAGCCGGAGCATGTATGGGGAGCTTTTGAGGATGGCGTGCTTCAAGCTCAGCTAATGCTGATTCCACTTCAAACTTACATACAACAACAAAGCATGGACATGGGCGGTATTGCGGCTGTAGCAACATGGCCGGAAAATCGTCGTCAAGGTCTGGTCGATCAGCTACTTCGTCATGTTTTGCAGCTTATGAAGGAGCAGGGCCAGACGGTTTCCTTTTTACATCCGTTTTATTTCCCGTTTTATCGTAAATATGGCTGGGAGCTATATGCGGAATATATGCAATATACGATTCCAACGGCATTGTTACCTGCGAAGGTGCAAACGGATGGCTCCATTAAGCGCGGTGTACGTGATGTAGAGCTATTGCACTCGATATATGGACAGTATGCGAGTCAGTATAATGGGACACTTGTTCGCGATATCGAATGGTGGCAAAAAGCAAAGCTTCGCTCGGATGATACACGTACAGCCGTGTATTATACAGCCGATGGACAGGGGCAAGGGTATATTTTGTACACAGTTATAAATAAAGAAATGAATATTATCGAGCTTGCTTATACAACAGAGGAAGCACGGCGCGGGCTGTGGACGTACATTTCCAATCATGATTCGATGGTGCAGCATGTGAAGCTAAGAGCCCCACTTCAGGATGGTCTTCCATATTTGTTGCAGGACCCGCGGATTGAGCAGCAGCAGGTGCCTTATTTTATGGCACGGATTGTGGATGTGAAAGCATTTTTGGAGCAGTATGCATTTGAAAAAGGAACTGCCGGGCAGCTAACGATTGAAATTAGCGATCGTGTGGCAGAGTGGAATGCTGGTGTATGGCGGATCGTGTGGGATGCGGATGGACATGCGATTGTGGAGCAGGTAGAGCAGGGTGAAAGCTCAGTCCAATCGACAAAGGATGTTCAGGTGCAGGCGGATATTCGGGTATGGACAGCGATGCTGATGGGCTACAAGCGTCCGACGGAGCTGTTACGCTGGGAGCAGCTACACGGTGAGGAGCAGGCAATCCAGTTGCTGGAGAAGCTGATTCCGAGACGCGGGACGCATTTGATGGACTTTTTCTAAGCGGAATAATCATGTTTACTCGGTTTTAGAATAGTTGGAACTTGATATAGCTATGAATTGAGATGTGGTACAAAAGGTCTTTTTGCTATCATACATAGGCTGATTGATGAATATGAGATTGCTTCTTGGAGCTGATATTCATTTTACGGGATATGTTGTGATGGTGGAGAGGCCTTTTTGTTGTAGGAACCAGGGACGTTTAGAAGTTGGGATGATGAAAGAGCGTATGTTAGGAGAATAGGTAGTTGCAGGATGGCATACAGGTTGGAAAAGAGATGGATAGACGTGGATTAGTGTGAAGTATGGCGGGATATATGGTGAAATGTCGGTGGGGAATGTTACGGAATCGTCTGCATAGTGGAGTGAATTATGGTACATTTATACATGGTGTTTCTATAGCTTGTATCGTACCATTTGTGACGATAGACGATAGACGATAGACGATAGACGATAGACGATAGACGATAGACGATAGACGATAGACGATATGCGAATGATTAAGAGAATAATTGCTCGTGAACTTGAAAACAATCTGCGATTGATCGTTGGCTCCCAAACGATGGCGCTTGTATACAGGTCAATCGATTATGCATGAATAGAGCTAGTTGGAAGGTATTGAGTGTTGAAATGTATGGAATTTTACATGAGCATTCGAAGCGGAACAGCAGTTGCCATCCAAACGGAAATAACAAGGAACCACGAACCGAGAGAGGAAGACAGTAATATGAGTAAAACGCTTGTACTGGCGGAGAAGCCGTCTGTAGCAAAAGAGATTGCACGCGTAATGGGTAGCCATCAGCAGCACAAAGGGTATTTGGAAGGGCCAGCTTATATTGTTACATGGGCGCTGGGGCATCTGGTTGGTCTGGCTGAGCCAGAGGATTATAGTGCGCAATATCAGAAATGGAATCTGGAGGATTTGCCAATTTTACCGGATCGGATGCGGCTGAAGGTATTGCGCGAGAGTGCGCAGCAGTATAAAACGGTGCAGCATCTGATGAAGCGAAGCGATGTAGGCGCACTGATCGTCGCTACGGACGCAGCGCGTGAAGGCGAATTGCTAGCACGCTGGATTATTCAGATGGCTGGCTGGAAAAAGCCCTTTCAGCGGCTATGGATCTCATCGCAGACGGATCGTGCGATTCGAGATGGCTTTAACAAGCTGAGACCGGGTAAGGAATTTGATCGTTTGTATGAATCGGCACGCTGCCGGGCGGAAGCAGACTGGATGATCGGTCTGAATATTACGCGTGCGCTAACATGTAAATTCGATGCGCAGCTATCCGCGGGACGGGTGCAGACACCTACACTGGGCATGATTATGCAACGTGAGCAGGAGATTCGCAGCTTCCGTTCGCAGGATTACCATACATTGCAGATCGAGCTGGGGGCATTTCAAGCGCAATGGCGAGGCAAGCAAGGGGAAGGTAGACTGTTCGAATCAGCCCAGGTACAGCAGCTTCAGCAGAAGCTGGAAGGTAAGCAGGCGCGTATTAGCGAGATCAAAAAGAGCGAGCGTCAGGAGCCGCATCCACTGGCTTATGATCTGACTGAGCTGCAGCGCGATGCAAACCGTCGCTATGGATTTTCCGCCAAGCACACATCCAATGTGCTGCAAAAGCTGTATGAGCAGCACAAGCTCGTCACGTATCCGCGTACCGATTCACGTTATTTGTCCACGGATATGACGGATACCTTCAAAGAGCGCTTGAATAGTGTAGCTGTCGGCCCATATGCTCCGCTTGCACGTCCATTGCTGCGTGGCAAGCTGAACGTTACACGCCGAATTGTAGATGATAGCAAGGTAAGCGATCATCATGCGATTATTCCGACCGAGGAAACGGTGCTTTTAAATCGTCTGACAGCGGATGAGCGCAAGCTGTATGATCTGATTGCGCGGCGATTTATCAGTTTATTTTATCCGGCTGCACGTTATGATACGGTGCAGGTAACAATGGATGCGGCTGGCGAAACGTTCCAGGCCAAAGGCGTGACAGTCAAGGATCATGGCTGGAAAGTAGTGTACGATGAGCAATGGCAGGATGACGAGGAAGAGGAGTCGGATAGCTCATCACGCGACATGGAACGAGAGTATGCGACCCAGTCGTTGCCGGAGCTTAAGCAGGGTGAGTCGTATAGCATTCAGCGTACGCTGGTACGCAATGGGCGCACGTTACCGCCGAAGCGTTATACTGAAGCCGCACTGTTATCGCGGATGGAAAAGCACGGACTGGGTACACCTGCCACACGCGCGGATATTATCGAAAAGCTCGTTTCATCGGATACGATTGAGCGTCAGGGCAATTCGCTTCATCCTACCGGCAAAGGAACACAGCTAATCGAGTTAGTATCGCCTCAGTTACGCACGCCGGAGCTGACTGCGCGCTGGGAAGCCGAGCTAGAGCGGATTGCCCGGGGGCAGGGGAAACCGGAGCCGTTTTTACAGGGAATTCGTGAAATGGCAGCTTCGCTCGTTAGCGGGGTAAAGATGAGCGAGGTCGAATATAAGCCGCATAATCTGTCGCATAGTCATTGTCCGGTCTGTGGTACGCGTATGATGGAGAAAAAGTC
>JBCNLJ010000127.1:0-6760 GCA_039595515.1 Paenibacillus sp. | reverse complement strand
GATTTATGAAACGTATATCATTAACAGCCTGCATGCGCGCTACAATGTGGATAAAGTATTTTACAAGTAAAGTGCCATCCGCATTATATCGCTGAAAGACATAAGAAAAAGCTGCTTCCCGATATGAAGGGAGCAGCTTTTCTTGTGTTCATTTCCGATTCCGACTATATACAAAATACATATAAGCAGTTATGAACGGCATAACATTAAAATGAGATAGACAGTCAAACGCGATTCTATTCAGAGATCAGCTAAGATTAGCTCGATCTCGCCACCTGTATCTCTGCTGCCTACACGACTACATATCGTTCTACCAAAACCAACTTACGCGTATACCCTTAATAACCGCACTCTATATTTCATCCGTACACAGTCAACTCATAACGGACGCGGCGTATAATCCAAATCGCGGAACAACTGCTCCCGTTCCTTCTCCGTCAAATCACGCCATTTTCCAACTGGCAGACTACCGAGCTGAATATTCATAATCCGCGTACGGCGCAGCCCATGTACTTCATACCCCAGCGCCGAACACATCCGGCGAATCTGGCGATTCAATCCTTGTGTCAGGATGATTTTAAATACATATTTGGATTGCTGCGTCACCTTACAAGGTAGGGTAACGGTGTCCAGAATCTCCACACCGGATGCCATCTTTTGCAGAAAAGCATGGGTGATCGGGCGATCCACCGTAACGATGTATTCCTTCTCATGCTTGTTCTCCGCACGCAAAATCTCATTCACGATATCCCCATCGTTTGTCAGCAGGATCAGCCCATCCGAATCCTTGTCCAGACGACCAATATGGAAAATGCGCAGTGGATGATTAACAAAATCCACGATATTCCCTTTAATATGTCGCTCGGTCGTACTCGTAATGCCAACCGGCTTGTTGAGCGCGATATACACATGCTCTTTTTTCTGCTCGGCACCGATCTTTTGACCCCTATAACGCACGTCATCCCCCGGCTGCACCTGACTACCCAGCTCAGCGACCACACCGTTGATCGTTACTTTCCCTTCATTAATCCATTTATCCGCTCCACGGCGGGAAGTCGCTCCCGACTCGCTAATATATTTATTAATTCGCACAGTTGACACACCTTTCTGTTATTCCACAATTGCTTGTATCGTTGCTGCCAGATACTGCACAGCTTTATGGTGGATCTGATTCAATTCAGTCTATTTCTAGAATACCCTTTTTGGTGGTTTTTTGAAAGATGGAGTCCTGTGTGAACATAGGGATAGGCTGCATGAGAATGGCTGTAATCCAGAACAATACAGGTGGGGACAATCGTTATCTTTTTGAAAAGGCTGTCCCATCCAACTACAACATCCAACACACAGACTGATATAATAAAAAGATGAATAGCTCTATTGTTCGTCTGCGATAGGGTAGAATGTATGGATGTTAATCCAAATAGCAATCAAAATCATACTCAGAATCATACAAAAAAGACCTCACTTAAGAGGTCTAATTCGTTACGCTGATCTTTGCAGGAATATAGTTCAAACTATGATTTCAACTTCTCAGGATTGCTGATTTTAATCGATGCGACCTCGCCGCAGTCTTCGCATACGGTGTAGATTTTCTCGGAGCCGATCGACATTTTTTTATCGAGTGGACGCAGGTTTATGTAATCGGTTGCCTGAATAAACGAGCTGCCTTCACAAGCTTTGCATATCATCCTATTCACCCCCTGTTATTTATATTTAATAATATAACAAAATTTGTCATATTAAAATCGAAAACATACCGAAAGGAGGCTGCATCGTGAATACGATCTCATCATCGCTAATTTTGAGCTGTATCGGCTTGCTGGTGCTATTTGTGGTTGCCATGGTCGTGCTACCACGCTTGCAGCGGCGCGAGAATCGTGAGCATGAGCTGGAGCGAGTGGTGCAAGAAGGCTATGCGGCGAATGGATATATTTTGGACGTGATCCCAACCGGACAGTATCACTCCGGTCAGCCCGAACTACGCTTACGCCTGCGTATTGAATCGAGAACTCGTTTGCCAGTGGAAACGACGGCTACGGTGACTGTATATTCGATTCATCGCAGTCGTTTTCAGGAAGGGATACGCGTTCCGGTACGTGTGCTGGAGACGCGTAAAGGTCTGCGCGTAGCGGTGAAGGGTTCCGTTCACTATCCTTGATAAAGAAAGCACGAACCCAATCCCAATCATGAAGAAAGCTCCCGTCAATCACGGGAGCTTTCTATTTTGTGTAGAGATAACTGGCGTATCGCTGTCCATCTACATTCGTCACAATTCCTCCATCACGATTGGATTTGGCTAGCCCGGATCAAGAGGCTGAATCGGCTTCAATGGTAGCTAAAGAAGTCATAGTCGGCAGAGTGACGGTCTCAGAAGCCTCTCCCTGCGGTTTATGGCTGAAGAACGTATACTGACTGCCCGTTTTATCTTCCCATACGATATAGTCGTAGGTTCCTTTATCACTGGATATTTGCAAATACAGCTTGGCTGGAGCCATAGGGCTCTCATACAATTGATCCCCGCTATATTCTTTGGGCTGACCGTATGGCTTTAATGCAGTCATTCCTTGCTTACGCAGCTCATCAATGGAGGTCTTCTTATCCAGCTTTTGAATATCCACATAATACTCAGGGAAGGCTGTTAGCTGTAATCGATTCTTTTCTTTATTCAGCGTAAACGCATCAAATACATACATCGAATAGCCGTTACCCTGCTGGAGCTTGGCTGTTCGTTTAACGAGCGTGCCTTCCTCCATCAGCTCAAACGTTTCTGTTGCTGGACGCTCTCCCATAGCAGGGGTGGTCGCTTCTGCATCGGTACTGGATTCAGATGATCCGCTAGCATCATTCGTCGCAGGCTGTTCTTCTGTCGCCTCTTCTACATCGGTCGTTGTTGATTCGCTTCCAGCACCTGTTGTTGTGGAGGAAGATTGCTCGGTTGCAGGTGTAGTGGTCTGTCCATCTGTACCTGTCGCGGCTTCGTTACTGCATGCACCAAGCCATAATACAGATGCAGCAGCTATACCGAGTGTTGTAATTTTGTAGGTCGATTTCATGTTGAACACTCCTTTGTATTGGAATTGTCAATGTGCGACTTATAGGTATAGACGAACCGGGGAGCGTAATCGTTACACATTTTCATAAATTAGTTGGAAAATAATACAAAAAAGCTCCATATCCCAGAGCGATCTGCACATGCTTGATGGCTTTGGAATATGGAGTAAGGCACAACACATCCTATGGGGGAGGATGAGGGTGAAGCGGTATTGCGCTTGAACGCTCAGATCGAATTAACGTGTATGACAGGCATCACGTTAGACAAACTGTAATCTGTAGCGTCAAGGTCAAGCAGGTACTTCTATGCTAAAGCAGAGCCGATACGATGCAGGGAAGCATCGCTGGGCTCTGTAGCATACTGATAGGATCGAGGCAGAAGGCTAGTAGTGAGTACATAAAGATGTACCTGAGTGTGAGCAAGATTGCGGCTCATATGGTGTACTCTGCAGGATTATAGGATAGCTGGAATATATTCAAACTGCATCCCAGCTCCTTCATATCCAGTCTGAGTGCGCCAGGGTCATCGGTCGGCAGGGATGACCTACCAGACAGATAATCCACTTCTGCAACACTGCTGTCCATCTATAGCAACTCAATTCCAATTCTGCCTGTATAATCTGGACAACCTGCACAACGGCAGGATTATCCCGACGCTGGCTGCACCTGTCTGGCAAACAGCAGTGTCGTTACATACTTACGCGCATCCGCGGTCAGAATCTGCAACTGTGTGCGTTCTGTATGAGGAGCGGAGGGAGCAAAATGCAGCAGCGCGCCATCCAGAGTTTCCTGAATGGCTGCGATAATATAGCCCTGAGCAAGGATAGCATCGATTTGTTGCTTTTCCCGTTCGTATTCAGCAAATGCAGACATCAGGACATCCCTCCACTGGATACTTTTTCGGCGGCAGGCTTATGATCGAGCGTTGCCGGTGCTTCAAAGCGATTACGATGCAGATACTGTCCACTGCCAGGCATCCCGACAAACTGCTTATCCTTAATAACGAATTCGCCCCTACTCAGTACCGATACCGGCTCGCCGGTCACTTCCATGCCTTCAAAGGCGCTATAATCGACCCGCATATGATGGGTACTGGCAGACAGCGTGCGCTTCACGGTCGGATCGAAAATCACGATATCCGCATCACTGCCAATCGATAGTGTGCCTTTCTGCGGGAACATGCCGAACAGCTTGGCGCTGGTGGTCGAGATCATCGATACAAATTGATTGAGCGAGATACGCCCCTTTGCCACACCTTCGGAATATAAAATGCTGAACCGATCCTCAATAATCGGACCGCCATTTGGAATTTTGGAAAAGTCGCCACGTCCTAGCTCCTTCTGACCGTTGAAGTCGAACGAGCATTGATCCGAGCCAATCGTTTGCAAGCTGCCGCTCCACAGGCAATCCCACAGCACATCCTGATTCCATTTCTCCCGTAATGGAGGGGACCATACGTATTTGGCACCTTCAAAGTCTGGCTTTTCCAGATCGGATTGATCGAGTACCAGGTATTGTGGACATGTCTCGCCATAGATACGTAGTCCCTTTTTGCGACCTTCAGCGATTTTTAGCGCGGCATCGGCGCAGGTGACATGCACCACATACAATTGTGAATCGGCAAGCTCGGTCAGATAGATCGCACGTCCGGTCGCTTCGCCTTCAAGCTCTGGTGGGCGAGTGAGCGCGTGGTAGATCGGATCGGTCTGTCCGGCAGCCAATGCCTGTTCGATCAAATATTCGATCACATCGCCATTTTCGGCATGCACCATGACAAGTGCGCCCTCGCGGCGAGCGGTTTGCAGCGTTTTGAACAGGGTGCCATCGTCGGCTTGAAATGTATTTTTGTATGCCATAAAGACTTTGAAGGAGGTAATGCCCTCATTTTCCATAATGACCGGCAGCTCTGCCAGCACCTCATCGTTAATTTCGGAGATCATCAGATGAAAGCTGTAATCGATCACTGCTTTATCATGCGACTTGGCATGCCATGTATCAACTGCGCTTTGCAGCGACGCGCCTTTATTGGTCAGACAAAAATCAATAATTGTCGTCGTACCGCCAAACGCAGCCGCAATCGTGCCGGATTCAAAATCATCCCGTGTGACCGTACCGCCAAAAGGCATATCCAGATGCGTATGTGGATCGATACCGCCCGGAAATACATAGCATCCTGTAGCATCGATAATCTCGGCATCCGGTGCATCCAGTTGTACGGCGATACTCGTAATGATGCCATTTTCAATCAGCATATCGGCTCCATACGTCTCAGAGGCGGTAACGATCGTGCCGTTTTTAATGATTTTCTTCATTACATCACCTCCACATTGTACGCATCGTTGAGTGAAGCAATCGTACGCTGGCGTTCATTCCATGTCATCGGCGGTAAGTCATTCTCGATCGCCACCATATCAATCGCACCATCGACCGGACAGACGATCGAGCAGAGGTTACAGCCTACGCAATCCTCCTCGCGCACCTGAAGAATACTTTTGCCGTCCGCATTGGTCAGCATATCAATACATTGATGCGACGAATCCTCACAGGCGATATGACACTTGTTGCAGTTAATGCAGTTGTCTTCATTGATACGAGCAACAACCTGATAATTCAGGTTCAGATCGCCCCAGTTGGAGTATTTC
This sequence comes from Paenibacillus sp., assembly GCA_039595515.1. GTDB lineage: Bacteria > Bacillota > Bacilli > Paenibacillales > Paenibacillaceae > Saccharibacillus. The sequence goes on along the minus strand of JBCNLJ010000127.1, from coordinate 1,067 downwards.
TGTACCGAGCGCCCGATTAGCTCCTCTACTGAAGACAGTCCTTTTTCATCCAAATAATTGCTTAATCCATCGATCATATCCTCGACGATGCGGAAGCCGTGATGCATAACCGCTGTGCAAACCTGCACGCCTGTAGCACCCATCAGCATGAATTCGACCACATCCTGCCATGTAGAGATTCCGCCAATTCCGGAAATCGGTACCCCGATATCAGCATGACGCGCACATTCAGCGACCATATTAAGCGCAATTGGCTTGACTGCCGGACCGCAATAGCCGCCATGTGCACCCTGTCCGCCTACATGCGGAATCGTATTCCAGGTGTGAATATCGACGCCAGCCAGACTGTTGATCGTATTGATCATGCTGATCGCATCCGCACCGCCGCGTACGGCATGACGAGCAACGACGGTAATATCCGTAATATTGGGCGTCAGCTTCACGATAACGGGTGTAGTTGCAACTTCCTTTGCCCAGTGTGTCTGCGCTTCAACCAGATCCGGCTGCTGCCCGGATGCAGCGCCCATACCGCGCTCTGCCATCCCGTGCGGACAGCCAAAGTTCAGCTCCAGACCGTCTACACCGACATCCTCGACGCGTTTTACGATCTCATGCCATTTCTCCTGCTTCGGCTCTACCATGAGTGAAGCGATAATAGCATGGTTGGGAAAACGTTTCTTCGTTTCATAGATTTCCTTAAGGTTCACATCCAGTGGACGGTCGGTAATCAGCTCGATATTGTTAAAGCCAGCAACACGCTGTCCGTTGAAGCTAACCGCCGCAAAGCGGGCGGATGTATTAATGATCGGATCACCCAGCGTTTTCCACACTGCGCCACCCCAGCCTGCTTTAAAAGCACGCTGTACCTGATAACCTGTATTTGTTGGTGGCGCCGATGCTAGCCAGAACGGGTTAGGAGAGCGAATACCTGCAAGATTAATGCTCAAATCTGCCATAGTTGATGACCTCCAGTCATATGTGAACTTGCTTACGCTAGTTGTAGTGTGTAATCCAAGCAATCATGGATCATATCCAGGCGATAATGGATCGAATCCCCTTGTGCCTGC
>JBCNLJ010000126.1:0-6929 GCA_039595515.1 Paenibacillus sp. | reverse complement strand
AATACAGCGTATAATAAATATATTGCGGGATATGCATCAAGGGTACATACAGAATGGAGTTATTGTCTGAGCCAAGTTGTGTTAACTTGCATTAATTAGGCAAAAAAGATGTTGATGTACATTAAAAACTACTTATAGCATAAAAGAAATTTGAGATATCAGCTAATACTTAAATTGGTTCAATTCGTATTAAATGATGAGCTTTAATTATAAAAAGGATGCTACTTTACGCGTATCTAAATAATATGTTGCGATCCTTACGGAACGGAGGGAAGGAAATAAGGGGAAAGGACGATTTTGGAGGGGCGGGAATCTACCTTCTATCCCAATTCGTAGATTCCCGCGGCTCCACCTGAGTCCGTCCCCTTATTCCTTGCCGGAGTGATGTATGCAGCGCACCAACCTATTTATTCCAAAAAAAGTTAATCCTTAATTGCTTCTCAAAAAATTCTTCCCAAAGCATACTTTTAAAAGTAAGCATACCGTCACTTCCAAAGCTAAAAGAAAGCACAAGCAAAAAGCTCCCAGCGCATGCAAAATGCATAACTCTGGAAGCTTTTTCTATACTGCTCTAATGAGCGTCTAACCTACTATTTAGCTACAAGCGCAGTTCAACACTGGCTTACGTGCCGCAGTTGCTTCATCCAGACGACTCACGTATGTGGTATATGGTGCATTCAGCACCAGCTCTGGATTTTCCTTCGCTTCGTTCGCGATCTGGATCATGGTATCGATAAAGCCGTCGAGTGTTTCTTTGCTCTCGGTTTCGGTTGGCTCGATCATGATGCATTCTTCCACGTTCAGTGGGAAGTATACGGTTGGTGGGTGGTAGCCGAAATCAAGCAATCGTTTGGCTACATCCAGTGTGCGTACGCCGTATTGCTTCAAGCCTTTGCCGGACATGACGAATTCGTGTTTGCACACATTGTCGTATGGCATCACATAATGATCCTTCAGGCGGTGCATCATATAGTTGGCGTTCAGTACCGCACATTCGGATACACGGCGCAGACCTTCCGGGCCATAGCTGCGGATATACGTATAGGCGCGCACGAGAATGCCGAAGTTACCATAGTATGCCTTTACGCGACCGATCGAATCGGGTGAACCGGAACGAAGGGTGTAGGTGCCGTCTGTTTGTTTTTCTACAACAGGCTCAGGCAGGAATGGAAGCAGCTTGCTTTTCACACCGACTGGGCCGGCACCTGGGCCGCCGCCGCCGTGCGGGGTACTCATCGTTTTATGCAGATTCAAGTGAACGACGTCGAAGCCCATATCACCTGGACGGGCAATACCCATAATCGCATTGGAGTTAGCACCATCATAATAGAGCAGACCGCCTGCTTCGTGTACAACCTGAGCAATCTCAGTAATTTGTTCCTCGAACAAGCCGAGTGTGTTCGGGTTGGTCAGCATCAGGGCAGCGGTATCCGGACCAACCGCTGCACGCAGTGCATCCAGATCAACCAGTCCGCGTTCATTGGAAGGAATCGTTACCGTTTGGAAACCGGCTACGGTCGCACTTGCCGGGTTCGTACCGTGCGAGGAATCCGGTACGATTACTTTCGTACGGTGCTCACCACGTTTTTCATGATAGGCGCGAATCATCATCAGGCCTGTCCATTCGCCGTGTGCACCAGCGGCTGGTTGCAGGGTAACGGCATCCATACCCGTTAGGACGGCCAGATCGTTTTGCAACGTATGCAGCAGCTCAAGTGCCCCTTGAATACTTTGTTCTGGCTGGTACGGATGGATTTTGGCAAATCCGGCGTAGCGAGCTACGTCTTCGTTTACTTTAGGATTGTATTTCATCGTACAGGAACCGAGTGGATAGAAGCCATTATCGACACCGAAGTTCAGACGAGACAGTTCAGTATAATGACGGATCACATCGACTTCATAGACTTCTGGCAATGCAGCAGCTTCACTGCGCAGCATATCCTGTGGGATCAGACTGTTCAGGTCTGCTTCAGGCACATCGCATTCCGGTAAGGAATAACCTACACGACCGGTTTGACTCAATTCGAAAATGAGTGCTTTTTCCTTTGCCACAACGGTTGGTTGCAGTTGATTCGGTTCGACAGCTTGCGATTCGTTCGCAGTTAACGTTTCGTTTGTCATAGCGATGCCTCCAGTTCGATTGCCAGTTGATCGATTTCCGCTTTGGTGCGTTTTTCAGTTACAGCGAACAGCATATGACCGGACAATTCCGGATACGACAGACCGAGATCATAACCACCGATGATTCCTTTTTCCAGCAGCTTGCTGTTGATTGCCGATGCCGAAGTACCTTCCGGCAGACGAATGACAAATTCATTAAAGAATGGAGCGGCAAATGCCAGTGTACAGCCGTTGACAGCAGCAATCGTTTTGGCAGCATAATGAGCTTTTTGTATATTCAGTCCAGCTACGTCAACCATCCCCTGTTTGCCCATAACGGACAAGTATACGGAAGCGGATAGCGCCAGTAACGCCTGATTGGAGCAAATGTTAGATGTTGCTTTGTCACGGCGGATATGTTGTTCACGGGTTTGCAGTGTGAGCACGAAGCCGCGTTTACCGTTGCGATCGGTCGTTTGACCAACGATACGTCCTGGCATGCGGCGCATCTGGGCCTGGGACACAGCGAAGAATCCGCAGGTTGGGCCGCCGAGCGACATGGAGATACCGAGTGGCTGGGCATCGCCGACTACGATATCCGCTCCAAGCTTGCCGGGTGCTTCCAGCAGACCGAGTGAGATCGGGTTAGTGCTCACGACGAGCAGTGCACCATGCTCATGCGCCAGATCCGCAGCAGCGCGGATGCCTTCAACACCACCGAAGAAGTTAGGCGATTGCACAAGTACCGCCGCCGTATCGTTATCCAGCACTTCGGCAAGTGCGCTAATGTCTGTGACGCCATCGCCATAAGCCACTTCAACGACTTCCAGATTCAGACCGCGTGCATAGCTTCGTACAACTGCACGGGATTCTGGGTGAATCGTGGAGAACGCGACAATCTTGTTGCGGCGAGTCGCAGATGCCGCGAGTGAAGCCGCTTCAGCAAGTGCGGTTGCACCATCGTACATACTCGCATTGGCAACAGCCATGCCGGTCAATTCACATATATACGATTGAAACTCGAAAATCGCTTGCAGCTCGCCCTGGCTAATTTCCGGTTGATACGGGGTGTACGCTGTATAAAATTCAGAGCGGGAGATAACATGATTAATAACAGAAGGAACATGATGATCGTAAATGCCTGCACCGAGAAAGCTGGTGTAGCGATCAGTATCCGCATTGCGTCCAGCAAGTGTGGACAGGTGACGAGTTAAGGCATATTCGTCCAGCATGCCTGACATGGGCATCGTGCCCTCGTAACGAACAGAAGCAGGAATATCTTTGAACAATTCCTCTACAGAGGAAGCGCCAATGACAGCCAGCATATCGGCTTCATTTTGCGCGGTCATCGGAATGTAGCGATGGGATTTCATAAGTTATGCTCCTTTCGGCAGCAAGCTACCGGAATATAATAAATCGAATCGTTCCTATGCATCCGTTCCTGGCGATAATCAATCAATAAGATAATCGATCAATAAAGTGAGAGGATTTAGGATTTGAACGGCTAACGTTTGTAAAATGGAGCTTTGACGACCTCAGCCTTCAACTGCTTACCCCGAATCTCTATTTCCAGCGGTGTACCAAGCTCAGCGCTGCTCGCTTCGATTAATGCCAATCCGAGATTGCGCTTCAATGTAGGCGACTGTGTACCTGTCGTTACTTCGCCAATCTGACGACCGTCGCGGAATACAGGATAGTGCGAGCGCGGAATACCGCGATCCAGTAGCTCAACACCAACGAGCTTGCGGGGAACACCATTTTGCTTCTGCTCTGCGAGTACGTCACGACCGATAAAATCACCTTTGTCCAGCTTGACGAAAAAGCCAAGTCCTGCTTCCAGCGGTGTAATATCAGCGGATAGCTCCTGACCATACAGCGGCAGCTTTGCTTCAAAGCGAAGCGTATCACGCGCGCCCAGACCGCAGGCGATCAAGCCATCGCTTTCACCTGCTGCCAGCAGACCCTTCCAGATCTCTCCAGCTTGCTCTGCCGGACAGTAAATTTCAAAACCATCCTCACCGGTATAGCCTGTACGGGAGATGATGACCTTTGCATCATGCAGCTTCACATCCGTAACAAAGGTAAAGCTGGATAGCTCAGCCAGTGTGTCCGTACCAGCCGCTTTGCTCATAATCGATGCTGCCAGTGGACCTTGCAACGCAATCAGTGCCGTTTCGTTTGAAATATTATTGAGCAGCACATCATCCGGCAGATGCTGCTGGAGCCAGTCGATGTCTTTATCGATGTTGGAAGCATTCAGTACAAGCATGTACAGATTCTCATGAATCCGGTATACAAGCAGATCATCCACAACGCCACCGTTTGGATAGCACATCAATGTGTATTGTGCTTGTCCATCCTGTAGACGAGTCACATCGTTCGTCAGCATCTTTTGCAGAAATGCTTCGGTGCCTTTACCGCTGAACATCACCTCGCCCATATGGGAGACATCGAATAGTCCAGCGCGTTCGCGCACAGCTTCATGTTCTTTTTGAATTCCGTAAAATTGTACTGGCAAATCCCAGCCTCCAAAATCGATGCAGCGCGGGTTGCCTGTTTCAGCGTATAACGGGTAAAGCGGTGTTCTTTTCAGCTCTGTTGTCATTTTGGCTCACCTCAAATTCATAATATGAACGGTCAAGCGATCTACAGACTGCGAAAAAGTTCAGCTCAGTCTGAGATAGTCATCAAGAGCAAAGCTTATTTATTTGGCGATAGCATTTTCTCCACGGTAGGCTTACAGGCTGCCCACCACCAAAAAGCAATCGTTCTGCAACAGAACACAAAAAAACAGGGAGGACGGGGAAGAAACGGGTGCAAAACCCGCTCATTCCCTTGTCCTCCCTGTCCTTGATACCTGAGAGTTACCTTGCCGCCTGTCAGCACATCGCTGATGGAGCTGAAATTAATAGTTCAGCCGTTTCAAGCAAGTTTCCCCTTTGGTGATCCGCTGCGCATGTTACTCTGCGCCGGATGCTCTCCAGAGCCGCGTCCGGTACAGGTCCCTTTTACCTGAGAGATTCACCGTTTCCGGCTTACTCCTTCGGCGCTGCCATCGAGTGGTCAGTCTCTCCCTGTACGTTCATCCGCTTCCATATGATGTTATGTATTTCCGAACATTAAATAACTAAAAGGTCAAAAATGTATGTTTATTATATTAATACTTGATTGAGTAAACGATGTCAAGCCTCTTGACAGCGCAAACTCGCTTACTATACTCTTGTGGCATTAGGATACCAACATGACAAGAATCGGAGGAGCATAAACGATGAGCGAGATTAAGGATCAATTGTTGTACAGTAAAGAGCATGAATGGGTGGAGCGTATTAGTGACGATACTGTACGTATCGGTATTACAGATTTTGCCCAGCATCAACTGGGAGATATTGTGTTTGTGGAGCTGCCTGAAGATGGACGCGCCGTAAGTGAGGATGAAGAGCTAGGTACAATCGAATCGGTTAAAACCGTCTCTCAACTGTTTTGCCCGATCGCTGGAACCGTAAGTAAGCTCAATCCTGATCTCGAAGCCGAACCTGAACTCGTCAACTCCGATCCTTACGGCCGCGGCTGGATGATCGAACTAAAAGTAGACGGCGACCTCGACGCAGCCCTGTCCACATTGCTCGATGCTGCTGCATACGCAGAGCACGCACAGGACTAATCCATCAGTTCAAACATAAAAGCATAGACATCAAACATTTGCTACACAAAACCGAATGGCTAAATACGTAAAAACGTAATATTAAACTTTCAATCAACCCTGCCCGAGCGCTTCCGTGTTCGGGTATTTCGTATGGAGAGTTCATGTCTAAATTGTACAAGTGAAAGCGAGTCCCATTGTAAAGACGCAACATGACGGATAGATCATGAATGAAGCTGACAACTAAAAGTGGAGCTTTCAAGAAAGGAATAGATAGCAGATCGAAAAGTATGTTAATGAGAACATTCAAACAAGAGCACCTACATAAAAGCGACGTTGATCACCAAACCAATACTCTATCAAACTTCATTAACTATAAAAGGAGCATAATTAGCCACCAACAGCTCATGATTAACTATAAAAAATGATGGGAATTAGAGCGACTACACGTCCACAGAATTAACTGATAACACTGCAAAATCTAAGACTGCACAATCGCCATAAAAGTGGATATAAAACAAGCGGAAAACAAAAAAACTGCAATAAACAACGCAATACAGCAACAAATATAACCCGTACCTACAAAACCATTTTCAAAAACAATTCCTGCCCCAAGTATACCACACGCCTTCGCCCTCATGCGCTATACAAATAATCCTCGTTTATCAAAACCATCAAAACCATCAAAACCATCAAAACCATCAAAACCATCAAAACCATCTCCCTCTACTTCAAGCCCCTTCACAATCCTTGCGTAAACGCCCCCGTATCCGTTTAAATTTCTAATAATGTACCAAACAGATCATAAAAACAGATCATAAAGCCTTGATCCACTACAAATGATGTGGAGCTGTATTGAATGACACTAAATTACTTTAAAATATTTTGAATTTCTAAAGTAATCAAATAAAGTAATCAAAGCTCTCAAAACCACCAGTTCATTACTGTTATTCATAATTTCAATAGCATCATGAACAGCGAAAATAAAAAACGGCTACACCCCCATGCAAGCGCGTATTTTGAATTAGCACAGAACGGAGGGAAGGAAATAAGGGGAAAGGACGACTTTTGAGCACGGGAATCTACAATTAACTCCTACTCGGTAGATTCCTGTGCGAGACGGGAGTCCGTCCCCTTATTCCTTCCCGGAGTGTTTGATGCTAAACCACAAAAAACACCGCTTCGCACC
>JBCNLJ010000125.1:0-7139 GCA_039595515.1 Paenibacillus sp. | reverse complement strand
TGCCTGCTGCCTGCTGCCTGCTGCCTGCTGCCTGCTGCCTGCTGCCTGCTGCCTGCTGCCTGCTGCCTGCTGCCTGCTGCCTGCTGCCTGCTGCCTGCTGCCTGCTGCCTGCTGCCTGCTGCCTGCTCAATTGTACGGGCGAGCTGGGCTTTTGGAAGTGCTTTTTGATATTTGCATTGCCAAAATAAATATGGTCAAACTCATACAAATGAACTTAGGGGTTGTATACAAACGGGCAGGATGTAAGCCGCACAGAACGGAGGGAAGGAAATAAGGGGAATGGACGACTTTTGAGCACGGGAATCTACATTTCACTCCTAATCCGTAGATTCCTGTGCGAGACGGGAGTCCATCCCCTTATTCCTTCCCGGAGTGGTGTATGCCACAGCCACATCAGGCTTACATACTCGCCCTAATACAATTAGCCATTTTCGTATACATGAGCTTGTATTCAGGTTCTACTAAGCACAACTTCAAGCATCATCTTTCTTCTGTCCCCAGTATGCAAGCGGTTGACATATGAAAGCGGTTGACATATAATTCGTCTCAAAGAAAGCACTTACATGAATGAAGGAGCGAATGATATGTCCGTATCCAAAAGTTTGTACTGGAAGCTCAGCCTTTACTTTTTCTTCTTTTTCGTATGCTGGTCGTCCAGCTATTCCCTGTTCTCGATCTGGCTTGGACAGGAGATGAAGCTGACCGGTACGCAAACCGGGCTAATTTTTTCTGTAAACGCTATATTCGCGTTATGTGCGCAGCCGCTCTATGGCTATATCTCCGATAAAATCGGCTTAAAACGCAATATTTTGCTGTTTATCAGCTTATTACTTGTATTTACGGGACCGTTTTTTGTATTTGTATACGGGCCATTGCTACAGGTAAATGTATGGCTTGGAGCGATTGTAGGCGGATTGTTTTTGAGCGTTGGCTTTCTTGCCGGAGTCGGAGCGATCGAAACGTACGTGGAAAAAGTAAGTCGCAAGTATGGATTTGAATACGGACGTTCACGTATGTGGGGTTCGCTTGGCTGGGCAGCCGCTACGTTCTTTGCCGGACAATTGTTCAATTTGAACCCGAATATTAACTTCTGGATTTCATCGCTTTCTGCGATTGTGCTCGTTGGCATTATCCTATCGCTGCGCATTCAGGTGACGGAAAACGAGCTGGAGAAAGCTGCTTCGGTGAAAATCAAAGATATCGGCACCCTGTTCACCCTTCGGCCGTTCTGGTATTTCATTCTGTATGTGGTGGGGGTCGCCTGCGTCTATGGGGTGTATGATCAGCAATTTCCGATCTATTACTCGTCGTTGTTCCCTACTCATGCGCTGGGCAATCAGGTGTATGGCTATTTGAACTCATTTCAGGTATTTTTGGAAGCCGGTATGATGTTCATGGCACCCTTTATCGTGAATAAACTGGGAGCGAAAAAGTCGCTCATTCTCGCTGGGTTGTTAATGGCGCTGCGCATTATCGGTTCCGGGCTTGTGTTTGAACCGATTGGCATCTCTGCCGTGAAGCTGATCCACGCGCTGGAATTGCCGATTATGCTGATTGCCATTTTCAAATATCTAGCGGCGCATTTTGATACACGCCTCTCGTCGATTTTGTATCTGGTTGGTTTTCAGTTTGCTTCTCAGGTCGGTCAGGCGGTATTATCACCGATTGCCGGTTCATTGTACGATGATATGGGCTTCCGCCATACGTATTTGATCATGGGTGCGCTGGTGTTGCTGTTTACGGTCATCTCCATTTTCACCTTGTTTAATGACAAGCAGAAAAAAGCATCCAAGCTTAATCAGCCGCTGGAAACGACACAGCCATTGACGTAAAAGAATTGGCCTGGATCGTTCAACATTCTTGTACTCTTGAATACCGTGGGATCATCGTTCGAGGCGATAAGACAAGGTTGTCAGGTCTCCTAGTTATCCTATCGTGAGTTTATCCTATGATCAGGTCGTCTGGTCGTCCTATTGCAAGGTCAATCCATCATGAAGTCATACTGCCTATTTTGAAGGAGGAAATTCATTGTCTACTCTACATTCCCTACACCATGCCGCTGAGGCACTTCGGCTTGCCGGAGAGAATATCAATCCAACGTATCGCCCTGGTTACCATATTGCCGCTCCTGCCAACTGGATCAATGATCCGAACGGCATGATTCAGTTTAACGGCGAGTATCATGTCTTTTACCAGCATCACCCGTATGACGAGCATTGGGGCCCGATGCACTGGGGGCATGTGAAAAGTAAAGATCTGATTCACTGGGAGCATTGCCCCATCGCGCTTGCACCGGGTGATGAATGCGACCGGGACGGCTGCTTTTCCGGTAGTGCTGTCGACGACGAGGGTGTATTGACACTGGTCTATACCGGTCATCATTATACCGACCGTGAAAAAGACCTGTTTACGCAAAACCAAAATATTGCGTTCAGCCACGACGGCATTCATTTTCACAAATATGAAGCCAATCCGGTAATCGCGCAGCCGCCATCGGATAGTGCCCATCATTTCCGTGATCCTAAAGTATGGAAGCATGGCGATACATGGTATATGGTGCTTGGTAATGCAACGCAGGACGGTCATGGACGCGTCATCCGCTACCACTCGCCAGATTTGCGACAATGGACGTACGATGGCATCCTTGCACAAAGCGACGGTACACTCGGATTTATGTGGGAATGTCCGGACTTCTTTGAACTGGATGGTCGATATGTGCTGCTGATCTCTCCTCAGGGCATCGAGCGCACGGAGGAACGCTATTTTAATCTGTTCCAGACAGGTTATCTGATCGGTGATTATGACTATGATACGAATGATTTTCAGCATGGTGAATTTCATGAGCTGGATCATGGACATGATTTTTATGCGGTACAAACGTTACTGGATGATCAAGGACGGAGGATTGCGATCGGCTGGATGGATATGTGGGAATCGGATATGCCGACGAAAGCACACGGATGGGCAGGTGCACTAACCTTGCCGCGCGTGCTAAATGTGGATGAGCATGGACATCTGCTGATGAATCCTGTTGATGAAACGAAGCTGCTTCGCCAGGAGCAATTTTCGCTCGGTACAGCATTTACGGTGACCGATCATTATAGTGTAACGATGAGCGAAGCTCTGCTGGAAATTCATGCTGTATTCGATTTGAACCACAGTGATGCCGACAAGGTTGGCTTGACGCTACACAGCGATGCCGATGATCAAACCGTTATTATGTATGATATTGCAAATGAACAGCTAATCCTCGATGCTTCGCAATCCGGCAAACCGCAGGATGGCATCAGAACAGCTTCGTTGGCTAAGGATGCATTACTGACATTGCGTATTTTTGTCGATCGGTCTTCGATTGAAGTGTTTGCCAATGATGGACGCGCGACATTGACCAGTCGCATTTATCCACAGGGAAATTGCGCCAGTATCGAGCTGGTCGCATCTGGTGGACAAGCACATGTTCAGGAGTGGACATGCTGGTCACTGCGTGATATCTGGCAAAATGTTATTGCTGATACTACTAACACTGCCGATTAATCGTTAATGAGCCAAAAGCTCTTTTATGATCCGTTATGCCTTTTGCAAGGTATCAATTGGGATGCATAGAAGAGCTTTTGGCTTGTATTTTATTAAGTATGACCTGCATAAGGAATTAGGCTTTACACGCAACGAATCTTGTTGCACTATTTCAGTTTTGAATTTGATAAAATACAGCACAATCGAGCTTAGAACTTGATGCGAATATATATTTCATAAGACGGAGTACATCCAACCTGCAATAGAAGTAATTCAACGTACCACGCCAATTCCATGCCCCAGCCAGAGCCCTACACCTGCAAGCACAATCCCACCTGCATAAGAAAGACACAAATAGCCAATCAGCATCTTATGCTTTTGCTTCAAATGTAGCTCCATATTTTCCAGCTTAAACGTCGAAAAGGTCGTATAGCTGCCCATAAAGCCTGTTCCGATCAATAGCTGCCAGTGACTGCCTGCCCCTGAACCGACCAGTACACCGAGCAGAAAAGAACCGCTCCAATTAATGAGCAGCGTCGCCAGTGGGAAATCCATCGGCCACCGCTTCTTCATCCAGCGGGATAATAAAAAGCGTGCCAGTACACCGAATAGGGCACCAAGTGCGACGAGTCCGATGTTAACGAGCATTGGCATGCGCCTCCTTTCGCGCTAGTAGACGTTCACTACATACAAAACCAAGCCATGTGAACAGCAGACCACCGATCAGGCTTGCTCCAATATATAGCAGCGCAGTGATATACATCTGGCGTTCGATCAGTTGGATACTTTCCAGACTGAATGTGGAAAAGGTCGTGTAGGAGCCGACAAAGCCTGTGCCCATCACCGTTACCATATTAGAGGACACGCGCGGCAGGCGTGCGATATAGCGCATCACAAGCGCGAGTAAAAAGCATCCGGTTAGATTGATCAACAGCGTTGCGATTGGAAAGCCATGACTCGGAATGAGCACTCCGATCAGATAACGACAGATCGCGCCCAGAATGCCAGCTATCGCCACAAGTACATACAGCATGATTCCACTTCCTTTTCTTGTTCTTTCTATTTTCAAATTGTACCGATCGATTGAGTTCATTCATCAGGATCATCGCCCCACTTCCAGCGCACAAAAAACTCCTACCTGAATAAGACATGGATCACCCATGTGTACAGGTAGGAGTCATTAGCTGAGCTCAGCGGTTCATGGCGAACTCCATCGCCGATTAAATTAGTCTTATCATACTGTATTCAGCCGCATGTGTAAATATGTATACACCCTTCCCTGCTCGTCTATATAAAAGAAAACGGAATTACATAGTGGTGAATCCCGCGCCGAATGAGTTATGATGTTACTACATTAGCAAGCTTAGCAACACAAATCTACATATGGAGTGGTGTACAATGAGCGATGAGCACGAGCAACGCCGCAAAAATCTAAAAGTGATTCAATTTGATAAAGATTCGAATGATCTGGTAGAGCTGGAAAAGCCAATGATTACGTTTGACGATGTAGGTGGTATGGAAGAAATCAAAAAGAAGATTCGTATGAACTTTATCCTGCCTTTGAAGCAACCGGAGCTATTTGCTGCTTACGGCAAAAAGGCGGGTGGCTCCATTTTGCTGTACGGGCCTCCAGGCTGTGGAAAAACCTTTCTGGCACGCGCGGTAGCAGGTGAGATCAATGCCAGCTTTTTGCATCTGGAACTACAGGCGATTCTGTCTATGTATGTAGGCGGTAGCGAGCATAATTTGCACGATGTGTTTGAAAAGGCGCGCGCGGAATCGCCATGCGTTCTGTTTATTGACGAGCTGGATGCGCTCGGTGGCAGTCGTCATAATATGCGTCAGCATCATGATCGGATGCTGGTGAACCAGTTGCTGCTCGAATTGGACGGGCTGGCAAGCTTTAATGAACATGTATTTATTATCGGGGCTACGAATACACCGTGGTATCTAGACTCTGCGCTACGTCGACCGGGGCGGTTTAACAATCTGCTATTCGTTTCACCACCAGAGGAATCAGAGCGCAGCACGATTCTGGATCTCAAGCTAAAAGATAAGCCTGCCGATTCGATTAATTTGAAAAAGCTAGCTACCAATACGGAGCTCTTTTCCGGGGCTGATCTGGATCAGCTTGTGCGCGACACGATCGAGATTGCGCTGGAGCGAGCGATGGAAACAGGCGAGATTCAGCCTTTGACTGATCTGGATTTTAACCGTGCGCTCAAAACGCGTCAGCCGTCTACGACTGAATGGTTCGCTACGGCGCGCAACTATGCGACATTTAGCGATACTAATGGCGAATATACGGCTGTGCTCGATTATATTAAAAAGCATAAAATCCGCTAGCCTATGCTGCCGAATCGTTAGCCTAACACTACCATATCTAACGATTCGGTATCCATTTTATGATTAGAGGAGCCGCCTATGAGTAATTATACAAACGAGCCTGATCTATCCAGCCTGCGTTCGGAACGGATCGACCGTCTTATCGAATGGGAACGTTATGATGAAGCGCTGCGCGAAGCTGGCGAATGGCTGCGTGAAGCACCGGAAATGCCAGAACCGTACAATGCACTGGCAACTATTTATATGCATATGGAAGAATACGATAAGGCGCTGGAAAGCACCGCTCAGGCATTACGCATGGAACCGGATAATGAAGATGCATGGGTCATACGCGCCTTCGTCTATTATGATCAGCACAATTGGGACCTTATGGAGCAGGCGGCAGATGAAGCGTTGCGTATTAATCCATATCGTGCCCATCTGTATTATCTACGGGGCAATATGTACAATATTAAGGGCAAATTCCCACAGGCTGCCGAGCAGGTAAAAGAAGCGCTGCGTATATTTCCACAGAGCGGATTATATCTGGCGCTGTATAGCTATGTATTAGCGAATCTGCATCACAAGCAAGCTTCACAGGAAGTCGCACTGGAAGCACTGCAATATGATGTGGAGCAGCCGCAAACGTTTATGTATCTGGGCTGGTCAGCGGCACAGCGCGGCGATGCCAGAACGGCGAAGCAAATGATGGAGCAAGCGATCAGGCTGGCTCCTAACAATGAGCAGATTCGCACTGAATATTTGGAGGCGCTACAAAAGAACTACTGGTTCTATCGCATCTTTACGTTGCCTTTATTTTTGCGCAAGCTGAAGGGCTGGCAATTGCTGCTCATCTGGATGGTTTCATGGATTCTGTTCCGTCCATTATTGATCGTGCTGATCATCTTGTATATCGTGAGTCATCTGCTCAGTAAAACCTTTGTTCATTTGCAGGTATATGGTTGGCATCGCGCTCCGAAAAGTCGAAAGAAGAAGGCCAGGAAGATCTCCTAGCGGATATACGTGATGAAATAAAAGATCAGATTACAGACTTTTCAAATGAAGCTCCGTCGGTTAAACGTCAGCAGCATCCATTCACAATGAATACCAGCAACAGAAAGCCCGATGAGATCGCATGAATGTCTGTGCGATTCCGTCGGGCTTTATGGGTGTGAATAGGAGTATGACTATACATCGAGAAATCTTCATATAACAATACATATTACGTTTACCTGTATTGAGTCTGTATTGAATCTGTACTGAATGTGTACTGAGTCTGTATCGATCTTTTTTGATCTGTG
>JBCNLJ010000124.1:0-7348 GCA_039595515.1 Paenibacillus sp. | reverse complement strand
GCGCCGGAAATGAAATCGGACGCGATAATTGGGTATCAATCGAACGGACGAGCATTCCATTGTCGTATTTGATATTTCCACTCATTTCACCAGGAACCCAGGAGGCAGCGGCAGATAGCTTTTTCTGAGGCAATGATCCGCCGCTTCCTCCTGGAATGGAAACTTCAGCACCACTTGCCGCACCTGCCCAACCAAATAGCTTGCTCAGCATCTCATCTTCAGTAAGCCGCCAGTACAATCCGTCATTTTCACCCTCTGCAAATGCACCTGTACTTGGCTGCTTATAGCTGTTGTCCCATGAATAGGCT
Organism: Paenibacillus sp.; assembly: GCA_039595515.1. Classification (GTDB taxonomy): domain Bacteria; phylum Bacillota; class Bacilli; order Paenibacillales; family Paenibacillaceae; genus Saccharibacillus. Next base: position 7,040 of record JBCNLJ010000124.1, on the reverse strand, counting down.
GCACGCTCAGATGTTTTGGAGGCGGCTTGCTTGAGCATTGTATTTTGATATAAATACATACAAAAGAACATAAGCAGCAGCGTCGTAAACAGTATGATCGGAAACACGATGGAAGCTTCAATTGTGAAGCTCCCACGCGTATTTCTCCAAAAGGTTTGTTTGGTCATCGTAATGTTAATTTTTAAATTCTTCACTTTTAGTGCCCATGTAGTTAAGCATACCTTTCACGACGGCAGTAATTTTTTCCTTAAAAGCCAGCGCAATCATCAAAATAACCGCTACGATCAATACCATCTCCAGCGTCCCGATTCCATCTTCCTGCTTCCAAAAGCTTTTCATCCCATTCCATGATCCAGTAAGTACGTTGTTCATTTGTTATTCCTCCTACATATTCATCATCATAAATGCCGGTGTTCCGACCAGAACCATTACAATTACAAAGATCATAACCATCGGTAGTACCATCTTGGAGGATGCCTGTTCCCCTCGCATACGACTTACCGCTTTACGTTTATCCCACAGGGTGCGAGACAGCTCACGTAATGCCAGTCCAAACTCTCCGCCACCACGACGGAAGTTAAGCAGCACCGTTGTCGTAAAGACAGACACCTCCTGTACCCCGCAGCGCTTGCTAAACGACTCTAACGCCTGTTGGAACGGATATCCGTTCTCCAGCTCATTGAGCATCTGAAACAGCTCACGATACAAAGGATGGGTAGAAGCACTTGCCTGCTTGCGCTGTACACAGCGTGTTATCGCTCGCTGCGCTGTTTCGCCTGCTCCAACAAGCAGCACAATTTTATTCAATAGCTCCGGCAATTCCATCAAAATCTCTTGCTCTCGCTCCTGCACCTTTTTCTGCAAATCGCGTACGAGCGAAGCTGGTAATACGACAGCAAGCAATGTGCATAGTGCAAGCCAGGTTATACTTCCACCGTTGAGCGCCGATACGATGCAGCCACCGGTCAGTAAAAGCCAGCAGTAGCCTGTCATTTCGGCAATGTATAACAGTGCCCGTTCTCCGCTCAAATGGACCCCGAATCCTTTTTGAATATGGCTTTGAACACGATAAAATATACCGGGAAAGCGAGCTACAAACCGGACCTTTTCCAACAATACCAGCCATGCAGGCGTAAATCTCCTCAGCTTGATCATGTCAAATGGTACTTCTGCGAGCCGCTTATGCTTCTCATCAGCGCTTTGATACAATACAATCCAGCCCACAATTAGCGAAGCTGCAATCAATCCCTCCAGCCACACTCCAATCAGTTGATTCACCTCCCTTCATGTGAATTCATGTCGATGGAGCAATATCCATCACACGCGAATATTCATAAATTTACGAATCAGTGCAAAGCAGCCTGTCAGCGCCAGCAAGCACACGGTTGATACCACAATACCGATTGGATTGCCATATAGCGGCTTCATAAAGTCAGCGGCCGCCACATTCAAAAAGATCAAAAACACAAACGGTGTCGCCATCAATATGTAGGACTCGAATTTCTTTTGTGCAATCATGACCGTAATATCCTGCTGGATATCCAGCTTCTCTCCGATAATCGTTGATGTTTTGCGAACAACCTCTACCAGATCACCGCCAGTGCGCTTACATGTAATAAATACATCCGCAAAATTGGCAATGTCCTCACTGGCAGCACGAATACTAAAATCCTCCAGAGCTTCCTCAATCGGCTGTCCATAATCCATTCTCGTCGTAATAATGGTAAGCTCGCGAATCATATCGTTATCGCCATCCGGGTATAACATTCGCAAATCCTGCGCAGCTTCTCGAAACCCATTTTCAACCGAGCGCCCTGCTGCCAGCGACGAAGATAGAGAATACAGTGCCTGCTTGAAGTGAGCGCTTAATGCACTTCGCCTTCGTTCAATCAAATAGTTGCGCAGTAAGCGCGGTGTAAACCATGCTGCACCTGCCAGTACGATACCTACAATCCAACTGCGATAGAACAAATACCCTACCACCGCAAATATCGCTCCGCACATGATCATACAGCCAATTCGCTGCAAGGCACTTAGCTGGTATACCGTATAATCGATCAGTGCAGGCGATGGAGCATCACCAGGTGGCCGTTTATGCAGGGGCTGTCCCATCGTTTGACGTGCTCCGCCTGGCTTTGCTGGTTGATTAGACCGGGTTCCTCCCAAAGAAGAACGACTATTCATGCTCACTCTAAGTTCCTCCTTTCTACTCAGACATGGTTTATACTCCTATATTTGCAGTCGTATATTCCGTATTGCCAATGGCTGCAAGTTGCCTCCATTCCTCTACACCAGCCGCACGCAGCTTATCGGTATGAATCAGCAGATTCCCTGTTGGTTTCAGTTGACCGACAATTTTGCCTTCACGTTCGCCCTCCTCCTCAAACAAAAACAGAGGATTCAATACAACCTCTCCATCGATCATGCCACGCACCTCAGAGATTTCAACGATGCGTCTGGAGCGGTCACGTAAGCGTGATAAATGCACGAAAATATCAATTGCTGAGCTGATCTGCTGCCGTACAACTTGAATCGGTAGCTCGGCTCCACTGAGCACCATCGTTTCCAGACGACTGAGCATATCGCGTGAACTGTTCGCATGGCCGGTAGACAATGAGCCATCATGGCCTGTATTCATCGCCTGCAGCATATCAAGTGCTTCCGCGCCACGTACCTCACCGACAATGATACGGTTAGGACGCATACGCAGAGAAGAGCGAATCAGATCGCGAATACCGATCTCACCCTTGCCCTCAGTATTGGCATTACGAGTCTCCAGCGATACCAGATTCGGTACGGTGCGAATTTGCAGCTCCGCTGAATCCTCAATCGTAATCACACGCTCATCCGGCGGAATATACTGGGACAATGCATTTAGAAAGGTCGTTTTACCTGAGCCTGTGCCGCCGCCGATGAAAATATTGAATTTACTTCGTACGAGCGTTTGCAGCAGGCTTGAAGCTGCCGGATCGAGCGCGCCAATACGTACCAGATCCTCCATAGTCATCGGATTTTCTGGAAATTTACGAATCGTCATCGTCGGTCCCTTCAGCGCTACAGGCGGCAAGACCACATTGACACGGGAACCATCCGGCAGACGCGCATCCACGATTGGGGAGGATTCGTTGACGACACGATTCACACCAGCCACAATCGTCTGAATAATATCCTCCAGTCGCTCTGGCGATTCGAATACGGACTCACTTCGCTGCACCTGCCCATGACGCTCAATGAAAATATCCTCGTGACTGTTAATCATAATTTCCGTCACGCTACGATCATCAACAAGCGGCTGCAAAATATCGAGCCCACGAAACGAATCAAACACCTGGCGCACCAGTCTCCGCCTCTCACCGGCGGTCAGCCCCGGATAATGCGCTTCATCAAGTACCCTCGATTCAATTCTGCCCATTAATTCGCGATCATCCACTGCAAAAGTTACATCCAGCCCTGAGCGCACCTCATTACGTAGCGCGATAAATAAATCCTCGGTCACACACTCACCCCGCCAGCAGCTCGCTCACCATCATGGGTACGCTCCCCATCGAGATCGCATAGCTTCAAAATATCGCGCTGGAAAATAGGTGAGCACCATAATAGCTCACTACTGGTAACCTGCTTCCATGACGGTACATAAGGTAATGTGGATTCTATATGTACACCTGTTGGCAATGCATTCATCACACTGCCGCTATATCGATTGATGACAAAAGATAGCTTCGGCTCCAACCCCTCCAGCCAGTTGCTGTAATACGATTGCCAGTAAGACAGCCACTGCTCCGTTCTCGTCATACAGGGCAGATCATCGGTAAGCAGCCAGATCACGCGGTCGCTGCTGTTTAAGGCGGCCTGTACACGCTCTGCCCAGCCGGATTCGCTATCGATAATGACATGATCGTATTGCCCGCTACCCGCAATATAATCAATCAGCAGCGTCGTCTCCTCGGCAGTCATACGCAGCCATTCATTGAAATTCGCCGGTGGAATAAACGTCTCTGCCCGAATCTCCTCCGCATACACGCTATACTCCGTAACCGTACCTTTAGGAGCTTGCTTCTGCTCTGCAGCAGCTTGCAGATCATATAGCAATCGCGATAGCTCCGGCGTATTCCGATCTGCTTCAAGCTTGAGCAGACTTACGCTGCTTGCCGCCTCCAGATTCAGATAAAATACAGACTGGCCCTTCATCCCAAGCTGTTTTGCAATATTCATCGCAGTAACGGACTTCCCGCTCCCTGCAATAGCCGAATACACACAGGTAACCCAGGCTCTGCCCGCCTGGCGCGGCGATTCGATCACCGTTCGGCCTGTAAAATGGCATAGCTGCTCCATCAAGTGATGTAGCGGCTGATATTTGGCAATCGTATGGCCATCTGCTTGCTGCTCATCATGATCGCTCAATCGTACCCAGCGTGCAGAAGCAGTCTGATTCTTTTCACGCCACGACTGTAAAAATGCATCCTCAGCGACGACCAGTCCCCTGTAGCGACCATTCTCCATAACCTCCAAAAACATCTGTACCTCAGAAAATGCCCGAATCGTAACACGAGCTGCATATTCGCTGGAACGAATGTAGCGCAGCAACAGCTCAATATACTCTTGATCCTCGACGCACACTACCATCTGTATAGGAGCCATCGATATTCCCCTTTCTTTGGCAACAAAAAAAGCACCGTTTAAACCACGCACTTCGGGTGCGTAACTTAAACGGTGCTTCCGTTGTAAAAGCTATAATTTAACGTAAGAATAGCATAGAAATTATAGGTCTGCAATACTAATTTTCTAGCTTTTATACAAAAACCACCAGGACGAGCCTGCTAATCAGGCTAATTTACCCGTAAAATAATGACATTTCGTTCATGTTTGTTGCGTTATTCACAATTAAGGTTAAAAAGTATAAGGAAATACCTGGAACTAACTGATTATACTCAGACCGCACTCCTATGAGCATGGTCTCGTTTCTTATTCCTATCCAATCGCATGTCATCATGCTTGCTATACAGCTATATTCAGCTTTATCATCCTATACTACTGAAAGGCGGAATGTAAATATGAACTCTTCTCCTCGCTCACATCATACTCGTGCCTGGACGTCAGCACTGCTTGCAGGCGTACTTGGTATGTCTATTGCTCTGCCTGCATTTGCAGCAGATCCGGTCACCCGGCTAAATCCGGCTTCATGGTCATCACCGCCGCTGCTTGCTGATGTAGTCGATAATGCACTTGCCTCCAGAGTGACCGATGTACACGCCGTCCCATCCAAATCGCTGGTTTATGTACATACCCAGCAGGATATCCCTAACACCACCGGCAAAACGCAAAATAGCTGGTATCTGGATACATTGAAGGCGTACAGCTCAACAACAGGCAAGCTGCAATGGAGCTATAGCCTGCACAAGCCAGCAGGAGCATACACCTTATCTACACAACTGGTCTATACGAGCTATGGCACCGTTTATGTGTACGCTGAATACTCAGATGGCACCTATCGACTATATTCGCTCCATTCCTCCGGTAAATTGAACTGGGAAAAGCCCTTAGGTGATGCTGCGAGTATAACACTGATGAAGGACGGTTCACTGCTTGTAGCCAGTCGCGGTACAGTCAATACAGAAGGAATCATTCGTTCCACGCTTAGCCGTTACGATAATAACGGCAAGCTGCTCAACCAGCAGCCGATTCAAGGCTCTCTGCTGAAAGCGGAAGGTAACCGAATTCTCATTGCCGCCAGTAAACTAAACAAAAATACAAATGGCTGGGAAATGGTTCCCAACCCACGCGTAGATGTATACGGATTGGAGCTCAAACGCCTCTATAGTTATCCATTCCCGGCGAAGTCGAATATTTATGGCGACGGAAGCGACTCAATGTTTGTACTGAAGGACGGTTCTGTTCTAATCCGTGCCAATATCGATGATGTCGGTAATAAACTGTTTGGCTTTGATCCGAAAGGAAAGCTTATGTGGGGACGCGTCATTCCTGGCGGTTCAATCACTCAATCGACTGGAACGGGCTATATTACGTATGAAAATAACAGGCTGGAGCTGTACAATACTACCTCCGGCAAAGCACTCGCTTCCGTCACACTGGAAGGTACACCGGCTGATTATACATGGGTACTTCGTACAAGTGATGGCAATCTGATGATTAATATGGACGATCGAACGTACATTATTTATCCATCCACACTCGCGATTGTGGAGACGATCGATACAACGAATCTAGGCTCGCCGATTGATTATGTGAATCGTACCGTTTATTCCGTCAAGGATGGAACATTGTACAAATACGTGATCAAAAAGTAACTCCCCCCTTTATATGACCATATCACCTGATACAAAAGCCTGATCATTTCACATCCGATCAGATCGATCTATGCGGAGTAGGCAAGCATGGATCGATCTGACCGGACGAGATGGTCAGGCTTTTTATCGGCATGTTTAAAATTCGGTTACAGCCTGTTACATATTTCAGCTTATTATTTGGAGCGATTGTCCTATAATAAATGCAGCCTCAAAGCAAACTACATAGATCAGTTCGACCATCATCATAATGCTAGCGTTGCATATGAATGAGCAATCTAATGACGAAAGGTGTAATCCAATTATGAACAGTAAAAATCGCCACTATCGCTGGGGTACTGGAATACTTACAGCTATACTCGGCATCTCTATGGCTATTCCTTCATTTGCAGCACCAACAGACACCCTGGCTACACTCCGTTCTGCTTCCTGGTCAACACCGCTATTTACAGCGCCAATGAATGATCCTGCTTCATCAGAAGTAGACGCTATCCAGGTTATACCGTCCCGGTCACTCGTGTATGTCAAAGCCTCACATGTAGCGCAAAATGGCTCGCATACCATCAGTAGTACTAATAACCAGTGGGCAGATACCTTTCAAGCCTACAGCACAAAGACGGCAAGCTCCAGTGGAACTACAATGATCTGGGCGAACCTGGAGATATGGGCACCACTCAATATGCCAGTAACGGCACTGTTTATTTTTGTAACCGATATGCAGACGGTCACTACAGATTA
>JBCNLJ010000123.1:0-7677 GCA_039595515.1 Paenibacillus sp. | reverse complement strand
GTAAGCAGTAAGCAGTAAGCAGTAAGCAGTAAGCAGTAAGCAGTAAGCAGTAAGCAGTAAGCAGTAAGCAGTAAGCAGTAAGCAGTAAGCAGTAAGCAGTAAGCAGTAAGCAGTAAGCAGTAAGCAGTAAGCAGTAAGCAGTAAGCAGCTTCATTGTGGAAGGTGATTTTTGGGGTTGTCAACATGGTGGTGGCGATTGGGATGGGTACATATGCTAAAAAGGCGTTATCCCGTGTGTGGGATAACGCCTTTTTATGATGAGCGATGTGAGGCTTTGCTCGATTGGTTTTGTGTTGATATGGGTGCTCTATGCCTTCATTAATTTATGCTTTTGGCAGCTTGAATGAGCTTTTCATGGATACGACCAGGTTGAAGACAGGGTCGCCTGGCATGGTGTATTTTGGATCGGCGCTGAAATAGCCGTGGCGGAAAAATTGGTAGCGGTCGAAAGCAGCGGTGTTTTTCAAGCCTGGCTCTACGAAGCCGTGAACGACTTCGAGTGAGTTCGGGTTGATGGAATCCAGGAATGTTTTTTCTGGGATTTCATCGTTGCCGCCAGCGGTTTCTTCTACCAGTTCTTCGTCTTCTGCTTTGATCAGCGGCTCGTACAGGCGGAATTCGGCTGGAACAGCTTGGGAAGCCTCTACCCAGTGAATCGTGCCTTTAACTTTACGAGCGTTGAAGTCGCTGCCGCTCTTCGTTTCGATATCGTATGTGCAATGAATTTCGACCACATTGCCGTCTTCATCCTTGATAAAGTCATTGCATTTGATAAAGTACGCATGCTTCAGGCGCACTTCATTGCCTGGATACAGACGATGGTACTTCGGTGGTGGTACTTCCATAAAGTCGTCTTGCTCGATGTAGATTTCACGCGAAAACGGAATTTGGCGCACGCCCATTTCTTCGTTCTCCGGATTGTTTTCTGCATCCAGCATCTCCACCTGTCCTTCCGGATAGTTGGTGATGACCACTTTAAGTGGACGCAATACGCCCATCGTACGCGGTACTTTCAGCTTCAGATCCTCGCGGACAAAATGATCCAGCATTTGCAGATCGATGATGCCCTGACTTTTGGAAATGCCTGTCTCATATACAAACGAGCGCAGTGCTTCCGGTGTATAACCGCGGCGTCTCAGACCCGAGATCGTTGGCATACGCGGATCATCCCAGCCATCGACGATATTTTCGTCAACGAGCAGCTTCAGCTTACGTTTACTTGTCAGCGTCTGTGCTACATTCAGGCGACCATATTCGTATTGATGCGGCTCGGCATCCACTTCACACTCGCGAATGACCCAATCGTAAAATGGACGTTGATCCTCAAACTCCACCGTACAGAGGGAGTGCGTAATATTCTCATATGCATCTTCCAGCGGATGAGCATACGTGTACATCGGATAGATGCACCATTTGTTGCCTGTATTGTGATGCTCCAGATGAGCAATACGATAAATAACCGGATCGCGCATGTTGATATTCGGGGAGCCCATATCGACTTTGGCGCGCAGCACCTTTTCTCCGTTAGCAAATTTGCCGTCACGCATCTGACGGAATAGCTCCAGGTTTTCCTCTACACTGCGATCACGATACGGGCTGTTTGTACCCGGCTCGGTCAGCGTACCGCGTGTTTCACGGATTTGATCGGCTGTCTGATCGTCTACATAAGCAAGACCTTTGTTGATCAGCAGCTCTGCTTTTTCATACATAAAATCAAAATAGTCGGATGCAAAATATTTGCCTTCCCACTCATAACCGAGCCATTTCACATCTTCTTCAATGGCACGTACATATTCGTCATCTTCCTTCGCCGGGTTCGTATCGTCAAAACGCAGATGCGTCTTACCGCCAAACTCGTCTGCCAGCGCAAAGTTCACCCAGATGGCTTTCGCATGACCGATATGAAGATAACCGTTCGGCTCCGGTGGGAAACGGGTTACCACTTTGTTGACCTTACCGGACTTCAGGTCGTCGGTAATGATTGTTTTAATAAAATTAGAAGGAGTCAAATTCGAGTTCTCCACACCTATCAACCTTTCATCGTTCAGTTTCTGTTGCGAATATATCTATTATAACGGTTATACAGGCATAGGCAAGGCAGTTCGCCCTTTCATCACGATATGATACCGGATACAAGCCGATGAGGACGGGACTTGCGACTTTTGACGACTGATCTTGAATACGATAGCATAGACAATAAAATGCAAACACATGCAGAAAGGGGCGTGCTCTATGAAGCCGATGAAGCTACCGCGTGAGACACGTGAAACAATGATTGCAAATATTCAGCAGTTTTTTGAAATGGAGCGAGGCGAAACGATCGGGGAGTTGGCTGCCGATCAGGTGCTGGATTTTGTAATTTCTTCGATTGGACCTCATTTGTACAATCAGGCACTGGCGGATTGCCGTACACTGGTGAATGAACGGATGGCAGGCATTGAAGAGGACATTTATGCATTGGAGCAGCGTCCTCCATTGCGACCGCGTTAATAAGCGCATAAGGCAAATGGAGAGGGAACGAGCTTCGTTCCCACTCATTCACACACAGGTACATACCATAACTGAAAGAGAGGACCTGCTGTATGTTCACCTACATATTGGATGAAGAAACCGAACTGCGTCCGCTGGAACCAGCGCATGCACGGCATATATATCAGTTGATCGATCAATCGCGTGCGCATCTGCGCCAGTGGCTACCGTGGGTAGATGCAACGACCTCGCTGAATGCGAGTGAAGACTTTGTACGTGCCAGCCTTACGCAAGCGATGGAAAATGGCGGCTGGAATGCAGGCATCTGGTACAAGGGTCAATTTGCCGGCATTATCGGCTTTCATGAGATTAACTGGAACCATCGCTCTGTTGGCATTGGCTACTGGCTGGGCGAGCGATTCCAGGGCAACGGGCTGATCACCTCTGCGCTGCGCGCGATGCTGGATTATGCGCTCATTGAGCTGAATTTGCATCGGGTGGAGATTCGCTGCGCGACCGGTAATAAACGCAGTCGGGCGGTGCCGGAGCGACTCGGATTCATTTTAGAAGGAATTATTCGTGAGGCAGAGCTGCTGCCATCTGGCTATGCGGATCATGCAGTGTATGGCATGTTGCAGCAGGAGTGGAAGCTGAAACGGTAACTTGTGTTACTGTATGATTATAGAAAACACCACGTTCAGGCGATTACTCGCGGGAACGTGGTGTTTTCTAATTTTTTTAGCTTTAGTCTTTTTCAAAAATCAGCTTTTAGAACACCGTACTTTAAAAAGAAATACCATTCTTTCATAGTAAATATACGATGACAAAATGATTCCTTTTTATATCATTTACAGTAAGTCTAATGTGTATACTGTTCAAATTGATTGCTTTTTTGAAGAGCCAACGCCAATGCTCTATTACTCGTCTGGAAAGTCTAAACTTTTGGCAACTTTCAGCAGCAGCTTTTCATTTTGATCGAAAAATGTTTGTGGTACTTTGGCGTAGAAATGATACTCCACCTTGTTTTTGGATACATATACCATGTCGTACACAATCTGATTGTCCTCTTTACCAATCACGAGTGTTCCCTCTTTCCCACTATCAAAAGCAACCCGCTGTCGCTGAACATACTGATCGTCATGATGATACGGATCGGACACATCCTCTATATAATTGGCAGCATACACGCCAATATTGATATCCGGATTACCGACATACAGCATCTTGCCATCGCCATTGTCTGACTCCTCACCAGCTGTCCATGTCGCAGGATAAGCGATGGAATAGCCATAACGACTATTTACATAATGATAAATGGCTGACTGTTGATCGTCTATCCCTGGAACTGCTTTCTTGTTAGATGATGTAGAATCGGTAGATTTCTTCGTTGCTGTTGACGTTGCTGCATCAGAGGTAGTCATGTCTGGCATAGTCGACATCTCCTCTGACGAATCGGAACTTGATTCTGTACCGTTCATTCCATTGTTGTTGTCTGTATCCGCGCTTTTTGTAGTAACAGATTCTGCTGCGGATTCATTTATATTCGACTTGTCTACAGCTTCCTTATCGGAGCAGGCGGCACAGAGTGCCATTATAGCAATCGCTGCACAGGCTAAACCTATCTTTTTCATAATGTTTCTCCTCTCGATTATGTATGTTATGTTGTGCATTCCCTTTAGCTGTATAACTTTGGATGATCCCATGTTTTTGAGCATAAAAGTTGAATACTTCTGACACGAAGATGGAATGCTTCCATAAGTATATGTAATAAACGACATTTTTGCATGTGTGGAATGCTTTGCTTGACTTCAAGTTAACTTGAAGTAGTAGCGTAATGAATGTACCTCATCCAATCGCAAAGGAGCTTTTCAATGTCACAACTCGGCTATTGCGATGCCATCAAATATGCGCTAGAAGGCATTTCTGAAAGTCTAGCGGAAGAAATGGCCCCATTTAACATCCGCGTCACATCCACGTCTCCCTGATCGAGCGGAGTTGCTTCCGTACGTAATGAGCAGATTGCTCCTCAAAGAAAACGTCCTCCTCCATTGCCCAATACAATCGTTTATGAAAATGAATGCAGCGTTTCATTTGGAGTTATAGTGATGCGTATTTTATTCTGGCTAATTGCAAAAGCCCGGCGTTTGACGCCGGGCTTAAACTATTTTCTTTTTGCTCAATCGAGCTAAGCTTAATCTTCATCCGACTCCATCACATCCCACGTCGCGAACAACGAGAATCCGGAAGCTTGCGCCAATTGAATGGACGCTACATTATCCGGCTGGCAGCGGTATTGCGGTTCGAAGTCTCGCTCCAATGCCTGAGCCGCTATCGCCCGCACAGTCTGACGTCCGAAACCGCGCCCCCGAAATTGCGGTAATGTGATCACACCCAGATCGGCAAACAAAGTACCGCCCCATGGATACATGCTAGCTGTCGATACTAGCCGATCCTCGACGAAACAACCGAACACAAGCCAGTGATCCAGCTCCACGAACGCTTCGTCCAAATCGTCTTTCGGTGCGGCGGAGACGAACGTTTCGAAAGCAGCGGTATCACCCGATGTTAACTGCCGAACCGTTGTTGGTAAATTTTCGCTCTGTAGCAGCTTTTGCTCGCCTTTCGGCAAATAGAACAAATAATCTGCGCCGTTCAGCGCTACTCCCGCACGCTGTAACGCTTCAACCAGCGTATCGGTAGCAATCTCGCTATCCGACTCCAATCCCGCTCGCTGCGCGATGTCCGGCAACAGCGAAAGAAATCCGCCCGACCCACACGGATGGAGCAGCATAACACTTCGCGCCGATGGTAGCTCGGCATCGACGATCACACGGTATGTGCCGGGTTGCGAACGATCATTGCCAGGTAGCCAGTAGTCGTAAACATAATCGGCAAAGATCGGACGAGGAAAAGCCGATTCGCTCATAGCAATCGTTCCTTTCGATGCAAGGATATGTTTGCATATTAGTAAAGCCTATTGGTAGAAAAAGTGAGCTTACGTGCTATATTTTCGGGGGAATGCAGTCTGACTGAGCTATCGCAGGACATCAGACAACTACTCACTACTTTTTCCTTACATAATGCCGATGAACGCCATCTTCCAGTTTTGTTTCACCAAGAGACTTGAAGCCGCATTTTTGCAGCACACGATTGGAAGCGATATTGTCGGGCCTGGCGAGACCATGAACGATTTGCGTATCGGTATGGTCAAACAACCAATCGACTAAAATATTGACGGCTTGCGTCATGTACCCTTTTCCGCGACAACTGGCAGAAAGACCGTAAACGATCTCACGGTTAGGCTGGGGAAGCTCATCCTTGATGCCTGTGCAGCACCAGCCGACGAAACGTCCGCTCGAACGCTCGATTACTGCGAGTCGCAACATCCGGTCTCTGACTTGACCTTCTCGTACTGCGGTTTCGAGAAAGGCACGGCTATCGGGAATTTCGTAGTGGTACAGCCAGACTCGCCGTGTCTCCTTGTCGACATACCAGTCAGGCAAAAACTCGCGAATATGTGGCTGTGCGGTGATATCGCAAAATTCATCCAGATCTTCCAGAACGAATTCGCGAAGCCGAATGTCCCGCCCTTCCAGTATAAAGCTCGAAGCTTGGTTGTAAATCGAAGCATGATTCATTTCACAATCATCCTTTCAAACAGGCTTGAATCCAGATTACAATTCCGCACCGTAACGATGTTCCTCGGTCACGATCTCAAACCCGGCTGCATGGTAAACGTTCAGAGCATCTTCGTTGCGGACTTCAACGTCCAGCTCCGCGTCGGCGCAACCCCGGTTACGAATCTCGTGCAGAGCCCGGACAAGTAGCGCCGAAGCCAGACCACGTCGACGATGAACCGCACGGGTTAGCACTTCTTCGATCTCGCCTGTCTCGCCATCGGACACCCAGTACATTAGGCTTGCAGCTGGTTCACCGCCGTCTGTATACACCTGAAGCATCCGCCAGCCGTCGCGCGATACGATCTCAGCCAGACGCTCTGCCCCGATCGGCGTTTGCGGCCAGATCTCTATATCCAGCGCCAGATAGTCTTCTGCCTGTTCACGGCTCATCGCGTCGAATTCGCGCCAGCTGTAACCATCCGGTAGCGAGAAAGCATCGGTGGAAACTTTCGCTTCGGCTTGTTCCGCGATGTCCAGCGAACATCGGTCGGCAAATGTATGGCACATCCGATACTGCCGTTTCAACGGCGAAAACTCGGAGCGTGCGGTGAAATAGCTCGTATTAGCCGCTTCTTCTACGTAATTGCCGAAGCAAAACAACGTTCCGTGTGTATCGGGAAGCTTCAAATTGATTTCCAGCGCACGCGTTCGTAGCGTCTCGTACATCGCGTCAAGCAGTTCCGTATCGGTTTCGCGTTCAGGTAACGTTTTCAAATTGAAGAAGATGCGATGTTTATTCGACGTAGTAGCCGTTGGCGGCATAATGCTGACTACGTCGACCTGACCTTTGGCGACCATCTTATCGCCTTCAAATGCGCAGTAGACATTCGGCCAGTTCTCCGGTTCGCCTACCCACCAGAAGGTAACGCGGCGCCCTGCGGCCGTTTGCTCATAAAAGGAACCAAGTGCTGGGAAATCGCTTTCGCGAAAATGTCGGATGGAATAAACTGAAGTTGTAGGTTGCATGGAAATGGAATCCTCCTTATGAACATTTGGCATTCATAACATAGTATTGTATAAAATCGAAGCCTGCTTGCCAGCAGGTAACCGATCTGTTTCCAGTATGCCCTATCAAAAAAGGAAGAAATGAACCGTTCTTGCGCAGATTGGAATACATCTGTTCATTTACCGGGGTAATCATACGTTCGGATTTTACACGGCTTTGGTAGATCAGGATATGGTGGCAATCAGCTCACTGCGGCAGATGGTCACTGGGCTTCGAAAAGCGCCGGATACATGCCGCTTTGTTCAGCAGCAGATTTTCGATGACGATATGGAAAACCCGAACGATAGCAGATTACAGAAAGCTACCCAAGCTGACGCTGCCGACGTTTTTTGTTAGGATATGAAGAAAGAACGGACACACGAAAGGGACGTCAGCAAGTCGGACGCAGGAAATGAGCATGAACGAAAAAACACAGCACAATGCTATCCAATCCAATAAAGAAACAGACAGTGGGCGCGGCGCACATGCTCTTAGGAAACACGGAACGGTTGAGACGATCGAAAGCGTACTGCAAGAGGTGGA
>JBCNLJ010000122.1:0-8098 GCA_039595515.1 Paenibacillus sp. | reverse complement strand
TCAGCCTTTTTTGAAGCAGGTTTGTGATTAATGCTCATTTTTTTGCATTCCTTTGCATGAAATAATGAAAACGAGACATGACAAACAGGCTCATCCGATACGGATCAGCCTCTTCACTGTTCAATTTAAAGCAGGAGTGTTCAGATGTACAAACTGAACACTCCTGCTCTGGATCGTATGTTCGTGCATTTTACGTTGTTTATTATTCGTTCATTCGTTTCAAGCCTGTGCAGATACGGCAAATTGCTCGGCTGGAGCTTTTGCTGTATTGAAGCTTTTGCCGATAATCGGAGCCAGTTGCTCCAGCTCGCGCAGCAGACGAGCAAATTGATCCGGGAATAGCGATTGGACTCCATCGCCGGTCATAGAGTTGTCTGGATCGGTATGCATTTCAATGATCAGACCATCTGCACCTGCGGCTACTGACGCACGAGTCATCGGCTCCACCAGCTCGCGACGACCTGTACCATGACTCGGATCGGAAATAACCGGCAGATGGCTGAGCTGCTGAAGCACAGGAATAGCCGACAGATCAAGCGTGTTACGCGTGTAGCCTTCAAACGTGCGAATACCACGCTCACATAGCATTACATCCTTATTACCGCCAGCAAGAATGTATTCCGCTGCATTTAACAGCTCATCGTAAGTGGCACTGAAGCCACGCTTGAGCAGCACAGGCTTACGGATTTCGCCCAGCTTGCGCAGCAGATCAAAGTTCTGCATATTGCGCGTGCCGACCTGCAAAATATCCGCGTACTCTGCACAAATATCTACGTATTCGGGGGTCATCACTTCGGTAATCGTCAGCAGGCCATGCTTTTTGCCGGCTTCTGCCATCATAATTAAGCCTTCTACCCCTACACCCTGGAAGCTGTATGGACCGGTACGCGGTTTGAACGCGCCGCCACGCAGCACCTGACCGCCAGCCGCTTTGACCAGACGGGCGATTTCATCGATTTGCTCTGCCGATTCAACCGCACATGGACCGCCCATAACGACCAGCTCACCGCCACCGATGCGTACATCGCCGATTTCAATTACTGTATTTTCAGGATGGAACTCACGGCTTGCCAGCTTGTAGGATTTGGACACTTTGTTCACTGCCTGTACAACGGAATGCTGCTGGAGTCGTTGCTGGAGCTCAGGTGTAACCTTGCCGATCATTCCAACGATGATTCCATCATTTGCATGGGACACATGCGCTTGCACACCTTCTTCACGAATGAGGCTTACGATTTCATTTAATTGTTCCTGGGAGGCTTGCTTGGATACTTTTGCGATCATGATTATTCTCTCCTTTTTATATGGACATTGTATGGTTTTATACAGATATAGGTATGGTTAGAGCTGTACGATGATGATGCAGTGATCAGATCAGGAACAGCGATTCGAACATTCTACGTATGCTCTGGTATGATCCCAATGAGAATCGGAAGATCCTGCTTATTATATTTGAGGATCTGTTCATTAACATCTTTATCGCCACTCACTTTAATGCTTGTTCGCTTTTTAGCTTACACGCTTTTAAGCTTTTAATCACTAAAGTAAATATATCGGTTTGAGCCTTACTTGTCAAGTCAAATATGTAAGCCCGGTTGTTCAATCTCTGTTACATCCTCCTATTCTCTATTCTCTATTCTCTATTCTCTATTCTCTATCAAAATGATACATATAACTGCCTATAACACAAAACAAAAAGAAAGAGCACCGTTGATTGGTCAACGATACTCTTTCTTTTTTCACTAATTACCCATTTCTTTACAATAAAAAGAAGGGGATAAATATATTTCTTTAGCATCCATAAGCTACAAAAACCTTATGAGACGCCCTCAGCAGCGATATAAGCGATGTTTAACGACGAACCGGTTGATTGGTCGTTCTACCCTTTTTCTCGCGCACAGGCGGCAATAGGCGGTTTGGATTTACGGTACGCACGATCTCCCATGTGGATGCATCGTCGTTATCGTATTTTTCCAGATAAGCGATAACTTCCTTGGTGATCGGTGTCGGTGTAGACGCACCTGCGGTCACCGCTACTCTTGATTTGCCTTTTAACCATTCACGATCCAGCTCTGTAATATCCGAAATTCGATAGGCTTTTACACCGGCAATCTGCTCGGATACCTGTGCCAGTCGATTGGAGTTATTACTGCGTGGATCGCCGACTACGATCACGAGCTCAGCCTGTCCAGCTTGCTCTGCAACCGCCTCCTGACGCACCTGAGTAGCCAGACAAATCTCATTATGCACTTCGGCACCCGGGAACTTCTCCAGCAGCTTATTCATAATATGACGAATATCCCACTGGCTCATCGTCGTCTGATTGGTGATTAGAATCCGCTCTGCCTGCACTTGCAGCTCAGCGATTTCTTCTTCCTTCTCGATCAGATGTACATGGTCTGGCGCAACGCCAATCGCACCCTCAGGCTCAGGATGATTTCGTTTACCAATGTAAATGATCTCATAGCCTTCGGCTGTCTTGTCACGAATCAGATCGTGTGTGCGTGTGACGTCAGGACAGGTTGCATCCACCGTCGTAAGTCCTTTTTCACGAGCAATTTTACGCACTTCTGGCGATACGCCGTGAGCGGTGAAAATGACGGTGCCACTCTCAACCTGATCCAGTATATCCAAGCGATTCGGGCCATCCAGTGTAACGATGCCCTGATCTTCAAAAGCTTTGGTCACATGACTGTTGTGCACAATCATGCCTAGTATATAAATCGGACGCGGCAGATCAAGATTCTGCGCAGCCTGTTGTGCGATAACCATAGCGTCAACGACACCATAACAGTATCCACGTGGCGCAATTTTTACGATTTCCATCTGGGCTAGACACCTGCTTTCTCGGGTTTGCTCATAGTAGCCATACCCTTTCATTATAACGTATTCTGACCACAACAGAAAGGCACCGCCTGCGAAGCCGGTAACTTTATTCCGACTCCGCACGGCTGGTGCCTGACAGAGTTAAACTGCATAACGAACTTAAAGAGCCCGGGCCGTATGGCTACAGCCTTTCTGGTGTAAATATGCTCCTGCAATGAGCCCAATAAAACCAACCTAATCGCATACGATCAAACGATTTACTCGTCATTCAGACCTTTGTCGGAAGGGTTATCCTCCCTATCCGGCTTCTTTTTGATCGGATTGAGTATGGTTTTCTTCGGCTCTTTCTTCGGTTGTTCCTTCTTCAGCTCCGGCAAATCCAGTACCTCTTCGCTATCTGGTAAGCTTTCCGGCAATATCTCGCCTTCCACCGGAACGGCTGCCAGCGGAAGCCAGATCACGAATGTCGTTCCTTTGCCTTTGGAGGTAACAACTTCAACGGAGCCACCATGCGCATCGATGATCCATTTAGCAATGGACAGACCAAGGCCGGTTCCCGGAGTTACACCGCGCGATTCGTCTGCACGATAGAAGCGCTCGAAAATATGCGGCACTTCCTCCTGATCCATCCCGATCCCCGTATCGCTAATACGTACACCGATCTGCTCTGGATAAAGCACCGTATCCAGCGTCACCGTGCCTTCTGGCGTATATTTAAACGCATTTTCGATAAAAATAAACAGCATCTGCTGCAAATAATCTTTATTTCCGTACACGAAATATTGATGTAGCTCGGTCATATCCGCTGGCTTCCATTCAGCACGATGCGGAATAAACTGCGCACGACGCACAACTTCCTCCAGTAGCTCACCTGCAGGCAGACTATCCATGATAATCGTCTGTCCGGCATCTGCACGCGCAAGCGAGAGCATATCATTGACGAGCCTGCTCATCCGCTTCGCTTCGTCGGCAATATCGTTAATCGCCTCCATCGACAGCTCCTTGAGCATATGCTCGTCCAGATGCGGTGCTTCGTCTGGCCTTTTGTTCCAGGCTTTTTGCAGCAGATCGACATTCCCGCGAATCGTCGTTAGCGGGGTACGCAGCTCGTGGGAAGCATCCGAAACGAAGCGACGCTGTGCGGTATACGCCTCTGCCAGCTCCTTATAAAATACCTCGGTACGACCAAGCATCCCGTTAACTGTACTGATCAACTGACCGATCTCATCGGACGGGCCATCGTAATCGATGCGCACACTCAGGTCCCTTCCATTTTGAATCTGATTGGCTGCCTTGATCACCTTGCCAATTGGAGCCATCGATTTGCGAGCCAGAAACAGTCCCAGCGTAAAGGCAATGAACAGTGTCGCCAGTGAGCCAACAATGAGTGTTACCCGCAGATCGTCGAATAGCTGATTGGAATCGGTCATATCGGCTGCAATAATGATTACACCGAGCAATTGATTCGGATTGATAGTGGAGTAAATACTCCCATAGGCTACCAGATACGACCGTCCATTGTAATCCACCTGCTGTAGATCGGATGGAATTTTATTAGCTGGAGGCACTTCAAGAAAGTTTCCGTTGTAGGAGCTCTCACGAGTCGGGTCGGTATAGTTACCGATTTTGATCCGGAAGCCCGATTCCATCAGTCGATAATAATCCTTTACCGAGGGCAATAGATCAATATGTCCCTGGCTATCCGGTAATCCTTCCGAAACCTGAACGCGATACACCTGATCTAACAGCCGCGTACGCAGCTCCTGATACGTATTAAAATAAACAAATGCATAAATTGCTACACTGAACAGCATTAACGTCACCGCTAATATGCCAGAATACCATACTGTTAGTCTTAAGCGTATTGACATACTGTCAGTCCCTTCCTTAGCTGTTGCTTCTCAAAATATAGCCCGCCCCCCGAATCGTCTGAATAAGGCGTTTGCCGCCATACTCTTCCGTCTTCTGACGCAGCATTGCAATATATACTTCCAGTACGTTCGATTCGCCGCTATAGTCGTAGCCCCATATTTTATCCATAATTAGATCACGGGAAAGTACACGCTTCGGATTTTGCATAAACAGATGCAGCAGCTCGAACTCCTTCGCTGTCAGCTCCAGTCGTTGACCATCTCGAGTCACCTCACGCGCATCTGCATCCAGCGTCAGATCTTCAAAGGACAAACGATTCGTATTCGATGAATCCGCATCCGGTTTACGGCGCAGCAAAGCACGCACGCGCGCCAGCAATTCTTCCAATGCAAATGGCTTAACCAGATAATCATCTGCACCTGCATCCAGTCCGCGTACACGATTTTCCACTTCGTCCTTCGCCGTTAGCATCAGAATCGGCACGGAAATCCCCGCTTCACGAACACGACGGCAAACTTCGAAGCCATCCACCTGTGGCATCATCACATCAAGTACCATCAAGGCAGGATCATTTTCCAGCATCTTATTCAAGCCCTCTGCTCCATTGGAAGCAGTCAGCACTTCATATCCTTCAAAAGCCAGTCCACGTCGCAGCATGGAAATAATCTTTTCATCGTCATCAATAATTAAAATAGTTGGTCTCATCGCGGCTTCTCCTTTGGTCAACGTTCTTAGGTCAATCACTGGTTCTATTGTAACAACGAAATCGATTTTGCACTACTTCCTGTATACAATCACACAAAAGGCGGAAAGGATATCCCTTCCGCCTTTCATTTATATAAACCGACTATTGTAATGAAGCCGGATTATGGAGCCTGTACAGATTATTGACCGCCTTCGCTCTCCGAGCTACCGATGGAGCTCTGGTACTGGTTGCGATCGCCAATTTTCACTTTAAGGTCCATTTTCTTGCCGTCACGAATAATGTTCAGTGTAACGGTATCGCCCACTTTCAGTTTCTGAATCGCAGTGATCAGATCCTGACTGTTAGAATAAGCTGTACCGTTAATACCTGTAATGACATCATACGAACGCAGATCTGCTTGATATGCAGGCGATCTGTACAGCACTTCCGTTACAACGGAACCGCTTGTTGTGTCGATGCCAAGCTGCTTCGAAATTTCAGGTGTCAATGTCATCAGCGATGCACCGATAAATGGTACTGGAGTCGCTGGAACTTCTTTGCCTGCTTTCAGGCTATCGACTACTTTAGCAACTACATTCGAAGGAATCGCGAAGCCGATACCCTGTGCATCCTGACTGACTGCGGTATTAATACCGATAACCTGACCATTCATATTAAGCAATGGACCACCGGAGTTACCAGGGTTGATCGAAGCATCAGTTTGCAGCAAGTGCTGATAGTTTGTCGATTGACCGTTTTCTTCATCGGAAGCTGTAATGCTACGTTCCTTCGCACTCAGTACGCCAGCAGTTACCGTATGGTCAAAGCCCTGCGGGTTACCGATGGCAACGACCCAGCTACCGATTTCCATATTGTCGGAATTGCCCAGCGAGATGTAAGGGAAGTCAGCCTGACCTTCAGTTGGCTCAATTTTCAGTACAGCCAGGTCAAGATCTGTGCTTTTACCCATCAGCTTCGCTTCGTATGGGGTTTTGTTATTTTCCAGTGTTACCTGGATCACGTCTGCATCACCAACTACGTGCGCATTGGTCAGGATATAACCGCTTTTATCGAAAATAAAGCCGGAACCAATACCGATTGGAGTCAATGAACCGGAAGAGCTGCTACCGCCACCATTGCTGGAGCCGCTGCCACTACCGCCGCTTCCGCCATTTCCAAATTGGTCACCGAAGAAGAAGCGATACATCGGGTCATTGTAGTACGGATTGTTGCTATTACCGCTACTACCGCCACCGGAACGAGAATACGTCTCGATTTTCACGACTGCTGGACTGGCTTTCTTCACCACATCCGCTACGTCTGCCGAGCCGACTGGCAATGCCGCCTGTGTTACCGAATTGCTTTCTGTCGGTGTCGTTGTTGTGACATTGGTGGATGTTGCCGCAGCGTTACCGCCTGTGAACAGGTTCGCACGATCTGCACCGTACATTCCACCTGTCATGATGATCATTCCGGCGAGCACAGAAGCTATAATCGTTTTGACCGGGCTTTTTGGTTTATTGTACTGGAATTGCGGCTTGCGGTTATTGCCGTCATTACCACCAGTGCCAACACCATTATAACCATTGTAACCGCCATTTCCGTTGCCTGAGCTGTGAAGCTGATTCAGCGGATCTTGCTGTCCACCGCGTGGAGCGTTGTTCATATCCGAGCTGTAGATCGGGCGGGTTGGAACAGGAGGCGTTACTTCAACCTGTGATTGGGATGGATCCTGTGTTGCAGGGCGTTCTTCATTGCCTTCACGACCCTCTTTGTTAAACGATTGGAATGGTCCGTAGGAATAGTAATGCGATTGCTCATTGTTCGGTCCGTTCGGAGTAGAGTTTGCTGTATGGTTGTTTTGGCCGTCACCAGACATGCCGTTGCTCAATTCATTTTTGTTTTTATCTTCCATGAAGAAAACCTCCCAGATTCCCATGATATGAATACATTGTGTGTACCGTGTGTGTAACTCATTTGCTACACTGTTATATTCGCTTATTAACCTTAACTTCACATTAAAATCAATTAAAAAGAAAATAAATCCTTGCCGTCTTGTATTGCACCTTCTACAATTGCAGAGCAAAACAGCAAAAAACCGCCGAATCCGGCGGTTTCTGCATATGTAAAGCGTAAAACAAACCCTATCTAGCGCATTTGTGTACAAAATAGAGCACGATCCCATCGAAACAATATTTTCAGGTCTGGCTGACCCAGCCTTTGCGATGAGCAAAAATAGCAAGCTGTGTGCGGTCCTCCAGCTCGCATTTCATCAGTAGATTGCTCACATGCGTTTTGACCGTTTTGATGCTGATATGAAGCTCCTCCGCAATCTCCTTGTTGCTCAGCCCTTCGGCAATCAGCATGAGCACTTCACGCTCACGACCGGTCAGATCAGAAGCCTCCTCCTGTGCGGTGCTGCGCTGACGAATCCCGCGTGTGAGCGCCTGCGAAATATCGCCTGTCATAACTGGCATACCACGACTTGCTCCTTGCAGTGCATAGATGAGCTCCTCAGCCGAGACCGTTTTTAAAATATAACTAACCGCACCCGCCTCAATCGCTTCCACGACCAGATCGTCCTCAATAAAGCTGGTTAATATGACAATTTTCAAATGCGGATATCGGTGTACAATATGCCGGGTTGCTTCAACACCATTCATAACGGGCATCATCATGTCCATCAAAATCAAATCCGGCTGTATTCCATCTATG
>JBCNLJ010000121.1:0-8270 GCA_039595515.1 Paenibacillus sp. | reverse complement strand
CTCGGCAATACAGCTCGGCAATACAGCTCGGCAATACAGCTCGGCAATACAGCTCGGCAATACAGCTCGGCAATACAGCTCGGCAATACAGCTCGGCAATACAAAACCCCCGCTAAGCAGCGAATGCTGCTAGCGGGGGTTTTTAATATTAACCGTATGCTGTTATCCTGTCATCGAATTCATTATCGCGTGTTTAACTAGTGTACCTTATCTTATAAAAAACTACTCTTTACTGCTATCATACTGCTTATTCTTCCTAATCTAACTTGCATACTTCCAGCCTTACTTATTCACTTGTCGTGCTCTCATCTGGCTGAGATGAGCCTGCCGCATCCATTCGGAGCAGCAGATTCATCCAGCAGAACGATCAGCCTTTACTGATCTACGGATCATGTGTCTTACTTCCATTACATTATGATATATACACGCGCGCTTGCATTCGTTTTAGACACAACAGCCTGCCGATTTATACACTAACGTTTATTACAGGAATTACTGCTGAATGACTTTAGCGATTAATAGCCAAGTTCCTTTTGCAGTTCTTCCATTGTGATTACATCGCCCTCGGCAGGAATACCGATCGCAAATGTTTGCTTCTCATTGATTTTGGAATACTGAGCGCTACCGTCCAGTGCCACTTTTACATTTTGCTTCGTGTCTGGATCAGAGAATACAGCATCCATTACCATTTGTTGATACACCGGGAAGTTCTTATCGTTGATTGCTGTGTTGATATGGAACTGGTTCAGTGTCAGGTATTTATCCAGATCTGCAACTGCTTTGGAGAACTCGCTCTGGGAATCCTGAGAGTTGATTTCTTTTTTCATATCATCGATTTCCTGTTGGGACAGGTTCAATGCGGAACGATATTCTTCTTTCGAAATGACATCCAGTGCTGCTGGCAGTGCTTGCTTCACGAAAATTTCAACTGCTTGTTTTGCATTTTCGTTTGTTACAGCAAATTGTACGACTTGTTTAGCATCTACGCCTTCTGGCAGACTTGCGTCAGCAGGCTTGATGTCTTTGAAGTACGTAGCTTGATCGTATTTGTCCAGAACTGCGCTGGACAGCTCCTGTGCCAGCTTTTGGCTTGTTGCCGGGCTAAGTGGCTTGTATTCCTGTCCTTGTTGCTGAGCCAGTTCTTTCAGATCCAGCTTCAGGAATTTACCAACTGTTGTTTGCGGCAGTGGTAGCATTGGGATTTGTGGAATTTTCACATACATCGTGTCCTGTGTCATCACGATTGGCACTTCAAAGTTCATTGTGCCTCCACCCAGCTTCAGGTTCAACGTCATTTCAGTTTGCATTGGATCTGCTTGATACACACCGTTTGCTGTGATCTCTGCATTTTTCAATGCGTTGATGATCTGTGCATTGGTGGAATCTGTAGCCGCTGTGCCATCTGCTGAGCTGATCGCCAGGTCTGTAACTTTAAATTGGGTACTCATCGTATACGAAGTCATTTGTGCAGCAGCGGTTGTAGCTGCTTTTACCGCTTCTTTAGGCTCTTCTTTTTTCGTACAGCCAACCAGTGCGATAGTGAATACTAGCAGCAATGCCAGCAAACTACCTGTCATTTTCTTGTTCATTATGATGCCCCTCTCTGTGTCTAAACATACATCTTCTAGTCTAATAGCATAAAGTGAAAAAATAAACTCCGCATCCATGATAACCCATATTGGCATGATTTTAAATGTCAAAGCCAAAATTAGTTATATTTTCTTAACATTGCAGGTCAACTTACCGTCAAACTCGGGACTACTTCATAGGTAAAACAGGCTTAATCTGTACCAATTATGCGTGTTTATGCAAATTATTATACAGTATTTACCATCCAATGGATACAGTGATTCCCCATCTAGCATGTACACGGGTCCGTTTAGTGAATATCCCGCTTTCGGAAGCGTCCGCCTTTGACATCGTGAATATTACCGACTGCCATAAAAGCATTCTCGTCAAAATGATTAACGATTTCCTTCAATTTGGCTTCCTCCAGGCGAGTAATGACACAAAAGATCACCTTTTTGTCTTCACCAGAGAAGCCACCTTCACCGGATAAATAAGTAACAGTTCGTCCTAACCGACTAATAATGGCATTTCCGATATCATAGGTACGATCGCTAATCACCCAGACAGACTTGGATTGATCCAGACCGTCAATCGTAATATCGATCACCTTGGTCGCAATATAGTACGCAATAATCGAATACATCGCTCGATCCCAGCCGAATACAAAGCCCGCTCCAGTCAAAATGAACACGTTAATAATCATAACAATCTCGCCTACCGAAAAGATCGTCCGCCTTGACAGCAAAATTGCGATAATCTCCGTTCCATCGAGTGATCCGCCAGAGCGTAGCACCAATCCTGTTCCCAGTCCAAGAAACATGCCGCCAAATACGACTGCCAATACCGTTTCATTCACAAACGCAGCGACAGGATGCAGCAGCAGTGTACCTACCGACATCACCGAAATGCCCAGCAGTGTCGATAACGCAAATGTTTTACCAATCTGTTTGTAGCCGATCACGAGAAATGGAATATTGATCACAAACAGAAATATCCCCAGCTTCCAGCTTGTTAAAAAGGACATAATAATCGAAATGCCTGTAATGCCGCCATCTGTAACATTGTTTGGTACGAGAAACAATTCAAGTGCAACAGCAACCAGGACTGCTCCCAATACAATCAGCAACGTGCGTACCAGCGTGCTGCGCAGGGAACGTTTACCGTGTTCTACCGGTGTGAACGCGGCCAAATCTGGAGGTTGGTTCAATGCCATGGCCTAGCCTCCTGTTCTTATGTACGTATTGGCATCACGAAAGGTGACAACTTTTTGTCCAATTCGTGATCTACTCTTATTATTATTACATAAAATAACGGCTCCTCCTATAAAAAACCGGATAATCTAGCGGATAAACACAACAAAAAAGCCGTTCTCAATGAGAACGACTCGTTATTATAGATGTATGGCGGAGAGGGTGGGATTCGAACCCACGTGGAGTTGCCCCCTAACGGTTTTCAAGACCGCCCCGTTATGACCGCTTCGGTACCTCTCCATCTTTAAATGATATACAATACTCTGTAGTTCAGAACGAATATTGCACAACACAAATAGCATATCATACATCCTATAAAATGACAACGTTTATTTCGCTGTTTTACCGATCACTTCAACACCGCGCATATATGGACGCAGCACTTCCGGTACGATCACACTACCGTCTTCCTGCTGATAGTTTTCCAGAATCGCAGCTACGGTACGACCTACTGCCAGACCGGAACCGTTCAGTGTATGCACGAATTCAGGTTTGCTTTTCGTATCCTTACGATAACGAATGCTTGCACGACGTGCCTGGAAGTCCTCCACATTAGAGCAGGAAGAGATCTCACGGTACATATTGCTCTCTGGCAGCCATACCTCCAGATCATATGTCTTCGCCGCACTGAAGCCCATATCGCCTGTACACAGTCCCAGTACACGGTAAGGCAGACCAAGCAATTGCAAAATACGCTCTGCATTAGCTGTCATTTTCTCCAGCTCTTCATACGAAGTTTCTGGCTCAACGACCTTGATCAGCTCGACCTTGTTAAACTGGTGCTGACGAATCAATCCGCGTGTATCACGTCCAGCCGCACCAGCCTCCGAACGGAAACAGGAGCTGTAAGCCACATAGTATTTCGGCAGCTCTTCTTTGGACAGAATCTCTTCGCGATGGTAGTTCGTTACTGGAACCTCCGCTGTTGGAATGAGGTAATAGTCCGTATCGGTCAGCTTGAACAGATCCTCTTCAAACTTCGGCAACTGTCCTGTGCCTACAAGGCTATCACGGTTAACGATATATGGCGGCAGAATCTCTTCATAGCCATGATCTCCGCTGTGCACATCCATCATAAAGTTAATGAGCGCACGCTCCAGACGAGCACCCAGCCCTTTATAAAACGTAAAGCGCGAACCTGTAACCTTTGCACCCGCTTCAAAATCAAGAATACCCAGCTCCTGCGCGATATCCCAGTGCGCCTTCGGCTCGAATGCAAACTGACGTGGCTTGCCATTACGACGCAGCTCCACATTGTCTTCCTCCGATGCCCCTACCGGTACACTGCTATCCGGCAAGTTAGGAATAGCCAGCGTCATGCTGTCGATTTCCGTTTCCAGATTACGAATCTCTTCGTCCAGCGCTTTGATGCGATCGGATACCTGGCGCATTTCCAGAATAAGCTCTTCCGCATCCTCTTTGTTCTTTTTGCGCTGTGCCACTTCGCCGGATACGGTGTTACGGCGATTTTTCAGCAGTTCTGTCTCTTGCAGCAGTTCACGGCGCTTTGTATCCAGCTCCGGGAAGCTAGAGATCAGATCGAGCGATTTACCGCGATTTTGCAGTGCCTGCGCAACGCGATCATACTCGTTACGCAAGATTTTAACGTCTAACATCAATAATCCCTCCTCATAAAAATAACCTTAACTCCCGTTCTCTTTTTCGCCGACAGACCGGGGTGTGACAAGCGAACTGCCATCAGGCTATTCGCTTCTCCACACCAGCGGCTGTACCGGGCAAGCGAGAACTTGCCGCACTCCGTAAGTAAAAGCATTCGCTACTCACGGAAGCTGCCAAGAGTTAAGGTCGATCCTACTATTGCTTATCATTACATGCTGTATAGCGAGACTACGCCTTGCTTGCCAGCGATTCCTGCACCATATCCACAAAATACTGATGCAGACGATAGTCGTCTGTCAGCTCCGGATGGAAGGAACAAGCAAGCAGGTGCTGCTGACGCGCTGCTACAATCTCATCCTTGTATACGGACAGCACCTCTACACCTTCACCCACCGATTCGATCAGTGGCGCACGAATAAATACCGCGCGTACCGGCTGTGAGATACCTGTAATATCAAGATCCGTCTCAAAGCTTTCCTTCTGACGACCAAAAGCATTCCGGCATACCGTCATGTCCATCAATGCCAGATGCGCTTCGTCCTGGCCTTCGATTCGCTCTGCCAGCACAATCAAGCCTGCACATGTACCAAACATCGGCTTACCCTGTGCAGAAAATTGCTGTAATGCATCCATAAAATCATACTTACGCATCAGCTTACCGATAGTTGTACTTTCTCCACCGGGAATAACGATGCCATCCAGTTCGGCCAGCTCTTCAACACGCTTGACGCTGACAGCCTCTGCTCCTGCCAGTTGTAAGCTGCGAATATGCTCTGCTACAGCACCTTGAAGTGCCAGTACACCGATCTTCATTTCGCTATCCTTCTTTCTTACCAGCCGCGATCCTGCATACGCTCAGCAGGGGACAATTTGGAGATTTCAATCCCCTTCATTGGTGTACCCAGATTTTTGGATACTTCAGCGATCAGCTTGTAATCCGTGTAGTGCGTTGTTGCTTCAACGATCGCACGCGCGAATTTCTCAGGGCTGTCCGATTTGAAAATACCGGAGCCTACGAATACACCATCTGCACCCAGATGCATCATCAGAGCCGCATCAGCAGGAGTTGCTACACCACCAGCCGCAAAGTTAACAACCGGCAGCTTGCCGCTTTCGTGTACACCCAGCAGCAGCTCATAAGCTACGCCCAGGTTTTTCGCTTCAGCGTACAGCTCGTCTTTGGACATGTTTTGTACTTTGCGAACCTGGCTGTTGATCAGACGCATGTGGCGTACCGCTTCAACGATGTTGCCTGTTCCTGGCTCACCTTTTGTACGGATCATTGCTGCACCTTCGCCGATACGACGCAGTGCTTCGCCCAGATCCTTTGCACCACATACGAATGGTACGGTAAACTCGTTTTTATCGATATGATATACTTCATCAGCAGGTGTGAGCACTTCGCTCTCGTCCAGATAGTCAACACCCATCGATTCCAGTATTTTTGCTTCTACATAATGACCGATACGCGCTTTCGCCATAACGGGGATTGTAACGACTTTCATAACTTCCTCGATAATCGTTGGGTCAGCCATACGAGCAACGCCGCCAGCCGCACGAATATCAGAAGGCACGCGCTCAAGAGCCATAACCGCTGTTGCACCAGCAGCTTCGGCAATCTTTGCCTGCTCCGCGTTCATAACGTCCATGATGACGCCGCCTTTTTGCATTTCCGCCATACCTCTTTTAACTCTCGATGTACCAGTTTCCATGTCCATGCCTCCTGAATACTTTCTGTAAATATCCCGTGCTCGGTCGGCAGCGGGATTCGTTATCAAATGACGTTCTGCTTCGGCCGCAACAGCCATCCTCTGCCTGATTTCAGGCTGAAAATAGGACAGAATCTAACTCATAATTTTACATGACACGTATGCATTATACAATACATTTTCACCGTATATCGCAGAATGACCGCCAGGCTGAGCCTGGCGGATCAAAGGGTATTGAATGCTAATCGAATAGAGCAATTATAATAGTAGATTAGATACCTTGAAAATTCACAGCCAGACGAGATATCCATCATTCCGGTAGAATGGCTTTGTGTCTTCGCTGGGATCTAAACCTGCATATCACAAAATCTATATCATTGCTCAAGCCATATCTTTATCCAATTAGAACATGTTTTTCACGGAATTGAACAGATCGCCAAACAGATCACCGATCGAGCGGAAGAACAGGCGCAGCCAGCTTCCTTTTTCTACTGGCTCCGATGCGATCAGATTCACTGTAGTCACCTGATCCTGAGGCATGCTGTCGTTTTTGTACGTGTATGTGATCGTACCGAGTGCTTTGCCTGCTTCGATTGGTGCTGTACGTGCGGTTTCGTCAGCCTGGGATACAGTGTACGTTACGTTTTTCGGATTAGTTCCTTTAGGTACAACCACATTCACCGCTGCGTCAGTGACAACAGGTACTTCTGTTGCTGCGCCTTTCGCAACTGGCAGTGTAGCCAGACCGGATACCGCCGACTTCGCACCGACAATTTGCTTCACTTCAAAATGATCAAATCCATAATCCAATACTTTTTTCGTCTGGATAAAACGCTGTTTATCACTGGATGTTCCCATAACAACACTGATCAGACGCATGCCATTACGCTCAGCCGTACCGGTAAAGCACTGACCCGCCGCATTCGTATGACCTGTTTTCAAGCCATCCAGACCTGGATAGGCATATGCCTTAAAGTTGGTAATAGAAGAGTTCGACTCCAGCATCCAGTTCCAGTTCACGACAGGTGCTTTATCAGTGGAACGGAATTTGAAGGACTGGATTTTGGTCACTTCATTGAAGTCAGGGTGATCTACCACGATATGACGGGCAAGAATAGCTGTATCCGAAGCAGACATAACTGTTTCTTTGCCATCCTCAGGCTGTGTACCTTGCGGCATATCGGCAATGCTCAAGCCTGTAGCATTAGCAAAATGGGCTGTTTTCATACCGAATTCTTTAGCTTTTTCATTCATCAGTTTTACAAACTCTTTTTCAGAGCCACCAGCGATATATTCTGCCAGTGCAACGGTCGCATCGTTTGCCGAGCCTACCGCCATCGCTTTGTACAGATCCAGAACGGTGTGCTTATCTCCTTCGGCCAGGAATACACGCGAGCCGACCTGTGCTGCTGCATTAGCAGACACAGTTACTACATCATCCCATTTGATTTTGCCCTGTTTTACATAGTCAGAGACGATATACTCAGTCATCATTTTGGACATACTTGCTGGAGGTAATGCTTCATCACTATTAATAGACAGGAGAACCTTTCCCGTCGTTGCTTCAATCAAAATAGCAGACTTCACCTGCAGTCCAAGCGAGTCAGCAGAAGGTATAGATGTACTGCCGGAAGAAGTGGCCTCTGTAGATTTCTGATCAGTCGAAGTACCGGATGTAGCTGACGCAGCCATTGCTGCTGTTGGAATGATTGTAGACATACACAGCATATTGACAAGCATCAACGATGCTACACTTTTTTTAATCAGTTGACGTTTCGACTTCGTTCCTGTTTGCTTTCCCCACTTGCGTTCCAATGTATAAATGCTCCCCTCAAAACTTAACTATAGTATTGCATGTAATGCGCGGTACTATGTAAACCATAAAACGGTTAAAAACCCGCTATCACAATGACTTTCTCATTTTAGCACATGGTGACATGCAAAAAAAGACAAGCCCTTAATAAATCATAGGCTTGTACAAACGTCAACTGAATTTTTCGCCCGTATACACTATAAAATCGACTTTGTTAGCTATAGCTTTACTATTGATGAACGTGAATAACGTCCAGATCCAGCCTTTTGCTCATAATGTGACCTTACGTGTATCAGATTACAGATATAG
>JBCNLJ010000120.1:0-9107 GCA_039595515.1 Paenibacillus sp. | reverse complement strand
TCACTCACTCGTTGTTCAGTTTTCAAAGATCAAACTCTTTCGTTGCCGCTCAGTGTCTCTCGCAGCAACTCTTATATCATATCATGTTGTGTTTCTTTCGTCAAGCACTTTTTTTGAAGTGTTTTTCACTTCAAAGCGCTTCACGGAGGAAGCTCATGATACCTTTTCTTTCATTATCACTCGTTCGTGACAACTTTTATAATATATCATGTGAACTTCAGAGTGTCAACACTTTTTTAAAATTAATTACAAAGCGTTGATCTGAATCGCTCAAGCCATAAAATAATGACCGTTGATTAATATAGCATGTTCATTTATCACTCGTCAATTATTAAATTAATTGGAATAAAATACGGCTCACTCACTATGCGATCCCCGCCCTGACTAAGATCTCAGCCCTCACTAAAATGAAAGCTCACCAAAATAAAAAGAAGAGGCTACGCATCAACGTATCCTCTCCTGTTCGACAAATGAAGGCAAGCCTTCGCTCCGATCATTTATCATATTTCCGCTTGAACTCATCTATCTATAGTATCTTAGCCTATCTTGCTGCCTCACACAGCATACCGAAGCATGTAGCAACATGATGGGCTTATACTATATAGATCTGCTCGATCTATCCTTATCTACCAAATAGATCTCTAAAGCATCTCTATTCATCTACTCACCTACAAATAAATTAAAGCTCTCGTCTACCTTCAAGCGCCTTAGACAGGGTTACTTCGTCAGCATATTCCAGATCGCCGCCAACAGGCAGACCATGAGCAATACGAGTTACTCGTAAGTTAAATGGCTTTACAAGTCTGGAAATGTACATTGCTGTCGCTTCTCCCTCAATATTCGGATTGGTCGCCAGAATCAGCTCCTGTACCCGCTCATCGCTGAGACGGTTAAGCAGCTCCTTCAACTTAATTTCCTCTGGGCCAATTCCTTCAATCGGCGAAATAGCGCCATGCAGCACATGATAGTAGCCGTTGAATTCTCTAGTACGCTCCATTGCCACCAGATCTTTAGGTTCCTGCACCACACAGATAACGGAAGCGTCGCGCGTTTTGTCCTGACAAATCTGGCAAGGGTCTGCATCCGTAATATTACCGCAGACCGAGCAATAATGAAGATTGCGCTTCACATTGACCAGGGCTTTGGCAAAATCAATCACGTCATCCTCCTGCATACGCAGTACGTGAAACGCCAGTCGCCCCGCTGTCTTCGGTCCAACCCCTGGCAGGTGCGTAAAAGCATCGATCAACTTGGCAATCGGTTCGGGATAGTACAATACAGCGATCTCCTTTGAGATCGGTCATTGGGTGAATGCCGATCTATAATTTTAGAACAGGCCTGGAATGTTCATTCCGCCTGTGAATTTGCCCATGTCTTTGTTAGCTAGCTCTTCAGCTTTAGTCATTGCATCATTAACCGCTGCCATCACCAAATCTTGCAGCATTTCAACATCGTCTGGATCTACAGCTTCAGGTTTGATGTTAATTGCGAGCACTTTTTTGTGTCCGTTTACTTCGACAGAAACAACGCCACCACCGGATGTACCTTCAACTGTTTTGCCACCCAGTTCTTCCTGTGCTTTCAGCATTTGCTCCTGCATTTTCTTTACCTGTTTCATCATCTGGTTCATGTTACCCATTACGATCATCTCCTCTGGTCAAATGGTTATTATATTATTCTTTAATGACAATGAGTTCTTCGCCAAACAGTTGAATCGCTTCATCCACTAACGCTTCGCTCTTGTCTTCTTGCTCATGCTCTAGCTTTAATTCTTCGCCCTGCTGCTCGCTTGTACCTTCAATCGCTTCCAGCCAATCCTTTTGCATCATCGTAACGAGTCGGTATGGACTACCCAGCACTTCTTCCAGTACAGATTCTACAATCTGACGATTTGCTGCCTTCTCAATCGTTTCCCGGTGCATATCATGCTTGAACGCTACCAGAATAGCATCCTCATGGATCGATACCGGATCACAGTTTACAAACCAGGCATGAATCGTTACCTTGACTTCCTTCACTCGCTGCAACACTTTGCTCCATGAGCCAGAAACACGGGTGAAGTCCTCATGCGCACGATTAGCAACATAGTGATTCATCTGAGGCGGAATTTTAGCGGTTGATGAAATACGAGGTGCCGGAGCACGTCTTCCTGCCGGGGCACTATTGCCCGCAGCATCACCACCGACACCACCGGCTTTGATCGCTTTTTCCAGCTTCTGCTCCAGTGCTGCAAGCTGTTGCTTGAGCTGACGAACTTCGTCGGCAGCAGCGGGTTGTGCAGTTGTACTCATAGCAGTGCCACTATCTGCTGCACCACTCTGACGGTCTGACAAGCCGCTCAATTTGAGCAGTGCGACTTCAAACAGCATCTGTGGCTGTGTCGCATACTTCATTTCAGTCTGGTAATGGTTGAGCGTGTCGATAATAGCAAATAGCTGCTCTCTGCTGAATGCAGAAGCCGTATCGCGGAAATTATCCGGATTCAGCATCCGCTCCGTGAGATCGCCTGCATTCGGGATCATCTTGATCATCAGCACATCACGGAAATAATAGAGCAGATTCTCCATGCATTTCTCTGCGCTTTTACCTTCCTGCATAAACGACTCTACCATCTGCAATACCCGCCCTACATCACCTTGCAGCAATGCAGTTGCGAGTTCGGCGAATTGCTCGGAAGCGATGCCTCCGGTCATTTGCAGCACCTGCGGATAGGTGATCTTACCTTCAGTGAACGCAGATACCTGATCGAGAATGCTCAGTGCATCACGCATTCCGCCATCGGATAGACGTGCGATATACTCCAGCGCATCGTGATCAGCATCCATGCCTTCCTGAGAAGCGATCAGCTCCAAGCGCTGGGCCTGCTCCTGCAATGATACCCTGCGGAAATCAAAGCGCTGACAACGCGAAATAATCGTTGCCGGCAGACGGTGCGGCTCGGTTGTTGCCAGAATAAAGACCACATGCCCCGGCGGCTCTTCCAGCGTCTTCAGCAGCGCATTGAACGCCTCCGTCGTCAGCATGTGGACCTCGTCGATAATATATACTTTGCGCCGAACTTCGGTAGGCGCATATTTTACCTTTTCCCGCAGGTCCCGAATTTCCTCCACACCACGGTTAGATGCGGCGTCAATCTCCAGCACGTCCATAATATTGCCCGAAGTGATCCTTTTGCAAGTTTCACATTCGTTACACGGCTCAACGGAAGGGCCTTTTTCACAGTTAATTGCCTTGGCCAGTATTTTGGCTGCTGACGTTTTACCTGTTCCTCTGGGACCATTAAACAGGTACGCATGTGAAATACGCTCTTCCCGAATGGCATTTTGCAGTGTCTGAATGATATGCTGCTGTCCTACCATGTCCTGAAACGACTGCGGCCGCCAAGCACGATAAAGTGCGATGTGTTCCACTTGCTTACCTTCCTTCTGCATATAGAGGTATGGTCTTTGCTATGCAAAAACCTTTTTCATTATACCCCGTGTTTGAAAATCACAAACACTATAGATGTTTGGCTCTACTCTGCAATCAGCCTGTGAATCAAGCTATTGCTTCCCTGTTCATAAGGCGATGGCAAAGCGCCATATCCTGCTCTTTATTATACTATAAATCGACCTTTAACAAAACCGGAATAGCCCTTTTAACAAGCAAAAAAACACCTCTGCAGAACGCAAAAGTGTTTTGGATATGCTGTATAATATACCGTGCACCTGTCTTCGATAATTGCGATCCGAACGGTTCTTCTGAGCTACAGCTCAGGGTAGGCACTCCCTCGGCACAAGAACGAAACTGCTTATGGCTGCTTCCTTCCGGACCTGACCAGGTTCACAGGAGTTCCTTGCGAAGGACCCACCCGTCAACACTGAGCTCAGATACCTGCCTCACATCGACAATACCTATGACAGGAATTCAATCTCGCTACAGCGGATTGCGAGTTACAGGGCACCGCTACCTCCCCATCTAGCACGGCATTATATAATTATACCGGGATTAGCATGCATTTGCAACCGTTATATATAATGGCGCAGTGCAAGACACTCAGCATATAGCAAACGATTGGATGAATGCCATCAGATCGAGCACAACGCACAATCCGAACCAGCAAGTCAGCTACTTCAGCTAGCTACCTGCTACGATGTTACTTCCTGCAGGCATAGATACATTTAAGCTATAAGTGTATGCCAGCTATCTGCTGCTATGTTACTCGCTCAGGTTACACGATGTGTCTACTGTCTACACAAAGATATAACCTTTCCTGCATTCAGCAGGCAAGCTTAGTTCGTTGTTGCAGAGGTAGCTGTAGAACGCGTAGTGCGTCGTCCCGTACCGGATGTGCCACCTGTCGATGCTGGCTTCTTGGCATTGGAGCCATTCGCAGAGCCGGAGGATTTTTTGCCTTCTTCGTTAATATCAAACGATGCCAGGAATTCCTGATTCGTTTTAGAGTTACGCAGCTTCTTGAGGAAGCCTTCGACGAAGTCCGGCGTTTCGTTCATATTTTTGCGGATATGCCAGATCGTATCCAGCTCTTCCTTCGCCAGCAGATCCTCCTCGCGGCGTGTGCCGGAGCGGCGAATATCGATCGCCGGGAAAATACGGCGCTCGGACAGCTTGCGGTCCAGATGCAGCTCCATATTACCTGTACCTTTGAATTCCTCATAAATGATATCGTCCATACGAGAGCCTGTATCGATCAATGCAGTGGCCAGAATCGTCAGGCTACCGCCTTCCTCCACATTACGCGCCGCACCGAAAAATCGCTTCGGACGATGGAATGCCGCAGGGTCGATACCCCCACTCAATGTACGTCCCGATGGCGGAATAACGAGGTTATACGCACGCGCAAGGCGAGTGATGCTATCCATCAGGATAACGACGTCTTTTTTGTGCTCTACGAGACGCAGGGCACGTTCCAATACGAGTTCTGCTACTTTGATATGATTTTCCGGCAATTCATCAAATGTGGAAGCAACCACTTCACCTTTGACCGAACGCTGCATATCCGTTACTTCCTCCGGACGCTCATCGATCAGCAACACAAATAGCTCAATCTCCGGGTTGTTTTCGGAAATGCTGTTGGCGATTTCTTTAAGCAACAGCGTTTTACCTGCTTTGGGAGGTGCAACGATCAGACCACGTTGTCCAAGACCGACAGGAGCGAGAACATCCATAATGCGAGTGGATAATTTATTAGGAGCCGTTTCAAGCACGAGTTTTTTTTGTGGGTAGAGAGGGGTAAGCGCCGGGAAGTGCAAACGCTCTGCCGCTTGTTCCGGGCTGGTGCCATTTACCGCATTGACCTGCAGCAGGCCGAAATATCGTTCATTTTCTTTTGGTGCGCGACATTTACCGGACACCAGGTCACCTGTACGCAGATCGAATTTACGAATCTGAGAAGCCGAGATATAAATATCCTCAGCGCTTGGCAGGTAGTTAATCGGTCTCAAAAAGCCATAACCCTCAGGCAAAATCTCAAGTACGCCCTGCATAAACATCAAGCCGCTACGCTCTGCCTGCGCACGCAAAATAGCAAAAATCAATTCTTTTTTCTTGAGCTGTCCGTAATACGGAATCTGATACTGCTTGGCAAGCTTGTACAGATCCGTCAGCTTCATTTCTTCCAGATCGGAAATTTGTAAATCCATACCATAACCACCTATTCAATTTTAGTCGGGAGTGTTAAGACAAGTGATAGAAGATGTTGGGAATCAATCAGAAGGTTGAATCGTCAGGAGTGGATACGTTCTGAATCCATTCATAGGATAGCATTACCCATTGTTGAGAGGAGATATTCAAGGGGTATGTATTTTGCAAAATACAAATGAATTCTCCTCCCGGGTAAGAGGAACAATCATAGTGGAAAGATGCTGAAGGTTACAGCATCTCTCTCCAAACATTTGCACCCAGATGGCGCAGGTTATCAACCAGATGGTCATAACCCCGATCAATAAATTCAACACCAGATACTTCTGTCACGCCTTCCGGAACCGTCAAGCCAGCAATAACGAGTGCAGCTCCTGCACGCAGGTCGGTTGCTTTGACCTTGGCTGCATTCAGCGGGCCGCCTTCAATAATGGCAGAGCGTCCCTCAACCTTAATCTTCGCACCCATACGCGCCAGCTCAGGCACATGCTTAAAACGGCTGCTGTACACAAAGTCGCTCAGGACGCTAACGCCCTGTGCTTGAGTAAGCAAGCTTGTCATCGGTGATTGAAGATCCGTCGCAAAGCCCGGATAGGTGAGTGCTTTTACATCGACATGCGTGTATGCAGATTTACCAATGACACGAATGCCTTCATCCAGTTCATCCACATGAACACCCATCTCCAGCAGCTTGGCAGTTAATGCCTCAAGGTGCTTGGGAATGACATTGTCGATAATCACATCGCCGCGCGTTGCCGCTGCTGCGATCATATACGTACCTGCCTGAATACGGTCAGGAATAATGGAGTGTTTACAGCCATGCATTTCAGAGACGCCTTCAATACGAATCGTCTCGGTTCCGGCGCCTTTAATCACAGCACCCATGGCATTCAGTAATGTTGCAACATCTATAATCTCAGGCTCTTTAGCCGCGTTTTCGATAATCGTATGGCCTTTGGCTCTTGCAGCCGCCAGCATAATGTTGATGGTCGCGCCTACACTGGCTACGTCCAGATAAATCTTCGCACCGCGAAGCTCTTTTGCATATAAATGAATCGAACCATGCTCATTCGTTACAGTTGCGCCAAGCGCTTCAAAACCTTTGATATGTTGATCGATCGGTCGAGGCTCAAAGTTACAGCCACCAGGCAAGCCGATAGTGGCTTCTCCAAAACGACCAAGCAGCGCTCCCATCATGTAATAGGATGCTCTGAGTTTTTTGACAGGCCCGTTAGGCATTGGAATGGAACGTACATCGCTTGGATCAATACGCATCTGGTTGTCCAGCTCATTCCAGCTTACGGTTGCACCGAGATTCTCTAATATTTCCGCGTAAACCGCCACATCGCTCAGAAGTGGCAAATTATCCAGCACAACTTCCGATTCGGCGAGCAATGCCGCAGGAATAAGCGCAATGGCGCTGTTTTTCGCACCACTGATGGTGATAGTTCCCTGCAACGGACTTCCGCCGCTGATCATCAATTTTTCCATAAAGCTTAGTATCCCCCTACGTATTTTGCAGCCGATAAAACGATATATATTGGCATTTTTGGCGGTTAAAATGGAAAGACACCGTCTGAGCGGTGTACTTCCCATGTTCAACCTATTTAATTCAACGCATCTAGTGCATAAAAGTTACGTTCGTTGCGATAAATCGTCTTGTTTTAACTTCTGCATACTGTAATATACACCAAGCTAACTCAAAAAGCGAATTACGCTTTGTTGCTTGTACCGAACTCGCGGATTTTGCCGATTACGGTTTGTTTGATCGCTTCACGACCTGGAGCGATGAATGTACGTGGATCATAAGCATCTGGTTTCTCAGCCAGTACTTCGCGAACAACTTTTGCAAATGCGATTTGGTTCTCAGTGTTTACGTTGATTTTGGACGTACCCAGGGAGATCGCTTTGTCGATGTCGTGTTTAGGAATACCAGTACCACCGTGCAGTACGAGTGGCAGTTTTACTGCATCACGAATTTCTTCCATTTCTTTGAAGCCCAGGTTAGGCTCGCCGTGGTAAGGACCGTGTACGGAACCCAGTGCTGGTGCCAGTGTGTCGATACCTGTTTCTTTAACGATGCGTACGCACTCGTCCAGGTCAGCGTACATGATGCCGCCGATTACGTCGTCTTCCTGACCGCCTACTGTACCTACTTCAGCTTCAACGGAAACGCCTTTGGAATGAGCGTATTCAACAACTTTTTTCGTCATTTCGATGTTTTCTTCGATCGGGTGGTGGGAACCATCGATCATAACGGAAGTAAAGCCAGCATCGATTGCTTCTTTACATTTGTCAAAGCTAGAACCGTGGTCCAGGTGGATTGCAACTGGAACGGTGATTTTCATGTCATGCAGAAGACCTTCTACCATTTTTACAACAGTAGTGAAGCCGCCCATGTGACGAGCTGCGCCTTCAGATACACCAAGAATAACTGGGGATTTTTCTTCTTCCGCTGCGCCCAGGATCGCTTG
Source organism: Paenibacillus sp. (assembly GCA_039595515.1). GTDB lineage: Bacteria > Bacillota > Bacilli > Paenibacillales > Paenibacillaceae > Saccharibacillus. The sequence goes on along the minus strand of JBCNLJ010000120.1, from coordinate 993 downwards.
TGTCCACTCCAGGTTGTTGATGTTGTATTGACCAACTGCGTATTTTCCTTCAAGTGCTTTGTTCAGCATGTCTGTCATAGATACTAATGGCATAATGACATCCTCCTCAAATATGTTGGGCCCATCCTATCCAGTATGTCCCATATTGTGTAAGCCGCTACTGCATACGTGCCTATTATAACACAACCCGCTTTAAATACTAAACAAACAATTTGCGCATATTTACGCCATTTTATCGCGATTTATGTGACTTTTTGCCTTACCGAAGTCATATCATTTATGTAAACCGAAGCAACTTCCCATTGCAAGTCCCTCTATAATGAAAACGGACGGCCCATTTGGACCGTCCCCTGATTTAGTGATCGACACTGCTACCATGCAGGCAGCGATCCACCGCTTCTCTCATTTCATCGATATCAAAGGGCTTGGTAAAATGACTCATAGCACCCAGATCCTTCGCCTGCTGAATAATATCCAATTCTCCATAGGCGGTCATCATAATGACATGAATATGGGGATGCGTCTGCTTAATATGGCGCAAAATTTCCAGCCCATCCATACCCGGAATTTTCATATCCAGCAGCACAAGATCTGGTACATGCTGTTCCACAATATTCAGCGCTTCCTTGCCATTCGCCGCTTGAAACATCTCATAGCCTTCATTAGAAAATAACTCGACAAGAAGTAAACGAATTCCATTTTGATCGTCAACGATTAGTATTTTTTTCTGTTCCATCTGTCACCTTTCCCTTCTTCCATGCTGATCGGTTTCATTTGTGTTGGTATTGATACGCAGAAGTGATGACGAGCTGCTACTGTCGCTTGGTCTAAAGCGTGTACAGACATGGTTGATTACATTCGCCACGTAAAGCCCGAATCCTTCCTTACTATGAAAAATTAGACATTCTATGTAGCTATGCTTTCCTTATATATACGATTGGACATATAGAGGTAAGAACAGCTTGTGATGCACAAATAAAAACCACCCGTATA
>JBCNLJ010000119.1:0-9301 GCA_039595515.1 Paenibacillus sp. | reverse complement strand
TCGAAAATATTTTAAAAAATAATAAAGTGCTAAAAGAATTCATAGGTTCATTAAATGTAGTAGTTGATAAATCAGATTCTGAAACATTATATTTGAAGGCTCAATTTCAAAGAGTAGAAGAATTAAAAATTGAAAATCTTTTGTTCGTTAAGTTAAAGAGAAAAAATATAAATTTAAATGTATCTGCATATACATTGAAAGAAAAAACTGATAAATACTTTTATGAATTAAGCCGGTATAACATCCCTTCACGTAAAATATTTTTACCATTAGAGAAATATAAGACACTTATCGTAAATAAATTACCAGAAAATCGAACTGTAAAATTTTCATCTATGTATATAATCTCTCCCTTTTTATTTAATGAGATCAAAGAAGAAGAGGTGGTTAATACTAATTTTATAGAGTTGTATAAGTGGGTTGAGGAAAAAATGGGATTAAATGAATTGATTGATTGGGTTGAAAAATATTCTGTTCATGATCCAGTTCCTACTAAGAAAAAAATTCGAGAATCGTACAAAGAACTTATCAAAGACTATTGTGAGATCAGGAAGAATTTGGATTTCAAGAATCCTGATTAATAATTAAAAATCAAAGTTTTTGTTGAGCGGAGAATAAGATTACAATTGGTTGTTAAAATTCTAAATAATAAATAGTTTAATAGCTTTGATTTTGCTACTCAAAAAGCTACTGATATAACGCTGTCAGTAGCTTTTTTCTATACTTAAACATATCCAAGTTGTACAACAAGCAACAATAAACCCGTAGTAGATCGTAGCTATTTGTATCATTATTTTCACTTCAAATTCAACCCCAACCCAGAAAGAACATCACCCATGAACCTAATATCCATACGCATCATCACCGACGATATAGACCGCCTCGTCAACTTCTACGAAACAATCACAGGCTTTCCAGTCGAGCGCCCTGCTCCCGTATTCGCTGAGCTGGTACTGCCGGAATGTACACTCGCGATCGGACATTCAACCACCGCACAGTTATTTAGCGCAGACTCGCCCGATGCTATAATTCCCGCCCATAATCGCTCCATCCTGATCGAATTCTGTGTCGACGTATCGAAGCTGAATATATACGTTTACAGCCACTCGCTCTGGACTGGATACAGGAACCGACCACGATGCCGTGGGGGAATCGGTCGATGGTATTTCGTGATCCAGATGGGAATCTGGTGAATTACTTTGAGCCTGTGACAGAGGAAGCCATTCAGCGGTTCGAGGGTAGGGCATCATTCAAGATGCAAGCCTAGCGTTGAAACGAGATACTAGCCTTTATGCTTGCTGCGGTGTTTCGTTCGTAATCATCCAGACGACGCCGAATTTGTCTTCGATCTGTCCGTGGAGTGCGCCCCAGAAGGCGGGTTCGAGAGGATGGTGAATAGTGCCTTCTTCGGCGAGCTTGGCGAAGGCTTCGCGTGCTTCGTCTTCGATGGCGAATTCGAGAGATAGTCGGATATTGTTGCCCTTTTGAACGGGCTCAAAGGCATCGGACATGAAGAAGTTTACGCCGCCGGCTACCAGGCTGAGGTGAATGACTTTGTCTTTGAGTGCTTCATTCGCATCAGGAAGCTGACCATACGTCATGACGGGCAGAATCTCTCCACCTAGAACCTTCGTGTAAAACTCTGCTTGTACTTTCGAATTTTCGGATAAAATATACGTTGTGTACTTTGCCATAGCTACTCATGCACCCTCTCGATCTTGGATTTGGATACTTGTAACACTAATTAAATGATTCGCGCTAGAAGGGCTATTTCCCTTGAGTATCATGGGTTGAAATGGAATTTTTTATCATGAAATCATAGGGTTGATTTGGTACGAATGATGGCAAAGAAGCCTTGTACAGCTTCAATATGTTATGATGGATATATCCCGTTTGTACTCAAGGAGGAATTGACTATGCTAGGTATCGACGTGAAAAAGATAGATCAAGACATCATCATCAAGCACCAGTTGACGAAGCTCGTTATTCCGATTACGGATATTGTGAGTGTCTCACTGGACGATACGTATGGTGGTAAGGAAGCGGACGCCATCCGTATTGGTACGCCTTATGGAACAACCGATCGAGTGGCGATTCAGACGAAGACGAAGAACTACATATTGTTTACGACAAACTACATGCAAATTATGAATACGATTAACTCGGCTATGGAAGTTAGATAGGAACTAGATGTACCGCGCATCCATTTGGATCGCCCCTAATAAACAAATCGTACATCCGTGTATACTTAAAAAGTCACTCCATATCTGGTATGATCCGCTTTATGGATAGGAGGATTGTCATGAATTCCATTCTTCGTGTTATCAAGCAGCTACAATTAAACGTCTCTACCCTACACGATGTGCCGGAATCGTTCAGCTCGGAAGTGTACAAGCTCACACTGGCTGATGGGGAAACGGTGTATGTCAAAATTCCATTTAACCGGGATAAGCTACACCGTGAGCTTACTATACTGAACACCCTGCAAGGCGTGATTCCTGTGCCGAAGGTACTGGATATCTGGTACGGAGATGAGCATCTGACAGGAGCGTTACTGCTGTCTGCCATTCAAGGTGCGCCCTGCACAGAGGGGATCGACGAGCAGCTTGCTTTTCAGATTGGGACGTATCATGCGATGATGCATGAAGTGAAGATGCCGGGCTTTGGTGTGCATACTGCGGGTGGGTTCCAGCTACTTGAAGATAACGATTGGCGATTGTATATTCAGCGGAACTTTGAGGCTTGGAAGCAGCCGTGTAGTGAGGTGCTTGATGCCGAGCTCTATGCGCGATGTGTACGGCATTTTGACCATGTGTTCTATGCTTTGCCGAAAGTGGATGGGCCCTGTCTGGTGCATATGGATTTTAGGCCTGGCAATATTCTGGTGGCGGGCGATCGTGTAGCGGGCATTATCGATTTTGAAAGTGCGCGCGGAGGGTCGGCAGAGATTGATTTTACGAAGGTGAATCATTATGTATGGCAGGTCTATCCGGGGACTCGAGCGGCGTATATTGAAGGATATGAAACGGTGCGTCCGATGATGGATCTGGAGGGTGTATTACCGTTTTATAGCTTTTACGATGCGTTTAGCGCGGTCGTTTGGTGTAAGAATAGAGGGCTGGAGCAGAATCGGAGATTTTTACAGGAAAGCATTAGTACCTTGCAAGCAATCGTAGGAGAGTAGAGGGAAGAACAACGATCTGGATGGTACATAGGGATTTATGCAGATCAGGCAGATCATGTGCGGCTAATGCAATGCTGAGAAGTGAGCAGAATGGAGAGGCTGTGACGACCCATTGTGCGTAGGGGAAATATACTATGATACAGCAGGCGTATAGTGAAGGTATCCCAATCAAGGCTGCTACACGAGACTACAGCAAATCACGATCGAGTAAAATTTCTAAAAAGGCTACTGACATTACGCTGTCAGTAGCCTTTTTTTATAATCAGATCAGTAAGAAGAAGGCAGAGTCGCGAACGATATATCCAACCACGACTGCAGCTCTACATTTTGCAATTAAATTGCCCAACCGAAAGGATGATAAACAATGAATTTTACTTCTGTACGCATCATTACCGACGATCTGGATCGTCTTGTATCTTTTTATGAAGGGGTGCTTGGTGTTCAGGCAGAGCGGCTTGCACCTGTATTTGCGGAGCTGGTGCTGCCCTCTTGCACACTGGCGATTGGACATTCGCAGACAGCGCAGCTATTTGGTGACGATTCGGTACAGGCGGCGAGCAATCGTACGGTAATCTTGGAGTTTCGTGTGGATGATATTGAAGCAGAATATGCGCGCCTGAAATCACTGGTGGAGCAGGAACAATGGGTACAGCAGCCAACCACCATGCCGTGGGGCAATCGCTCGATGCTGTTTCGTGATCCAGATGGGAATCTGGTGAATCTGTTCGAGCCAGTGACGGAAGAGGCGATCCGACGGTTTGGGAGTAGATAGGTAAGAGCGGAGCAAACAACGGATATCTTTAGAAAATATCCGTTGTTTGCTCCGCTCTCTTCTGTATTCGTTCTGATTCGTACAGATTATTTTCTCAACGATCCTGCGACAGCGCATGGTAACCTGCCAACTTTTCCTGTGTCATCTCAATAATCCTATCCAGCTCCTTGCGTTTAGCTTCCAGTTCCGCGAGATATTTGGACAGAATTTCAGTTCGTTTGCTCAGGGTAGGTGTGAAGTGAGCCGGGTCTTCGCCCTGCTTGATCTTCTCCATTACACAGCCGTCGCGGGTAAACTCCGTAATCTCCTCTAGCGATAAGCCTAGCTTTTTCAAATGGACAAGGCATTGGATATAGGTGACATCACTTTCGCTATATATGCGGGCGCCGCCTTGTTTGCGATTGGGGCTTTTGAGTACGCCGATTTGCTCGTAGTAGCGGAGTGTGTAGGCGGTTAAGCCGGTTTGTTCGGTTACCTGGCTGATGCTTAGCATGGATGGTCTCTCCTTCGTTCGATACGTTTGTTATCATCGTACACCTTAGAGCTAGCTCGAAGTCAAGCTTGTTACTGGCTGATATTCGCTAGTTTAAGCTAAATTTGTTACGAAATGAAACGGCGGATGCTTGAGTTGGATTCCTTGCGATGCAGTCTGGATTGTACGCTGAGAATTATTTTATTTCCGATGCTTGACTTCGAGTTGACTCGAATTTGTATACTTCAGCCATATCCTTTTGGAGCAGCGAATAAGCTGGCACACAGGGATGTATAGATCAGATCATGACTATGCGTATGGATGAAGATAAAGAGAGGATGCGATAAGCATGGAGATTATTACAGACCAACTGACGTGGAGAGACAGCTACAAATTATATACAGGCTCGATTGTGCCGCGACCGATTGCGCTCGTGTCGACGATGTCGGCGGAGGGCATTCCGAATCTGGCACCGTTCAGTAATTTTTGCGGTGTGTGTCCGCAGCCATTTACCGTTGCCTTTGCGCCTTTGATTCGTCCGGAGGATGGGCAGAAGAAGGATACGCTACGCAATATTGAAGCGACCGGGCAATTTGTGATTAATATCGTAACCGAGCAGATCGTGTCGCAGGTGAATGAAACTTCGTTCGAGTTTGCCTATGGGATCAATGAGTTTCAGGAAACGGGATTAACGCCTGTTCCGAGTGTGCAGGTACAGCCGTATCGTGTGCAGGAAAGCCCGATTCATATGGAATGTGTACTGGAAGATATTTTAAAGATTGGGGAGGGCGCCGGGTCTTCGAATCTCGTCATTGGTCGTGTCGTACAGATGCATATTGAGGACCATATGTATGACGATGGGAAGATTGATCTGTTCCAGCTCCAGCCTGTTGCTCGTCTGGCAGGGGAATATTATGCTCGGATGTCGGATGTATTTACGATTCCGCGTCCACAACGCAATGAGTCGGCTATTCTCAAATAACCAGTGTATCATGGAGCCACTGAGCATATTGGAGATCATCTACGAGATGGGATGAACGGTATATAGATATACAAAGATGTTATGCGGGCGATACCGTTTATTTGATCGGTATCGCCCAGGTGGAAAAGGAGGAACTGCACTCGCAGTCCTCCTTTTTTAATGATGTTGTCTCTACTAATGATGCTATCTCTACCAATGAGGTCGTTTCTACGTCCAAGCGCTGCCTCTATCTATTACCTGTTATCCGATATGCGCCACAGCTCGAATCTCGACCAGTTGCTCTGGAAAAGCCAGATACGTTACCCCGATCATACTGCCTGCTGGACGATGGGTACCGACGTATTCCTTGAACAGCTCAATCGCCACTCCTCCATGTGCCTGTGCGTCGGTTAAATACAGCTCCACATAGGCTAAGTTCGATTGGGTCATGCCGAATTGCTCCAATACGCGATCCAGATTGTCCAGCGTTTGCCGCATCTGTGCTTCAATATCTTCTGCTCCTACGAATTCACCTGCTGCATTGTGGGAAAATTGACCGGAGATATACACGGTATCATCAACGCGATAGCCCTGAGAAATGCCATGATCCCACAGAGAGTGATTGTACGTTTGGATCGTTGTCATGATCGTAGCCCCTTTACTTTGAATTAACGCTAGTATAAACTGGGCAAAAATCATGAGGTAGTACGCACAATAAAGATAGGTACTATCTGAGAGGATAGTGTAACGATGGGCATAACAGACTTCAAAGGCAACGATACGGTGATTGCGGATACGCCATTTGGCTACACGATGTCGGTGATTGGCGGCAAATGGAAGCTGGCGATTCTGTATCTGCTGGCAGAAAGGCAAACGGTTCGTTTTAATGAGATGCAGCGACAGCTAGGCAAGATTACGTATAAGGTGCTGAGTGCGCAACTGAAGGAGCTGGAAGCAGACGGACTGGTGAAGCGTACCGAATATCCGCAGATTCCCCCTAAGGTAGAGTATTCGCTCATGCCTAAGGCAGAGACGCTACTGCCTGTGCTGGAGCAGCTATGTGAATGGGGCGCGCGCAATCAATAGCGATGTGGATGATGGATAGTCTCCAATCTACAGGAACTGCTTGCCGTTAAATGATATTCATTTCATAACAGGGTAACTGCTCTGCCCGCAAACTCCTGCTCATAAATCTCCTGCACCTGCTCCCAGATCTCCTGCGCCTGATCGCTGAATTTGAGCTTCACGATCTTTCCTTTGGATATAAAAACGCCCGTTTGATCCCGGTGTATACCCATCGCGCCTTGATATAGCTGCTCTGCACCATGTGTAGGTGGAGGGAAGAATAGCTTCATAAGTGGTTTGACCACTAGCGGCAAGCCAGACTTTTTACCTTTGCGCAGTGTATTGTTGCCACCCGGATCGACGCTGCGTAGCAGGATGCCCGCGTCTGCAAAGGATGGCGCGGCTGCCTGTGTCCATAGCGATAGCGCCAGCTTGGATGAGGCGTAGGGTCCGGTAAGCTTGCGGAAGCGTTGTGGTCGGTTTAGCGTATCGTTACTGATGTGACGAGTGAATTGGAAGGCAGATGATGATGTGTTGATGACGGTGCGGAGTGTACTGCGTTGAAGCAGCTCTCGCAGCTCCATCAGCAGGATATATGGTACAACGGTCATAAGCTCGTAATGAAGCTCGCGTCCCTGGCTGGAATAGCTTAACTCGGAAAAGCTTCTGCCTGCGTTGTTGAACAGAACGTCGATCTGCTGTTCCTGTTGTTGAATCTGACGCAGAACAGGACGCAGGCTAGTGTAATCGGCGAGGTCGGTGACGGTATAGGGTCGAAGCTGTCTGCTCTGAATCGCTTGTTGAATAGGCGCATCTTCTATCGGAAAAGAGGAACGATTAATGGCAATGACCTGCCAGCCCTCCTGTAGGAGCTTGCGGGTAAGCTCCAGACCAATTCCGGCGTTAGCACCTGTAATACAGGCGGTGTAAGGATGAGTATGCATAGGTCGGACTCCTTTGCGTATAGGATGATTGGCTCATGAGACCCATTGTAAAACCTGAAGTCGACTCCAGGTCAAGCATGGGAAATAGATTGAGCTATACAGCGACAGAACTAGACATAGAAAGAGAAAGGCAGACATAGACAAACATAGATATAGAAAGAGAAAGAGAAAGAGCCATAGACAGAGGCAGAAGCAGCTATAGACATCATAGCGACGTGCAGGTAAGCTTGACCTGGAGTCAGCTCCAGGTTGTATGCTGGATCATACAATAGATGACGGGAGTGAACACATTATGGCTATGGAGAATTCATTTACGATCAAGCAGGTCGCTGCGCAAACAGGCATCAGTGAGGATACGATTCGTTACTATGAGCGGATTGCCCTGTTGCCGAAGATCGCCCGCAAGCAAAATGGACACCGTATGTATCGACCAGCGGATATTGGGACGATTCAGCTACTCACCTGCCTGAAAAAGACCGGTATGTCTCTGGATGAAATGCGCCCCTTTCTGGATGTGTCTGCGGATGCCGATCCGGCGGAATATCCCGAGCTAGTGGAGCTTCTGCGCAATCATCGCGCAAATATTGTGAGCCAAATTGCTTCGCTACAACAGATCGTTGATTTTGTAGATATGAAGCTGGAGGAAGGGAAGTACCGTCGTGACTTTGCCGAAGCTGAGCAACGCGATTGCACAGACGCACTTACAGCAGAAGAGAAGGAAAAGTCAGTTTCTACGGTGCAAATGAGCTATTTTCCTATGACAACGCGAGCGATGGAGTAAGCTATACCGTTATACCACGCACAGAAAGGACGAATCGTACATGAATAAAACAGACCGGATGCTGGCGATCGTCTTCGAGCTACAGCGCTACGGGATGCGGCGAGCGGAGGATCTGGCGGCACAGTTTGAGACGAGTGTGCGGACGATCTATCGGGATGTGCAGGCGCTGAGTGAGGCAGGTATTCCGGTAGTCGGTGCGCCGGGGATGGGGTATTCGCTGATGGAGGGGTATTTCCTGCCACCGGTGAGCTTTACCGCGGAAGAAGCGGTGGCATTGCTTGTCGGTGCGGACTTTGTGCATATGCTGCTGGATGCGGAATATGGGGCAAAGGCGCGTCAGGCGCAGGAGAAGATTGAGGCGATTCTCACAAAGCCCGTACAGGAGGAAGCGGCACGGGTACGATCCGCGATTCGGTTGCTGCATGAGCGAATGGCAGGAACGACTGTGCTGGAAAAGGAACGGCTGGAGCCGCTGCGGCGAGCAATTTTACATAAACAAAGTGTACATTTCCATTATTCCAAAAGTCTGTCCGAGCCGGAGGATTCCCGTCATAGTGTGCGCACAGTCGATCCGTATGGATTGGTATTCACGCAGTCGGCGTGGATGCTGGTTGCCTTTTGCCATGAGCGGCAGGCGATTCGGCATTTTCGATTGTCGCGGATGCGCGAGCTGGTGGTGCTGGAGCAGACATTTGAGATGCAGCCGGGCTTTGATCTGCATGCCCGTAAGGCGATGGACGACCGTCATGTCGTTGTACGAATGCGATTCGATGCGTCTGCTGGAGAGCAGGTGCAGGAAACCGGGAATTTCTATATGGAATCGCTGGAGCCGGATGAAGGCGGTTGGCTGGGAACATTTCGAGTACGGCGAATTGAGGATATTCTGCAATGGACGCTCGGATGGGGAGCGGCTGTGAAGGTACTGGAGCCTGAATCGCTACGACAACGCCTGCGCGAAGAAATACTACACATGCACAAACGCTACTGACATCATGCTGTCAGTAGCGTTTTGTTATGCTGAATCCATCTTTCATATTCGATCAAAGGAGCTGGATTGAGCAATGAATAAAACACACGAGGTATCTGTAGATGAGGTTGTACGCAGTCTGGAGCAAACGGTGA
>JBCNLJ010000118.1:0-9456 GCA_039595515.1 Paenibacillus sp. | reverse complement strand
TGGCGTTACCGTTATGATGATGGATACGCCCTCTGACGAACCGAATCTCCCCCCATCGGTCGCGAGTGATCATCAGCAAATGGGCGCACAGGCTGGACGTATGATCGCTTATCAGACGAGTGGTAAGCTGTCCACCGCCGTACTGGGCGACTATCGCTTATCGCGTACTTTGCATGCACGTATGGTCGGTATTCATCAAACGCTGGACTCTATACCCGGTAGCGTGACCGGTGTATATTATTGCGGTGATTCAGAGCAGCTTGCCTATGTGATGATGAACAAGCTCCTTCAGGAGCAGCCGCAGTTGAATGCAGTGATTGCCTTCAATGATTCGATTGCAGTCGGCGCGGCGCGTGCGCTTAAAGAGCATCCGACACGTAAGCTAAACTTCGTCGCCTTTGATAGCTCTTTTTATGAAATTCAGTTACTTGAGGAAAAGACGATTAATGCACTGATCGTGCCGCAGCCTTTTAATATCGGTTATCTGGCTGTACAGCGTGCTCTGAACCCGAAAGCTACCCATGAAACGAATACACTCATTTCCTCTACCGTGATTACAGCTTCGGATATGTATAAACTAGAAAATCAGAAATTGCTATTTCCATTTGATAAAAAATAAGCCCGGGGTGATCTGCTGTGCGATTGCGTTCTGTACTCTATTTCTGTGTCGGACTGCCTTTCCTTCTGTTATCGCTCACTTCCTGCTCGTCTTCTGCTTCGCTACCCGACATCAAACCCCAGCAGCAGGCCGTTATTAAATTTGTTGCTGCTGATTATAGCTCTGGCACGAAGCCTGTGCTGGAACGGCTGGTACGTAATTTTATGCGCGAAAATCCATCCATCTCGGTCGAATTACAGGTGGTGAACTGGGATATTATCGACGGTGTTTACATATCGATGATCAGCGAAGACGATCCTCCGGATTTGCTTAACATGAATATGTATGCGCGCTTTGCCGCACATGGTCTGCTTAATGATATGAATGATCTGATGTCTGATCAGTTAAAGGCTAAGCTTTCTCCCCGCTTGACTCAAATGGACAGGTTGAATGGCAAGCAGTATGCCATTCCGTATTTTGCTACCCTGCGCAAACTGCATTACAATCCACAATTGTTTCGAGCAGCAGGTATCGCAGCCCCTCCGCGCACATGGTCGGAGTTGGAGCATGATGCCGCCAGGCTTAAGCGTTCCGGCGTAGAAGGCTTTGGCGTCGATTTGACCGAAAACGAAATTCCCGCCTACCTGTCTTACTTTTTTCACGGTGCAGGTGGTGGCTGGTTTAAAAATGGGCACTGGACCATCAATAGTCCACAAAATGTTGCCGCTCTAACCTATCTAAAGCATCTGGTCGAGCGTGGACTTACAGACGCTGAGCCTACGGTAACGACACGGGATGAGAAGCAGCGCATTATGGGAACCGGACGGCTTGGAATGATGATTAGCGGCACTTATTTTGAAACGATTAATAGCCGTGAGTTTCCTGGCTCTACCTGGGCAAGCAGCGCGATTCCTGTAAAAGATGGACAGCCAGCAATCCATTTTGGTGTACAGGATGTGCTCGTTTCGTTCAAGACCGATCACACGAATCGAGAGGCTTTATCCAAATTTCTCGATTATTTATACAATGATGAACAGTATGAGGAGCTGGTGCGTCAGGAAGGGATGCTTCCCGTCACCACAACCGTCGCTGAACAAATGACGCTGCAAGATGCATCGATGGAGCAGCCTATGGAGGAATTGGAGCAGGCGCTCTTTTACCCGATTCAACAGCCTGAATGGTCAGATATTCTCGATATGATGCGTAAAATGGGAGATGCGGTGCTTTACGATGGCATTCCTCCACAGGTGGCATTAAATCGGGTTCAACATTATGCAGAGCAACAGCAGGCCCTGTATAAGAAAGGGGTGAACCTCTCTACATTGGAACAGCCATGAATACGAATAGCAGTTATCTATTCTGACTCCAGCATTTATTTTTATACATTTTATTGAATTAACGTCATTTTAACTAACATGAAATATCATTTTTCATGCATTTCTGAAGAAAAGTAAAGATTTTCAGTAAGATATTCAATATTTTGATGTCACTAAATCTCCTATACTTATTAAAACGCTAATTCATTTCCACTTCATAGAACAGCGTTATTTATTACATAATTATGGGGGTTGATTTGTATGTCGTGGAAAAAGAGGCTGTCTGCTTTGAGTGCTATGGCGCTTGTTTCTGTTTCGCTACTCGCAGGTTGTGGAAGCAGCGATTCCAGCTCTGCTACTACCGCCAGCAATAGTTCAGGTGAAGCATCCGGTCAAGGCTTGACTGGCAATTTTGAAATTCAATACTTTGTCGGCGGTTACGGTGATGCATGGTGGAAACAGGTTACGGAGGATTTTCAAAAGGCGAATCCTAATCTCAAGATTACCGTTGACGCAGGTCCCAAAATCAATGATCAGATGAAACCGCGCTGGGTATTAGGAAACCCGCCTGACTTTATCTATATCGATGGTGCTGGCTTAAATCCACGGCAGATGATTGAGGATGGCCAGCTTGAAGATCTGACACACTGGTTCAACACCGCCAAAAATATCGACGGCACCTTAATCTCCGATGTACTGAATCAGCAACCAGAACAGTATAACGGTAAAACCTATAATATTCCGCTGGCGCTCAGCTCATGGGGAATTTTCTGGGATCAGAAGTTTTTCAAGGAACACAACTGGACAGCTCCGACGGACTTCGATTCTTTTCTTGACGTGAGTGCCAAAATTAAAGCGGATGGCATCTCACCATTTATTCATACCGGTATTTACCCTTACTACATTAACAATTCGATTGTATATCCGGCTATCGTATCTGCGAACAATGATGATTATTCCGTTCTGCAAAAAATGGCCGCTAACGATGTTACCGCCTTTCAATCTCCAGCCGTCATGACTGCGCTCAATCAAGTCGTGGAAATGCGTGACAAAGGGATTATCGATCCGGCATCTGTGCAATTGAATCATACCGATTCGCAAATGCTATTCCTGCAGCATAAGGATGCGTTTATCGCCAATGGCTTATGGATGCCAAATGAAATGTCCAAAGACGTGCCAGACGGATTTGAATTTGCTTTTACACCATCCATCACCCAAAAGCCAGGCGGTAAATCGGTAGCTGTTACCTCCACTGCCACAGTCGGTGTTGCGTCCAAAGCGAAAAATAAAGAAGCTGCTTATGCGTTTATCCAATTTATTTTTGCAAAAGCACAGGCTTCCCAGTGGGCTGAGTTGGCTGGTGCTCCATCCAACATTAAAGGCGATATCAGCTCATCCAAAGCGCCTGAATTCGTCAAACAAGCAGCAGCGGCTCTGGCTTCAGACAAAACCGTTGTCGTGCCGACGATTACGTTTAATGCCAATGTGGAAAAAGCGATGAATGATGCCACCGTTGCTTTAACGCTCGGTACGATTGATCCACAGGGATGGGTTGAACGCGTCTCGGCCGTTGCACAAAAAGCAGCCAAATAAAAGAAATACGATTAGCAGGAGATCGCCGGCCCCAACGATCCGGTTATCTCCTGTTTTGCTGAACTGAGAAATCGGGAGACAGTTACAGACATTCCTTAAGACTGCTCTCACTTTGACATCAGAAAGGATGGTAACTGGATATGGCAGCAAAATCATGGCAACGATACGTATTTATCCTGTCATTTATACTTCCTACGCTTCTGCTGTACTGTGTATTTATGGTATACCCGCTCATCCAGGCGCTGTACTACTCGCTGTTTGACTGGTCCGGCTCGTCCGAAAATATGACGTTTATCGGCTTAGACAATTTTGTGAATTTGTTCAAAGACCCTATTATGTGGCAGGCGATCGGTAATGACTATTTTCTGGTCGCTGGAAAAATGGTCGGCATTATGCTGCTGGCAACCTTTTTCGCTGTAGCACTCACACGCTTTCGCTTAACCTTTGCCCAGTTTTTCCGGTCTATTTTTTTCATTCCGAATGTGATCTCGGTTGTTGTAATCGGGGTGCTATGGGCGTTCATCTATAATCCGCAAATCGGTTTTCTGAATTCATTCCTATCGCTGATCACCGGAAAACAAATTACGATTGCCTGGCTTGGTTTTCCGTTTCATACGATCTGGATGCTTTTACCGCCAACGATCTGGGCTGGAATCGGCTTTTACATGATTCTATTGATTGCAGCGATTCAAGGTATTCCAGAATCGTATTATGAAGCTTCTGCACTGGAAGGCGCCAATCAATGGTATCAGTTCATTCATATTACGCTGCCCCTGATCTGGGAACAGATCAAAGTTTCCGTGCTGAATATTATGATGACTACGCTAAATGGCTCGTTTGTCATCGTGATCATTATGACTAACGGCGGGCCAGATAATTCAACTCAGGTTATGGGCTCGTATTTGTACCAGATGGCTTTTCAACAGTTTCATTTCGGCTATGGAGCTGCGATCGGTGTGGTGATTCTGATTCTATCCTTGATTACAACGATTGCTTTGCAGCGCATTATGCGACAAGAACATGTGGAGTTGATCTAACATGGGAGAACATTTAAAACAGAACGAGAACCAGCGTCCTACCCGTTCCGCTACTTCGGTTTCCTCACCTGTATCGGTAGGCAAAGGACATTCACATGCGCGTAAATGGTCATTATATAAACGAACTGCGGATCATTCCGTCACAGGGCTGCGTCATCCGGTATGGAAATTTATTTTTTATGTTATTTTGGCGATCTGGTCTATCGCTGTTCTATATCCGTTATTGTGGACATTGCTGGATGCACTCAAAGACAATCAGCAGTTTTATACAAAAGCGCCATGGGCATTGCCGGATGTACCGCTATTGTGGAGCAATTTTGCTTATGTATGGAGAGAGTATAACTTTGGCACGTACTTTATTAATTCGATCGTGATTACGATGGGGTCGACCGTGCTCGGTCTGATCCTGTCGGCAACCAGTGCGTACGTCATCGCGCGTTATCCGTTTAAAGGAAGCAATATTTTATTTCTTTTTTACATTAGCTCGATGATGGTTCCGTTTAGTCTGGCACTGATTCCGCTGTTTTTTTTAATGAACAAGCTGAATTTGATCAATACGTCGCTCGGTCTGATTCTCGTTTATGCTGCTACGTTAATCGCGTTTGGTATTTTTATTCTGGTCGGCTTTTTTAAAGGCCTGCCTAAGGAATTAGAAGAAGCCGCAGCAATCGATGGTGCCTCTTATTTTAGTACATTCTTCCGCGTAATGTTACCGTTATCGCAACCTGGATTGGTTACCGTAGCGATTGTGAACGTGCTGAATATTTGGAATGAATATTTTATCGGGCTTGTCCTCATTAATGATCCGGCACATTATACGTTGCCAATCGGCATTGCAGCGATGCAAGCGGAGATGCAGTATCGTACCGAATGGGGTCCCCTGTTTGCCGGTTTATTTATTAGTATTGTGCCTGTATTGATCGTGTATATGTTTTTCCAACGTCAGATTGCCAGTGGTATTACGGCAGGTGCTATCAAATAAATTCGCTGTTTTATGGAAGGCACTAAGCCGCACTAGAAGCTCCCTCTACGTATAGGCTAGAGCTTAACTTAATCAGAGGCGCTCCCCATCAACCCGGGTAGCGCCTCTTTACATTCAAGTCCTAGAATTCAAGCCCTGGATAAGTACATATTCATGCTTTAACATGGAATATAATAGCGAATCATGATACTCCCCTTTGTACAACCAGTGCTCTCTCATTCGTCCTTCGAGCTTCATCCCAATACGCTGCATTACCTTCTCGGATGCTATATTTTCCGGTCGACATTTAGCAAAGATGCGATGCACACCGAGCTCATGAAAGCCTAGCTCTAATAAAGCGTTACAGGCTTCGGTGATATATCCTTTGCGCTGATAAGCAGGATGCAGTACATAGCCCAGCTCGGCATTCGTTTGCTCTGTCATGTGCAGACCGGCTCCACCGATCAGCCTTCCATCTTCCTTCAGGCAAATCGCAAGTTCATACCCTGTGCGCGGATTCGCCTGCTGCATACGCAGTACGTCCTGCACATAGCTGCGGGTATCCTCTTCCGTGTTCGGTCCCCATGCCGTATGTGTTGTTACTTCGGGCAGAGTAGTGTATTGATGTATGTACGTCCAATCTTGCTCTACGATCTCACGAATAAGCAGTCTTTCTGTGTAGATTTGCAACGGTAATCAGTCCTTTGTTATTGAGATTATTGTGAAGAATCACTGCGCTTCCTATGGATACTATTCAAGTAGGCTCCGGTCGTGTATTTATTTTACTCTTATTGTTTATCATTTCAAAATGGACTACGCTGGTATATCGATATGATAGGTTATCTAACTCATTCTTATTTAAATTCAATTAATACGTAACTCATACTACAATATTGTACTGATTCACTCGATATTATGTTATTATTAAGCATCATATACAGCATATAAAATAACACTACAGATCGATATCTCACTGATTCATGACATACCACCTACATGAAACACAGGACAGCCGTTCGTTGTAGCTATTCTGCAATATCCACGAATTTCTTATTTATATTCGAACGATATTGTGCAAGATGAAGGAGTGATTCTATTGTATACGGTCATTATTGTGGAGGATGATGATAAGCTCCGTAATGGACTGAGTCAGCGCATCGATTGGCAAGCATACGGCTTTGAACTGATCGGTACGTATGCTCATGGTCAGCAGGCATTACAGTCTATGCAGACAGCAATACCGGATCTGATCCTTTCGGATGTGAGCATGCCGATTATGGATGGGCTGGAGTTGGCTGAACAGGTGAATCTGCACCACATCCCTGCAAGAATGATTTTATTAACCGGATTCGATGAATTTCATTATGCACGCCGGGCCATCAAGCATCAGGTACAGGATTTCATTATGAAGCCAATTATGATGCCGGATGTTCGTAGTCTGCTGTCGCGTCTTCGTCAGGAATTGGATGAACAGCAGCTTTCTATGATGCAGCATAATGATATAGCTCGGTTCAACGTAGACCGTCTATCCGCACACATCACTCGCAATTAGATTAGACACCACAGCTTTATTGTTCCACGCATGCTGCTAACGCTCCCTACCTGATGGAATGATCTCGTTTTGCTTCTTCCTTTACCCGGGTACATCCGAGTAACCTTATTCTCTCGCTTGTTCTAAGACTACTCTTCTCAAGCTCGTTTCTGCACCATCGCTTGCTTCATCCTTTGCTCTGCTGTTGTCTTTGTTGTGCTGTTATTTTTACATTGCAACATGATGGAGAAGACAGTGGATTTTCTCCTGTTTTTAAAATGATAGCGTTTCATCTATGGCCTTTCGCCTTATAATGAATTATCAGGTTCTTTTTCCTGTTAATTACAATTACATGTGATTCGGATATTGGACGCCAATTTCATAAGGGGGTGCTTCTATGCTGGAAACACTGGAACCACAATTTTGGAGTATGACGTATCAGGAGCGAATTTCTCCACAGGAAGCCTTTGATCTGTATGATGAACTGGATGCAGTAGAACTCGATGATATGATGGGCGTATGGCGCGGTTTTGAACTGCACACCGGGCATCCGATGGAGGGTGCGCTGGAAAATTTACACTGGTATGGCAAAGCATTTCATTCGGTCAATGAGGTGGACCCTCTGCTCTTTTACAAGCGTAATGGTAATATTTTCGCTGCCGATCCGGGCCGTATTTTCGATAAAATGAAGATTGTCCCAAGCGATGGCGGAGAAGGCCGTTTACGTATGGTAGAGCATCGCGGACGTATTACCGCTACACTGCTCTATGACCATTTGCCAATTATGGATCATTTTCGCCGGGTCAGCCCTGATGTGCTGATGGGGTATATGGATATGAAGGGCAATACAGAGCCTTATTTCTTTTATTTGAAAAAGCTCGGTTGAGTTAGCTATTATTATTGGATGATATAAGAAATAAGAACTGATTTTGAAACAAAAAGCGTAGCCAATAATAACCAGCTACGCTTTTTAATATACCATAATTCATAACTCTACATTAAAGTATCTATCTCGCCTGAGATTAATCTTTGAATAATACCATTGTGTAGTATCGCTACAAAAGTTTTAGCATTTTGTACTGTAATACTTACCGTTTTGCTGTCATCATCGAATGAGACTCTTAAATCCTCAGAGAGCCTATTAACAGCAGCCTTGATCTTTTCAACAGGATAATGTGGAACATCAGAGTTGTATTTGGCAAGTCGCCTAACTGCTCTAGCACTATCCTCAAGCTCTTTTATTACTTCTGCCTGATCCAACCCTTTAACTGTATATGCCTCTTCTGCTAGTTTATATTCCGCTTTTTTAAACTTCTCAATAACATCCTTTGATTTAGCTTTTTTATGTTCATTTAGACCTAACATACTTTCAAATCGATTTACATCATATACATAGACTTTTCCATTTTCATATCTAGCTGTCACTGTAGAGGGTATAGGAATACCTGCGGGTATATCAAAAAAAGTAGCTTCCTGATTAATAGAAGTTATTCCCATAATTAATTTGTTAGTCATTATACCTGCATAAACTGTACTAAGAAAAAACAACTCTTCCTGTGTTTGAGCAATAATAAATTTGACAGTTTCATTTTGTTCTAAAAAATTAGGTTCGCCTGCTTTAAATACCTTTTTACGAAAAGTTAAGATATTAGAAGGGTGCTCCGAACAAATCTGTGTGATTTTTTCCTGTAAAGGAGCAAGGTAACTCTCTTGATTAATATTTTCTACATCCACATAGTAAGGAATATCATCGATGAGTGTCCCACCACTTAGTGGTTTCATATCAGATTCATGCTCTTTTCCGCTGACAAGTGAATCACGAAAATGGTTATAAATAGCATCTCTTCCCGGTTGATCGGTTTGAATAAGATATATATTTTGAAGTTTTCCTGATTTAGCAGTACATACCCAAATTCTACTTAGACTCATAAGTAGTACCTCACTTTTTACAAGCAGTTATATATAGCTTAGATTTAGCAGGGTCACCTAATTGATAAATATTAACTGGTTCTTCATCGGCTCCTTTTAGCTTAAGCAAATAATCTCCCTTTTGAGTACGACAAATATTAACACCTAGTATTACTAAAATAATGTTAGGAAAGATATCTGAACTTTTTTGAACAAGAATAAAAATCAATAATTGCAATGCTACAAACACAATTATGGCTTCTTGAATTGAACTTTCCATAATCAAAACTGCTGGCACAATATTACCTAATAAGAAAGACAGTAAGCTACCATTATTATCCTGAATGTTAGTATTAGCAAACTCAGAAATACGATTGCTAAAAACCTTTATTCCACTTCCTTTATCATATTGAAGTTTTAGTAAATATTTCAGACATATACCAAGCAATAGAATAACGATTAATAGAATTATACACCATATATATACATTAAAGTTAATACTTAATAATTTG
>JBCNLJ010000117.1:0-9643 GCA_039595515.1 Paenibacillus sp. | reverse complement strand
GATCTGGTTGCTCAGGCTGTACCTGTACTAAGCGATATTATTGTTAAACCGGGTGACGTCCCGAATACGGCTAAGATTGCGGCATTGCCTGATTCTTATACGTATAAGTTTGCAGTAGGTGGGCCTGACGATTATAAGCGTCCGGCGACAGGTAGAAAGGCAACAGATTTAGGCTACACTCAATTTGTCGATCTGAACACGCCATTCCCTGCAACCTCCAATCAATATGTGTATGTGGTACAGGTGAGTGATGCGGATGTGATTAAAGGCTGGGCACAAATTGCAGTAAGTGGCAAGGTTCCTGCTCCCGTGCAGAATGAACCGGTCGCTACCCAGAATGACGTGACACTCTCATGGGAACCTGTAAATCATGCTATTGCCTATGAAGTATTTGTTTCTTCCATCTCCGGTTTGTATGGGCCACCTTATCAGATTTTAGATGGAACCGCAAAACAGCTTAAAGTAACTGGACTGACGCCGGGCGTACGTTATTACTTTGTAATCAAGGCGGCCACAAAGGCGGAGGACAGTCCAATCTCCAATGAAGTGACAGCGATGCTGACAGAAGCACCGCAGCCGGGTACACCAGAGCTGAGCGAGCTTTCAATTGCTCCACTGCAATTAAGCCCTGCTTTCTCGCCGGATGTTACACAGTATACGGCGAATGTCGAGAATAGTGTGAAAAGTCTGAATGTACAGGCAAGTGTAACCGATTCGGTATACGGTACAGTTACTGCCAGTGTATATGGCGCTACAGGAGGGGTTGTAGCCGGGCCATATCCATTGTTCGGTGGTAGTTCTTCGCCAGATTTGCAGCTGGCTGTTGGAACAAGTACGATCGCAATTACCGTTACAGACAAAGATGGTAATGTGCGTACGTACAATATCGTTGTAACTCGTGCCAAAGATAGCTCTACCAATTCAGGCAATTCTGGTTCCGGTTCATCTGGAAGCAGCTCCGGTGGTGGAGGCGGTACAGGTACACCGACTCCAACCACAACACCGACTACACCAGTAGCACCAGCTAATCCAGGTCTACGTGTTGTCGTAGACGGTAAGACGTATGACCAGATCGCGAACGGCTCCACGACAACGACCAATGGACGTACAACGATGACCGCAACGATCGATCCTGCGAAGCTGGCAGATCGTTTGCAGCAGTCGTCTGGACAACCGGTTATCGTCGTTCCTGTTGCAGATAAAAATATTCAACAGGTATCGGTCGTGCTGACAGGCGAAACGGTCAAAGCGATGGAAAACAAGCAAGCGATTATGGAAGTACAGACCACAAGTGGTAACTATCGTCTGCCTGCTGATCAGGTGAATGTGGACCAGCTTTCGCAAAGTCTGGGCTCCGCGGTGAAGCTATCGGATATCGTCATCCATGTGGAAATTGGTACAAGTTCGACTGCTGTCGCGCAGCAGGCAGAGCAATCCGCGTCACAGAAAAATTATACACTTGTGACGAAGCCAGTCTCCTTTGAAGTATCCGCTTCCTACGGTGGCAAAACCGTCAATGTGGATCAATTCAATCAGTATGTTGAGCGTGAAATTCCATTGCCGGATGGTGTAGATCCATCCAAGGTAACGACAGCGGTCGTACAAAATACAGACGGCACGGTACGCCATGTGCCTACCTTTATCACTTCGCGTGATGGCAAATTCTATGCCGTGATCAACAGTCTGACCAATAGCGATTATTCGCTGATCTGGCATCCAAAAACATTTGCCGATGTGAGTGGAAAATGGTCGGAGCAAGCTGTAAATGATATGGCATCGCGTATGATCGTGAACGGTGTAGATGCGGATCATTACAATCCGGATGCACAGGTGACCCGCGCAGAGCTGGCAGCGATTATGGTTCGCGCGCTCGGTTTGCCGGAGAACGGCAGCACCTCATCCTTTAACGATGTAACAGCATCCGACTGGTACGCAGGTGCAGTTGCAAAAGCAGCCGACTATGGTCTGATTCAAGGATATGCAGATGGTAGCTTTGGACCGAATCGCACGGTTACGCGTCAGGAAGCACTGGTGATGCTGACTCGCGCGATGAAGCTCGCGAAGCTGGATGCCAAAACAGGCGATACAGCAAGCACGCTGGCACCGTTTGCCGATCATGCTGCTGTAGCGAAATGGGCACAGGATGCGGTAGCTACTGCCGTACAAAGCGGTCTTGTTCAGGGCAACAGTAAAGGTCTGGCACCGACCCAGCACCTGAGCCGCGCAGAGACAGCAGCGCTTGTACAGCGTCTGCTCGTGCAAGCCAAGCTGATCGACGTAGCAACTAAGTAAGAGCTAAGCAAGAACTAAGCAAGAACTAAGCAACAACCAGGTAGCAATCAAGTAGCAACTAAATAGCAATTAAGTAGTTATACCTTCATCCCTCTCTAATCGCTCATCCGTGCATGTAGAAGCTGTATAAGACAAATGCCATGATGACGAGAATAATGAGGATTATAAGCTGAAAATGTATATGTATGCAAAAGCCTTTCTCCGGTATATACCGGTAGAAAGGCTTTTTTGCGTGCTCCTGTAATGCAGAGGGGTTACTGGAGCGTAAACTTGAAATACGCTGTGGAAGAGATTTACAATAGAACTACAACATTCATTGTGGATATGTACTATCCAGTTTGAAAAGGGTAGAAGGCTGCGGATGAAGGACGGCTAATCGTTCCCATCCAGCAGCAGGCTAGATAAGGAGGCTGATGTTTTGAAATTTAATCCAAGCTTGGAGCAGGCGATCTGCGTACTGGTACTATTGGATACGCAGAAGCCGGGCATTGCGCTATCCTCGGATCGGGCTAGCGACATTCTGGGTGTATCCCGTTCTTATTTTCGCAAAATTACACGTAAGCTTGTGCTGCAAGGCATCGTTCGCTCCACGCCCGGTAATAATGGCGGACTTTCACTTGGACGCCCTGCAGAGGATATTACATTGCTGCATATTATCGAGGCGATGGAGGGCGAGCTGGCGCTGTATGAGGATGGCGGCTTGATGCGTAATATTTTTCAGGATGGCACCTATGTAGAACGCGGCGTTGAGCTGCTGAACAATGTGTTTGCAGGTGCAGATGAGCTGCTCAAGCAATATTTCTCCAGCTTCACACTGGCAAGCATGATGAAAGAAGCGATGGGTGATGACCATTCTACGCTGAATTGGAATACGACAACCTTGCGTGAATGGCTCAACCATACCGGACTGCGCATGTCCTGATCAGTCCTAACCAGTTTGAACAAAACAAATAAAGCATAGATATTTATTTGGGTGGAACTCGAACCTAATCCAGGAATTTTATGCACGATATCGTCATACGATCATGATTGACGATGTATAGATCGCATAGCTTTGTCACACCGCCGTTAATCGCTGCGTAACCGAAACGAACAAGACCTACAGACACTGTCATCATTAATCGGGAGGTACGAACAACATGGCAAAAAACACATCAATTCCGCAATCCAAGACGTATGGACCGCTGGGCAGCATTCCGCTGCTTGACCGTGATACGCCTTCCATTTCGCTTAGTGAGCTGGCTCGTGAATACGGGCCGATTTATCGATTTCAGCATATGGGTGGGCATTCCATTATTATTGTGACCGGGCAAGAGCTGATGAAGGAGCTTGAGGACGAGGAGCGCTTTGACAAGAGCATCGACGGATCGCTGCAGCGGGTGCGTGACTTTGCAGGTGATGGACTATTTACAAGTCGGACAGAGGAGCCGAACTGGCGCAAGGCGCATAGTATTTTGATGCCAGCGTTTAGCCAGCAGGCGATGAAGGGCTATCATGATATGATGGCGGATATTGCGCTACAGCTCGTGCAAAAGTGGGCGCGCTTGAATCCAGACGAGGCGATTAATGTGCCGGAGGATATGACACGGCTGACGCTGGATACGATCGGCTTGTGCGGCTTTAATTATCGATTTAACAGCTTTTATCGGGAGGAAGCGAATCCGTTTATTCAGAGTATGGTGCGTGCGCTGGATGAAGCGATGCACGCGACGACTCGTTTACCACTGCAAAGCAAGCTGATGGTGGCTCAGCGTCGACAGTACAAGCACGATATCGAATCGATGTTCTCACTCGTCGACAAAATCATTGCCGAGCGTCAGCAGCAGGGCGATCAAGGAGAGACAGACCTGCTTGCACGTATGCTGGGTGCGGCTGATCCGGAAACAGGGGAGAAGCTGGACAATGAAAATATCCGCTACCAGATGATTACGTTTCTGATTGCCGGGCATGAAACGACGAGTGGACTACTGTCGTTTGCAACGTATTTCCTGATGAAAAATCCGGCGGCGCTGGCAAAAGCGAGAGAGGAAGCGGAGCGCATCATCAGCGGCGATGTGCCGACATATCAGGAGGTATTGCAGCTATCGTATGTGCGGATGGTACTGAATGAATCGCTGCGACTATGGCCGACTGCGCCAGGCTTCGGTCTGTACGCGAAAGAGGATACGGTACTTGCTGGTCAGTACGCGATTGCTAAAGGCGATGAGATTCGGGTCATTCTGCCGGAGCTGCATCGTGACCGGGAAGCATGGGGCGACGATGTCGAGGAGTTCAAGCCAGAACGCTTTG
This sequence comes from Paenibacillus sp., assembly GCA_039595515.1. Taxonomy (GTDB): domain Bacteria; phylum Bacillota; class Bacilli; order Paenibacillales; family Paenibacillaceae; genus Saccharibacillus. Next base: position 5,062 of record JBCNLJ010000117.1, on the reverse strand, counting down.
CTGATCCGTCGAAAATTCCATCACATGCGTACAAGCCGTTCGGTAACGGGCAGCGTGCCTGCATCGGGATGCAGTTCGCTCTGCACGAGGCAGTGCTGCTGATGGGTATGATTTTGAAGCATTTTGATCTGTCCTTTAACGGTGAATATGAATTGAAAATCAAGCAGACCTTAACGCTCAAGCCGGATCGCTTTACGATTCGTGCCAAGCTGCGTAGCGATCATGTGCCTGCACTGGCGGGACAGCCTGCAAGTGCTGCTACGGCAGAAGGAAGCAAGGAGCAGAGCGGCACACAGGAGCGCATCGGTGCACTCAGTGGACTGAATGATCGTCCGCTGCTCGTACTGTACGGCTCCAATATGGGCACGTCAGAATCGATTGCGCGTTCACTGGCAGATACGGCGAGCCTGCATGGTGTGCGGAGTGAGGTAGCACCGCTAAATGATCGCGTCGGCGATCTGCCGCGAGATGGTGCACTGCTCATCGTTGCCTCCTCATACAATGGCAAGCCGACGACGAATTCCGTGCAATTTCTCCAATGGCTGGACAATGTGGAGGATGGTGAGCTAGAAGGCGTAACCTATGCGGTATTTGGTTGTGGCGATCGCAACTGGACAAGCACGTATCAGCAGGTGCCACGTCATATTGACGAGCAGATGGAGAAGAAGGGCGCGGTTCGCTTCTCAGCTCGTGGTGAGGGCGATGCCAGCGGTGATTTTGAGAAGCAATTGGAGGACTGGAAGCAGACGATGTGGGCGGATGCGATTGAGGCGTTTGGTCTGCGCTTCAATGAGGATGCGGCACAGGAGCGTGCAGCGCTCAGTCTGCAATTTGTCAGCAATGTGGCGGGAGCACCGCTTGCTTCCTCGTATGAAGCGGTCTATGCGACGGTGCTGGATAACCGTGAGCTACAGCATGCCGATAGCGGACGCAGCACACGTCATATCGAGCTACAGCTTCCAGACGATAGCGAATACCATGAGGGCGATCATCTGGGCGTATTGCCGCAAAATCCAGATGAGCTGGTACAGCGTGTACTGCAACGCTTCCGCTTGCAGGGAAACCATCAGGTCGTGCTGACCGCCAGCGGCTTGAGTGCAGGTCATCTGCCACTGGATCGTCCGGTACGCTTGCAGGAGCTGCTCGCTTCCAGCGTAGAGCTACAGGAGCCAGCCAGTCGTGCACAGCTTCGCGAGCTAGCTGCCTATACCGTATGTCCTCCGCATAAGCGCGAGCTGGCACAGTTGCTACAGGAGGAGCAATATTACCGTGACGTGCTGTATAAGCGCGTAACGATGCTGGATTTGCTGGAAAAATATATGGCCTGTGAAATGCCATTCGAGCGCTTCCTGGAGCTGCTGCCCGCACTCAAACCAAGATACTATTCGATCTCCAGTTCGCCGAAGCAAGCACCGGATCGATTGAGTATTACGGTAGCGGTTGTCCATGCACCTGCACGTACGGGCTCAGGCATGTACAAAGGGATTGCTTCCAACTACCTGGCAGAGCGAGCACCGCAGGAGCAAATTCCAGTGTTCGTACGCACGCCAGAATCCGGGTTCCAATTACCAGCAGATCCGCAGGTTCCTATCGTGATGGTCGGACCGGGTACAGGGGTTGCGCCTTTCCGTGGCTTCCTACAGGCGAGAGCAGCCATGCAGCAAGAGGGACAGACGCTGGGCGAGGCACATTTGTATTTTGGCTGCCGCAATGCAGCGGATTTCCTGTATCGGGAGGAGTTAGAGGATTATGCAGCGAAGGGCATCGTCTCGCTTCATACTGCTTTTTCACGCGAAACCGAGCAGTGCAAAACGTACGTACAGCATCTGATGACGCAAAATGCCGAGCAGATTATGGACGTGCTGCACGAACGCGGTGGAATGCTATACATTTGCGGAGACGGTACACGCATGGCACCTGATGTGGAAGATGCGCTACGCGCCGCCTATCGCCAGCGCTATAACAAGAATGAGCAGGAGGCGGCGATCTGGCTAGATATGCTACAGCAGGAAGGACGTTATGCGAAGGATGTATGGGCTGGCGTGTGAAGCTGATGGGGAAGATGGATCAATTTATATAAGTATGTATAGATTCGTGCAGGTATAGATAAGACCATTTGAGCGAACAGGTGGATTAGCCTATAAGTGAGCTAGCCTATAAGTAAACTAGCCTATAAGTAGACTAACGCATAAAAATAAGTGGACTCATGCATGAAAATAAATCGACTAACGTATAAAAAGAAAGACAGCATTATGAATAGAACAGGATACAAGTAATGAAAACGGGTGACCCTGTATGAAGGGTTGCCCGTTTTGTCGTTGGGACGCCATGCTTAGCGTACTCGATCAGCGAGCGTTCAAGGCTCAGGCTGAATGGAATTGGAATGGTTCGCTCCATGCTGTAGCTATGCCTCCGCTATAACTGCGGCTCTTGAATCGATATCTTGGCGAGCTCGGTCTGATAGCTATGCTATATCTTGTATACGCTACATCTTCTATCTGTCTAAATTCTAACGCTATCTTGTAACTTTCCATCTTCCGCCGCTCCAGTTTCCAATTCCTATACTCCACCTCTCTATCTTCTAAAAAAGAATGGAATCTGTTAGGGCATCCTTGCGCGTTGTAGTATGATGGGAAGAGCATAGGCAGGGGAATGCTGCCTGTATCAACCCATTTGGGTTAGACAAAATGATCGCTGTTTGTATAAAGTGACCTCAGTTAGGATAGAATGACTTATTTGAAGAAAGCAGGACTTTAACTATGACCGAATTATCGAACAATCGGAAACGATATCGTTTTAGCGAGGCTCCAATCTGGGAGCTGTTGCGTGAATATTATGAGCAGGAAGGGCTCGATGCGTGGCGTAATGATGGGATTCCGCAATACGTTACGAGCAATCCGATGATTGCTGCGGCTTATGCGGATATGATCGTTGCCTTTTTACTGGATCTTCAGCAGCAGGGCGGCGCAGAGGAGACGATCTATATCGTCGAGATCGGTGCAGGTGCAGGGCGTCTGGCAGGTCATATTCTGCATGAGCTGTGTCATGTGCGCGATGAAGTGGTGGCGGGATTACCGTCCTTTCGCTATGTGATGACTGATCTGGCAGCGGATAGTGTAGCGGCATGGCAACAGCATCCGGCGCTGCAAACGTATGTGGCGCAGGGTGTGCTTGATTTTGCGCGCTTTGATGCGATGGCGGATACGGAGCTACAGCTTGCAGTGAGCGGTAAGACGCTACAGGCGGACGGGTTGCAGGAGCCGATTGTGCTGATTGCCAATTACTTTTTCGATAGCCTGCCGCAGGAGCTGGTTCGCTTAGAGGATGGCAAGGTGTATGAAGCAGATATTGAGCTGATTCCATTGCCAGCCGGTGGGCAGGCAGGTAGGGATAAAGCGACAGCAGCACAGGCGCAATCCCGGCAGTCAGAACAACAAGCATCGGATATCGATGACCGTGTGCGTTCAGCGTCACATCGATTGAACGAGATCAGCATCGAATATACGTATCGTCATGCGCCGGAATATGAGCAAGCCGATCATCCGTATGCCGATCTGCTGGCCTTATACAGAGAGCAGTTGGATGATGCGTATGTTCTACTTCCGTGGGCGAGCATCGATTGCTTGCAGCGACTAAATCGATTGTCGAAGGCAGGTTTCGTGCTTATTACTGCGGACAAAGGCGAGCATTTACTGGAGGGCTGGAGCCTGGAGGAGCCGCCGGAGCTTACGCTGCATGGTGGCGGTGGATTTTCACTGAATGCCAATTACCACGCGATCGGTTATGTGTTTGGCGAGCAGGGCGCAGAGGTTCTGTTTCCACCGCATCATTATACCGGCATCAATGTAGGCTGTATGCTGAATGTAGCGCAGCCAAAGCGCTATTCCGGTCTGCGCATGGCCTACCACCGCTCAGCAGCACGCTTTGGTCCCGATGAATTTTTCAGCCTGAAGCGCTGGATCGATGAGCGACTGGATGAGATGGAGCTGGCACCCTGGCTTGCTTTCTGGCGATTGGGCAATTATGATGCGGAATTTTTCATTCAAAGCACCGAGCGCCTATCGGAATTGCTGGCGGAAGCGAATGACGAGGAATATCTCGATCTGTTGCATGGAATAGAGCGTATGTGGTCATCGCATTATGTGATGGCACAGCGCTATGATCTGGCACTCGATACCGGATTATTGCTGTTCGAGATGGAGCAGTACGAGGAAGCCAAGCGCTATTTGCAGCAGTCTGTAGCAGAAGAGCAGGAGGAAACGGTCTCGACCGTATTTTACTGTCTGGCAATCTGCTGCCTGGAGCTTAGCGAGCTGGAACAAGCAGAAGAATATTTGGAGCATTTACTGGCAGTAGAGCCAGATCATGCAGAGGCGAAGACATTGATAGAAGCTTTGCGCGATGGTGAATTGGACTAATCGTATAGTCAAGGAATGTAAATAGAATCTCTAACCTGATTTTAAAACCAATTTCAAACCCGATCCATAGTGTACATGCGGAGTCTCCTTCTATACTGCTTATCATCGCGCAGTAAGCAAAAGAGCAACCATGAGCGAAGTGACCAACCCCTATAGGTGGTCATGCTGCTGAAGAGATACCATCCTGCAATAAAGAAGCGACAACATCATGAATGAATAACATAACGACAAAATGATTAAATACGCAATAATTAAATAACGCAATAAAGCGATGACTTAATAACGTAAATAAATCCTAATAGAACCGCATCCAGCTCAGGATGCGGTTTTTCATGCATAACCTCGCTTGATACAAGAATGACCGAGGACAAGAAAAAATCATTTCGCACATTTGTACGTACATATAGAAATATTTTTCACAAACAAAACTCAAATAAGACCTAAGCAAGATCCAAATAAGATTATAAAGGCACGCTTTATATGATTTCTTCGCTTTTAGAGCATGTGCGCCAGCTCGCATGGATGCAAAAGATACAGAACGGAGGGAAGGAAATAAGGGGAAAGGACGACTTTTGAGCACGGGAATCTACAACTCCCTCCTAATCCGTAGATTCCTGTGCGAGACGGGAGTCCGTCCCCTTATT
>JBCNLJ010000116.1:0-9903 GCA_039595515.1 Paenibacillus sp. | reverse complement strand
GTATTCCATCCGAATTGATCAATGCTTTATTCAGGAAAAAGTCTCGATCTGCTTTTTGTGGACGATGAATCAGTTCGTCGGCAATCTCCTGTTGAAGCTGTTTGGCAAATTGCTCATACGACTCGCTGGCAATGACAGTCAGAACGTTGACACGATGCACATCGATATGTGCCACGCTGGAATCCATACGCTCTCCGTTTTGATTGACACAAAGCCGGAGTCCCCTTCCCACTTCCTGCCTCTTTTTCACAGTAGAATCGCTGTGCTTGAGTGTACAGATTTGAAATACGTTCGGATTATCCCAGCCTTCTTTAAGTGCCGAATGAGAGAAAATAAATCGTGTTTTCTCCGAGAAATGCAGCAGCTTTTCTTTCTCCTTCATGATCAAATCATATGCTTCCAGGTCGTCCGAATCTTTCCCTTTTGTTGAAGATTTGGGATCAATCAGACGTTTACTTTTTCGATCAATAGAAAAATAACCGGCATGTGTTCTGGATGCGGAAATTTCGTTTAAATAGCGGCTATATTCTTCATCGCCACATAACACCATCTGTTCATGAAGTAGCTGTGCATATTCTTCTTCAAATATCTGTGCATAGATTCCATTTTGCTCACTACCCTGCTGATCATACTGGCGATAACGCGCAACCTCATCGATAAAAAATAAAGAGAGCACTTTAATGCCCATATAGTAGAGCACTCGCTCTTTCTCAAAGTGAGAACGAATGGTTTCACGAATCTGAATTCGGCGGAACTGGAGTTCATTGATATCGCCGATCACTTCGCCTGCTTGCACACTCTTGCCATTAATAAAGTGAATCGTATTATGCTGACCATTGATTTCGGATACAACATATCCTTGATATTGTTCTAATTCCCCAGACAAACGATACAGATTATCGCCTTGATGGATTTTTCTTGTTTTGCGTACGATACCGGATTTGGTGAACACCTCATATTCCAAACGAGCAATAGGCGGTTGGTTTACGCTTACCTCAATACCTTCCAGATAGACGTAACTGTCCATTCCGCCTGTGTTATGTACGGAGATGCCTTTCACCTGAATTTTTTTGACGAGTTTCATATTATACGCATCCAGAGCATCCAAACGATATACTTTATTGTATTCTTCCAGGTGGGTCGCGGAATAGCGAAGTGTAAATAAGGCATTAAATTGCTGAAGCCCCTCGCGAGTTGCTTTGCCCGTTTTGCCTTCTACACTCTGGGGTTCATCAATAATCAAAATGGGATTCGTTGCAGCAATAATATCAATCGGTCTGCGTGTATGAAAGTCATCTAATTCCATATAAATGCGGCGTGCATCCTTACCTCTGGCTGCAAAAGCCTGAGAGTTGATGATCATAATATTCAGTCCAGCATCACTGGCGAACTGGTCAATATCGTGAAGAACTTTGGAATTGTAAATAAAGGAGCGTGCCTTTATGCCATATTCAACCATGAAATGTTGTTCGGTCATCTGTAATGTTTTCAATACGCCTTCACGGATGGCAATCGAAGGAACAACGACAATGAATTTACTCCATCCATACGTACGATATAACTCAAACATCGTACGTATGTAAGTATATGTTTTACCTGTACCAGTCTCCATCTCGATGGTTAAATTGTAGTTACCCGCCAGTTGATTAGACAATTGCAATTTATTATCGCGCTGAACCTGTTGGATATTGTTGAGCACTTCCATTTCAGGCAACTGAATCGGGTTGTTTTGAAACCCTGTCGCCATGTCCATGAGTGCAATAGATGAGTCCGTTTTCGCCACATATTCCAACTGTCGCTTTCCTTGATTCATCTGGAACCACGATGAATGGTTAGGCTGTCCTTTAAAACAATCGACTACGGATTGAACGGCTTTCCATTGAAAAGCTTGCTGTTTGAATTGAATATTCATCTTATGATCCCCCTAAAGCACTCTTACATCGGTATTCGGAGACAGCAACTTGAACAATTCATGCACATTAATACGTGCCGAATCATCCTGAAAACCGTGATCACGGAAAACAGCATATTCGGGTTTAGTCGTTGCGATCTGCTTGATGACGGATTCAGTAATGTTCTCTTCAAAACAAGCAGTAAGTTTATTATAGTCAACATCGTAAACAGCAAATCCCTCGACGTTTCTGGCATTCATAGGGACGGATAATTCCAGCCCTAATTCCAGCATGACCTGAATGAGTAGATCTTCTGCAGTGCGATCTTCTTTGATATTGGATTGCAGATCCAGCAGGTCAAGTTGACCGAGCTGATCTGGCTTATAGTAAATGTCTTTCATGTTAGAAGAAGCGACTCGGTATACGCGGAATCCGTAGTCGATATCTGCATTAGTTTCTTGTTTGATTTTGTTGGCAGCGCGGCGAATGCGTTCTTTGCCGATTTCGCAGATGTTAGTTAAACCTAGATTTTGTGCCTCCGCAGTCTCTTGTATATTTTCCGGAATCTGCACCATAATAAATTTTAATTGCATATGGTCTTGAGTATTTAATTCCATTACAGCTTCAGCGGTAGTTGCCGAACCAGAGAAAAAATCCAACACTATATCTGATTTTGTAGCCACTTGCCGAATTAACTTTTTGACCAATGTAATAGGTTTAGAATAGTTGAATATTGGAATGTCAAAATGCTGCTTTATAGCTTTTGTGCCCTCAGAATTCATTCCAACATCTAATAGAAATGTAGAAATAGGATCTACTTCTTTTTTTAATTCATTTTTAAAGCGTTTTAACATAGGTCGTTTTTCTTCATTTTCTGGAAATACTATTCTGTTCTCTTTTAATAGTTTATTCATTGATTCTGGAATAAAAGCCCATACACGATTAGGATTAGGCTTATATATTTTTTGTGTCACTGGATCTATCAAATCATAGTATTGATTTGGTCTTTGATCCTTGCTCATTCCAACCGTTAGATCACCTGTAGTCCAGTCTCCTCTAGGATCATTATCTGGATTCTTATAATTAACATAGTTTTTATCAATACCTTTAAAAGTAATTCCATTACGTTTACCATAGCAAAGTATATATTCGTGATCCGTGGAAACTAAATTTGATGCCATCGCAGAGGAAGCCCTTCTTTTCCAAACAAAATTCCCTATAAAAGTCTGAACTCCAAAAATCTCATCACAGATTTTTTTCATATTGCTGAATTCATTATCATCGATACTAATAAATATCACGCCATCGTCAGTAAGCAAACTACGAGAAACCTTTAATCTTGCATAAAGATTTTCTAACCAATCACTATGAAATCGTCCATTCGATTCTGGATTGTGAAACATTGCCTCTTTGTTATCATTAAATTGTCCTGATTCTTCTAAATATTTCTTTTCTGTCTGTTTATAGTCGTCTTTATATACAAAATCATTTCCCGTATTATACGGCGGATCAATATAAATACACTTCACTTTATTAAGATAAGACTCCTGAAGCAATTTCATCACTTCCAGATTATCGCCCTCAATATAAACATTATGTGTATTGTCCCAATCCACACTATCTTCTTTAACTGGACGTAGTGTTTTATTAACAGGTAAGTTAGCCTTCAAAATGGCTGTTTTCTTGCCAGGCCATGTTAACTGGTAACGCTCTTTATCCCCCTCCACAATCACATCCGACAATTCCTGCTTCAAAAGTTCAAAATTAATCGCTTGTTTCAAAACACCATTTTCATCATGCATTTCAGTCAGAACGTTCGGAAATAATTCTCCGATTTTCGCGATATTTTGATCTGTTATGTACGGAGAACTCATACTCATCTTTTTCATGTTTATCCCTCTTATTAGTGTACTTTCCTTAATTTTCACTATTAAGGTAGAACCATGAAATACCAGCATTTGTAAACTTATCCGCAAAAAAACTTATGTATGAGTATGTATATTTATTAACTATTTGTTTAACCTCAAGTTGAGGTGAATTTATGTCAGATTTACAACGATTAATTGGCGAGCAATTAAAATTAATTCGCAAAATGAAAAACTTGACGCAGGAACAGGTAGCTGAGCGAACAGGAAAAGAAGGAATGAATAAATCAAGAATTTCAGATATTGAGCGTGGTCGTATCAATATCTCGCTTCGGACATTGGAGATGCTAATGAACGCGCTGAGCATTTCGCCCACCGAATTATTTGATCTAAAACATTTAAGCGGGGCAGAGGATATTCAAGAGAAGCATATGATTATCGATATTCATCGATATACGTTGATGGATCGTGAGTTGGATGAGGTCAAACATGTTGTCGATTCTACAAAAAGTCTATTTGGAATTATTGACTCACGCTCGGCAAAAAGGCAGTAACCCTATAGAGTCGTACACCTCCTTTAAGCATGATGTACAATACATAGATGATGCTCAACTTATGGACCTCAAGAATACATGGAACCTCTATTTCCAGTGAAATGCGATTGTCTTTATGACAGTGCACATTCACATGTAATGAAAAACGCCCACCTGCATTTTTTGCAGATGAGCGTTTTTTAGTTTTCATATATTCTTGGTTAGTCTATACGCCTATACGCCGACTTCATAAGCACAACGACTCGATAGGGTTTCTATTTTTTATGCAGTCATTGTATCAAAGCGCGCCGTGAACGCAGCTTAATCCCGGTCACCAGCACAACCCCAAGCAGAATGATCAGCAAACCGATCAACATACCGAGCGACAGTGGTTCGCCCAGAAATATCCAGCCCCATACAATGCCGAATACAGGAACGAGAAAAGTTACACTCAGCGTCTTCACTGCGCCTACATTGATAATCAATCGGAAATAGAGCAGATAACCGAGCGAAGTGGATAACAGAGCCAGTGCCAGCACCGACCAGACTACCGAGACGGATGGGAGCTGGGATGGCAGGAAGAATAGTGCCACTGGCAATAACAGAATCCCCGCAGCAAGCTGCTGTCCGATTGCCAGATTCAGCGGCTGTTCTCCCTTGAAATTACGCGCCGAATAGATGCCGCCGATTCCATAAAAGAACGCTGCTCCTAACGACATCAACACTGCTCCAATCGTGCCGGTACTGCCAGCATGTGCATTCCAGCTAACCAGCACGATTACACCGGTCACACCGAGCAGCAAACCGACAATCTTTCTCCCCGTTAGCGGTTCTTTAATCCATGCATAGGCGATGATCGCGGTAAATAGCGGTGTCATCGAATTCAAAATAGCAGCCAGCGACGCATTCATGCTCAATTCCGCGCCTGCAATCAGGCAAAATGGAATCGCAGCATTACATGCACCAAGCAGCAGGTACTGCTTCCATTTATGGAGGAGCTGCGGCTTTTTACGTAGCAACAGCGCGTACAGCAACAGCCCCAGTCCGGCGATGAGCACCCGCAGATCGATCAGCACGATCGGTCCAAGCACGGGAACGGCCACTCGCATAAATAAGAAGGATGCACCCCACATCGCTGCCAGTAGCACGAGTGTTAATGTATCTTTTGCTTTCATCTTCTTCGCTCCTTGTCCGCAAATGCTTCGATGTATTGTATGTATACATTATATCGTTTACGAACAAACGTTGCCGCCGAAAAATAGGCACGGCATTCAAATCGAAGAAGTTCATCTACCAGATGACGACAGCACAAAGAGGACAAAGCGCATCACTTCAAGCCCTATGCGCTCCGCTGCCTACAGATAAGAGCTAGGCATCTGTTCTGTCTGAGTGTTCATTTTCCACGCTCATATCCCTGTTTTTTGAAATATTATACCGAATTCTACCCGTCTTCATGTCCATCTGTTCTGTGCAGCTCTCGATCACCTTGTGTATTCGTATTACACGATGCCACGAATTTCGGCTAACGAAGCCATGCCATGCTCCTGCATCCACTGCTCCAACCCTTCCACCAACGTCACACCTGCACGTACATTTACAAAATTATATGTCCCTACCTGCACTGCCTCGGCGCCAGCCATGATGAATTCAAGCATATCCTCCACCGAGTGAATCCCGCCCATCCCGATAACCGGAATATGCACCGCATGTGCTACCTGATGCACCATTCTGAGCGCGAGCGGCTTAATCGCGGGGCCAGACAGACCCGCATAGCCATTGTCAAAATAGCTCCGGCGATGCTGAATATCGATCTTCATACCGGAGAACGTATTCACGAGTGATACAGCATCTGCTCCCTCGTGCTCGCACATGAGCGCCATTTCCACGATCTGCTGTGCATTGGGCGACAGCTTGACCATGAGCGGCAGATCGGTGGCGGCGCGTACGGCGCGCACAATCGGACGCGCCATCTCGGTATCCACGCCAAACTGAATACCGCCCTGCTTCACATTCGGGCAGGAAATATTTAGCTCAATCATCTCGACCCCTCGTCTGCCTGTACGCTGGCGATGATGAGCATCTGCGGTAAGCTGCTGTGCACCCGCTACATATTCATCCTCATTCGCCCCACCCAGATTCGCGATCACACATGGCCCCAGTGCTGCCATATCATCCAGCTCCTCTGCCAGAAAAGCAGCGATGCCCGGATTTTCCAGACCGACGCTGTTTAGCATACCGGCAGCCGTTTCCTGCACACGGCAGCCGGTATTACCTGAGCGCGGCTCCAGTGTTAACCCTTTGCCACAAATACCGCCTAACACACTAACGTCGTATAAGCGTGCATATTCTCGTCCAAAGCCAAATGTACCGGATGCCATAATGACCGGATTGCGTAACGTGATACCGCCGATGTTACAGGTGAGCAAGCTCATCCCAGCATACCTCCTCCGCACGAAACACAGGCCCTTCCTGACAGGTACGCCGATTGCCGCCATGCGTACGTACCGTACAGGTTAGACAGGCACCCAGTCCACATGCCATACGTCGCTCAATCGAGACGTACAATGCAGGACGGCCCAACATTTTCATTGAATTGGTTGTATCTGTACCCGTATCCATACGGATGCTGTTCGTGATCGGATCGTGTACTGACGCCTGCCCTACCGTCTGCTCTGAGGTAAGATTACCCGCTTCCGCTGTAGCTACAGGGTGTTTGTTAATAGCACCGCCCTCCGCTCGCTCTGGCAGAGCATCGATATACCCGCACTGCCCGGCTAACGCTTGCAGCATTCCGGCTGGCCCGCATGCCATAATGCAGTCATAGCTCTCCACATTGACCAGCTCCAGCACACTACGCCGTACATCATTTATCACTTGCAACTGCTCACGATGCGCTATTACCTGCTGAAAGGACTCCACAGCAAAGGCAGCTCCAGAGTAGCCAAGATACACATCTGCATGTCGATAATGCTGTGCTACCGGAAGCAACGGTGCAACGCCCATGCCGCCACCGACCAGTGCTATTCGCTTGGTACGCGACTGCCATTCCTCTAGCTGTGGAAAGCCGTTACCGAATGGCCCTTCCAGCAGCACGCATTGTCCGGCAAGCTGACGAGACAGCAGTTCTGTGCCACGTCCATGCACACGGTACAGAAATACGATCTGATCCGCCTTCCGCTCATGAATGCTGATCGGTCTGGATAAAAGCGGATAGCTGTCCGCCCGATAGCCATCATCACAGCGCACCATATAGAATTGACCCATCTCGCCGCGATACTGCCCCGCAACCGTCATACGGAAAATCCCCGGCGCCACTTGTTCGTTTGCCACTATCATTCCCACGTCCGAATCCCCCCTTGACCGCTACTTATCATAACAGTCGACAGGGAAATAACGTTGTAACTCTGCTCACATTCCAGAGTAAAACATTTCATAGTAGAACATTTCATAATACAAATAAGCAGTCGGTGAGCATTCCATTTGCGGTTGGTTGCCTGTAGCACCGTGTGTAGTTATTGCTATGGAAGTATAGTAGCAAAGGGGAAAAGTGCAATTCCCGAATAATCCTTTAGCCTGCCAGCACATACATCATATGCGGAAGCAGCTCGAACAGCGTCAGAATACTTAGCAAGATAAACAGCATAATCGTTATATGAATCCGTCTGTGCATGACCAGCACCGCGATATATTCACGGATAAATGCGCCGGGCAAATAATAAGGTGCCGTAGGTGTGCCAATCCCGTCTCCACGGATGCCTGCAATACGTGCGTAAATACCGGCACGGAACAGATGGAAGTTATTCGTCACAAATACGCAGCGATAGGCTCGATCGCCCATAATCTCATCCATAATGCTGCGGGAGAAGCGCATATTTTGCATCGTATTGACCGAACGATCCTCTACGATAATATGATGATCCGGAATCTGATGCTGAAGCAAATACAGTCGCATCGCCGCCCCTTCAGAGATCAGCTCGTCCGAGCCCTGTCCACCGGATACGATGAAGATCGGCGCCTGTCCGCGCAGCTTCTGCTGGTGATACCATTTGACCCCACCATCGAGTCGGCTGGCAAGCAGTGGCGGCACTCGATCCCGAATCAGACCACTGCCGAGCACCACGATAAAGTCCGTCTTGTATCGGGGTTGATAGCGGTTGTACAGCAGCGAGGATACAAGATAACAGATAAACAGGAAGCCAAAATACATCATATACAGCTCCAGCAGCAATACCGGAAGCTGTAGCCAGCGAACCGGAGGCACCACGAGCGTCAAAACCGGAACGACAACGATCGCAATGCCCGCCATAACAGGCAGCGTATTGCGCAGCTTCCAGCCCTCTTTGCGAAGCAAAATACGTCCGTTATATAACAGTCCCACACTGATCGCCAGAATCATCACTGGCAACAGCGCAAGTGCAATAATAAGCAGCAGTACACTCGCATACTGCCAGAATCCATCCGGGCTACGCCACATATAAATGGCGAAGGCGAACAGCAACAATAGCAAGCCGCTGGTCAGATAGACACCATTTTGCAATCGCCTTCGATCTGACGCGTGGCTAAACGCAAATAACGCCAGTAATAATAGCGCCGCACCCAGTATATACATCCTCCATCTCCTCCACTATCGTTCCATTATCTATTTATTTTATGTATAGCCTAACCTGACGCTTTTGAAAAGAGTTCATTTCCTTACAGTAATGTAAGCTTGCCGTAAGCCAAATCGATATCCGCTCCGTTGTATATGGATTACGATAAAGACATCAAAAGAGAGCACGATCTCTACATTTCCACTTGAAAGGACGATTATTCCTATGAAAAAATGGATCATCATATTAAGCGCGCTTATCGTTATCGCCACATCTGTCGTTAGTTATGGAGTGTATCATCTGCTACCCGAGCGTAATCGGGCTCAGCTCAACCCCTTTATCCATGAGCAATATGCCTATGTGCAGATCAATAACACAGGGATTAATGATACCTCTGGAACGGTCGAATACACATTACCCGCATGGCGTGAAGATGGAACCATGCAGGAGACAACATTTACCGGATTGAAAAAGCTGCGTTCTGGCGCCTATATCCGCCTCGTTTCCAAAAGTGGCTATATCCTCTCGTATAATGAGGTACAGCCGGATGAGCTGCCTGCTACCGTAAGTGCGCATTTGAAGGAAGAGAGCAGTCAATAAGCAGTCAATAAGCCGATGCCTGTCAGGCGCTTATACGATTCCGCACAGCCTTACAAGCATCTATGTTGTTATTCACGCCCTGTAATGTGAGTTGAACGGCTCGCATTGCAGGGTATTTGCTCTATTCGGCTACGTATGTTGGGTCATAGATACCCGGTATTCTCATATGATCCAGCATAGGCGTGTTCGGGTAAGAAATGAAGTATACGATACGATGAATAACGAGTACATTAGGATCATGCGGTAATGCACAATACGATTGATCTACATAGTAAATGGGCACATAGTTGTGCGACAGCGACAGCGACAGCGACAGCGACAGCGACAGCGACAGCGACAGCGACAGCGACAGCGACAGCGACAGCGACAGCGACAGCGACAGCGACAGCGACAGCGACAGCGACAGCGACAGCGACAGCGACAG
>JBCNLJ010000115.1:0-9979 GCA_039595515.1 Paenibacillus sp. | reverse complement strand
CCATGCCCGCACAACCGCGTTCATTCAGCTTACGCATCAGCTTGATCGCTGCCTCCTGATCATCCTTCATGAGAAAAGCCGTTGTAAACAACATCTCTCCACTTTTAATCCAATCTGCGATATCCGGTGCATCCATCACATTCACCGACTTCATCAGCCGGGACGTTCCCCCGGCACCCGCAACAAGACGCGCCTCCGATAACGGATAGACCGCCAGCGCTTCCTTGACAGTCAATTGCATACGAGCACCCTCTCCCCCGTGTTTCACTTTGCATTCCCTGTACCGTGGTGGCTACAGGATAGTATGGTTTGCAGTTTTCAGCCGAGCAGCTTGCGATCGAACCCTCTAGTTCAGCCGTTAAACTCAAATATTGTCACGTATTATAACATAGAAATTATTTAATGTACTATCTTGTATATTTCGTAAAAATATGCCCGTTTTCAAACCTTTGCACAGATGTGATTTTCATTTGCACTGAATGATGGATGAACAAGGTATGTACATGCGGAATATTCCTACTAAGCATGTACGCTTGGGGAACGAGCTGCATCATGATCATACCTGTTCATCCCCAATGGTCGCTCTAAACTTAAGACAAATATACGCTGAACTAGACTTTATGAAAGTAAAGAAGACAGCAATATATTCGTCGTCGTGTGGATAAACGCAGGATCAGGGTTCGTTTTCAACATTACCGTTAACCCGAGCATGCCAGTAACAAGGGTCTGCGCATGAGCCTGTGCATCATAATCGGAACTCAGTTCCTTTTCAACAATCGCTCGTTCCAACCGCCGGGTAAATAGCGCACTCAAATACATCTGATGCTCCCGTGTCAGTACCGCAAAGCGCTCATCATGCGGTGCCAGCTCCACCATGGTATTGACGCAAAAGCAACCATATTGGACTTGATGCTCCTTATCAGATTGTGTCACATACTCAAATAACCGTTCAAAAGAGTGCCGGACTGTCTTGCCCTCTTGTAGCAATCGATCCACACGCTGAGCATGCTGGTGATTATATCGACGCAATGCCGCTTCAAACAACGCCAATTTATCGCCAAAAGCAGCATACAAACTCGGCTTCTGCAAGCCTGTCGCCGCTGTCAGATCCGACATGGATGTAGCTTCATAGCCCTTTTGCCAGAATAAATCCATCACCTGCTGTAATACGTGTTCCTCATCAAACCCACGTTTTCTCGCCATATCTACACCTCTTTTTATACCGATAAGTACATTATAATAACAAATCCCGAATCATTCATCTGTATTATTATTCTATTATTAAATCTATTACATCATAACATTTTATTTGCTTTTGCTTGACACTATTTCATAAAAGAATTATATTGAACTCAAATTATTTACCAATCGGTATAAAATAAACAATAAGGAGTCATAGCTATGAAAATGTCTCAAACCTCTCTTTCGATCCGAACATTATCTATGCCCGTTATCATGTTACTGGCCGTAGCATGTGGACTATCTATCGCCAACATTTATTATGTTCATCCGATGCTGAATACGATTGCAGCCGATCTACATATGAATCCAGCACTTGCTGGTTCCGTCATTACCGTTACCCAGATTTGTTATGCGCTCGGGTTATTGCTTCTAGTGCCCTTAGGCGATCTGCTCCCCCGGCGCCAGCTCATTATCGGACATATGCTGATCTCGGTGCTTTGCCTGTTGTTCATCGCTACCGCCTCTGGAGCAGTCGCCTTTTGGATCGGTATCGGCTCCGTCGGTGGGCTGGCGGTTGTCGCTCAGACGATAATCGCCGCCGCAGCTTCCATGTGCTCCCCTCAGCAACGTGGTAAAACGATCGGCTTCATTACGAGCGGAATCGTAATCGGTATTTTGCTAGCTCGTGTGCTGGCTGGACTGTTAACAGATCTGGCAGGCTGGCGTTCTGTGTATGGCTGCTCGGCAGTTGTTTTGCTGCTGATTGTAGCCTTGCTGTATCGCTATATGCCAGTCACACCTGCACCTTCCACTCGTCCTTCTTATGCCAGACTCGTCTTATCTACATTACAGCTATTCCGCGAAGTGCCTGTATTACGCATACGAGCAGTACTGGCGATGCTGATCTTTGCTGCATTTGGTACATTATGGACATCGCTTGTATTTCCGCTGAGTATAGCCCCCTTTTACTTTTCGCATAGTACGATCGGTGCATTAGGCATCGCCGGGCTGGCAGGAGCTATCGCTGCTTCACGCGCAGGTACATGGGCTGATCGTGGCTGGGCACAGCGAACAAGTGGCATCGCGTTAATATTACTGGTGATATCATGGTTATTCATGTGGAATATGTATCATAGTGTAGGATTCCTCATTATCGGTATTATCGTGCTTGATCTGGCAGTACAAGCAGTACATGTGACCAGTCAAAGTATGATTTTGAGTACGCGTCCAGAAGCCGAAAGCCGCTTAACGGGCGCGTATATGGTCTTTTATTCAATAGGTAGTGCAATTGGTTCGCTTACGGCAACGTGGATGTATGCGCATTATGGCTGGAATGGCGTATGCTGGCTTGGGCTCAGCTTTAGTGGTGCGGCGTTATTATTTTGGAAAGTGACACAAATGTTCAGTGTACCGATAACGGTCATGTCTCCCTTACAGAACAAATGCACTCGTGTAGATTAATTTACGATTCAGGGAAAAAACACGATCTTACCTCCTAATGGTGGCACGATCTATATCTATATCTATATCTATATCTATCGCCTACTCACTTATATTTCTACTTCTACTGTCATTACACTTCTACGTCTACACAAAGAAACAGACTGCCCACTGATCTATGGACAGTCTGTTATCTAATCAAAATGATGCACGTATATACTTCAATCTACTACTTGGTCAACCTTCTTGCTTAAGCTTCCTCTTCCACATCCGCATGGAAAATACAAACATACGAATCCGAAGCACCTTCATCCAATTCTGTACTTACAACCGAAAAGCCGATATTGCGATAAAATTCCACGCCTTCCGCATCGGTTTCAGCCATCAATACCGCTGGCTTTTCCTGTTCCAGCAGCAACAAAATAATACCACGTCCATAACCAAGACCGCGTTCCTCTGGAGCGATAGCGAGATGGCGAATGCGCAGCGCCCCCTCCATCTCCTGATCGGCTGTACAGCCAATTACACCGATCGCTTCGCCGTCCTCTACGTATTTGTACAGACGCTGCTGCGGATCATTGCGATATTGCTCCAGTACAGCATCCAGCACCTCATCATCTGGAAATACAGCATAGGACAATAGCTCACGCAGCTCCGCATCATCCAATCGTTCATTCATTAATTCAAGCATAGCTCTTCCTCCCGTTTATCAAACACACCCCAATAGTTTACCCTGTTTGCTCGTCCTGCTGCAAGAGCTTGGGTTCATTGGAGAGGGGCTGCTTACTTGCTGCGAAGGTTACCCAGTTCCCCTGTAGCTCGATATCCTGGTCATCCTTGTTCTCTTCAATCGCCTGTGCCACTGCCTTGCGAGCGATAATATCCCAGCCTTCATACTCACTCTCCAGCAATTCCAGCAATTGCGTCGTATCCAGATTCAGCTCAATATTACCTTCTTTAGCATCGCCACTCTGCTGATCCACCTGCTGCACTGAAGATGTCATCGAGATAAAATGGATACCGCCTGTACGTGTACCTGCTTGCATCCGTTGTAACACTTCATGTAGAGCTTGCAGAGAGGACACATGCTCCAGACAACCGGTAGCAATCATATAATCGAATTGTTCCGGCTCGATCTCATAATGCTCTACATCTCCGACAATACCCTGCACCCGGTCGCTAACCTCATATTCGGCGGCATACTGCTGTAGCTGCTCGATCGCATCTTCCAGCAAATCAACGCCGATGACCTCTCCGCCGTGCTCCAGCTTTTGCGCGACCGGAATCGCATGTCGTCCTACTCCACATGCCAGATCAAGCACTCGCGGTGCAGGAGTATATTGCTGCAGACGCTCCAATAGCTCCATTACGAGCGGCGTCGGACGCGACATCCAGCTCCCGTCCTCAAACAGCTTATTTTCCTTGTAAAATTTCTCATGGTACTGGTTCTCTGATTCTCTTGCTGTATTGAAAGAAGCACTCATGCTAATATCCACCCTTCTGTCCCAGTATGTTGTACTATACCATTACCCTGGGAGCTGGATTTCTATCGCCTCATCGCATAAGAAGACAGATGACAGGCACAGTATCCATATACAGGAACAATATCTTTTACTGTACAAAAGTACTTCTCACTGAATTCGATATTCAGAAGTCGCTAACGCTACAGCAAAAAACCTGCATCCAGTAAGGAGTGCAGGCTTCTTATTCATTATCTATGATCATGGTAAACATATAACAATAATTATTAATATCCGTTTTATCTATCTTTTGTTAAATGATAACAATATTAATATTTATACCTTACTACTTGTTTCTGCTTGCAGATGCAGCTTTGTACTCAGTTCACCAACTGCTTCAGCTCCTGGCAAACATGATCGTATGCCGGGAACAGCGATTGCACCAGCGCCTCAATACCGTCCAGATTGGTTTCACGAGCCTTCTGCTCGATCTCAGACAATATTTTGGACAGATGATGCACACCGATACTCAGACTGCCGGATTTTAATTCATGAGCTGCCTCGGCAAGGCTTTTTGCATTATGTTCACCAGCAAGACGCTGTAGACGCTCCAGCTTCGCAGGAGTCTCATTTTGGTACATATCGATCAGCGTACGCAATACCTCCGGGTCGCCTTCGTCATTTAGCTCGATAATTTCCTGAATGACGTTCATATCCAGCACCTTCTCAGTAGTCGCCGCTGCCGGTAACCATTTGTGCAGAATGCGTGTCAGACTTTCCAGATTGACTGGCTTGGTTAGAATGTCATCCATTCCGACTTCCAGACATCGTTGTCGGTCTTCCGGACTTGTATTTGCAGTTAATGCAATGATCGGCACTGGCTCGCGTAGCTTCATGCGCTCCAGTTCTCGAATTTTACGTGTTGACTGGAAACCGTCCATTACAGGCATCCGATTATCCATTAGCACAAGCACATACTGATGCTTATGGAACACGTCGAATGCTTCCTGACCATTGGTCGCTAGATGCACATTGCTCATGCCCATTTTTTTCAATTGAAGCTGAATAACCTGACTATTAATCGGATTATCCTCTACGATTAGAATCGGCTGATCGGTTACACGAGCGGCGGGAGCATTCGATTTGGTACGATTATGCTGACCTGCGTCGCTTACTTGCTCCGTCTTCGCCTCAGTTACTGTATTTTTTTTCAAAGGAATATCAAACCAGAATATGGATCCTTTACCTTCGTCACTTTTCAAATCAATTGTTCCTTCCATCAGCTCCACCAGTGATTTACAAATGGAGAGGCCCAACCCTGTTCCTTCCATACCGTGCTGCTCCGGACGCTCTGCCTGTGCATAAGGCTGGAATAATCGTTGTTGCTGGTCCGGGGCAATACCAATGCCAGTATCGGATACTTCGATATGGAGAACCTGTAAATTTGCACGGTTTTCCTTCAATTGCACACTAACTTCGATTTTCCCGTTTCGCGTAAATTTATTGGCATTGTTAATCAGATTAAGCAGAATCTGGCGGATGCGTCCACCATCACCAATCAGATCACTTTTTACGCGATAATCGATAAAGGTTGAAATGGTATTCTCATTTTCATTGGCTTTTGGTTCAATGAGCCGGATAATATGATCCAGCAGCAGGCGCATATTGATAATGCCCTCCTGTAGCTGCATTTTGCCTGCTTCCATTTTGGACAGGTCCAGCATATTGTTAATCATACTTAGCAGCAGCTCTGCCGATTCCTGAATCAGCAGGACCGAACGCTTCTGCTCCTCCGATAACTCAGAGGACATGAGCATCTCTGCCATCCCGATTACACCATTCATCGGTGTACGAATCTCATGCGTCATAATTGCCAGAAAGCGAGCCCTTGCCTGATTGGCTTGCTCGGCTTCTTCGCGTGCTGCACGTAGCTCCGCATTACTTTTAGCAAGTAAACGCTGCAAATTAACAAGCTCATTGTTCATCGCCGAAAATTCGGAAAGTGCCTTTTCTTCCTGGTGCTTACTCTGGATAATCTGGTGGGAAAGATCTTCAATTGTCTTGCGCAAAACCATGATTTCATGCTCTGCATTCGTCATTGCCTTCATCTTCCCTTCCCCATATTCTGCTGAACGCCGGTTATTGCTGTGCCGCAGCAGGTACCAGAGTCTCAGCCAGCTTGGTTGCTCCATCCGCATCAGGCGCATAACCATCGGCTCCAACTTTTTTCCAGAGTTCCCGGTCTATATTAAAAGGTAAACCACCTACGATAATTTTGACGTATGCGGTTTGCCTATTACTGCGAATTATCGTAATTAATTGCTGCACCAGATGCACATGAAATGTCATCGTTACGGAGATTGCTACCAGATCAGCCTTATAGGAAATGATCGCTTCCAGCAAGCTTCGATCCGGTACATTCGCTCCAAGATAATACGTATCCCAGCCTTCCATTTCGAAGAAATCAGTCAACATCCGTATGCCCATCTCGTGCATCTCATTACCGACACATGCCGATACGAGACGACGGGTATGATGAGGGTCATGCGCTGCCAGCCACTGTGGATACAGCCTGGACATGATGCTTTGTGTGGCAGCAGTGCAGTAATGCTCCTGCGCGACATTAATCTCGCCGGTCTGCCACAATCGACCTACTTCGTATTGTACCGCCTGAAACATATATAAATACACATCTTTGATAGGAACCTTTTGCTCCAGCAGCTCCACAATCGTCGCATAAGCGCGCTTGCGATCTCCCTGCAGCAAATGATTCAAATAAGCTACAGCTTCTGCACCGAGCGGAGCATCTGCTGTTACATAACTTGCAGGTGCAGGCGCCTGCGATACATAATCAATGCCCAGATCAAGATATTGAATAACTTCCTGTCTGTTGGCATGATCAAAGTGCTCTAACAGCACGCTGCGAATAGCGAGCAGATTCACGGTCAGATCCTTCTCGTTCACCCGATATCCCCGCAAAAGCAGTTTAAGCCAAGAGATATAGTGCATGAACAGCGCAGGACTTTTCATCAGTACGCTTTCCGCTAAATAGCTCAGGCTGTACAACGAGTCCTGTTTTGTTCTGTCTCTACCCTTGGCCCCAAATCGATGAACCAGATCCGGTTGTTTCAGGTATTGAATGATCGTCACCTGTTCTGCCAGTCGGTCCGCTTCTATAATTAGTTGTTCACCTGCTGTTCCTTTTTCCTGTAATGCCATCAGCGGACACCTCCTGTACAATGGCAGGGGATTACTCCGCGCGTACGACATAACGCTTTACAGTAGGTTTAATATCTGATAACTCCTGATCAGGATACTGGCGCTCCAGCTCATGAATGCGCTGAAAGTCCGTCCCCTTTACCCAGGCAATGTAATCGCTTTTCGTTTGCCAGGTTGTCTGCACCACAAATTCCTCTGGTGCGGTCTCGCTCTGAAGAAGTTGAAAAGATACAAAGCCAGGCTGCTCGTCCACAAGACGGCTCCGATTACGGTAAATGCCGATCAAATCTTCCGTCTTATATCCCGGCACTTGAATGATGGACTGTACGATATACACGAAGTAATGTCCCTCCAAGCGATAATGAGAAAAGTCAACAAGCGTCCAGCTCCCCTGCCGGACAGACTTTTACTCTGCTTCAAATTATACGATTTCGATCAGCGTCGACCGGCAACAATTGCAGCAGCCAACGTTTGAGTGCTTTAGTGAAATTTTCCCACACATCACTTGATTAAGCAAGTTCCCTTGCACCCATGTTACTTTAAAATCGTAAAATTATTCCGCGCTAGCAGGTATTGCGTCTGGGAACTTGAGCGTTGCAAACTGCTATCATTCCTACACGAAAACCTGCATAACCAGATAAACAAAGGGCCCGACTCCATAGACACAGCTATTGTCGGACCCTTTGTTCTGTTTCCATGTCGCCCTACTATAAACCTTATAGCTCAAATATACAAGGTTAAATCCGCAAAAACTTTTGTTCACAACCTAAATAAAGCGCAACGCACTCGTTATTAGCCGTCGTATTTTCAAATATTAACTTACACGGTTTCCTATTATACAGTTTAGCTCATCCTGTCCTATTGCATACTTCAATTACCGATTTCCCATTCAAATAGGACGCGACTATTTGAGAGCTCATTCATTACGTATCGTCGATCCAGTGAAAACTAATTTATGCAATTATTATGCCCTTATATGGTGATATAGAATAATCAAATAATTGTACATTATTAATAGAAGGAATTTTTCAGACTGTTGAAGCAATTCACAGGCTATTCAATGAAATTGAAGTCATCGCACATTCATAAGCTTAGCTGGCTGGTTCTATATCATTTGCATAAAACATCTCATCTTTACGTGGCTTGAACTTCACACGCTGATCAACACCGTATATACCTTCCATTTGGAATAGATAGATAGCTGGTCGATCTACCGCCAGAATTTGTTGTACCTCTTGATACTGCTTCTCGCGTGATACTGGATCCATATTGCTAGCGGCAGCCTGCAATAATCGCTCTGTCCTCGGATTGTTATAATCCGTTTCTCCTGCCGCTTCTGATTTTAAATAACGGTTAAAGTTGTTCGAAGCATCGAATAATGAATTACCAATGCCGATCATAAATGCCTCTTTAAATGATTTGGAGCGATATCGTTCGCTGAACACATCTGGCTCCAGCACATCCAGTGTCGTTTTAAAGCCTGCTTGATCCAGCATCGTGCTAATCGCTTCTGCATATGGTTTATAAGGAGAGAACACGCTCAGATTGATCGCAGGCCCGCCAGATGCATAACCTGCCTGCTGTAGCAATTGTCTGGCTTTTGCCGGGTTGTACAAGGATTTCTTGTAGAGCGATAAATCTGCCCCAAAATTGCCCGGTGTGACCGAGGTACGCGTCACGATACCTGCACCACCGGCAAGGCTGTTCACGAGACGCTGCTTATCGATCGCCAGATCCATCGCCTCACGCACTTTAGGATTGGCAGTCGGACTGCCTTCTGACATGCGCAAAATGATTTGCAACACACGTTGAATAGGCGTTTTGATAATCATTTTACTGCCTGTTTGTTTGATACGCTTAATATCAGCGGCTGGAATGCCAGTTGCAATATCGATTTTGCCAGCAAGTAGCTGGGATACACGCGAAGCCGATTCCGGAATAGCGCAAAATACGACCTCACCCCATTTTGGTTTACCACCAAAATAATCATCATTGCGAACCAGCTCGACCCGATCAGCCTTTACCCATTGTTTGAACTTGTATGGACCGGTGCCTACCGGATTGCTCAAGAAAGCTGCCATTCCGTTTGTATCAATATATTTGGAAGGTAATATCCCTGCGCCCATCTTGCTCAGACGATTGAGCAGCAAGGGATCTGGACCGTCGGTTACAATATCTACGGTGTAGTCATCAACTACACGTACCTCAGCTATATTTTTGAAATAAGAATTTTGCTTGAGCGAAGTATCTTTAGCTACACGCTCCAATGTATATTTCACATCATCGGCGGTAAACGGATCGCCATTCTGAAACTTTACACCCTGACGAAGCTTGAAGCGCCATGTATTATCATCCGTTTGCTGCCATGAGGTCGCCAGCACGGGCACCTTCTTCTGATCGTTATCATTTTTCAGCAAATAATCAAACATATTCACGAGTACCGCTTCACTCGATGTATTGTTGTTATTATGCGGATCGAAGCTCTCGATATCTGCCGTTGTACCGATAGTAAGCACGTTACCAGCATCCTTCTCTTCCCGCGGAGTCGGACT
The DNA here is from genome assembly GCA_039595515.1 of Paenibacillus sp. Lineage (GTDB taxonomy): Bacteria > Bacillota > Bacilli > Paenibacillales > Paenibacillaceae > Saccharibacillus. The sequence goes on along the minus strand of JBCNLJ010000115.1, from coordinate 126 downwards.
GTTAATCATCGTGCTACAGCCAGCCAGCATAATCCCTATCATGCACAGTATGATACTGCCAGTTAGCCATCTTCCTTTCATTCTGACATCCTCCCCTCCTCATTCTCACTATTCTCTCCATACCTC
>JBCNLJ010000114.1:0-10079 GCA_039595515.1 Paenibacillus sp. | reverse complement strand
GCATGATGTCAGTAGCGTTTTGTTATGCTGAATCCATCTTTCATATTCGATCAAAGGAGCTGGATTGAGCAATGAATAAAACACACGAGGTATCTGTAGATGAGGTTGTACGCAGTCTGGAGCAAACGGTGAATGGTTATATCGAAACACTGGAGCATGTATCGCTGGAGCAGTTACTGTGGAAGCCCACACCAGCGGAATGGTCGCTCGGACAGATGATGATGCATCTGATTCAATCGGCGCAAGGAATGCAACTGGCGAATGTACGGCGTTGTCTGGCAGCCGAGGGATGGAATAGAGGCAATGGTGCAGAGCCTGCATCGGGTCATTCAGCGGATCGCGTACAGGTGGAGAAAACCGCGCAGGGCGAAGGTTTATTCCGCTACGGCAGCTTTCCACCAGAGCGCATTCAGGTGCCAGCATCCCCTCAATATACGCCATCACAGCCGGAAAATAAGGAGCAGCTTGTAGACGGTTTACGGGAAACGCTACGCCAGATGATTGAAGTCGCTCCGGCTGTAGGAGAGGTACGCGAGCAGGTACGGGCTATGTCTTCATCATCACATACAAAGCTGGAAGGTATACGGGCTAATCTCAATGCAAATGTAGATCTACCCTCCAATACAAATGCAGGAGATTTCTCGGAACAGATCATATTGCAGCAGGCAGACACCCATCATGTACAGGAAGCAACCCGTAGCGAACATGAATTGTCTCTATCGCTAACTCTGCGGACAGTCGCGCATCCGCGTCTTGGTGGATTGAATGCATGGGAATGGTTCTGGCTGATCGAGATGCATTATCGTCATCATCTGCATCAACAGCAACGTTTGGAGGAGGCGTGGACATATGAGCATGCTTAAACGAATGGACACAGCACAGGATATGGATATGTGCCCGATGGATCGTGATTCAGTAGTAACGGAAGTAGATTCCCCTGCTCATTCATCCGATCGTGCAGCCATCCAATCTAGCTCCGACTCCGTCAGTCTATGCTCTTCATCCACATCCAAACCGTCGTACTGGATCGGTGTTGTGTCAGAAGCGCATGTGCAGCGCGGTGTCGCAGGGGGCTTTGCGCAATTGTGCCACGGCAAGGCAGCGCCTTTGCGTAAAATGAAGCAGGGCGATTGGTTTGTCTATTATTCGCCTCGCACCGAGATTAAGGGCGGGGAGCCGCTACAGTCTTTTACCGCTATCGGACGCGTACGAGATGATGAAGTATATGAGTATGCGATGTCGGACACATTTGTCCCTTTTCGCCGCAATATCGATTATATGGAGTGTCAGCAGGCGAGTATTCGCGGGCTACTGGATCAGTTATCATTTACGCGGGACAATCGCAACTGGGGGTATCTGTTCCGTAGAGGGCAATTTCAGATTACGGCAGATGATTTTCATCGGATCGCTGAGGCGATGGGGGTGGAGATAGAGCTATAGGTAGAAGCTCCGACGTGAAAGACTTCGTTGTAAAAAAAGTAGAAGCATCCCAATCCAGCAAATAAGGAAAGGAATGCTTCATTTCTGAGAGATATTCAAAATATTCAAAATACTCGGAATGCTTGAAATGCTCAAAATGCTCAAAATATTCGATATTCTCGTCCTGGTTAACATTCGGATTATACTCAAAATTCCTCCAACACCTTCGACTTATCGCCATACACCTTATCCAGATGCTCCTCGCCCCAGTAGCATAGCAGATCGAGCGCAGGCTTGAGGCTTCTGCCATAAGGGGTGAGCGCGTAGTCGACTTTCGGTGGAATCTCAGTGTACACGTTACGAATAATGATATCGTCCTTTTCAAGTGCTCGAAGCTGGGTCGTTAGCATCTTTTGCGTAATATCGGGAACCAGTCGGCGCAGCTCGGATGTGCGTTTGGAGCCATTCATCAGGTGGTAGATGATGAGCGGCTTCCATTTGCCACCCATTACTTCCAATGCCGCTTCAACGCCGACTCTGTACTTTTTCGCTGGCTGTTCTTGCTCGTATTCATTATGGTCGGTCACAGGTGCTTCCTCCCTTGAGAATCGCACAATATGTGCATGGTATAGGGTGAACTCTTAGCTGTCTTTTGAGCTATGCAATAGCGCCATCCAGGCGGTGTTCATCATCTTGAGGATGCAGGAACATGGATGTTCCTAAGGTACATTGACGTGCCTATGGCACATCAAAGTGCGTACTTCCGCGCCTAGTATAACCATGTTTATAATAGCACTAGACCCCGGATATGACTACCGAGCATGTGCTCAGGAAGCGAGGAGGATATCAATATGAACGTGTTAATTGTCGTTTCACACCCCAGACAGGATTCGTTAACGTTTCAGGCGGTAGACCGTTTTGCGCAAGGATTGACGGATGCCGGGCACCAGTATGAGATCGTCGATCTGCACCGGATTGGATTTGATCCAATTTTGCAGGGGATGGACGAGCCGGACATGGAGGTGGTCCATCAGACCTTTTCTGCTCAAATCGAAACAGAGATTCAGCGTCTGAAAAGGCATGATGCGGTGGCATTCGTATTCCCACTCTGGTGGTGGCATTTGCCAGCGATGCTCAAGGGCTATATTGATCGTGTGATGAATAACGGGTTTGCGTATGGAGCGAATAAGCTGCATTTACAGCAGATGCTATGGCTGACGCTGACAGGTGTATCGAAGGCACAGATGGATAAGCGAGATTATAGAGTAGCAATTGAAAACTTACTTAATGTCGGCATCGCTGATTATTGCGGAGTGCCGAATTCCAGAGTGGAGTTCTTGTATGAAACAGGTGGAATGGAGACGGAGCATTATGAGCGCTTGCTGGAGCAGGCGTACCGTGCGGGATTGGAATATGCGCAGGAGCGAGTGGCAGAGCATTAACTGGTTTCGATAAAGGGACAGATGGACATGTGCCGAGCGAATGCGGAACCGATTCAAGTCTGAATGTACCGTAGCACGATACGGATGATGTAAAATAAGGATGATGTAAAAGAATGCTGGCGTATTCTAAATAGCCCCGGATCACCGATATGTTATTCGGCAGTCCGGGGCATAAGTGTGTCCATCGACTTTGTAACCCGAAGTCATCGCGCTACTATTTATTAAAAGGATTGCCCTGCCAGTACCCGCAGGCTGGATTGCTTCAACGCGTCCATCAATTGGATATACGGATGTGGTCCGTAGCTAATACGTGCTACCCCGCAAGCGGTCAGTGCTGAGATCGAAGGAGCTGCTGCGGAGATCATTACATTGACGGGAAGCGGAGACTGCTGACAAACGAGCTGGATCAGTTGCTCATCAACCAGTCCAGGCACGAAAATACCATGCGCGCCTGCTTCCGCATAGGCGTGCGCACGCTGTAGGGCAGCTTCGATATGAGTAGCATGATGCGTGTCCGCAGCCGCTTGCAAAAAGATATCCGTTCGCGCATTGATAAATAACGCAATTCCCGCCTCCTCCGCTGCCTCGCGAGCTGCACCAATTCGCGCCTGCTGTTGCTCAATCGAGTACAGGCCATCCCCTGCTGGTAGCTGATCCTCCAGATTAATACCAACGGCACCGCTCTGTATGATCTGTGCCACATGCCGCTTCACCTGTTCCGGAGTCTGCCCATATCCGCCTTCAATATCAATCGTAACTGGCACATCCATGCGATTACAGATTCGCTGTACATTGGCCAGCACGAGCTCGAATGGTAGCTGTTCCCCATCCTCATAGCCATGTGCCGTCGCTACCGACCAGCTTCCTGTCGCAATCGCCTGCGCACCTGACGCTTGAATGACCTGTGCACTGCCAGCGTCCCATGCGTTGACGAGAAGGAGTGGCTGGTTCTGCTGATGTAGCTGGTGTAGGATTCGAGCTTGTTCTGCTTGTTGATTCATGATCTGACCTCCAAAATAGATTAATCGAAAATAACTACATGCTGAACGATACCCTAATTGTAGTTGCTCTCGATCTGCTCCATCGCCGAAAATCAGGCATGAATATGAAACGGTGGGCTTACCCTTCTACCGCTTGGCGTTCAACATTTGAACCTGTCTATCCGAGCAAGCGCCCCCCAATCTACTGCACGATAGTGGCACGGCGCCCTTTTCATTCATGCTCTGGAGAAGACACTTAATGCACCAGACTCTCCACATCCGGCTGCAACCGATGCCGCAATCCATACAGCAGCCCCGCGCCAACGAGAAACGCTACCGCATCCGCAATGACCAGCGACCAGACTACCCCGTGGAAGCCGTTCAACTGATTCGCCACAAATAGCACCGGAATGAGCGTCACGCCTTGAATAACCGACATAATCATCGCTGCTGTGCCCTGCCCGGTCGCCTGGAAAATACCGATAACCAGCGTCGTTACCCCGGTAATGAACAACGATAGAAACGTCACATGTAAAATATAGCTTCCCATCATAATAAGCTGTGGATCATTGGTGAACAGGCTGATCAGATGATCAGACACCATGTATACCACGATGCCAAATACGACAGCCAGCGCCACAATCGTCTTAATCGTAAAGCCAATGGTTTGCTTCATTCGCAGCCGATTGGCTGTAAACGAAAAGGCGATCAACGGCACAACCCCTTCACACAGCCCCATTAATATAAACTCCGGAAATTGCATCAGACGCGACGAAATGCCATACGCCGCCACAGCCGGATCGCCATATTCAATCAGGAAATAGTTAAAAATAAGCGACATCGCGCCAAGAAAAACGCTCATTACAAATACAGGTACACCGATCTTGAACACATTGCTCAGAATTTCTTTGCTTATTTTAAACCAGCGAATCGAGACGGATAGAAACGAGCTTTTCAGTCCCAGATGATGTGTATAAAAGGCACAGGCAATCAGATTCGACAACGCGGTAGCGGTCGCTACTCCAATCACGCCCCAGTGCAAAACGAAGATAGCGAGCGCGTCCAGTATGATGTTGACGACCACACTCAGGATCATACCGACCATGGATGTGATCGCCGAGCCTTCGGAGCGGACGATATTTTCCAGTGTGAAGAATAGAACAACAAACGGTGATCCGAGCAGCATGACCGTCACATAATCCTTGGTATAAGCAAATGAATCTGTCGTCGCACCGAGACTACCCACGATGGAGTCGATCAATGGCAAGCCGATCACAATAACGAGTACACCGAGCAGAAGGCTACTGTAAAAGGCAAACGAAGATACATGCTTCGCATCGTCATAGCGCTTCTCACCGAGCAGACGCGAGATAAATGTACCGCTGCCCATGCCGATCAGATTGCCGAGCGCCATAATGATAGCGAACAAGGGCAGCGTAAGCGCCAGCGCAGTCAGCATCGACGTATTGTGAAGCGTGCCGAGAAAATAAGCATTCAAAATAGAATAAATGACACTCATCGACGTGCCCAGCATCATCGGAACGGCGAAATGAGCAACAGCTTTAGCAATCGGAGCTTTTTCAAAATAGTGCAGGTTTTCGGTATCCATAGGATCACTACTTTCTGTGAAGGATGTAGATATGAGATGAAGCAATATGATGATAGGGTGAGGATATGAAACAACAACTATCAACACCATGACACAGGCACCATCTAACACTGTTAGTTTGTGCCTTACAGTGTTAGATGGTATCATGGGAATAATCAAAAGTAAAGTATAAACTTACAGTGTTAGATAAATTGCGAATCAAAGGATGAATCAGGATGAAAAAACAACAGCCTCAAATTTCCGAGGAGAAAATTTTAGAGGCATCGTGGGAGCTGCTGGGAGAAGAAGGTATCGAAAAGCTCAGCATGCGCCGCCTTGCCGATCGATTGGGGATTCAGGCACCATCACTATACTGGCATTTTAAAAGCAAGCAGCATCTGTATCAGGGACTCGCTAACCAGGTGTCCAAAATTATCGTCGAGCAGTGCCATAGTCAGGGCGATTGGAAGGAACGCTCCACCGAGCTGGCGGTAACGATGCGCCGTGTGCTCAGCCAGTATCCGTGTTCCACGCAGATGATGATGATGACGATGCCGTTCGAGCCGGATATGATCCGGTTTACGAACTATATGCTGCGCTGTGTTGAGGATACGCCTCTGGAGCCAGATGAGAAGATGCAGGTGGCGACGACATTATCGAACTTTGTACTATTTTTCGTGCTGGATCATTACCAGCAGCAGCGCAATGCAGAGGGGATTTCAGAGCAACGTCATGCTGAACTGGATGGCGAGATGCTCGGTATAATGGATACGATGAGCGATGAGGACACGTCCTTATTTCGACGGATGTATACGCAGCAGTTATTTGAGCTGATGGGCTCGGATCACGCGTTTGAGTTTGGAGTGCGAGTAATTTTACTGGGGATCGAGCAGATTATTGCGGAGAAGGATAAGAAATAGACAGGAATGAGCCGGATGGATAAGGTGCAGGTGCTGCAACAATTTCAAAGGATGTATCATGAGTTGAACGTGATTTTATGTGAATTTGACCCGTATGGCTTATCGGATAAGGGGAGAATTGCAGATGAATTTGATGAAGAAGCATGGCAGATTTTATATGGTTTGATTGATACGAATAGCATGGACGAGGTTATTGATATGGTTACTACTGTATTCGTAACGCAATTTTGTACTGCTGATTTTAATCGTGAGCAATGCAAGGATGTAGCTGAACATATCTATCACTGGTGGCAGCGGCAATAAGAATCCATCTGATATATCAGAATGAAAAAAGGAGTGATACGATGAGCACGACTGATCTGCAAGCACAGCTTAACGCGATCCAGCACAAGCTTAAGCTGGTCAAGGCGCAGGATACGGAATGTACCGAGTTTGGTTCAAGCTCGCATCGTTATGAGATGAAGTCTGTTGTTTCGAAAACGAAATTGGAGAAGTGGCAGCTAAAGCACGGAGTGACCCTTCCTGAGCCATTTGCCGAGTTCCTCATGACGATCGGTAACGGCGGCGCAGGCCCATATTATGGCGTCTATTCGCTGCAAAAAGCGACATCCTATACAGAGGAGCCAGCCTTATCGCTCCCCTCGATCCTTCGTCCGCGGATGTCAAAAGCAGAGTGGAATGGGCTTATCGCGCCGCTTATCTCGGACGAGGACATTTCAGACGAACAATATGAGCAGACGCGAAGTCAGATCCTCGGTGGTATGCTATGCATCGGTACACAGGGCTGCGACTATGATATGTATCTTGTACTGGATGGACCCTATCGCGGCAGACTGGTATACACGAATGACTTTTATGAGGATGCGCCCTTTTTCTTCGTGTATGATCTGACCTTTCTGGACTGGTATGAGCGCTGGCTGGATGAGATTTTGCTGGATTATGATCGGGCATGGTTCGGCAGCCGGATGCCGGGGGATGAAGAGACATTGCTACATACATACCAACATGCTACCGAAGCGTACACAAAAATGGATGCGCTTAATGCGATGTTTAAGTTTAAGCAGCTTTCTTCAGAAGGGCTGGCATTCCTGCATGAGCTGGCGAAGCAGGGCGCGAACGGGCAGAACGGCGTTACGTATGAGCAGCGTTTGGTAGCGATTCGGTTAATTTGCAAAAGTGCCCCGGAGCAGGGCAAGCCGTATGTGCTACAACTGCTGACATCAGATGATGCAAATGATTTGCTGCTGGGGTTGCAGATCGTCCACCATTCAAGGGAGCGCTGGAATACGGCGGAATTTGCACCGATCGTTGCGCAGCAGTTGGATCGAATCGAGCAAGCAGAGGCGCTGCGGTTTGCAGGGTATATTTTGCATGAACAGCCGTGGATGACGTTGCGACACTATGAGCAGGTGCTGCGTAGCTCGGATGAAGAGATAAAGCTGGCGGCGCTGTATGCAACAAGGGATTGTCTGGATAAACAGGCGGATATTGAGCTTGTCGAGCAGCTATTAGCGGATGCATCGCCTGCAATGCGCCATCAGATGATGATGTACTGGGGCATCATTCCGCATGAACGTCTGCTGCCTTATTATGCAGCGATGTGGCCAGAGTACCGGAATCATCCGGAATTTCGGTTGAAGTTTACAGAGGGATTGCAGCAGCTTGGGTTGCCGGAGGATTATTTTGAGCAGGATTCGTTGTAGATTGTTGTAGCGTGGAGTTTTCAAATGAAGCGCTACAGTCGAAGGTAGGATTAGATGCAGAAATACCATTTCGTAGAGGCATGGATACAAGCACTACTATCGTTTAAGATGCGCCATTTTGGTGCATCTTTTTTATTTTGTCGTTTATTTTCGAAAAATAGGCAAAAATACTCACTTTTTTATTCATTTTAGACCTTTATACCTGAAAATGTTGAGAAAATGTTGAGTGGTCATCTGTTACAATCGCTTCAACATATATGTAGTAATTCAAGGGGGAAATGGAATGAGTGTTTCTGCTTCATTCAGAAAACGGGGACAACGGATTATTAATAGCTTTGTCGTCTTGTTGTTGCTAGTGGGAGGATTCGCACCTCATCAGGTGGGAGCAACACCGATCACGCCGGGAATCTGGCAGTTTATTGATAATGGTGGGATTAAGAGTAATTCATCTTCAACCTATGCCAACTATGACGGTTCTAAAGCTGTACTTATGAATGGTCAGTTTTATGTTACTTTTCAGGAATCAACACCTAATCCGTCATCTGATGAATCTAATTTTCAACGTATTCGGGTGATGACACAAATTAATGGTAGCTGGCAGTCTATAGATGGTGGGACAGGCATCAATGTAGATAATAGTTCATCAGCCGTTGAACCTGCTCTAGTTGTTTACAATAACGAATTGTATGCAATCTGGTTAGAAGGACCAGGACTCCACATTAAAGATATCTATATCAAAAAATTACAAAACGGAAGCTGGGTATCCGTACAGGGTGGTACAGTAGCCATATCTGTGAATGCACGGACCCCCCAGTTGTTATCTTATAATGGAGACCTGTATGCGTCATGGAAGGAATTTAACGGTACAAGCTACGTTAATAAATTGAAAAAATATACAGGGACATCATGGGTTGATGATCAACCTATTGCATCTTTGAAAGCAACTGGCTCTGTAAATAATCAAGCTTTTGCCACATATAATGGTTCGCTGTATATGGGTTGGACAGAACAATTGAATAGTGATCCTTATTACTCTTATACTGTGGTAACGAAGCGCACAGCGAATGGAAGCTGGATTAATGTGTCAGGCAATGATGGGCTGGCAGATTCAACAAAGTCTCAAGTGTCTCTTTCCTTGCAGGAATACAAAGGGAAGCTGTATGCGGCATGGACAAGCATGTATTCAGTTATTAATCTAAAAGCTTATGATGGTGATACATGGCAACCAGTTGGAAATGGTACATTGCCTGCAACTGCAAATAATCAAGGGAGTTTACCAGTGCTCTCGGTCGTAGATGGTCAGCTATTGGTAAGTTGGATGCTTAGACAAGATGACGAATCTTTCATGAGAGCCACTTTGTATGATGGTACAACCTGGACAGATGCAAGTAGTGGATTAGCAGGCCAGACTGTAACTAATTCTGCACCAGTACTTGTACCTGATTCAAGCGGCAAGGTTATTTATATGTTCTGGTTAAACGGATCTGTTAGAGCAGCCATGTTCACACCTGCTCCGTCGATCCCTGCCCCAACTGGCGTACAGGTTCAACGTGATGGGCAATCTGCGCTGTTGAACTGGACGCTTGATTCGTCAGTATCCGAGTATACGATCTACCAGGGGACACAGTCTGGCGTGTACGATTCGACACCTGTAGCTACGGTAGGTAATACAGATGGCGTCTATACGATTAAAGGACTGGCACCTGGCAAAACGTATTATTTTGCGATCAAAGCAGGCACGATGGAAGGGCAAAGTCCATATTCATCCGAGGTTCAAGTCACGATTCCGGAACAGGTTTCTTTGCTGACCGGGCCAACGATCGTACCGGGAAGCCAGCCGGGAACGATTCAAATTACGGATTTACCAGCCGAATTTACGTATAAGTATATATTTTCGATCAACGGTGTGATGCAACGTCCATTAGTAGGCGATAAAAATACAATCTACACGACTCCATTGCAGCGTAATCAGGATATCGAAGTAGGCAACAACACGAATCTGACGATTGTACAGCTTGTAGGTGATA
>JBCNLJ010000113.1:0-10712 GCA_039595515.1 Paenibacillus sp. | reverse complement strand
AAATAAAGCAGGTTACAATTGGATAAAAAGATATAAAACTAAATTTAAAAAGATAAGGAGAATTGATATGTTTTCCAAATATGAAATAGAAGAAATTGAAGATTCTAAGAATTTTTTTGCCAGTGAAGATGTACAGATAAATGGAGTTAAAATAAATTGCTTTGATACTTTCTATCACTTAGTTCACGATAAAACATATATCGATCACTTTACAGTCCAAGAAATAGAATCACTTGAAGAACAATTGGGATTGTATCAAGATTTTATACTAAGTTTGAATGGAACATTTAACGAAGAAGATAAACAATTATATTTTAAACTAGAACAGATTTTGAAAACTCAAAAAAGCAAATTGTTATAACATACAGAGTAGCAAATATTTATTCGCAAACTAAACACCAATCAACTCAGAGCATAGTATATTCTATGCTCTGATAAACCCAAATAAGACACTAACACATAGAAAAAATTCATTTATACAAAGGGTGTTACTTTGAGAAAAACGATCATATGGAGCCTTGTGCTCCTTCTCTTTTTTGTTCAAATCCCTATGTTTTCTACATCGGTAGCAGCGGAACAATATGTTCCTGCTGCCGGAGTTAAAATTAATGGTATTCGCGGTACCAATGGGATTTATTATGGAAAAACTTATATTAGTTTTGATAGTGGAATTGAATATAGTATGGATTAAATAAATCTACGATTATTTTAATAAGACACGATGAAACTTCTGCAGGATTTTATATCTTAACAGGCTATCCGATATTTTAAGGAGAGTAGACCTTATGAATGAACAGGAGTTCCCAAGATTCAAATTTTTTATAGTAGCTTATAGTACGGGAGCTGTGAGTTATACAGATATATTAGAAATCATACAGGATTTTAAAGATTATGAGAGTGATGCTGTAGTTGAAGAATTAATTGCGGAATTGATGGAAATAAAAAATAATTCTATGTGGAAAGAAACTCAAGAATTCATTATTGATCATGTCATTCGAAAATATGATTTAGAGAAAGTAGAGAGATTTATAAATGATATGTTGACTATATTAAAACAGGAGAAAAGTGAGGAACTATAGGTTCTAGGTTACAAGTAATTATTTTTTAGTAGAGTATCAAAATGTGAATCATGCTAAGTACTAATCGTAGATTAAACCATATATAGTACATACTATGCTATGGCAAACCTATTAAAAATTAGAAAGACTAATTTGTGCAAAGGCAAGAACGTACTTAGAAGTCATTAAAAGTCGGGTCACAGCGATTGATCTAAAGGTTGACGATCCGTTAAAGCAAAGCAATGGGCATATACTAGCGATCGAGCAGATTGAAGTGGTGCATCATCAGCAGAAGTTGAAGTCAAGGATAGTACTTTGATTTTAAAAGATTTAGCTATTTATCCTGATGGAGTTGTTGGTAATGAAGCTAAAAATAGTGTGGGTGCTAAAGATTTTGTTGCTTGGGAAAATCAGGTGAAAGAGATGGCAAAGGAGTAAGGATTTAACACATTGAAGATTACTGTAGTAATAGCACCTAATTCATCTTCTGCTAACCTTGGAAAAATAATTGATTACACATTTGATTTAACAAAGTGATAGGAGTCGAAATCTATGTTTTCTAAAGAACAGATTGAGGAAATAGATGTTTTACAAGATTTATGTGATGGTATCCAAGTTAACGGAGAACCTTTTATATGTTTTGATATTTTATCTGATATTGTTCATAGTACTAAAGGATTTTCAAAATTATCTCAAGAAGAACTTTTATTATTAAAGAAACAGCTATTTGAATATAAAGAATTTTGGCAGGATATCGATTGGTTTGATAATCGTATTTTTCTTGAATTGTTACCACAATTAGAAACCAGGATTGAGATTGAGTTATTAAAATATTAATTATGGCAGAGTTATACAAATAAATGGATGGTATGAGAATTACTAGTAATTATGCAGAGCAGTTACCAGACTTAACTGACATTCAACATTGAAAGACCTTGATTTTACTGGACAGTATATTGAATTTCTATATTAATTGCCCATATCCTCGTTCTAGAGTACACTGACATATGAGAATCTACAATAATAGTAGTAACAACAATAGACAACGATAGAAAGGCGGAAGCGAAATGGCAACTATTCATATTCGTCAGCCGAAGTTAGAAAAGCTGGAAGAGCCGGAAAAGGGCTATCTTGGACGTGTAGAGCTTGAGGTAGACGGGCATACACAGCCGTATGAGCTGACCCTGTTCTCCAAGCGTGGACATGATTGGGATTACAGTCTGCACTTCCTGAACGAATCGGGTAAGGAAGAAGAGATTGAAGCGGTAGAGCAGATCATTGAGGAAGATGATGACGAGTTCGATCGTATTATTGAAGCGATCTGGGAAGTATATCCGGGGCCGGAAGAGCATAAACCGAAGGATTATCGTTCCTCATCGGACGGATCGGACAACAGCTAAACCCTCCTATAGCGGCTTTCGTTGTGTGTACAGCGGAAGCCGTTATTTATATCCTCATCTACATATGGATTACATAGATATATTCACAACGAAAACAGGGTACAAAGACGCAAGCCTAAAGTTTGTGCTGCCTTACTTGGCGATAGCCAATAAACAATGATGTAATAGCTTACTTTTCGAATCGGTTGTCCACGTTTAAAAGATATAAAAATTTAAAAAAATGCGGTATTACAGGCTTTTTTGCCTTTTCAATTGGAAAAATGATGGGTATATATGACTAGCACTTGCACTTCTGTGTAGCTACAATATGACAAATATCCTCAAAATTTGAAGCATGGAGTCTTTAGACTCAGGATTTTATAGCCTATGCCCTGTATATTTAGTAATAACTGGATGATACGCAAAAGGGACACTTTAATAAAATGAGAAGCGATGAGGCGAAACGAGCATCCTATGGGGACAAGGAAGCATCCAGATCATTTGCTTGTATTCGTATTCTCCTATCGGTTATGATAACGAAGGCCCATAGCGGGCAGAGACAGATCGAAGCGATAGCTGCACGCAAGGTGCTAGATTACAGTGGTGTATGAATCCATGATTTCAAACATTTGGCGAACAACACAATAGATGCAAACGAGCGGCATGGATGAACAGTGTCGCTGGAATAGTGGAAGCGCGACAAAAAGGGACGTTAAAGAATGCCAATCTGATAGATTGTCCAGAGAGGAGATTAGTAATGATCAGTTTTTTTCGCAATAAAACGATTCCGTTAGCTGAGCAATGGAATAAGCTGCAAGAAGCCGGAATCCATCTCCAGGCCAATATGGACATGGAGCAGGTTGTAGCTGGCAATTCACTGTCCTGGTACGAGGAAAAGCCGTATACACATTTGCTCATCTCACTTGGTGAAAAGGTATGTAAAGAAGATGCAGATCTAAATTGTGTTTATCCGAGCGACCAGCTCTGGTATGTGGATCTGCAAGCTGTGGAGAATACGGACCTGTACAGTCAGCTTGCCGAACGTATGGTGATGATGACAGGCGGAGAATTGGATATGAGCCATATTCGTAGCTGTCTTGATCATGAACAGGAGCGCGTCTTGTTTAGCTTCCTGCATAACGGAGAGCGTGTGGAATGGGATGTCCAGTATTATAGTGAATGGGTCGATAAATCGTTTTTTGATCGTATCATTTTGCTGGATCGTCAGCGCGGCGGCGAACGCGAATTTGTGTATATGACACTGGGGCAGCATCTGCTTATCGCTTATATCTATCAGACGCAATTCAAACTGCTGAACAAGCTTGTTGATCCGAAGTTCAATGTATGGACGATGAAAAAGTAAATGCTGGATCGCTCTGGATAAGAATAGATACAGATGGGTATAGTCGCAAGATGATGTTCTAATGTGTAAAAGTTATAGCTGTACCAATAAAAAAGCCGGGATTCGTACAAGAACAATTACATGTTGTTCGAGTGAATCCCGGCTTTTTGCGTCCAACGATAAGCTGAGTCGCATCAACGATTTATTTTATCTAGCATGGACGAGCAGCGCGAGTCATTTCCATAGCACGAGATAATGAGCAAATGATGAACAGCACCACCAGTTGACTCATATCCATCCAGCCCGCGGCGAACTAGATAACGACTTCACCTGTCTCCAATACGGACAGTGTCGCTCCTGTAGACAATTCAAGCTGTAACGGATAGATCTCCGATACCCGTTCCGAGAACAGCCACCGTCGTCCTGCGGGACCGAGTAGCAAGAACACGTCCTGATCCCCAACAAAGTTCAACCCGGATGTTTCGATCCGATCCATTTCTACCGGGAAGGATGCTTGCTTTAACAACATAGCAGCTTGCTCTACATCCGTTGTCGTAATATTGATCTCACCGATGCTCAGTAGCTGCTGTGGGGAGAATGGAACGTCCACAACCGGCGCAGCTTGCTGACGTGAAATAAGCTCGATAATATTGCCTGCCGGGTCCTCAATATAACAAGAATAGGCATCGAAAAAGTCGAAATAAGCTTGATCCTCGCCATTCTCTGTCAACAACTCACCAAAGCCACTCAACCACCGCTTGGCTTCTTGAAAGTGATTGGCAGCAATATTGATAGCTACATGGTAAAACGGATTCGTTTCACCAGCAGCAGTACGAAATTGAATCTGCGATGCTCCCAGTGTAATGGTAAAAGCATCGGATTGCTGGTGTACCTGCTCTACACCAAGCATCTGCGTATAAAACGCAAGCATACGGTCAAGCTCAGCGGTATATAGCGTAAGCTGTTTGATCGAAGTCATCTACATCTCCTCCAGGCTGTGTATAGTGTAAGATTGGAACCTGCGATGAACACAGTAGGATGGGCTTGCCGGATAGGGAGTGCAGCCGCCCATGGCAATCGTATTTGGAGCGTATCTGCCGCACGACGATCATATTCAACATGACCGGCACTCTTTTCCGAGGCACAAGTAGCGAGAAGCGAGCTATCCTCCATACTGTACATGTCAGGTATACGTAGATTATAGAGTACTTATGCTAGATAAGGTGGGGAATCATCAAAGCTTTAGCAATAACTCAGAAACCGTTCAGCAAACATTCATTTGATGAAAATACCGCCAAATGGAATCACCTCACGCAGAATACGCTTGAACAGGCTGTTATCCTCTAGATGCTCCTCCAGCTCCCCGTGATCATGACCGCTATGCAGCAGAACCGAGCCACTACCCGTAATCGCCCACTGGTAATGCATATGCTGACTGGCGAGATGATTGCCGTACACACTTAGCCGCAGATCAGCATTCTCAGGATAGGCAAGCAGGCTGCGCGAATCAACATAGATTGGCTCTTTAGGATGCAGATTCAGCTCAATGACAGCGCCGCGTGTGAGCAGACCGATCTCGCCCTCGCCACCGAATTTTACTTTAATAATATCGCGTGTGATGAAGATATTTTTCAGCTTGAGCAGTCTGGTTTGCATCGTAATACCGGATGTATAGTAGAATAAATGGCGAAAATCATACAGCAGATCGCTTCCGGCATCAATTCGAATCGGCACCAGGTTGAAGCCAGGCGGTAAAGAGCTGACAAAACGGCAAGGTCCGGTAAAGTCAGCGCGTATCAGATTGCGCTTCCGGTACATGCCCTTCACATCCATCAGGCGGTCATTACGTCCGGCAGATGGCCCTTCATAGGCGATAATTTGACCTGGATGCAGCATATGCAGCTTTTCGGCGTCAGCCAGCTTAACGATCATCGCCTGACCGCCATGTGGAAGTGTTGAGGATTGCTGCCATTCCAGTTGCATCGGGTTAACCTCCTTGAAATACGGTACATAGGATAAGCGCAGTAGATGGAATATATACTATGATGGTGGACAAACATTGAAACAATACTGGTAGACCGATAGATAACAATGATTATAGGCAAATCAAGCAAGATTATTGCACATCAAATTGATTACGATAAAAGAAAAATACATTTATATTATTTTAACATGAACGAGCACGGGTAGAAGTATGAGCAAGCAGGTAGAATGGAGGATGAAGCTCAAGTATGAAATGCTAATGAGCTAACATTGTCATATCAATCCCAGCGCTACTTTATATGCTTTACAAAAGCGATCAGAGAGATCAAAGAGATCAAGGATATAAAAGACATAAAAGACATAAAAGACATAAAAGAGATTGTATAGTTAGAGCGAATAAAGCCCAATAACGATTCGCATCCTGTGGGCTTGCTTTGCGCTACCATTACCTATTTATCTACCCAATCGCCAGTCCGTTTGCACAAAAAAACCGCCGTAGCATTAACGGCGGCGTAATCCGAAGCGGACGAGCCGGGTAAAGACGAACCAGAGCAACACCAGACCGATAGCAGAGAACAGCAATGTTTTCCAGAAACGAGCGCTGGCAGCACGTTCGGCTTCTGCTTGCTGCAATTGTTTGACCGTTTGGGCGAGCAATTCATTTTGCTCAGCAAGTCGGGTATTTTCATCTTGAAAAGTCTGTATATTTTGCTTGGCCTCATCGAGCTGGGTCTTCGCTTGATCGTAGTTTTGCTTGAGTTCATTGACCTCCTGCGGAAGCTCGGTGAAGCTTTTGATGCCATTTTTATAATCTTCCCACCAACCGGCATGAGCTGTAGACTGATTCAGCAAGGTACCGGTGCATGTCAGCATCAACGTGAATAGGGCGGACAGCATCAGGCGTTTATATTTCATTCGTGTGGTTGTTCCTCCTTCAATATGAACAGCGCGACAGACGCAAAAACAGAAATAGAATATAAAAACGATTGCTTACTATTTGTGAATTACCGTCATTATATACGTAATAAACACAGAAAAGGTGCCGAATTTGAAACTTTTATCAAAAAAATACCAACTGTAACGTTGACAATATCCAAATATTAGCGTAAAGTAGACCAAATCTTCCATGCGGTCATCTTTTCTGCCATTGGGATTACATGTATGACGATTACGGTCTATACATTTGCCCGGTGAGTTTATATTAGATGGCATACGGATGAACAGCTATCATGCTTATGTTTAAAGTGGAATAAGACAGGGTAATAGCTATTTGTCCTGAATGATACTGTGAATGCTCTCGTCCATGCGATGCGATTCACACATGAATATTTCCTATTTTTGATTCCTGTGGATAGGGATCAACGACACTATATATAGTCGGATCGTTCGTAGCGATGATACGATGATCCATTCCAACAACAAAAACAACTATAACAGCAAGGAGTGACACACTATGCATCAAACAAACTTTGAATCCAACTTCAAAAAAGTCATGATTACCGTAAACGGTGAGCCTGTAGGTAAAGGTCTTGTGATCGACAGCGTAACGTACGCGCCGGTTCGTGATCTGGATACAACTGCATCTCTGATTGAGCAAGAACCGACTGCGCCAACTGCTTAACAGGCGGAATATGATGTGAACGAACATTTCTGCCGCTGGTAGGCAGAAGGATAACTATAACACGCAAGACGCAGGCTACGGCGCTGTGTCTTTTTTATATGCTCTGCTCCTTTATCGACAGCAGACCAAGGATTGTGAACCATTTTGCTTTTTTAGTACGTGTTTCAAGTCGCCAGCTTGAGTATAATAGTCATAAAAAGCTCGTATCGAGCAAGTTAGCGAAGACGATGAATCGAGAAAGCTGGAGGGATCAGAGGATGGAAATACAGGAGACACGAGCACAATTGGAGCAGGAGCTACAGCAGATTGCCAAATGGGAAAAGGATCAGCGCGGCTCATCATGGATGGATCGAATCGGACGTATTCCGTTTGCGGTATTAGATCGCTTAACTCCCCGGTTTATTCGTGATAAGCTGGGTGTTGCGTTGAATGAGATTGGACGTTTTATCCAATCGGGTGGCTCGTATCTGATCTCTCCAAAGGCGATGATGAAGAAGCTTGCCAAAGCAAGCGGACAGCCGGATGCGGAGCTTAAGCCCAAGGATGTGGCACGCTTGCCGCTTCAGGTAATGGACGATACAGCGATGCAGCTATCACGTAGCCGTTCCAATCTGGCGGCGATCGAGGGTGCTGCATCCGGTATAGGCGGGATTTTTACCATTGCGGCAGATATTCCGGCAATGATCGGAATCTCATTGAAGGTGCTACAGGAAATCGCACTCTGTTACGGTTACTACCCGGCTGATCCGCAGGAGCGCTTATTCATTCTCAAATGCCTGCAATTCGCTTCCTCTGATGTGGTAGGTAAAAAAGCGGTGCTGCAGGAGCTGGCAAACTTTGAAGAAGCCGATACGGGTAAAGAGGTATTTTCACAGATTCAAGGCTGGCGTGAGGTTGTGACGACGTATCGTGATAATTTTGGCTGGCGCAAGCTGTTCCAGGCAGTTCCGGTAGCAGGAATTTTGTTCGGCTCGGTCGTTAACAAAAATTCACTTGATGGCATTGCTGAGGCTGGCCGTATGCTGTACCGTAAGCGCCGGATCATGGAGCGTTTGCGTGAGCTTGATCAGGCCGCTGTAGCGGAAGCTTAACGGATAAATGAAACGAAAAAACGCCGATTTTGCATAGATGTGCAAAAAGCGGCGTTTTCTTTTTCACAAAAGCGAACGTATGTGCTATAATACGAATAGCTGTTCGCCAACTTTTACATATCATAATCATCGTTTATGTGATTCACAGTTGTCGCGCACTGTGGAATTTCAATCGATCAGGTATGTCCCTGCCTGCTAGATGAATGAGTAAAAGCTATATTAGCTATGGTTGAGTATTCCAGATACAGATAGTGTAAAGATGGCAAAGGTGCACAACCGGATTGTTTACTGAATATTGTCACCGGATGGTGTCAGCTCGCCGACACGCATATGAAGTATGGTGTGATTTGGATATTTAGGATGATGCTCTGCGAACACGACAACGATCCCTTTGTGATGCTGTGTATTCGTCCATAGCTGGCGAAGTTTGCCTTGCTCCTGCTTGCTGTAGGACAATGTATACGTGGAACCATCCCCGGTGAACGCTTGCAATGTATCCAGAAAAGCATCCCAGCTCACTTCACGCTTGAACTGATCGGAAGTCTGAGAGTAGATCAATTCGTAATTGCCTGCTTGAATATGATTAGCGAGCTGTTCAGGCGGAAGCGGATATTCCTGTGCAGCTCTGACGCGAGTCAGGTTGGACTGTGATAGCTTGATCACCGCTAGCTGATCACCGCCTTTTTGTGTAAGCGGGTGCTGTTCAGCCGTCGAATATATGCCTGGTGTGCTGCAGCCGCTCAGCAGCAAAGAAGATATCGCCATCACCGGTACGATGCGTCGCCAATGCTGTAATGGATTCATAAGAGACTCTCCTTATGTGCCGGACTGCTTGCTAGCCCGGTCATGTAGTGAATCCGGATCAATAATGTGGATCATCCGGGTATAGATTAACGATACTACAAAGTGAAGTATTAGCTATACCGTTTTCCAAAATTTAACACGAAGTTAATGAAATGAAAACAGCGGATTTACAAAAGTATAGAAGGGAAGAGTATTGCATCATGATGGGTAAATCCCACTTCATTATTAGTACAGGCTTAACCGTCTCCATTATGACGATGGCAGGCGTTCCTGTAACATCCGCCGCTGTAGTCGCCGCTGCCGTTAGTTCATTATTACCCGATATCGACGAGCCTAATTCAATCCTCGTTTCCAAAACATTGTCTGAGCCAATCCTACGCATATTACAGACCATTATGCTGGGAGCCGTCGTATGGATTCTGTGGAAAGGCTTGTTCGGTATGCCCTGGGATCTGGGCATCGCAGTAGCTATCGTCTTTGTCGTCTTTTTGCCACTTCGATCCCTGCGCAAAGTCGTCATGTGTCTAATCGGAATCGGCATCATCATCTACGGAAGAGATATATCACCGTGGAATTACATGGGCGGTAGCCTGCTCATCATTTGTACCTTTTTGCCCCATCGCGGCCTCACACACACGATCTATGGCACAGCCGCCTGGACTGCACTACTATACGGAACGACATCTCATACCGGCAACAGCATCTGGATCGCCGGCGGCGTATCCTACCTGCTCCACCTGCTAGCCGATTCACTGACCAACCGCGGCGTCCGCCTGCTCCCACCACTCAAATGGCGCTTACGCTTCAACCTGATGAGCACCGGCACCCGCAAAGGCTCCGCCGTAGAAAACGTCTGTATCCTGCTGACAATTATTATTACGGGCCTTGTATTCCTACCGAAGCTAACAGGCGGTTGATGGTACAGAAGAAAGAAGAAAGAAGAAAGATTAAAATTAAAGAGCAAAGAGGAAAGAGGAAAGAGTAAAGAGGAAAATAGAAGAGTTGGAGCAGACTGAACTATAGATGCAAGCATCAAGGCTTAATTAGGATGAAGGGCTTTAATAAAGCTTTAAGAGCGATTGTAAGTGCTATGCATGCTTAGATCATTATTACTTTTGCCGAATAAAGCGAGCATCTACTAGTTACCTGCTTATAAAATGTAGCTAGAGAATCTCAGATTGCCTCTATCCTCTTGTAATTTAAAAGTTATTCTTATGAATGTAGATATAAATGGAATAGTAAGACATGTAGTGCCTCATAACGCAATTGATGGGCAGAGAAAAGAATGATAAATAGCGCCATTACTCATCTCATGAGTAACACACAACAAAGGTAAGAGAATAACCGAAGAAGCAAGTAAGATGATTTAGAGTTTTAATTTTTTGGATCTTGATGTAAATTTTAAAAACCTTGTATGTAAAATCACTTCTATAT
>JBCNLJ010000112.1:0-10857 GCA_039595515.1 Paenibacillus sp. | reverse complement strand
GGTTAGCTCTAACTCTTCGAAGCTTGCCGTCACTCCTCGTGCAGGAGTGTGGATTGAAATGCCAGATAAGTGTATTATGATCGGCGGGCAGGAGTCACTCCTCGTGCAGGAGTGTGGATTGAAATGTACAATGCGCCATTCAGACTCTGGAAATAACTCGTCACTCCTCGTGCAGGAGTGTGGATTGAAATTTCAGTACTCTTTTAGAAAGCACACGTGCGATCTCGTCACTCCTCGTGCAGGAGTGTGGATTGAAATCTCTACGCCGGCTTCGATAATCGGATCGGTCGTGCCGCGTCACTCCTCGTGCAGGAGTGTGGATTGAAATTATCCCCAAAGCTATTTGGCTATAGTTATGTTTCATGTCACTCCTCGTGCAGGAGTGTGGATTGAAATCCGAAAGAATAGTTATGAAACTTACTCATTGCGGGTCACTCCTCATGCAGGAGTGACTATCCATTTCACCACCAACTAACTCATCAACCCGTCATACAACCACCCCAGCACTACATAAAACCCAGTTGCCACACCATCAATTATCAACTATAATAAACATATGAATAATTGCTCATATATTAAAAATTAAACTACAAGTAAACAAAAAGGAGCTGATCCCATTGTCATCCCATACCACTAAAAACCATAACCACGATCATGACCACACTCACGATCACGACCATAACCACCAGCACTCCGGCAAAGGTGTACATAAACACAGTCATTCCCACGCCCACACAAGCAACAAAAAATCGCTCACCCTTGCCTTTTTCCTGATCTTCGGCTTTATGATCGTAGAAGTCATCGGAGGCTTTGTTACCAACAGTCTCGCCTTGCTGTCCGATGCCGGGCATATGCTGAGCGATGCCGCAGCGCTGGGACTTAGTTTGCTGGCGATGATCTGGGGACAGCGGAAGGCGAGCAACAGTAAAACGTACGGCTACAAGCGGTTTGAAGTGTTAGCAGCTTTCATTAACGGTATCGCGCTCGTTGTGATCTCGCTGTACATTTTCTGGGAAGCTTTCCAGCGTTTCAGTCAGCCACCAGGGGTAGCAAGTACTGGCATGCTGATCATTGCGGTTATTGGCTTGCTCGTGAATATCGCCGCTGCTTATGTATTGATGAAAGGCGAAGGCGCTTCGAGCAATCTGAATATGCGCAGCGCGCTACTGCATGTAATGGGCGATATGCTCGGTTCGGTAGGGGCGATTGCAGCGGCATTGCTTATTATGGCATTTGGCTGGAATCTGGCTGATCCGATCGCCAGTGTGATCGTAGCGGTGCTTGTGTTGATTAGCGCATATCGGGTTACGCGTGACTCGGTGCATATTTTGATGGAGGGCACGCCAGCCGATATCGATACGACGCAAATGACAGCCGATCTGGAAGGCATCCAGCATGTACTCGGCGTGCATGATCTGCATGTATGGTCACTTACCTCCGAGCTTCCGCTACTGAGCTGTCATCTGCGTATCAGCGATATGGCACAGGGCACCGCGATTTTGCAGACAGCGCGCACGTTGCTACAAGGACAGTACGGCATCGGGCATGTAACGATCCAGTTGGAAACACCGGATATCGCATGTACGGTCAATGAGCATTAGCACGATTGCAAAAGCAACACAATAAAAGCTCCATAGCACGGTATATCCATGCTATGGAGCTTTGCTGTTGTTAAAATAGGTTGCAATGTCACTACACCAGTCTACAAACCAATTAATTATGATTCAAATGCTGATACGTCTGCTTGAAAATCTCTTCTACATGATAATCATCCAGCGAATAAAATACCGTTTTGCCCACTTTACGAGGCTTAACGATACGCATATTACGTAAATATCGTAGCTGATGAGACACAGCGGATTGTGTCATATCCAGTACTTCGCATATATCGTGCACACACAGCTCTTGCTGGAGCAGTGCATAGATCAAGCGTACCCGTGTTGGATCACCCAGCGCCTTAAACATCTCAGCCATGGATAAAGCCGTATTGTCGCTGACTAGCTCCTGCTTAATACGAGCAAGTTCCTGCTGTGAAGCTTCATTAGCATTCAGGCAGTGGCCGCATTCTTCAATCAAAGCTTCCTGCTTCACGAAAATCACCTTCCTCGTATAACGTCGTAATTCGATTATACCAAAAATCGTTGTGATTACGAATAGCGGATTTTTAAAGTTGCATAAGAAATACACAGACAGGCATTTTATTAAAATAAACAATCCTCACATCCAGCCTGATCGAATGCTGATCGCCCTTTCCATAGCGACCTATATAACAATAATGCTGGGGAGTGAAGTAAAATAAACGGATGGTTATGCCTATCTTTTATCTGAATATAAGTATATTCTTATATTAAACTGTGACGATACGCTTCTGATTATGTACAATCAGATCATATCAGCCTGTGGCTGCTGTAAGATGCTCAGCAGTAGGACTGGAGCATCGACCTGGACCAGCAGCGGCAAAGGATTGATGATTGATCCGCTCTGCATCGTCAGAGCAACTGGGAGGAAGCGAAATGAAAACGGAAGTCGCCGTATCGGCAATGCATCGTATAGAGGAAGTAGCAGAGCAAATGAAGCTACTTGGAGACAAAAATCGTTTGATGATGCTTGCATTGTTACAGGAGCGTGAATGGTGTGTGTGCGAGTTTGTGGAGATTTTTGATATTTCGCAGCCGGGCATCAGTCAGCATATGCGTAAGCTGAAATCACACCGGATCGTGAAGGAGGAGCGGCGCGGACAATGGGTGTATTATTCACTCAATATTGAGGACAAACCGCATATTCAAGCAGTGCTTCGCCATTTGCCTGGTCGTGAGGAGCTACTGTGCAATTATGATAAAATTGTATGTTGCGGTCAGAGCGAGCCTGCTACGCCCGCTAAATAACATTATTTTTCACGTATAAGACAACCGGTTTACCGATCGCTATAGATACCGTTGTAGAGATACCAGCGGGCAAGCTTGCACCATTTTCGATACGATCTTGCCTGCCATACAATTAGAAATCGAATTAATTTGATGATTGCTGATTCAAGTCTATGCATTTAGGATGTAAATAATAGCATAGTGTACAATGCGCCGTCCTGTTTAAACGGATAGACGCATTCCAGGCATTATGCGGTATACTTGAACTTGCCCGCAGTGTATATACATTGTCGGGCGATTTCAGGCTGAAACGAATAGCAGGTTTTTGCAAATGAAGATGTGAAGCAACATGTCCTACCCTATGCTTGCTGGATGGCTATACCGGATAAAAAGAAGGCTTGCCGGATGGGCGGCATAGAATAGTGACAGACGATCTGGAGGATGTCAACGTGGTAGTTACTGTACTTGCAATTGTGATTTTTGTGTTGACGCTAACGCTGGTAATCTGGCAGCCGCGTCAATTGTCGATCGGCTGGTCAGCGTGCGGCGGTGCGGCTGTAGCACTACTGACCGGTGTGGTCGGCTGGCAGGATGTGATCGATGTAACCGACATCGTCTGGAATGCCACCCTTGCCTTCGTGGCGATTATTATTATCTCGCTCGTGCTGGATCGAATCGGTTTTTTCGAATGGGCTGCCCTGCATATGGCGCGCTTATCGCATGGAAACGGCGTGCGGATGTTTATTTACATTTCCGTGCTGGGAGCGGTTGTGTCGGCATTGTTCGCAAATGATGGCGCCGCACTGATTTTGACTCCAATCGTGCTTGCGATGGTACGGGCGCTGAAGTTGGAGGAGAAGTATGTATTCCCGTTTATTATTGCGGGCGGATTTATCGCAGATACGACGTCATTGCCGCTAACGGTGAGCAATCTGGTTAACATCGTGTCGGCAGATTATTTTGGTGTGACCTTTATGCAGTACGCCAGCCGAATGCTGGTGCCGAATCTATTCGCACTGGCAGCGAGTATCGGTGTGCTGTATGTGTATTTCCGTAAAAGTATTCCGCGCACCTTTGACGAGAGTCAGCTTAAGCCTCCGGTAGCGGCAATCCGTGATCCGAAGCTGTTCCGATTGTCGTGGTGGGTGCTAGGTCTGCTACTCATTGGCTACTTTGTCAGTGAGTTTTTGAAAATTCCGGTATCTGTCGTTGCTGGCGCAATTGCGATTTTCTTTCTGATTATGGCGAATCGCAGTACGGTTGTGCAGGCGCGTGAAATTATACGCAATGCACCGTGGGCGATTGTCTTTTTCTCGATCGGGATGTATGTGGTTGTGTATGGTTTACGTAATGCAGGCTTGACCGAGATTCTGGCGAATTGGATTCAAGCATTTTCCGCGCATGGACTGTTTGCGACAACGATGGGGATGGGCTTCCTGACCGCAATATTGTCATCGGTAATGAACAATTTGCCAACCGTGCTCATTGGGGCGCTCTCGATTCATTCCTCCGGCGCACAGGGCATTATTCAGGAAGGTCTGATCTATGCGAATGTGATCGGTTCCGATCTGGGGCCGAAAATTACGCCAATCGGCTCGCTGGCTACATTGCTGTGGCTGCATGTACTGGGCAACAAAGGAATTCGCATTTCGTGGGGAACGTATTTCCGAATCGGCTTAATTTTAACGATTCCAACGCTGTTCTTTACCCTGCTGGGATTGTATGTATGGTTGCTGGTGGTCGGTTAAAAGCTACCGCCAGTGTCGCCTATACGATGATACTAGCTATACCGATGCAATCATCAGGCATATGGAATCGGCATATTTATCCCATCATGATATTGTCAAATACAGGACAAGATGCTAAAATCAGTCCAATATCAAATGCGATGACGAGAAGAGTAGAGCAGTATGCGTCTTTCCAACAGAGAGCTCCGGTAGCTGAAAAGGAGCAAGGACCCATTGCTTGAACCAAGCCTCTGAGCAGCGTATCGGAACCTTACATAGGGGATGGTGCGACAGGAGCTCCTGTTACAGAGCCAGGGTATAACCGGCACTACCGCTTACGAAGCGGAATGACGGCGTACTTGAAAAGACGGCTACAGTGATGCAGTCGTGAACTGGGGTGGCACCGCGATCATAATCTCGTCCCCAAGACATAGGTCTTGGGGGTGGGATTTTTTTGTTGATTTGAATCGGACAGACAGTGAGTAGAGGGTCTGAATAGAAGCTCAAATACAATCGCGGGAGGCTACGTCGATGACGACGATACACACCAATGATAATTTTATAACACGAATCATTCGGGAGGATCTGGAGCAAGGGGCATTCAGTCGTGAAATGGCGACTCGTTTTCCGCCGGAGCCGAATGGATATTTGCATATTGGCAGCGCGTTTGCGATTACGATCAATGCGGGACTGGCAGCGCAATTTGGAGGAGCGTTTCACCTGCGTATGGATGATACGAATCCGCTAAAGGAAGATCAGGAGTATGTTGATGCCATTTTGCGAGATATGGAATGGCTGGGTTATCATCCACCGCTGCATTATGGCTCGGATTATAATGAGCAGTATTATAATGCCGCATTACATCTTATCCGCAATGGCAAAGCCTATGTATGCGATCTGTCGCCAGATGAGATGGTGCACTATCGCGGTACACTTACGGAAAAGGGAACCGACAGCCCATATCGTGATCGCAGTGTAGAAAGCAATCTGGAATTATTTGAAGGCATGCGCAGCGGACAGTACCGAGCAGGTGAAAAGGTGCTGCGGGCGAAGATCGATATGGCTTCCTCCAATATGACGCTGCGTGATCCGGTACTATACCGCATCATTCATGCTCCACATTATCGTACAGGTACAGCATGGTGTATGTATCCGATGTATGATTTTGCCCATCCGATTCAAGATGCGATTGAGGGCATCACGCATTCGCTGTGCTCCATCGAATTTAAGGAGCATCGTCCCCTTTATGAATGGGTGTTGAACGAGCTTGGTGTGATGGAGCCGCCGAAGCAACGTGAATTCGGTCGGCTTAATATTACCGGAGCGGTCACCAGCAAGCGCTATTTGCGTGAACTGGTCAGTGGTGGTCATGTGGACGGCTGGGATGATCCACGCCTGCCGACGTTACAGGGCTTACGCCGACGGGGCTATACACCGGAAAGTATACATGCCTTTTTTGAAGAAATCGGAATGATCCGCACCAGCAGCACCGTTGATATCGGTATGCTCGAACACGCTGTTCGCCAAAATCTAAAGCCGCGTGCGATAAGCGCTATGGTCGTATTAAAGCCACTCAAAACCATCATTACAAACTATCCTGAAGATCAAACCGAATGGCTAACCGTCGAAAATAATGCCGAAAACGAAAGTCTCGGAGAGCGTACACTTCCATTCGGACGAGAAATCTGGATCGAGCGAGACGATTATATGGAAGTGCCCGAACGCGGCTTCCATCGATTATCGCCAGGCGTAGAGGTCCGGCTGAAAGGAGCCTATTTCATCCGCTTTGAGCATGCGGTCTATGATGATAGCGGGGAACTGATCGAGCTACACTGCACCTATGATCCGGCAACGAAGAGTGGTAGCGGCTTTAATGCCCGTAAAGTGAAATCGACGATCCACTGGGTAGCTGCCACACATGCCGCTGCCATCGAAGTACATCTGTACGATCGCTTATTGCTGGATGAACAATCAACAGACCTGACAGCGGACACTGCAAACTGGGCGGATCGAATCAATCCGAATTCCCGTCAAATAATGAAAGGTGCACTCGCTGAACCAGCGTTAAGTAATCCGGACGCTAACACCCATTACCAATTTTTGCGTCATGGCTACTTCTACGAGGATAGCCGCTATAGTCAAACGAATCATCCAGTGTATAACCTTGTCGTTTCGCTCAAGGATTCATGGAAAGGCGGCAAGAGTAATAAATAAACACCTGAAAATAGCCTTGTTCCTTTAGGGAGCAAGGCTATTTTGGTATGGACATACGACATTTTATTCACTACAAATACATAACAAAACCTATACAGTCACATTCTTTTGACAACTACCTTCAACAGGTCTATACTGGTTATAACATATGAACAATTACTCATGTATTGATTGTATAATCATGCTTTTTGCACACTACTCCAAGCATATATTCCATGTTTACTAACGAACCACATCCAATTCACTAACGAACGATATCCAACCCAAAGGAGGGAATCATCTTATGGGACAAGCCATCGCCTTAAGTAAACGCGAACTTACACTGGATGGACTGCACTGTGCCAACTGTGCGATGAAAATCGAAAACGGAGTCGGCAAAATCAAAGGCGTATCTTCGTGCTCCGTCAATTTCGTAAATAAGACACTCACACTGGAAGCCGAAGCCGCACAGGCAGAGCAGATTGCCAGTGAAGCGCTACGAACCGTAAATCGGATTGAGCCCCATATTCGCGTGCGTATCAAGCCATTAACGGTGGCCGGAGCAAGCTCGAAAACAAGCTCAAACGCAACCGGACATACTTCATCAGATCAACCGACTACTGCTCAGACCCTACCAGCATCTGCATTAGCTACAGCAGCATCTAGCGTATATTCTGACCCAGCTTCTATGTCGGATACCCATGCCAGCCATGCTGATGCTACAGATACTCTTAATGGTAATACTCATACGGATCATACCGGTGATAATTACACTCATGCCCAGCACCAACATAGTCATACTGAAGAGCATGGGCATGATCATGCCGGTCATACACATAGCCATGACGGAGGGCATCAGCGTAAGCTGCTATTCCGTTTGCTTGGTGGTGGAGTGCTGATGGCGGCAGGACTATTATTGCCTATGCCACCTGCTTTAGAGCTAGCTGTATTTCTAGTCGCTTATATCATTGCGGGTGGAGATATCGTCTGGCAGGCGCTGCGTAATATCGCACGCGGTCAGGTGTTTGATGAATATTTTCTGATGTCGGTTGCGACGATTGGAGCGTTTGCGATTGGACAATATCCAGAGGGTGTAGCGGTCATGCTGTTTTACCAGCTCGGCGAAATGTTTCAAGGTGCTGCGGTTGAGCGTTCACGACGTTCGATTGCTGAGCTGATGAATATCCGTCCAGACTATGCCAATGTACAAACGGCAGCAGGCATTCGTCAGGTGTCACCGGAGCAGATCCGAATCGGTGATCGAATCGTCATTCGTCCCGGGGAAAAGGTACCTCTGGATGGCATTGTCGTCGAAGGTAGCTCCATGCTTGATACATCCGCTTTGACAGGGGAATCGGTGCCACGGGAAGCGAAGGAAGGCAGCGAGGTGCTGGCTGGATTTGTTAACAAAAACGGTGTACTCACACTGGAAGTCGAACGTAGTTTCAGCGAGTCGTCCGTATCTAAAATTTTGGAGCTTGTACAAAATGCGAGCAGCAAAAAAGCACAAACGGAAAAATTCATCACCCGTTTTGCTCGTTATTACACACCGGCAGTCGTTATTATTGCAGCTCTGCTCGCTGTTGTGCCACCGCTGCTCATTAGCGGGGCTACGTTTAGCGATTGGGTGTATCGTGCACTCGTCTTTCTCGTTATCTCCTGTCCGTGTGCTCTGGTCGTATCCATTCCGCTGGGCTTTTTCGGTGGTATCGGTGCTGCCTCGAAGAACGGTATTTTGATCAAAGGCAGTAACTATCTTGAAGCCTTAAATCATGTGAAATACGTCGTATTTGATAAAACAGGTACATTAACAAAAGGAACCTTCGCGGTTACCGCTATTCGTCCAGCGGCAGGTTATACGCAGCAGCAGCTACTGGATATCGCTGCACATACGGAGCTACATTCCAGTCATCCGATTGCGGAGTCGATTCGTAATGCGTATTCGGGACAATGGAACGAAGCGCGTGTAAGTGAATATAGCGAAGCAGCAGGTTACGGTATTGAAGCAAGGCTGGATGGACAACGCGTATTAGCAGGGAATTACCGTCTATTGCATCGTGAAGGAATAGAAGTAGAGCGTGATCCATCCGGCGGTACGGTAGTGTATGTAGCTTTTGATGGACAATTTGCCGGAACGATCGTCATTTCGGATGAAGTGAAGCAGGATGCCGCCGCTGCGATTGCTCAGCTCAAGCAACAGGGCATACGTCGTGTCATTATGTTGACTGGCGATACGCGTCAGACAGGCGAGCAGGTAGGTGCGCAGCTTGGAGTAGACGAAGTGCATGCAGAGCTGTTACCACAGGATAAAGTGATGCAGCTTGAACGTCTGGATGAGCTACGAGCACGCGGCGAGAAAATTATTTTCGTTGGCGATGGGATCAATGACACGCCCGTACTGGCGCGTGCCGATATTGGGGTAGCGATGGGTGGACTTGGTTCGGATGCGGCGATTGAAGCGGCGGATGTGGTCATTATGAATGATGAGCCGTCCCGTTTACCGATAGCGATTGAGATTGCTCGTCGCACACGGCGCATCGTATGGCAAAATATTATGTTTGCACTCGGAATTAAAGCGGTCTTTCTATTACTCGGCGCATTCGGTATCGCCACGATGTGGGAGGCTGTATTCTCCGATGTGGGCGTTACACTGCTCGCGGTGCTGAATGCTATGCGTGTATTGCGCTTTGACAGTGCTCGTATGAACAAGGCTCGCTATACATCTCATACAGAGCAGCATCCATCCACTGTATAAAGACCGTTTATGCATATTAGCAATACGATCACTTGATGAAAAGCTCTCCCATCGATAAAGATAAGATGGGAGAGCTTTTTTTGTGAGGGTAAGCATAGTTGGCAGAACAGAACGTTCCTTACCTTTCTGCTAACTTCGCTCCAATTGCAGCCAGAACTATTTTTGTAACCGCTCTGCTAGTCTTCTGGTAGGGGAAATCATTGTTTTTTAACAATGTTTCTATGTAAGCGTTACCTTATGACTATGAATGAGGAATTAATTTTAACATTTTCCATATATATCATGTAAGTATAGAAATAGAATCAGGATGAAACTGGTTCTTTTTAACCAAAATTCGACAATTAATATATTCGCTTATTAGGACTTTTGTGTTATTATTGGGTTAAAATATTTACTTTCTTATATAACTAATATAGAGACGAAGCCGAGATTTATATTCGCAGTCGGACTTCATTTATAAATGGCAATGCAGTTAATGCGTTTTATAGCTACAGTTGTCCGGGTGTATAAGATAAATTCTTTCGGGCATGTTATAACTAGGGGGAATACGTCAATGAAACTGCAAAATTATATTTTTGCTAATCAATATCTGGATGTGCAAGATGATGAAGGCAATATGTTTGTAGGCCGTGTGGAAGCGTTTGATGAAGAGGTGATCACACTGGCTGATATTACACGATTGGATTATCTGTCTTCGTCCAGTGAAAAGATACCGCTTAGCGAAATGATGAAAAAAGAAGTATTTGCTTTTTTTGTAGGCAATAACAAAATGAAATATCAATTCAAAACGGTCATCACCCGGGCCAATACAGATCAATTTCAAATTAACCTGAAAAGTCCGGCTGTAGAAGATATTATCAAAATCCAGAATCGTGATTATCTGCGTATTAGTACGTCGCTGCGCTGTGATCTCAACGTGCTGGAGATTGAAGAAGAAATGAAATTGCAGATTTATACACATGATATTAGCGGTGGTGGCCTGTCCTTTTACAGCCGTCAGCCGATCGAATACAACAAATACACAGGCACGCTATATTTGTACAAAGGTGATAATGAAATGCCGTTACCATTTAAGGCAGATCTGGTATACATGAACCAGGTAGATGATCAGCGTTACAAAATTGCGCTCAAATATAGTGATATCAAAGAGCAGCATCGCAATCATATTATTCGCTATGCGATTCAAGAGCAGGTTCGTTTCCGCAAATAAGTGTGTTATCACTTAAATGTGAGATTAAAGGGCACACTCAATTACATTGTATATATTTGATATTTATATTGTATTATCCATGATTATCCTGCTACGTCTTCAGATGTA
>JBCNLJ010000111.1:0-11157 GCA_039595515.1 Paenibacillus sp. | reverse complement strand
ATTGTTAATATCTCGCTGGCAATGATTATTTTGCTGATCGCGATGAATACGAAAGAAGCGTTGGAATTTTCAATCTTCCCGGCGATGTTGCTCATTACAACATTGTTCCGTCTGGCGCTTAATATTTCCACAACCAAATTGATTTTGGGACAGGCAGATGCGGGTTCGGTTGTATCGACCTTCGGTAGCTGGATCGCCGGAGGACAGATTGCGGTCGGCTTTATCGTCTTCCTGATTCTCGTCGTTGTCCAGTTTATCGTTATTACGAAGGGTTCGGAGCGGGTAGCGGAAGTCGGTGCTCGTTTTACACTCGATGCGATGCCTGGTAAACAGATGAGTATTGATGCCGACTTGAATGCCGGCATGATCAATGAGCAACAAGCCCGTGAGCGCCGTAGTAAGATTGAGCGTGAAGCGGATTTTTACGGAGCGATGGATGGTGCGAGTAAGTTCGTTAAAGGGGATGCTATTGCAGGCATTATTATCCTCCTGATCAATCTGATTGGTGGATTCATTATCGGGATAGCGATTCATGGAATGGCATTCACTGATGCACTTTCTACGTATTCAGTGCTGACCATCGGTGATGGTCTGGTGAGTCAGATCCCAGCACTACTCATTTCGACAGCAGCAGGTCTGATCGTAACGCGTGCTTCCTCCGAGGGTAACCTGGCGGATGATATTACAAGCCAACTGTTTTCTTATCCAACATTGCTGTATATCGTGGCGGGTGTAATCACATTGCTTGGTCTGTTCACACCTATTCACTTTATTACGACTTTTCCACTGGCGGTTTTACTCGTTTTTGCAGCGCGTAAAATGCAGGCTAATTTGAAGCAAAAAGTGGTCGAGGCGGAGCAACAGGTCGAAGAGCAGCAGATCGAAGAAGTTCGAAGCCCGGAAAGTGTTATTAATTTGTTGCAGATTGATCCGATTGAATTTGAATTTGGCTATGGATTAATTCCACTCGCAGATACCCAGCAAGGTGGCGATTTGCTTGATCGAATCATTATGATTCGCAGGCAGTGTGCGCTTGAATTAGGACTTGTGGTACCGGTCATTCGCATTCGCGATAATATCCAGTTAAAACCAAATGAATATGTGATTAAAATTAAAGGAAATATCGTTGGCGGTGGTGAATTATTACTAAATCACTACCTGGCCATGAGTCCTGGGTTTGAAGATGACTCTATAACGGGTATAGAGACTTTAGAACCAGCATTTGGTCTTCCAGCACTATGGATTGACGAAATTACGAAGGAGCGTGCGGAGCTATCGGGATACACCGTTGTTGATCCGCCATCCGTCGTAGCTACACATCTAACAGAGCTGATCAAAAAGCACTCTCATGAGCTGCTGGGACGTCAGGAAACGCGTTCCCTTATCGACAACCTGCGTGAGAACTACCCTGTACTGGTTGATGAGTTGATTCCTTCCGTATTATCGATCGGTGATATCCAGAAGGTGCTTGTCAAGCTTCTGAAAGAAAAGATTTCGATTCGCGACATGGTAACCATTTTTGAAACTCTCGCTGACTATGGGACTTATACCAAGGACCCGGACGTGCTGACCGAATATGTTCGCCAGGCATTGTCCCGTCAGATTACGCAGCAATTTACAAGCCAGGGAGAAACGCTACGTGTTATTACGGTCGGACCTAATCTGGAAAAGAAAATTGCCGAGAGTATTCAGCAATCAGAGCAGGGCACATACCTTGCACTGGATCCGGTGTCCACGCAATCGATGTATCAGAAAATCAACGAGCAGGTGAATCGTCTCCTGCAAATGGGACAACAGCCGATCGTGCTTACGTCACCAGCTATTCGTATGTATCTGCGCCAGCTTATTGAACGCACGATGCAGGATATTCCGGTGTTATCGTATAGCGAGCTGGAGCCCAACGTTGAAATTCAGAGTGTCGGAGTGGTGAACTTATGAGAGTCAAACGCTATATTGTAGACACAATGCCTGACGCCATGCTCAAAATTCGCACTGATCTGGGAAGCGATGCTGTCATTTTGAGCACCAAAGAGCTGAAGACCGGCGGGTTCCTGGGCATGTTCCAGAAAAAGAAAATCGAAGTAATTGCAGCGGTAGAAAAAGAGCAGACAGCAGAGGCGCCAGCCCCTGCTGCATCTGCGCGCACTGAACCGGTTCCTATGCAAAGTGCACCGAGTGCGCCCGTTCCAAAACGCGTCGTGCCTGATGCCTATCGCAAATCGAGTCAGGCGTTTGCCGAGTCGATGCGCCAGGCGCTGAATAATGACGAGGTCGATGAGCCAGTAGCTCCGCCACCTGCTGTACGCAATTCTGAATCGGCAATGGGAATGCCTGCACCGGTTCAGCCACACGAAGCGAGTCAGCCAGAGACTATACAGCAGCTTGCCGCTCGTTTTGCCGATACACGCGGTGAGGAGCAGATGAGCGAAGCGAAGCTGTTTGAGGAGCTGCGTCAAATGAAGCAGATGATGGCTGAATTGACCCGCGAGAAGCAGCTTGCAGATTTGCCAGAGAATTTGCAGCAGCTACAAGCTCATTTAAAGGCTCAGGGCGTCGATCAGAGCCTCATTGAAACCTGGACAGGGCAGATTATGCAGAACCCTGATAAAGCTGCTGAGATGACCCCACAGGAAGCCAGACGCGCGATGAAGGCACAGATCGAGCATTTTACAGCAGAACGCATCGGTGGTGGCATCGATGCATCGACCAAGATCGTGTATATTGCCGGTCCAACCGGGGTTGGTAAAACAACAACGATCGCTAAGCTAGCGGCAGAGCAATTGTTCAAATACAAACGCAAGGTCGGTTTTATCACCTCAGATACGTATCGAATTTCCGCAGTAGAGCAGCTTCGGACGTATGCTTCCATTTTGGGAGTTCCACTTGAGGTGGTGCAATCACCCGGCGATTTGCAGCGGTCGCTACAGCGACTATCAGATTGCGATCTCATTCTGATGGATACGGCTGGACGCAACTATCGCAATGAGCTGCTTGTATCTGAACTGCAAAGCCTGCTAGCTCCAATGGAGCAAAGCGAAACCTATCTTGTGCTTGCCCTGACATCCAAAACGGAGGATATGCGTATCATTACCAACCATTTCAGCAAGTATCCACTGGACAAGGTAATCTTTACAAAAGCCGACGAAACCGGAAGCTATGGGGCGATGTTCAATCTGCTACAGGAGCATCCGTTGCGTCTTTCGTATATGACCAATGGCCAGAATGTTCCGGATGATCTGTTGATGCCGAGTCCGGACTTTCTAGCTAATGTACTGCTTGGAGAGATATTGCCATGATGGATCAAGCCCAATCGTTACGCAATCTGATGTCTACCAAAGCCAGAGCGCTGGAACCCCGTCCGCAGGACGGCGAGCATGGAGGCGCCAAGTTCATTGCAGTGACAAGTGGCAAAGGCGGGGTCGGCAAATCCAATTTTACATTGAATTTTGCACTGGCTCTACAACGTCTTGGACGACGTGTACTCGTATTTGATGCGGATATTGGAATGGCCAATATCGATGTATTAATGGGCGTTCGTTCGCAGTACAATCTTTCCCACCTGCTTAGCGGTGAAAAAGAGATCGGCGAGATCATTGAAAAAGGAGCCGGTTCTCTGCCCTATATTGCCGGAGGATCGGGTCTGAGCTCGCTATTTTCACTGTCTGAAGAGGATTTAGTTTACTTTACTACTCAAATTCAGAAAATTGCTGCCGATATGGATTATATCCTGTTTGATACGGGAGCAGGGCTGTCAAAAGAAACTTTGCAATTTATCATGTCCTCAGACGAATGCATCGTTGTGACTACACCAGAGCCTACAGCGATTACCGATGCATACGCACTGATCAAGGTTGTGCACGGACTGGAGGATACCACTTCTTTCAAACTGGTAGTGAATCGTGCGGAAAGTCAGCGAGAGGCAGTACAGACTGCCGATAAAATTAGACTTGTAACAAGTCGCTTTCTCGATCTGGATATTCCGATGCTTGGTTTTGTAAGCGACGATGCGCATGTAAGCCAGTCCGTCAAAAAGCAAGTTCCTTTTTCAATCAATGCTCCTGGATGTCATGCTGCTAGAGATATCCAAAACCTGGCTATGCAATATGTGGCTTCGCCAGATATGCGTCAGGAGGGTACCTTATCAGGAATCAAGGGATTTATACAAAAATGGATGCGGCGTACTAAATGATTCTGTAAGGAACAGAGGTGCTATTGTTATGGCAACTTATAAAGTGCTGGTTGTAGACGACTCCCCATTCATGAGAAAAATTGTCTCGGACCTGATCGAGGCAGATCCGGCATTTCAGGTCATCGATACAGCAAGCAACGGTGTAGAAGCTACCCGCAAAGTCATGGAGCTTAAGCCCGACGCGATTACGATGGATGTGGAAATGCCAGAAATGAACGGGCTTGAGGCATTGAAAATTATTATGTCTCAACGCCCGCTCCCCGTCATTATGCTGTCTGGCATCAATGAACAGGGCATGCGTGAAACGATCATGGCGCTTGAAAGTGGAGCGTTCGATTTTATCCGTAAGCCTTCCGTGAGCAACTCCCAGGATATCGACGAAGTGGGACAACAGTTGCTCAGACAGCTTCATACAGCGATGCAGGTGCTGGAGCGCCGCCGGAAGCGCAGTGAACAGCGGTCGATGGCACCCGAGCAGAAGCAGACTCCGTCTGCTGAGCCGGATATGTCATCACCATCCGTGTCACAGACGCCTCCGGCGAAGTCACCACCATCTGTCACGCCACCTGCTTCAGCGGCTAATCGACCGCCTACAAAGCCAGTAACGCCACCTGCTTCGCTCAGCGGGCGTGTAAGTCATCCGGTGAAGAACGAGGATATCAAAAAGGCAAAGTTGGATAAGCCAGCAGGGACGGCGCGTCCAATGCCTGCCAGCAGCAAGGAACGAGCTCCGGTTCGTCCTACAGCTCCGGCAGAACCAGCGAAGCAGCCTAAAGCACCACCAATCAAGCCATCAGCGGCTTCAGCAGCACGCCCTGAACCAGCAGCATCGCCTGTACCGGCCACACCGGTTGCAAGCACAGTGCATACGGATCGTCCGGCTACTGCGATTAGTAAGCTGGTTGCTGTAGGATGCTCTACAGGTGGTCCACGAGCACTCAAAAGCTTTTTAGAACAAATCCCGGCTAATTTTCCGGCACCTATCGTCATCGTGCAGCATATGCCGCCCAACTTCACCCGGTCACTGGCACAGCGCTTGAACAGCCTTAGTCAGATCAACGTGGTGGAAGGCGAGCAAGGTATGCCGCTGCAACCCGGTACTGCGTACATCGC
The DNA here is from genome assembly GCA_039595515.1 of Paenibacillus sp. Lineage (GTDB taxonomy): Bacteria > Bacillota > Bacilli > Paenibacillales > Paenibacillaceae > Saccharibacillus. The sequence goes on along the minus strand of JBCNLJ010000111.1, from coordinate 5,855 downwards.
ACCAGGTGGCTATCACATGACTGTCGCCAAAAGCCAGGGCGGTTACCGCCTGCAATTGACGCAGGAACCTCCACGTAATGGACATCGTCCTTCTGTGGATACGCTTTTCGCCTCAATCCGCCCGTTCAATGATCTGCAGCGCTATGCGGTGATCATGACCGGTATGGGAAGTGATGGCGCACGGGAAATGAAAAATTTATACGATAGCGGTGTAATCCCTACCTTTGCCGAAAGCGAAGATACATGTGTAGTTTACGGGATGCCGCGCTCGGCTGTAGAGCTTGGATGTGTCAATCACCTCCTGCCATTACCTGAAATTGCGCCAAAACTTGTACAAATCGTTAGATAGCTTACAACAAGGACTATGTTATTTTATGGAGGAGGTGTCTCACGATGGACATGAATCAATACTTGGCCATGTTTATTGATGAGTCGAACGATCATCTGCAGTCGTTAAATGAAAAAATGCTGGAACTGGAAAACAATCCAACCGATCTTGGTATCGTACAGGTAATTTTCCGTTCAGCGCATACGCTTAAAGGTATGGCGGCAACAATGGGCTTTGAAGATCTGGCGGCACTGACGCACCAGATGGAAAACGTACTCGATCTGGTACGTAACGAGAAGCTGGCAATGCAAGAATTTATTTTCGACACGCTGTTTAAAGGTCTGGACGCCCTTGAATCGATGGTTCAAGATATTACACAAGGCGGCGAAGGTAAAGCAGACGTTACAGCGATTGTGGAATCATTACAAGCTATCGTACGCGGTGAGATTCCTTCAAGCGCGCCAGCAGCAACAGCCAGTGCAGTAGCAGCGCCTGCCGCGGCTGCAACAGTAGGCGTAGCAAGTGCAAACAGCATTGAACTGGATGAGTTTCAACAATCCGTTATCGAGCAGTCTCTGTCTGCCGGTCATCAGGCATTGTACATGGAAGTTTCGATCCGTGAGGATTGTCAGCTTAAGGCTGTTCGTGCCTATATGGTATTCGACCTGCTGGAGCGCTACGGTGATGTGATCAAATCCGAGCCATCCACACAGGACATCGAGCAAGACAAGTTTGACCGCAGCTTCTCCTTGTACTATGTTACACAAAAGGATGCTGCTGAGCTTGAGCCGATGGTAACAAGCATTTCCGAAATCGAGAGCGTCAAAGTAACGATGCTGGACCCAAGCTCTCTGAAAGAAATGGTTAGCTCCAAGGAGCCGCAATCTATCGCTGCACCAGCAGTAGAATCTGCGCCAGTCGCAGCCCCAACTGCAACTGCGGTGAAAAAGGAAACGGCTGCACCTGCTGCAAAGGCAGCTCCAACCAAAGCTCCTACACCAGCACCTTCACGTACAATCCGTGTTGATATTGATCGCCTGGATGTACTGATGAACCTGTTCAGCGAATTGCTAATCGACCGCGTTCGTCTGGAACAGCTTGCTAGCGAGGTCAAAGTACCTGCACTGACAGATACAGTTGAGCATATGGGCCGTGTAAGCAGCGACCTGCAAAACATCGTTCTGAAGCTGCGCATGGTTCCGGTGGATACTGTATTCAACCGCTTCCCGCGTATGGTACGAGACCTTGCTAAATCGCTTGATAAAAAGCTGGAACTGATCATCACCGGTGCGGAAACAGAGCTTGATCGTACCGTTATCGATGAGATTGGTGATCCGCTCGTTCACTTGCTGCGCAACTCGGTTGACCATGGTATCGAATCCGTAGCCAAACGTGTAGCCGCTGGTAAAGATGAGACAGGTACAGTGAAGCTGAGTGCATTCCACAGTGGTAACCACGTATTCATCGAAATCGAAGATGATGGTAACGGAATCGACCGTGATATCATCCTCAAAAAAGCGCTCAAAAATGGTGTTGTTAGCCAGGATGTAGCGAATACGATGAAGGATGAAGAAGTGTATCAACTGCTGTTTGCTCCAGGCTTCAGTACAGCAGAGGTCATTTCTGATATTTCCGGACGCGGTGTAGGTCTGGATGTTGTTAAATCCAAAATCACTTCACTGGGCGGTCATGTTACCGTATCATCAGAGCTGGGCAAAGGCACCAAATTCTCTGTACAGTTGCCACTGACGCTGTCCATCATCTCTGCGATGCTGATCCGTGTTGGCTCTGAAAAATATGCGATCCCGCTTACTTCAATTGTGGAAACGGGCATCATCAAAGCGAAACAGGTTCGTGACTTGCATGGCAGTCAGTTGATTCCTTACCGCGATACGCATATTCCACTGCTCTCCCTCAGCCGTGTATTCGAGGTTCCAGACTTCGACGAGCGTGAAGAGGAAGAAACAGAGATCGTTGTCATTCGCAAAGGTGACAAGCTGGCAGCGATTGCCGTTGAAAACTTCATCGGGCAAAACGAGATCGTCCTGAAAAGTCTGGGTAGCTATCTGCCTGAGACAATGGGCATCTCCGGCGCGACGATTCTCGGCGACGGTCAGGTTGCTTTGATTATTGATCCGAATGCATTCATTAAATAATGCAGTCCATTTATTGAGGAGGATTTACCCATGGATGAATTGAAAGTTATTGTATTTAAACTGGCAACCGAGGAGTATGGTATCGAGGTCGATAAAGTACAAACGATCGAGCGTATGATGCCAATCACCCGCGTTCCTAAAACGCTTGATTTTGTAAAAGGCGTTATCAATCTGCGCGGTGTGGTTATTCCAGTTATCGATCTGCGCGGTCGCTTCAATCTGGCGCAGACAGAATACAACGATCAAACCCGTATCATCATCGTGGAAGTGGACAAAATGCAAGTCGGCTTCATCGTAGATTCCGCTAATGATGTCGTCGATATCAAACGCAGCAGCATCGAAAAACCGCCTGAAGTTGTCGGTGGCGTAAAAGCAAGATACCTGGATGGTGTAGCAAAGCTTGACGAAGAACGGCTGCTGATCATGCTTAACCTCGCGGAAGTGCTTGATAAAACCGAGGTTGTGCAACTTGAAGGTATCGAGGATTAATCATGAGTTTCTTTAAGAAACTTGAAGGCTTCAAAATGGATGTGCTGAAGGAGGTTGGGAATATCGGGGCAGGCAATGCAGCCACTGCCCTTTCCCAGCTTTTGGATAAGCCCATCGATATGGCAGTACCCAAGGTTCAAATTTTGCCATTTGAACAAATTGCTGAAAAGGTTGGCGGACAGGAACAGATCGTGCTTGCGGTCTTTTTCCGTGTCGAAGGTGAGGCTCCAGGTAATCTATTCTTTATTTTGACTCCAGAGGCAGGCAAAGGCCTGCTTCATCGTCTGGCAGGTCTTGAGGTTGTCGACGAGGAGCAGTTTAGCGAAATGGAGCAATCTGCGTTGTCGGAGATCGGTAATATTCTGGCAGGCTCTTATCTGTCCTCGCTTGCCGATTTTACGGGTCTTTCGATGGCCCCAACTGTGCCCGGTCTTGCTTATGATATGGCTGGCGCAATCCTCAATTATGGACTCATCCAGTTCGGTGAAATGGGTGACGATGCACTTCTGATTGATACGACCTTCCTCGAAGGCAAAGATGAAGTTGAAGGACAATTTTTCCTGATTCCCGATCCCGAATCATTTGAAAAGATCTTCATCGCGCTGGGAGTTCCATTGCAAGATGATTGAAGAACAAGCCGTCGTTAAGGTGGGTATGGCCGATTTGAACGTCGTAAAGGAATCAGGAATCATCCGGACGACGGGATTGGGTTCATGTGTGGGCCTTACTCTCTACGACAAAAATATTCATTTGGTCGGCATGGCGCATGTCATGCTGCCATCATCGGATATTGCCCGTGAAGGGCAATTGAACATTGCGAAATACGCAGATACTGCGTTACCGGAATTGCTCAAAAGATTGACGGATCTTGGTGCGATTCGCTCCAGATTAGTCGCTAAAATGGCTGGCGGTGCACAGATGTTCTCTTTTTCCAGTGGTGGTGACAATATGCGGATTGGTCCCCGCAATGTGGAAGCCTGCAAATTATTTCTGCAAGAGTACAACATTCCTTTACTTGCGGAGGATACCGGCGCCAATTATGGACGCACGATTGAAATGGATTGTACAACAGGAATGTTGTCGATTCGAAGCGTACAAATGGGTAAGAAGGAAATATGAAGTATGATAGGGAATATTAAGATCAATGTATGGTCTGGGGTGCTGGGGTTTCTCATCACCTTTCTGTTCTCTCTTGGAAATAATTTGTGGACCACCAGCCTCGTAAGAGGCTGTTTAGGCTTTATCCTCTGGTTTGCGCTCGCCTTCCTGCTACGCTTCATTCTTGGGGTGCTTGCAACGCCAGGCAGTAGTGCAGGTAAGCCACCTGCAAGTGGAGTCACGCAAGCCGTCAATGAAGCCGAAGGACAGCCTGTAACCGATGAAACAGAACGAGGCAATCTGCTTGATATCACCACACCTGATCAAGACCATGAACTAAACGATTTGCTGACACCGAAGCCATCCCATTCTGGCGGTGATAATGGATTTGCACCTCTGAATCCCCCTAAGCTCGTTTCAACCAACAAGGAACAAGATCCAGAGGAACTGGCGAAGGCCTTACGCCACCTGACACAAAAGTAAGGAGGGTGAAAGCAAGTGAGCGAGCAAAAAGGAAGCCATTTAAACCACATTGAGCTGTGGGTACAGTGGAAGGAACATGGCAATGTAGAAGCGAAAAAAAAGCTGATTGAAAATTACTTAGGCACGGTTGAATATGTGTCCAGCCGACTTGCTATTGGTCTTCCTAAAAATGTATCCAAGGATGATCTGATGAGCAACGGTGTAATGGGTCTGATCGACGCGATCGAGAAATTCGACTACAAACGCGGACTTCAATTTGAAACGTATGCTTCATGGCGAGTACGCGGAGCGATTCTGGATGGATTACGACAGGGGGATTGGGTACCTCGTTCGGTAAGAGAAAAAGCACGCAAAATCGAGGATGCCTATCAACAGCTTGAACAAAAATATTTACGCGCGGTATCGGATGCTGAGATTAGCGAATATCTGGATGTGAGCGAGCGTGAATTTCAAACGATGCTGCAAGATGTAGCCGTGATGACGATCACATCGCTGGAAGACCCGATTCGTGAGGAAGAATCCGAAACACGCATGTCCTTGATTGTGGATGAAAAAGCGAAAAATCCCGATCATACAGTCAATGATTTTGTACTGAAGGAAATGTTGATGAAGGGGATTGAGAAACTTACTGAAAAAGAAAGAACGGTTGTGTCGCTCCTTTATTATGAAGACCTTTCACTCAGTGAAATTGCGGAAGTGATGTCGCTATCCCCGTCACGCATCTCACAACTGCACTCAAAAGCAATCCTTCGTTTACGAGGAGCGCTGGATAAGCAAAGAGGTCTGCTAATGCAGGATATGTAACGCCGTTTGTGAAAGGGGAAATCAGGCGTGACATCTCAATTGACGTTAGATCAATATGTCAAAATTAGTTTTTCCAATGACAAATCGGTTGCTTATATGGAAGTTGCCAATCTTGAGCTTGATCATGAATTTGAATGGAATGTAGAAAAATTGGAGGGATTTTTGCGTACACAGGGAATCACCCACGGTATACAGATGGATGAACTTAAAAAACTGGCTGAACGTCCCGAGGCTTACCGTTCCGAACTGGTAACGGTAGCCTGCGGTACTCCGCCGGTGCCAGGAATAGATGGCTACATTCAGTATGCAGTGGCATTAGATGACCAAAAGCGTGGTCCACTTGAAGCTGAAGATGGTCGAGTGAACTACAAAGAAATTATACGATTGAATAATACGCTCAAGGGTCAGCTCATTGCCGAAAAAGTTGATCCATTACCTGGCGAAGCGGGTATAGATGTAAAAGGAGAGCCTATTCCTTATAAGCCAGGTAAAGATGT
>JBCNLJ010000110.1:0-11405 GCA_039595515.1 Paenibacillus sp. | reverse complement strand
AGTAGAAGTAGAAGTAGAAGTAGAAGTAGAAGTAGAAGTAGAAGTAGAAGTAGAAGTAGAAGTAGAAGTAGAAGTAGAAGTATCTCATTATCTTCTGCTCAGTCCGTGCCCTACAGCAAAGGGCTGAGCAGAACCATTTATTTTCTAAAAATATGCCTGGCTATAGCAACGAATTCAATGAATATCTTTCGGTATCCACACATATAGCTTCTACAAGCTGACCAGCTATAAGTAAGAAGCGAAAAGTAAGAAAGAAATAAGAAGTAAGAGATAAGAAGAAGTAAGAAAGCATTCGCTTTTACATCACGATTAAAAACAAGCAACAGGAAAGGAAGATAAAGACCATGAACAATTCAATCCATACCAATCGAACCTCTAACCGACCAGTACAGCAAGGACAGCGTGAAGTTCGTTCGCGCTGGGCGCAGGAAACGCTGGACATTTTGGAGCAGGGACATTATCGTACCTCCTCAGGTGTAGATGTCGATATAGCACAACAGGTCGAACATACGGTTCGCCATGCTGTGCTCTACCGTCCGAACGAGCGTGAAGCGGTACAGCAAATGGCAAATGAGCGGATTCAACAGCTCGTATTATCTGCCAGTTCCAATGGAAATGCCAATATAAAAGGTGCAGTTATCGAATGCACAGTAGAAACAACACTACAAGCGGCAGAACGACTCGTTATGCAGGAGCAACAGCAGCAGGTGATGGCGTTGAACTTTGCCTCGGCACGTAATCCAGGAGGCGGTTTTCTCGGTGGAAGTCAGGCACAGGAGGAAAGTCTGGCTCGTTCGTCGTCCCTGTATCCGTCTATCGTACAGATGGAAGAGATGTACAAGCATAATCGCCGGGAGAAAAGCTGTATGTATTCCGATTATATGATCTACTCGCCGGATGTGACCATTTTCCGTAATGACGATGGCTCACTACGCGACCAGCCTTATGCGGTATCGATCATCACTGCGCCTGCTGTTAATGCTGGAGTAGTACGTGAGCGTGAACCGGAACGTGCAGATGAGATCGAATCGGTTATGAAGCAGCGTATCCGTTACTTGCTGTCCGTTGCAGCAGCACACGGGCAAAAGACACTTGTGCTGGGTGCATATGGATGCGGTGTATTTCGCAATGATCCGAAGCAGGTAGCGACATGGTTTAATGATCTTTTACAGCAGGAGCAGTATGCGCTATTATTCGATAAAATTGTATTTGCCGTATTGGATCGCTCCAAGCAAGGGGATATTATTCGTCCTTTCCGTGAGCTAGCTACCCTATAAAATGAGATCATAGATAACAAAACAAGTAGCGTCTTTCTGACATAGAGAAGGGCGCTATTTGCTTTGATTAAAAAGGATAATACAAGACGCAGAGCCTTGCTTCGCTACATATTGAAATATGGAATTCGTTTAAACCCAGACACAAAGGCATATCCACAGAACAGATTGTAAAAAACGGAACTTGAAGAGATTCAAATTTTAATTATAATATACGTAATATATGTGATAAATATCATAACCTGAATCGATCGAAAAGCTCGTTTTTAATTATAAATTGGCTGTGAAAAGGAGGTTGTGTCAACAATGTATACATTATCATCTTCCAAATTGCAGATCATGCCCATCCAGTTCGGATTTCAACTGGAAACCAATTTTTATGTGGAAGGTAAAATGACGCAAAAATCCAATCAGCCGGTGCTTTATTATGAATTTTACAGCAGTGCACAGACCGATCATATTCATGTCGTGCCGGACGGATGTGTGGATGTGCTATTTTCATGTGATGGTTCTGGACAAATGGCAGAAATTTGCGGCAGTGTATTAATGCCGCGCACCCTTACATTTCAGACGAATATGCGCTACTTTGGTGTACGGTTTTTGCCGGGGCATGGGATCGGGGCTATTCCGTTAAAGGATTGGATTGAACAGCGGGTCAGTCTGCAGGATATATTGCCTTCATCGGGCGAGTACATTGGGCTGATCAGTAGTGCTGCGCATTTTGAGGAACGTGTGCATATATTTGAAAGGCTGTTGTTGCCGCATATGCTGGGAGAGCCGCTGCCTGAGCTGGTCGATTATTGTCTGGAGCGAATTACGGAGAGTCGCGGCTGTATCGCTATTCACGATCTATCGCAATATACCGGTTATTCCACTCGTTATGTACGGAAAAAGTTTGAAGAGACGGTTGGGTTTTCACCGAAGCTATTCGCGCAGATCGTACGTTTTCAGCATGCACTGCATATGATTATCAAAGACGAACTTGATTTGCTCGATATTGTGCATGAACAGGGCTATTATGATCATTCGCATTTTGTGAATAATTTCAAAAAGTTCAGTCATCTATCTCCACAGCAATTACGCACACAATTGAGTCATTTACGCCATACAAGAGAGATCGATGGAGTTCATCTAACTTCGTATAACGGAGAGAAATCGTTTTGAATGGCTTGTATGTAGGTATGAATCGATTGTATAGAGGCATAAGATATAATCGATAAACATTCTACTAACAATCATTTACTAAAAACATTCTACTAATGCTAAATGAAAGCCCGGACGTTCGCTACCTGAGAGCGAGCATCCGGGCTCTGTTCATTTCGGTTCATATCACAATCCATCCAATTAACCGTTCAGGTAATACTTTCTGCTTCCTCCATCGATTGTCCAGCATTAGCATAAGTGGAAGGACGATACCATTTGAGCCAGATACCCACAACGACGCCGACCACAGCTACGAGAGCGAGTGTGAATTCCATGAGCAGTGGCACAGAGGATTGACTGGTGCCTACGAGTGCAGGGAAGTTAATAATCGTAATGACGGTTGCGCCCAGCAGGCCAAGTGCAGATAACCAGGGAGCGATGCGGCTGTGCCACCATCGGCGATCAGCGCCGGTACGAAGGAAGAACATAATGATAGAGAAGCCGACAATCGTGTACAGACAGAGCAAGCCAAGACATGCCATCGCAGATAGGTAGGCGAAGGTTTGCAGGAACGGGTCCCAGCCTGCGGCAATCGTCAAGCCGATAAAGATGACCGATAGTACGCTTAGTAATAGTCCGGCAACATAAGGAGAACGATGCGTAGCATGCAGCTTCTTCAAAGCAGGTGGCAGCACACCTGAGCGTCCCATCGAAAATAAATAACGAGCGATTACGTTATGGTAGGCGATCAATCCGGCAAAGGCGCTCGTGACAAATAGGGATCGCAGCACCCATACAGACCATACCCCCAGATGGCTGGCAGCCAGATCGGTAAATAGGCTTGTCGGGTCCAGACCCTGCGTGAGAATCGCATTCACTTTGGTCATCACGCCTTGCGCACCCCAGCCCACAATGACACTATAGCTGATAAATGCATACAGTACGCCCAGAATCGCTACAGCCGTATAGGTGGCAACAGGGATGGTTCGATTCGGATTTTTCGCTTCTTCTCCATAAATGACGGTCGCTTCAAAGCCGATAAAGGCACCCATACAATACATAATCGCAATGCCCGGTGAACCGCTGAAGATCGTCTCTGGCATAAAAGGAGCTGCGGTAAAGCCCTCCGGCGTTCCGGTTAACAGCGCCGCACCCGCGATAATTAATAAAATGACAACCTCCATAATCATACAGACGCCAAGTAGCTTGGCGCCCACATCCACCCGGCGATAACCGAGAATACCTACAATTGCACAGCAGAGGATGGAATATACCCACCACGGCAAATGAATGCCCAGGTCAGTGAATAAGGAATTAAATGCATTCCCTACCAGTCCATACAGTGCCAGCAATAAGGCAGCATACGAAGCAATCGCTAGCAGGCTGGCGCTAATGCCCGGAATTTTGCCTAATCCGTTGGCGACATACGCGTAAAAAGCGCCCGTGTTACGAACAAAACGACTCATCGAGGTGTAGCCTACTGCAAACAGCACCCACAGAATTAAAGCAAGCACATAGATTCCCGGTGAGCCGAGCCCGTTGCCCAATCCCATCGAAAAGGTCAATGTTCCCATTAACGCCATCAATGGTGCGGCTGCCGAGATTACGAAAAACACCAGTCCCGACACACCAAGTGCATCCGGCATAAGCGAAGACTGCTGCTTCACTGGCGCTATATTCGATTGTGCATTATCCATTTCAATTCCCCCTTTATTCATGCAGACATGCGTAGACGATCCAGCAGAAGATTGCATATGAATTGCCTGTCTTATCGTTATTATGTACAGTTCCTTTCTAAATTCATTGTAAAAAGCGGATTATATGTTAACTATACTGACGTAAAAGGGGTAAAAGTTTTAGAATATGCGAATGAGCCTATTTTTACAATACATATCATTCGTCATTTCGTTATGATGACAACACGATAAGTCAATTAACATAACCCGAAACGAAAGGGGACATTAACGATGTCTATCCGTATTGAAGCTATTACGCATCCACTGGAGCCACTTACTGCGGCAGAGCTGGAGCAGACGATTGCCATTTTGAAGCGTGAAATGGAGCTGGACGAATATTACCGGTTTGCCAGTATTAATTTGTATGAGCCTGCGAAGGAGATTGTGCTTCAATATAAAGCAGGCGATTCAATGGAGCGTGAAGCCTTTTGCGTTTTGCTTAACAATCGGGATGGTCAAACCTATGAGGCGATCGTCTCAATCGGTACAGGCAAAGTGATCTCCTGGGTGCATGTGCCGGGGGTACAGCCTTCTATTATGGTGGATGAAATGATGCTCTGTCAGGAGCTGGTGAAGAACGACCCGAATATGATCAAGGCATTGGAGCGCCGTGGTTTAACTGATATGGACCGCATTATGGTTGATCCGTGGTCAGCAGGACATTTTGGACATGAGGAGGAGGAGGGACGACGCATCGTCCGTGCATTGAGCTATTATCGGACGTCTGAATTCGATAATCTGTATGCACGTCCGATCTCCGGATTGTACGCGCTTGTCGATCTGAATCAGATGGAAGTATTGAAGATCGTTGATCGCGAGATTGTCCCTTTGCCACCGCTGGATGGTAACTATACCGCCGATGCGGTCGGTCCATTGCGCAGCGATGTGCGTCCGCTTGATATCGTACAACCGGAAGGTCCGAGCTTTACAGTTAACGGGCATGAGATTAGCTGGCAAAAGTGGAAGGTACGCTTTGGTTTTCATTCACGCGAAGGTCTGGTGCTGCATACGGTAAGCTACCGGGATCAGGAGCGTGACCGTCCGATATTGTATCGCGCTTCATTATCTGAAATGGTCGTGCCTTACGGCGATCCAACCGAGCCGGTGAACCGCAACAATGCGTTTGATGCGGGAGAATATGGGATAGGGATGCTTGCCAATCCGCTGGAGCTGGGCTGTGATTGTCTGGGTGAGATTCAGTATTTTGATGCTCATTTTGCAGATAGTCAGGGCAATATTGTACAAATTAACAATGCGATCTGCTTGCATGAAGAGGATTTTGGCATCGGATGGAAGCATACGGATTGGCGTACCGGGCATGTCGAGGTTCGGCGCTCACGGCGGCTGGTGCTGTCCAGCATTTCGACGGTCGGTAACTATGAATATGGCTTCTTCTGGTACTTTTATCAGGATGGCTCGATTCAGTTTGAAGTGAAGCTCACTGGAATTTTGCATACTGAAGCGATTCAACCGGACACGCGTTATCTATATGGTAATCTGATCGCGCCACAGCTATTCGCGGCGCATCATCAGCATTTTTTCAATATTCGTATGGATATGATGATCGATGGCATAAACAATTCGGTGTGTGAGGTGAATACGGTATCGATGGATAAAGGACCGGACAATCCGTATAGCAATGGCTTTTATCCTGTAACGACCACCTTTAAAAAGGAATCCGAAGCGATTCGTGATCTGGATCTACGCACCGCACGCTACTGGAAATTCATTAATCCGAGTTCAACCAATGCGCTTGGTGATCCGGTTGGCTATAAGCTATTTGCCGGGGAAAATGCCTACCCGTATGCGCATGATGATTCTCCGCTGATGAAGCGTGCAGGCTTTTTGAAGCATCATCTGTATGTGACACCATTTGATCGGGAAGAGCGCTATGCTTCTGGACGTTATCCGAATCAGCATCCCGGTGGAGATGGTCTGGAGCACTGGGCAAAAGCGGATCGTGATATCGAGAATACCGATGTGGTCGTCTGGTATAACATGGGGCATCATCATATTACACGTCCGGAGGATTGGCCCGTTATGCCAACGGCTTATATTAGCTTTACGCTCAAGCCTGTCGGCTTCTTCGACCGCAGCCCGGCGCTCGATGTGCCGCCATCTCCACCCAAAGCGCATGGTCACTGTCAGCATCATCAGTAAGGAGGAACGACGATGGAGAAAATAAGTGCTGGCGCTGTAGCGCCTACTGTCTTTGCTCGTGAGCGCCCTATGCCGCTGTTGTCTGTAGTATCGTCATTACTTCCTGCGATAGTGATTGTATTGTTGCATGCTGTTCATATGCTAATATTGCCTGCACTCGCTTCATCCATGCTGATGATGAGTCATGATAGTACAGGGATGAGTGGAGCAGGCAGCATGAATGGAATGAATATGCCTGCAATGAGTGAGATGGATCACAGCTCTATGCATCCTATGAGCAGCGAGCCCATAGCGAGCGGCGTACCATGGATGGAGATTGTGATGGGAGCGATCTGGATAATTTCGATTGCGAGTATATTGCAGGCGGGCTACCAGTGGTGGAGGCTACTGCGTAGCAAGTCGATCACGAAGATGCATTATGTCTGCGCAGGCTTCTCTACGATCTCGTTATGTGTGGCAATCTACAGCATTGCGATGATGATAGGCTAGAGTGAAGGAGATAGAGTAACTACTAAGGCAGAGTAGAGGCGCGCAGTTGACACTCGATCTGTTCGTTTAGTAGCAATGGATAGATGAACTAAATGTCGAACCGTCAAATACCTGACCACCGAAATATTGAACTAAAAACCTACCGAACCATCGAATACTCGATCACTGAGATACTGAACTAAAAACTTACTGAACCGTCGAATATTCAACCGTCGAGCTAGTAGCTAACAAACCCTTAAACTACCAAACTACCAAATTATCAGATAAAGCTCCATTTCCCGTTGCCTTAGGTTCCAAAGGCGGGAAATGGAGCTTTATTTATAACTATACTTTTGAAGCGTTTAAACATTTTGATTCATTAATATTCAATCAAAATGATAATTTCAATACATGAAAAATTCATAATAGAAAAACAGATTGCGCACCTCAGCTACTACAATCACATACACACCATCTTAATTCCCCCTTACACACACGCGCAATGACCGTTTTAACAGACGTTTCATCCCGGAAAATTATTTTGAAAAATAGGTAAAATAAAACATAATTATGTGATAAGATACATACGTACGAATAATTAACTGATTAACCTACACAGAAACAGCAGTACCGCTTCACCATTACTTAAACACAAAGGGGCTAACACACATGAAGCACATGAAAAAGTTGTTCGCAGGCATCGTTACCGCAGCACTCGTAACCGGGATGGGCGTCGCTGTATCTTCTACGGCTCAGGCTCAACCTTCCAAGCAGGTACAGGGATTCACCAATGTAAAAGGCGTATATTACAAAAACTGTACCGCTGTACGCAAAGCGGGCAAGGCTCCACTGTATAAAGGCGAACCAGGATATCGCTTGAAGCTGGATCGCGACAAAGACGGAGTAGCTTGCGAGTAAGCGCATGGAAGTGCAGGTGACAGTATGAAATAGAGCTATGTGGTTGAATGTACCGTGGATACAGATTTATCTGTGCTACCTACACCATCCAGTCGCATTTTATACATTGCCTTCCAGTTGATAGCGATATTCGATTAACAACAGATAACCATCATAATGATAAAAGCTCCAGTAGAGAGGATGATTTCCTTTCTGCTGGAGCTTTTTGGTTGGAATAGAGTTGAATTGAATATGTTTGTTTGTACCGTTATCGAGGCAATTGCAATGCAAATGTGCTGCCAGTCGGTGAACTGCGTCGCAGCAGCAGATCGCCACCCTGTGCACGGGCGAGTAGCTGGCTGTAGGTTAAACCAAGACCGAGACCACGCACATTGCGCTTTTTCTTTTCCCCGCGATAGAAGCGCTCGAAAATATGCGATTGATCCTCCGGTGTGACCCCTGAGCCGTTATCACTCACTTCCACATGCAGCATGCCATCCTCTGCATACATCGTGATGGAGAAGTGAATCGGCTTCGACTGATCCGACGCTTGAAAGCCGTTATTAAGCAGGTTTACGATAATTTGCTGAATACGCAGTGAATCGCCCATTGTGTACATTGGCTCCTGCGGCAGATGGAGCTCCATATTCAGCTCCTGCGTTTCATGGGTAAGCTGCCACTGATAAGCGACCTCACGAATTAACAATTGCAGATCCAGTCGATCGCGTTTTACCTCAACACTGCCGGCAGTCAGGGCATTATAATCAAGCAGATCAGATACCATGCGTTCCAGCCGTCCGGATTCCTTAAGCGCAATATCGACAAACTCACGCGCCTCGTCACCTGAAACAACATCATCTCGTACCGCCATCATTAATCCTTTGATCGACGTGACTGGCGTCTTCAGCTCATGTGTTACTCCGGCAAGAGATAAGGCACGCCATTCCTCCAGATGCTTGAGGCGCTGTGCCATTTCTTCAAATGACGACACCAGCTCCTGAATTTCCTTTTCCGGTGTATTAATATTGAGCTTCACATCGTAGTTGCCCGCACAGATCTGCTGGGCAGCCTCGGCGACACCGCTGAGTGGACGCGATAGCTTGCGTGACAGCAGGTACAGCGTTAGCCAGCCGGACAGAATGAGCACGGCGAGCAGCACGAAGATGAACATCAGCTCATTGGGGCTATAGGTGAGCGACTTTTTCGATTGCAAAATGCTCACCTGACCGATCTGCTTATTGTCGCTATTATCGATCGGTGTATTGATCGCCATAAAATTAGCGTCCTTTGCCGTGCTCAGATCGTTGCTGAGCTTGTTATACATCTGCTTCTCGGTAATGGCAGGACGCGAAAACATCAGCTTGCCGGCATTATCGGTAATGATCAGACAGGTGCCTTCATCAATATTGAAGAAGCGCAATCGATTCTGAATGATCGCATCCAGATTGGGCGGAACGTTAATCACACCGGAGGATGTCGTTACCCGGTCAGCAACTTCCTGTCCAAGCAGCCCTGCTGTACGAATACGACTATCCATCGTCGTATCGCGCGCCCAGTAGATAGCTGCAACAGCAATGACTACAAAGCCCAGACATAGAATAATAAAATAACGTACCGTCCAATAGGATAGCAATGATACGGTACGCGTAGATTTCACTCGTTGATCCAAAATTGATACCCCATTCCTCGTAAAGTGCGAATCTCGCCCGCCTCAGAAGACCAGTGCGATAACGATTGCCGCAGACGCTTGACGGACAGATCCACCGCACGATCACTGCCTTCATAATCCATTCCCCATACCTGATCAATCAGGTGATCCCGGGTAAATGTACGGTTCGGATACTCAGACAAAAATAGCAATAACGACAGATCGCGTGGACTGAGTCCAACCTCCGCACCGTTTAAATATACACACTTGGCTGCATCATCGATCACCAGATTGCCAAAGTGTCGTTTACTGCTACGATCCTGTAAAAATGGACGTCGCCGCAATACAGCGTTGACCCGGGCAACAACCTCTTCCGGCATAAATGGCTTGGTCATATAATCATCGGCTCCGCTATCCAGCCCGTGCAGCCGATCCGTAATGCCATCGCGTGCAGTTAGCATAATAACCGGACAGGAATGATGCTCACGGATGAGCTGTAGCACTTCCCAGCCGTCCATTCCAGGTAGCATCACATCAAGCATGACGAGTGCAGGCTCGCGCTCACGAAATAGCTCCAATGCGGTTAGCCCGTCCGCGGCATGCACGACCTCAAAGCCAGCTTTTTTCAAATAGGCGGATAATACACGAGCGATACTCGGCTCATCCTCTACAATTAAAATCAATTTCATAATGATAGTAACTCCTTGTGGGCATAATGAACAGTAGTCGTAGCTCAATCGTTGTATAGGAAATCCATTCCATTGTAGCATCACATCAAACATGACCTATGCAGGCTTGTACCCACGAAATAGCTTCGGTATTTTTAGTTGACCCGCTTGAACAGCATTAGGCCTCATCAGGACGCTAAAATACTGCGTCAGGTACATCTATTGTACATGTGTAACAAATAGAGTTGCAATCCACAATGTGCGGCTGTCTGCAAGAATAAGCAGGGATACATAACCGTTACATATGTAAAAATATACAAAATATAGCATGAAGGATAGTCTTTTATAAAATTTTTTCCAATCACAATAGTTGGACACACTGTCGACATATTGGGCTTCTATACTAGGCCTATAAAAGATTGAAAGTTACACACAAAAAGAGAGAAGACAAAGGAGCGAAAATAATGAATAAAAAGACGAGGAACTGGCTTATCGCAGCTATCGTTGTAATTATCATTGTAGGGGTGGGAGGCTACACATTTATGAAGAGCTATCTCGGTAACAAGGTAGCGATTGAGAGTGTGGTGCCGACAGAAACCGCGGCTGCGGAAAGTACAGGGACTGAAACCTCTGCACAAAGCGCCACTGGAAGCGAGTTGAACGGAAACTGGGCAATCAACGATCAATCCAAAGTGTATTTCTCCGTTACCACATCGCAGGAAACCGTTAACTTTGTCGATAACAAAGTCAGCGGGAACTGGAATGTGAACGTAGACGATCCTTCTCAAATGACAAGCGAAGGACAGATCGATATGAGCGCAATCGATTCCGGTACAGCACAGCGTGATGAGCATGTGAAAAGTGCAGACTTTTTCGATGTAAGCCAGTTCCCAAATGCGACATTCAAAGCGACCTCATTTGAAAATGTACCGAAGGAATGGGTATCCGGTGCAACCAATGAATTTAAAATGACCGGTACTTTGACTGTAAAAGGTAAAGAAAAAGAAGTGACCTTTGATATGAAGGGCGTCTATCAGGATGGAAAATTGCTGCTCTCCGGTACAACTAAAGTTACTTTCGCTGACTTTGGCATGAAAAACCCGCATTCTGTTGTACTGAGCACAGAAAACGATATTAATGTACAGCTTGAGCTGGTGCTGGACAAGCAGTCTTAAGGCACACCATCCGCCTTATGGATAACTGCGATATTAAAATATGCTCCATACTATACGATGCAACATAATACTGGATAAGATCATAGCTAGAGCCGACAATTCTTATTGTTGGCTCTAGCTATTTGGCGTCATTTAAATCCAATCTATGATCTGAAATACACTACATATGAACGTCATAAAATTAAATAAGTAAATAAGTTAAAAACGAACATTATTTGCATTTTTTGATATATTGT
>JBCNLJ010000109.1:0-11645 GCA_039595515.1 Paenibacillus sp. | reverse complement strand
CTGTGCGAGACCGGAGTCCGTCCCCTTATTCCTTGCTGGAGTGTTGGCTGCCCCAGCACATACCATCCTAGACAGCACCATTCCTATCAACAATTCACATTAACACTAACATAACAGCAAAGCTCCAATTGCGAATTAACTATCATTCAATAGTAAACTTTGCATAGTAAGCTCCATTCCCCAGTACCTTCCAATCAAACCCTTAATTCAAAAACGCATCCAACGCAATCGTCACTTTACCCTTCGAATCAAATGCACCTTTCGTATAGGCATACCACGTACCATACTGCTCTGGCTCCCAGTAAAATACACCAAGACCCTTACCACCCGACACCGCACGCGTCTTATTCAAAATATCGCTCAAGAACGCTTTGCTCGTAGTCGGATCACTGGCGTCCATGCCCACCTCGCTAATCATCACTTCCTTGCCATAACGGGATACCATATCATTCATATTGTTCAGCGTTTGCTGATTCAGCGTCTGCCAGTTGCTTTTATCTGGATACAGCGACATTCCGATTACATCATACTTAGCGCCGTTTGCCTTCAGACCATCGAACATCCAGCGGAACAGCGAATTGTCATAACCATTGGACAGATGCACGATAACTTTCGTACCCGAGTTCACTTTTTTGACTGCATCATAACCAGAGTTGATCAACTGAGCAAAATTACTCATGCTCTTGGAAGCACGACCGTCTTCCCACAGCATGCCGTCATTTGTCTCATTGCCAACCTGTACCCATTCCGGTGTAACGCCCTGCGATTTGAGCGTGTTCAGTACATCGTAAGTATGATCGTATACCGCTTGTTTTAGACCGTTGAAATCTTTACTTTTCCAGGCAGCGGGCTTGGTCTGATTGGCTGGATCTGCCCATACATCGCTGTAATGGAAGTCAATCATAATGCGGAAACCCATATTTTTAGCACGTACGGCTTGCTTTACCACATCCGCTTTATTGGAAAAATTAATCGATGGATTCACCCATACACGCAGGCGAATCGAGTTGATGCCATGATCCTTTAAAATCTGAAGTGCATCCTGCTTCGTACCCGCATCATTATAGAACGCCCAATTGTAGTATTCCATTTCAGATAGCCAGCTTACATCTGCGCCTTTAGCAAAGGCAGTTGCCGCTTCGGCTTTTGGTGCAGGGGCAGCCGCAACACTCAGTCCACCAATCATCGTCAAACTCAGTGCAAGTGCCGTTAATCGCTTCATGATTTTCTTCATCGGTATTCATCAGCCTCCAGCATTTTGTATGCGTTTACATAAACGCGTGTTCTTCGCGAAGGAACAGATTTATTGTAGCTCGAATTCCCCAAGCCCGGTACGACACAATGTAAATATTTAAGCACTTTTCTCAAGATAATGAAGAGGTGAACAGTGGATTTTAACAATCAAGACGAAGCAGAAAAGCCTATTGCCTGGTATTTCAGAGGTACAGATCATTACGGTAGTTGCGTAGCATGGGTGTTATGGACGATCCTAATATTGAGTTTCTACAGGATGCTACTTTTTGGTAAAACGCGTAGTGATGCACCCTGTGCGAGACAAAGTTTACAAGCTTGCTGATTCTGATTATCATAATAAAAGATATACATAGCGCCTCATGTCTGGTTGAAATGCTCTCTGGCTGAATAACCCATCACGGAGCCTGTTTTCAGCACAGCCAGAGATTCTGCTTGCAGCATAGGTTGGTACAGTCGTCAGGGCTGTTGGTCATCCATGCAAAGGGGAGGGAGTGAAGTTACTGTTAGGCAATTAGCTACTATTATGTAGTTATAGCACCCAGCCGTTCGTTATATGCACCTAATGCAGAGATAACGAAACATTCATCGTCGGCAGCTCGTCAAAGTAAACGAACAGAAAGTAAACAGACAGAAAGTAAGCAAACAGCAGGCAAGCATCACGGCAAGTGGTTGGCATCATTTGAATAGGATAAAAGGTACAAATCATATTCAACTCCCGTTCCGATATAATGGAATGGATACGATTGCAACACTTCCTGCTTGTCATCTGTTATTCATATAGAAAAAGCGGCTATGTTATAGCCGTTTGTCGTCGTCCGACTTATGGAAGAGGCAGCAATCATTAATTGCAATGCTTCTATATAACTGAGGTCAGGCAGGTCAACATACAGGGACAGATTGGACGCTCGTTTATCAAATTAATGTCAACCAGAGAATGGCAGGGGAATGTATGAACAAAAAACACAACTGGATATTGGGAATGCTGCTGGTGCTGTTGCTGATGGTTATGCCATCAGTTGGGCATGCGGCACAGCAAGCGCACATCAACTTGAATGGCAAAGAAATCAGCATGCCGAGCAATGTGGACATTGTAAGTATGAAGGGAAGCGTGATGATCCCGCTGCGTGTTGTCGTGGAACAGCTTGGCTATAAGGTTGGCTGGAATGGACCAAGCCAGACGGCTACGATTACTCAGGGCTCCAATGTAGTTGCACTTACGGCTGGCAGCACCACGGCGCTCGTAAATGGCAAGCAGTTCGATCTGGAAGCAGCGCCGATGATCCAGCATGGCACCACGCTTGTGCCGCTGCGTTTCCTCGGTGAAAATACCGGCGCAACAGTCAAATGGGACAATAGCTCAAAGACGGTATTTTTAACGATGAAGCAAAGTCAACCAGATTCCTCTGGTGACAAAGGCAGCTCGACTGACAATAGTAATGCATCAGGGTCAAGCAATTCAGGCAACACAGGCAATTCAAACAGCAATACCGGCTCTACGGGTACTGACGGAAGCACAGCAACTGCTCCAAGTGCAATGATTAACGCTATGAGCTTTAGCGATAATCGTCTGACCGTTACAGTAGACGGTAATGTGAAGCCTAAATACAGCTCGCTCACCAATCCGGATCGTATCGTGCTCGATTTGCCGAAGACAGGCTTGTCCGATGCTTTTCTGGGTGGACAGACGATGTCGGTTGGACAGGTGGAGAAACTGGACGTGACGGGTTATCCACAGGTAGCAGGTGTACGCTACTCCCTCTATAGCAGCAGTCCATCGACGGTCAGAATCGTCCTCGATCTGACTCAGGCACAACAGTATAAAGTCATTACCGATACAAAAGGTCTGGTGATGGTTGAGCTAAACGGTGCTGCTGGCAATACCAACACATCGGGCGGTACAGCTACACCGGGAACGGACAACACAGGCGGTACAACGACGCCAGGTACAGACCCTTCTAGCAATGGAACAGGAGGCACAACCGATAACGGCTCCACAAGTGTCACGCCAACACCAGGCTCAGGTCCTGGGCAAAATGGCAAAAAAGTCGTTGTCATCGATCCAGGTCATGGTGGTACCGATCCGGGTGCGATCAGCTTGAACAAACGTAACGAGAAGGACTTTACGCTTGCGGTTGCACTCAAGGTGCAGGCATTACTGCAGCAAGATCCGAATATTGATTTTGTGCTTACCCGAAGCGACGACACGTATCCAACATTGCCGGATCGGGTAAAGCTAGCCAACAATCTGCATGCAGATGTGTTTGTATCGATTCATGGAAACAGCACGACGTCCAAAGTATCTCCAAGTGGAACGGAGATTTATTATACCCGTCAGCAAAGCCTTGATTTTGCTAAAGTCATTCATGATCATGTGGTGCAGGCGCTGGGTCTTCCGGACCGTGGCATCCATGCCAAGAGTCTGCATGTGACTCGGGAGACGACTATGCCCGCAGTCCTGATTGAAGCAGGTTATCTGAGCAATGCGGGGGACGAAGCGTTGATGTATACGGACGACTTCCAGCAAAAGCTGGCCCAGGCGGTCGTGGACGCAATTAAGGAATACTTGAATGTCCAATAGGTAACAAAAGCATGAAAAACGTGTAATTTTTATTCGACAGCATTTGATTCAGTGTGGTATAAATGTGGTAAGCAACTGTGATACAAAAATGATGTGTTTGTCATTTTGTTATTCATCACAGCTTGGCTTACCACATTTTTTGTTGATGTGGATACGATTATTAGTTGTATGAATATGGTAATTTTCATCTGGTAAACAGTTGGACGAGGATAGGAGCTGAGTCTCAGGTCCTGAACAGCGTATTGTTGATAACGGCTTCATTTATGACTTTTCTGAAATCACGTTATCGCTTCACCCATGACAACCGATTGTATACATAACTCCATGATCAGACAGCATGACAGATAGAGAACCGCTGAGGAGGACATCCATGAAAAGAAAGCTCATTACACTACTGACTGCTGCTGTATTGTTAACGTCCACGCCAGAGATCAGCCAGGCGGCGGTAACTCCCGTTCCGATTGGCAAGATCAATATGCCGGTTAACTTTCGTTCGGGTCCAAGCACAGACAGCACCGTGTACAGCACACTTCAGCCTGGTACAAGCATTAAAGTTCTAAGCGAGGTAAGCCCTCATTGGCTTCGTATCAAGGTTGGCGTAAAGACAGGCTATGTATCCGCCACTTATGTCGATTATAAGCCGCTGACAACCGCAAAAAGTACCACCGCTTCATCTGCATCTACTTCCAGCAGCAAGAGCAGCACTACTTCTTCCAGTAATGCTAGCTCTGGTAGTGTAAGTACCGCTAACAGTAGTACAGGTAGTAAAAGCACATCCAGCTCCTCCAGCACGACGATATCTGCTCCAGCACTTGCTTCTTCAACAGCAGTGACAGGTGCAGATACAATAACAAGCACCGCGCCATCTATAGATGCCAGCACGAATGCACCGGGTACAGGCATAGTGGAAAAGGGCGTGAACTTCCGTGCTGAGCCGAATACGACCAGCAGCGTACTGCGCGTGCTTGCGGCAGGCGAGGCATTCAGCGCACTGGAGCAGCCAACGGCAGCCTGGGTGAAAATACAGGATAAAAATGGAGTCACAGGCTATGTGTCTACTGATTACGTATCGTATACATTACCGGCTTCGCAAACAGCTATTCTAGCTGAAGTGCCGCAGCAAACGGTAGATCAGGTGGAGGACAAGCCATTTAACCCGCCGGCGCCAGCCGTGAACTTCCCAACGCTGTCTACAGGGCAGCCGCTGGATGAGGCTTCTGCAGATCGTATCCTTGCCAATGCGCTTGCCTTGCAGGGGATTACCCAGTATGGCTATGGTAAAAACGAAGCACCAACGCTGTTCGATTGCTCGTCCTTTACCCGATATGTATTTGGACTTGAAGGCATTGATCTGGCGTGGGGAACACGTTATCAGAAGGATGTAGGTATTCCGGTAGAACGTGGACAATGGCAAAAGGGTGATCTGCTCTTTTTCTCCGCAGGCGATCCGAATGTGATTACACACGTAGCTATTTATGCAGGCGATAATAAAATTGTGCACAATAGCCCAAGCTTGAATGGAATTACCATTTCGAATCTGGATCTTGCTTACTGGCAGGATCATTATGTGACAGCTCGCCGGGTATTGCGCTAAAATCGTATAGTATGTGCCCGTTTGGTGTCATATTAGGATGCTAAACGGGCTTTTTGTGCCAGAGGGGTTAGGGGCATTTTGTGCAGTATATGGGGTTTATACATGGTACAATCCAACCTTTTTATGTTATGCTATTGATATTATGAAGATAACGTTTGCTTACTGCAATTGATTATACCCACTCAGGGAGGCAGCATGAATATCGATCCTAAAGCACCAGCAATTGACTGGGAGTATGTAGTGCAAAATTTAAAATCATCTGTGACCATTGCAGACGCACGCAAGCCGGAATTCCCGCTTGTATTTGTGAATGGGCATTTTACGGATCTAACTGGCTATACTCGTGAGGAGGCGGTAGGCTATAACTGTCGCTTTTTACAGGGAGAGGATACCAATCCGGAGACGGTTCAGGCGTTTCGTGATGCACTCGCGAAGCAGGAATCGGCTACGATTGAGATTCTGAATTATCGTAAAGATGGTTCTTCTTTCTGGAATGAAGTCAATTTGGATCCGATCTTTGACCAGAATGGTGAATGTCATTATTTTGTCGGCATTCAATTTGATATTACGAAACGTAAAGAAGCGGAGCTTCAGGTGCTACAGGCAAAGGATGAGGCAGAGAGCGCGAATGTCGCAAAAAGCCGCTTCCTTGCTAATATTAGCCATGAGATTCGGACACCGCTAAACGGGATCATCGGCATGACCGAGCTGATCTTATTGAACGAGGTAGAAGAAGACCTGCGTGACAATATGAAAATTGTACAAAACAGTGCAGAAACCTTGCTGACACTGATTAACGATATTCTCGATTTTTCCAAAGCCGAAGCTGGAAAGATGAATCTGGAAAGTATCGAGTACAATCTACATGAGTTGATGGATATGACGATTAAGGCACATCGTCCGCTCACACTGGAGAAAAAAATCGCGCTTAATCTGCATATCGATCATAGCGTACCGGAGCGAGTTTTCGGTGATCCGCATCGTCTCAAGCAAGTGCTGAACAATCTGATCGGTAACGCCGTCAAATTCACACGTTATGGCTCGGTTGATGTGTCCGTGACTGGTTTTGAGGATCAGGGCGAGGAACTGAAGCTGCGCTTCCGTGTGAAGGATAGCGGGATTGGAATTGCTAGCAAAGATCAGAATAAGCTGTTCCAGAGCTTTAGCCAGGTTGACGATTCACAGAGCCGTGAATTCGGCGGTACCGGACTTGGACTTGTGATCAGTCAGCAGATTGTTGAATTGATGCAAGGCACGATTACGGTAGAGAGTGAGCAGGGAGAGGGCAGTACATTTGAGTTTACGATTCCTGTTCGTTATCCAGTGATGTCCGATCCGCGCAGCGATTCCAGCACACTCGTGAAAAAGCTGTCCGAAACCGTTGCTCGCCAACCGAAGGTGATCGATGGTCCGGACAAAGAAAGTGCGCGTCTGAGCGTATTGCTGGCAGATGATGATCGCATTAGCCGTCTGATCACATCGCGCATGCTGAATAAGCTTGGCTACTATGTAGATACCGTGGATAATGGCCTGGAAGCAATCCGTAGTCTGGAGCAGGATGATTCCTACGATCTGGTATTGATGGACATCCAGATGCCAGTGATGGATGGATTGGAATCGACCTATGCAATCCGTCATTCCAACACGATTCAAAACAAAGACATCCCGATCATTGCAATTACTGCCAATGTGTTCAAGGATAACAACGATCATATTATCGAAGCAGGAATGAATGGTGTATTGTCCAAGCCGGTGCAGATGGAACGTCTGATGGAGCTGGGACAGCAGCTAGAAAAGCAAAAGCGTCTATAGATCACTGCATCCAACTGGTGAATCAGAACGAGTAAATAGCATTTCTTTGTTGTCAGCCTATTATTGGCACTGGCGCATAAGGAATGTAAAGGATAGCAGGATGAACATAACGTGATCCTCCAAAGTAACATTAAAAGCAATACAAACCAAAGGCGGCATCTCTGTCATATTTATGATAGAAATGCCGCCTTTTATAATGGGTATATTTAATGATTAGTCTATGAGTTATGCTTCTGACGAAAATGAATCAGAGCAGGGCTAGAGTCAGAGCAGTACTAAAGTAAAACGAGCTTATGAATGTAGAAAACGACCTGATTATCCCCTACTGCATACTATCGCGGATTACATAGATCGGTAAGCAGAGATCGGGTAAGCAGACAGATATAACGACCCGCTTACCCGATCCTGAATAAGATAACTTAATCCTCCAACGTAGACAGATCGCCAGTTGGTAATTCGAGCTCCCATGCCTTCAGCACACGGCGCATAATTTTACCGCTGCGGGTCTTCGGCAGCTTATCTTTAAATTCAATCTCGCGCGGTGCAGCGTGAGCGGATAGTCCTTCTTTGACAAAACGGGTAATATCCTGCTTGAGTTCATCCGATGCTTCATAGCCTTCACGCAGTGAAATAAATGCTTTGATCACTTCACCACGCACAGGATCAGGCTTACCGATGACACCGGCTTCCGCAACGGCTGGATGCTCAACCAGCTTGCTCTCAACCTCAAATGGGCCTACCCGCTCGCCGGAGGTGTTGATCACATCGTCAATACGACCCTGGAACCAGAAATAACCATCTTCA
The DNA here is from genome assembly GCA_039595515.1 of Paenibacillus sp. Classification (GTDB taxonomy): domain Bacteria; phylum Bacillota; class Bacilli; order Paenibacillales; family Paenibacillaceae; genus Saccharibacillus. Next base: position 3,603 of record JBCNLJ010000109.1, on the reverse strand, counting down.
TCCATATACGCGGAGTCACCGGAAATATACCAGCCATCAATCCGCATATATTCCTCAAACTTTGCTGGATTGTTCCAAATTTTGCGCATGATGGACGGCCACGGTGTTTTGATCGCCAGATTGCCCATACGTAGCGGTGGCAGCACATTTCCCTGATCATCCAGAATAGCTGCTTCGATGCCTGGTAATGGACGTCCCATCGAGCCTGGACGAATATCCATGCGTGGATAGTTGCAAATGAGCTGGGCTCCGGTTTCTGTCATCCACCATGTATCATGAATCCGCTGCTTATACACACGATAGCCCCAGCGAATCACTTCAGGGTTGAGTGGCTCACCGACGCTCAGTACATGACGGAGTGAGGACAGATCATATTGCTGTACAGCTTCATCCCCTGCACCCATTAGCATACGGAATGCAGTTGGCGCACTGTACCATACCGTTACTTTGTAGCGTTGAATCGTCTCATACCAATCCTGTGGACTGAAACGACCACCACGAATTACATTCGTTGTACCGTTCAGCCACGGAGCAAAAATACCGTACGATGTACCTGTTACCCAGCCCGGATCGGCAGTGCACCAGTAGATGTCGTCTGGCTGCAGATCAAGCACGATACGTCCGGTATATTGGTGCTGTAGCATCGCACGGTGCACATGGTAAACGCCTTTCGGTTTACCGGTCGAACCGGAGGTGTAGTGTAGAATCAGACCATCCTCACCGTCCACCCACTCGATTTCAGCCTCATCCGAAGCTTCAGCCATCGCGTTGCCTAGATGAATATGATGCTCAGCCAGTTCAGCCTCATCGCCGTAGACGATAATATGCTTTAACTCAGGCAGCTCCGCTTCCGGCACACGTCCTACGAGCTTAGGAGTCGTGACGATAGCGACCGCACCGCTATCCTGCAAACGATCACGTACGGCTGTCTCCATAAATGCTTCAAACAGAGGGCCGGCAATAGCACCAATTTTAATAATGCCAAGCAGGGTGAAATATAGCTCCGGTGTGCGCGGCATGAAAATAAATACACGATCTCCTTTACCGATACCTAGCTTACGCAGCATATTGGCAGCTTTATTGGATTCACGGCGTAGCTGCTCAAATGTATAGCTTTCATCACGAACCGGATCGCTGTAGTGAAGGGCAATTTTATCCTTCAACTCGGAAGTGGCGTGACGATCAATAGCTTCGTAAGCGAGATTCACTTTCCCAGTTTCATGCCAGCTAAATCGTTTTTCAACATCGGACCAGTCAAATTGTTTACGGGCTTGCTCATAATCCATCATATTGGCTTGTTTGGCTTCGGCAGCAATGATTTCGATCGTGTCTTTTCCCATAATGACCTCCACATGATTTAAAGTGTCGTAACCACTTCCATATATAGCGCTTACATTTTAAGATACTACCATTTCACAAAATGTTCAAATTCTTTCTGGCGGCTTATCCAAATCTCGTTATGAAAAAGTGTTGAATTTTGGAGTATTAACATACATAATATTACAAAAGTTATTCAAATCGCGAAACTTTTTGGATGATCAGGCGTCTACACAATGAAAAGTTATGAGCGTTCACCTGGGTCAAGATTGATATATCAGTCGATCCATCTATCATGATGAAAAGAAAATAAAGCGAAGAAAGGATGAGGCATCCACTAACCAATCAGGCTTAATCGAATGTAATCTAATTTGCAAAGAGGGGTGTATAACGAGATGAGTAGTCAACCTATTACAGCCAAACCGAGGCAAACGATCGATGAAGTGTCTATTATTCGTGTCATTGCCTGCCTGAGTGTCGTGCTATTGCACTCTATTAAGTTTTCTACCGGTGAAAGCACAGATGGTGCTGTGGAATTTGGACTGTGGTCACTGGCGGGATTATTGTCATTTGGTACGTCTACGTTTGTATTTATTTCAGCGTTGATTCTGGCCTATTCATATCCGAAAAGCTTGCCGAGCGGCTTTTATATGAAAAGGATACGTTTTCTGCTGATTCCATTTGCGTGCATGGCGGTCTTTTATGCGATTATATCCGGTTTGACCAAGGATTGGTCGATTCCGAAGCTGGTCGTCTACAATCTGCTTGGTGCGTATCATGGCTGGTTTGTACTCGTGATTTTTCAATTTTATGTGCTGCATCAATTGTATGCGAAGTATATTGATCGGTTTCGACCATCGGTTGTACTTATCGTGTCGTTTGTAGTGACGGTCCTGTATCTTGGATTTTTCAATCTGGTGCCGCCGCCGGAGGGTCAACTGGCAGCGTATATATGGGAGCGCGGGTACTGGATGCCATTTACGGGCTGGCTGTTTTACTTCTCGCTTGCCTATTATTGCGGACGTAACTATCAGCGTTTCCTGAGTGGGCTGGAACGTTACAAATGGTGGATCGTTGCCGCTTTGCCAGTAACGGCTGGTTTGATCGTTTACAATAATGCGTTTTCGAGCTTTGGCTTTGGTTCGAAGCGTGTGGATATGATTGGGTTTACCGTGGTGATGATTCTGCTATTGTTCCTGGCGTTCCGCGGCGTGAAGCGGATTCCGCCGATCGTTACGCTCATCAGTCAGTATTCGTTTGGCATTTATCTCGTGCACTGGTTTTTCCTTGATATGATGGATCGTGCGGTGGAGCGGTTTGACATCCAGCTTGGTTATTTGGAAATTCCGATCCTGTTTGTGGTGGGGATTGCCTGCTGTATAGGGACGATCTGGGTGTTTAATCGTGTGGTGCCGTTTGGGGAGTATGTTGTGGGGCGGATCAATGTTGGGCGTTCTGCGCGTGCTCAGGCGAGTGGTCGTGCTGCTACTGGGGCGGCGGCTGCGGAAAATTGATTGTGGTTGGAGTGTTTTGGCGTAACTTTATTGTTTCTGGGTAGCGAAGTACATTTTGATGCGAATTGCGAATTGCGAATTATGCGTTGTGGGCTGTGATGTAGCAGGTCTGCTGGGTTTAGGTACTTGCTGGTGTGTTGCCTGCACCACTATGGCAAGGAATAAGGGAACGTCCTCAGGTGGAGCCCAGGAATCTACGGATTAGGATAGAATGTAGATTCCCGGGCTCCAAAGTCGTCCTTTTCCCTTATTTCCTTGCCTCCGTTCTGTACAACTCGCATCATGAATCAGGTCTCGTCATGAATCATAAATAATAAATAGTGGGAATTTTGCTTGAAATACTCTTAATCATATCTAGAATAATTACATTATTTCTTGATTTCTTAATTCCGCTGCAAGTATCTCTAAATTGAAGCTCAATTAATTGTAGCTGGCAACTTGGTGTAAACATTTGTCATTGGTACAATTTAAAAATCTCCGCAGTGCTAATGGACTCCTGTAGTCCGGCAAAGCGGAGATTTTCCTTTTTACAGCACTTTGTATAGAGCATTAAGCGGTATCACATCGTACTATAAGGCAGTCAATCGTAAAATTAGTCAGGCAGCAACGGTGCTTAACAGCAATTAGAGTGAAACATTAAACTCGCTGAAATGAATCGTTTGAGCATAGAAATAGTGCTAAATTATCTAAACGTATAACCCGTAACCCGTAACCCGTAACCCGTAACCCGTAACCCGTAACCCGTAACCCGTAACCCGTAACCCGTAACCCG
>JBCNLJ010000108.1:0-13891 GCA_039595515.1 Paenibacillus sp. | reverse complement strand
ATGAATCGATTCTATACCGCAGAGCCCATCGCCTCGGAGGCTTGTGGCAATAGCTCGTGAATAATCGCATGAGCTGCCAGCTTGCCTTGCTGCGCGGCAGAAACGACCATCGCTTCTCCGCGTCCTGCACCGAAAATAATATCGCCAGCTGCATACACTTTCGGATGAGAGGTGCGATACGTTCGTTCATCCACCTCTACAACGCCCCATGTATGGCTGAGTCCGAAGTGCTCGATCAGTCCGAGCTGACGTTCCTGACCGATGGCGAGTACAACTGCATCGACAGGGAGCAGGAACTCTGAACCTGCTACAGGTGTCGGAACAAGACGGCCGTCTTTGCCTGTTTCGCCAGTCAGGGTCATTTCTACACATTCCAGATGAGTGACTTTACCGCTCTCGTCACCCACAATGCGTTTCGGTAATGTGAGCCAGCGGAACTCTACACCTTCCTGCTTGGCAAATTCGTATTCAAAATCATACGCCGTCATTTCCTCGCGTGTACGGCGATAGATCATTTTCACATTGGCAGCACCGAGTCGAACGGAGCAGGTAGCAGCATCAATCGCCGTGTTGCCCGCCCCGATGACAGCGACCCTTTGCCCGATCATATTTACGGAAGGCATACCTGTTTTCGTTTGTTCTACCAGCTTGATTGCATCGTATACTCCTTGAAGCTGCTCGCCTTCAATGCCGATCGGTGGTACATAGCCCATTCCGGCTGCCAGCACGACCGCATCATATTGCTCCAGCAGCTTCTCGGCTGCAATATCGGTGCCTACACGTACACCGGTTTTGATCTCAACACCCAGCTTCTGTACCTGCTCCACTTCCCACAGTGAGACCGACTGGGGAAGACGGAAGGATACGATGCCATATGTATCCAGACCGCCAGCTTGCTCGCGTGCTTCATAGATCGTAACGCTCATGCCCTGACGTGCCAGCTCACGCGCAGCGGATAGACCTGCTGGTCCGCCGCCAATCACAGCAACCTTATATCCATTATCATGACCACGCTTGAACAGGGTGGCATCGTTGGCAATCGCCCAATCGGTTGCATAGCGTTGCAGCATACCAATCTGGATCGGAGCCGATGCATCATTCAGCACGCAGGCACCTTCGCACAATTCCTCAGTTGGACAGACACGGGCACAGCTTGCACCGACGGGATTGGAATCCATAATCGTCGTTGCGGCACCACGCAGATTATCAGTAGCAATACGTTTGATAAAGGAGGGGATGTTAATGCTCGTCGGACAAGCCTTGATGCAGGGCGCATCATAACAGTAAAGACAGCGATTCGATTCTTCGACCGCTCCTTTAGGTGTCAGTCCTGGCGCTGCTTCGGCAAAATTGTGCATGAACATATCCGGCGAAAATGCGGTGATTGCAGAATGCTTCATAGGTGAGCCTCCTTTTGGAATATCCAATATGAGAATGAACATAAACCTCATTTTTAATAAAATAATTCATCTTAATTATCGAAAATGTGTAACTAAAGTTAACAAAATGAAATATAATAGTTCATTATCACAGGAATTTCATTCGTTACAAGTTATATATACTAACATTAGTTATACAAACTATAGTAAATTGGAGGTTTTATTACATTAGACAGTCTGTCTAATTTCAAAAGTTTAATTTTTACGGCATCGATGGCAGGAGGACGGCAGATTACCATTCAAGCAGGTGGGGGGATAACAAATGAATGGACAACGTATGTTTACGATCAGCGATGCACTAACACGGCCACTTTTTGCAGAGGCTCAGGTGGTAGGAGGAAGAGAGGGCTTGAAACGCACGATCCGGTGGGTGCATGTGCTGGAGAGCGCCAATATCGAGAGCCTGATTCACGGGGAAGAGATGATTTTGACGACCGGTCTTGGCTTTCATACCGATCTGGAATCCGCTCTATCCTTTATGCGCGATCTGGTACAAAAGCGTGCGGCATGTCTCTGCATTGAGCTGGGACAATACTTCGACCATATTCCGAAGGAAATGATGGAGCTGGCAGATGAGCATCAATTTCCATTGCTCGTATTCACAAAGACGGTCCGCTTTGTGGATATTACGCTGGATTTGCATTCGCTGCTCATTAATCGGCATCATCGTTTACTGCAGGAGCTGGAGGGGATTTCGCGGGAATTTAATCGTTTGACACTGAGCTCGCAAGGAACGAGTAAGGTGCTACAACTGCTGCATCGCAGTACAGGCAATCAATTGATGTATGTGCAGATGGGGGGGAAGCCTGTCTTTTATCCACCGCTTGCCCCGGATAAGCAGCGCGGATTGCTGGAGCAATTTACTGCGTTTGAAGCAGATAAGCAGGGAGTAGAGCCGGATGCTGCGCCTTATTTTCGCGAGCTGGGCAATGAGACGCTGGTGTTGAAGCCGGTCGGTGCGCTCGATCAGACATGGGCGTATATGATGATGGTCTGTCCGCATCGCCCGCAGGAGTATGATTGTCTACTGCTCGACTCGGCGGCCCTATCGATTGCCCAGGAGCTGTTGCGCACGCGGTATATGGAAGAACGGCGTCTCTTTTCGGAAAATCTGTGGGTAGAGGAATTGATCAACGGACGTTTGGAAGAGGAGCATCGTCTGAAAAGCCTGATCGGGCCGGATTTTGGCGCGATGAATGATCTGCCATACCGGGTCTGTCTGATCGAGATCGAGAATCCACAGGATGTGCGCTGGAGCAGCTCGGAATATGAATGGGAATCGATTACCTTCCATCTGTCCATTGTGCTGCGCTCGATCTTTGAGCAGTATTTATTCCATCCGCTCATTACACTCAAAAATAATCGCTTAGCCGTCATCGCATTGGACAAGCAAGCACGAATGCCTGCCAAGCCGCGTCTGGAGCAGGCCATCCATGCCCTGCGTCATATTCGTTCAGACGAAAAGCTGAAGGATTTGCAGCTAATCGTCGGCGTAAGCAAAGCGAACAAACAATTGAAAAACGCCTCCACCAGCTATCAAGAAGCGGTACAGGCGTTATCTGTATATTCATGCTCAGGCAGTCGTGTACTCTTTTACGAGGAACTCGGCGTGTATCAATTATTACTCAGCTTAAACGATGGACAACGCCTGCAGACCTTTGTCCGTAATTATCTGGGCCCACTCATCGATCACGATGAATCCAAAGGCAGCGAGCTATTGCTAACGCTACGCGTCTATCTCGATCACGACGGCTCCAAACAAATCGCCGCCCAAAAACTATTCATCGTCCGCCAATCCCTATACTATCGACTGGACAAAATCACCGAACTACTGGGCGAAGACTTCATGTCACCAGAAAATCGCATCTCCATTCAGGTCGCCCTACGCGCCTATCAGTTACTCTATCCAGAAAAGATGAGCTTACCCCATGTGCAATCTTCCCTGTAGAGGTGCACAATGATAGGATAATGAGCACATGTAGAAGTGTATATAACGCTAAGTGCATGTAGCAGTGCATCTGTTGAATGTAGTAACATCTGTTGAATGGAATAATATCTGCTGGAGCATAGATTTGTTGCTATAAGCACAGAACGGAGGGAAGGAAATAAGGGGTAAGCACGATTTTGGAGCCGCGGGAATCTTCATGTTCACTTCATTCAAAAGATTCCCGCGGCTCCATCTGAGTCCGTCCCCTTATTCCTTCCCGGAGTGGTGTCCTTATCACAGACCAATCAGTGCTCCTCCATCACCCGTAAAAAAGTAGCGATCAAAAACTCCATATCCTCATCCGTACACACCAGCGGCGGAGCAAAGGTCAGCACATTGTTGAAGCCTGCAACCGTATCGCCATTTTTGCCGATGATCAGTCCATGCTGCTTGCAGCCTGCGATAATGCTTTTCACAATATCAAGCGAAGCAGGCTGTTTTGTCGCTTTATCTGCTACCAGCTCTACGCCTGCCAGCAGGCCAAAGCTGCGAATGTCGCCTACGAGTGGATGCTCTGCCAGTGGTTGCAGCGCATCGCGAAGTCGCTGACCGAGCACACGCGCCCGATCGATTAGCTGCTCATCCTCCATAATTTGCAGATTGCGCAGCGCGAGCGCACATGCTGATGGATTACCGCCAAATGTATTCACATGGCGAAAATGCGAATACTCATCCTCAGGGTCTTTAAATGCCTCATAAATGTCCTTGCGTACCGCTGTAGCGGACAATGGCAAATACCCGCTCGTCAATCCTTTGGCCATCGTAACGATATCCGGCTTGATGCCGAAGTTATGATGGCCGAACTTTTGCCCGGAACGTCCGAATCCGCAAATGACCTCATCGATAATGAGCAGCACCCCGTGACGCTTACAAATCTCCTGTACACGATCCAGATAAATTTGTTCCGGTACGATAATGCCGCCACCTGTAATGACCGGCTCCATAATGACCGCGCCCACCGTCTCGGCACCTTCCCAGATGATCGTATCCTCAATCGCCTGCGCACATTGCAGATTGAATTCCTCTACCGATTGCCCGGCAGGGCGGCGATAACTGTCCGGCGGCGCCACATGCAGAAAGCCCGTCGTGAGCGGCTCGTATTTATATTTGCGCTGCGCCTGACCGGTTGCTGATAACGCACCGAGTGAGCTGCCATGATAACCGCGATAGCGTGAAATGAATTTATGACGGTAATGCTGTCCGGTCTGCTGATGGTACTGTCGAACCATTTTAAAAGCAGCCTCATTGGCTTCAGAGCCACTATTCGAGAAGAAGATCACATAGTCATCACCCAGCCATGCATTGAGCTTTTCCGCAAGCTGGATCGCAGGCATATGACTCTGAGTTAATGGAAAATAAGGCAATTTCATCATCTGCTCATATGCAGCCTCGGCAAGCTCCTTGCGTCCATAGCCGACATTAACGCACCATAATCCGGACATACCGTCCATATAGCGTTTTCCATTGATATCGGTAATCCAGGCGCCTTGCCCGGATTCCACAATCATCGGCGGAGCGGCTTCGCTATACGGTGTAATATTGTGCCACAGGTACTGGCGATCCTTTTGCAGAGCGGCTTCACTGTTGGTTGCTGACTTGATCATCATGTATTCCTCCTGAGCATTCGGGGACGGCGCCATTGTAGATCACCGCCCGCCGGAGTGTAGTGTGATGGGATGAACAGTGTAGTTAGACTAGAGTGCGACTCATCGCTTGACTCACTTGGACTGTGTTGCCATATCCATAATTTCGTTAGTATATGCTTTTTGTGTGTCCGCAGCCTGCTTGATTACACCGAATTTGAGCGCGATATCCGCAGTTTGCTTGAACATCGCGTCATCAGTGTAGCCCATTTTCGTTTTGTCGAATCCATCCGGTAGAATCAGCTTGGCAACCTCCTGCATCATTTTCAGTTGATGTTCCTTGGTCGTACTGCCTGATTCTGCCTGCTTCATCACGATGTCGACCGCGCCTTCAGGATCATTGATCGCATCCTGCCAGCCCTTCAATGAAGCACGTACGAACTTGGCAGCCGTTTCTTTATTGTTTGCCAGCCATTCGCTGTTGGCGAACAGATTATCCTCCAGCATCGCGACGCCTTCTTTATTCATATCGATCACATTCATATCATCCGCCTTCACGCCGGATTCGATGGCAACCTGGTATTCGTTATAGGTCATGGCTGAAGCAGCATCCAGCTCGCCATTCAGGAACTGATCCATCGTAAAGCCCTGCTTGGTGAAGCTCAGGTCTTTATTCGGGTCGAGCTTATACTTGTCGAATAGCGCCAGCACCTCAAATTCATTACCGCCCATCCAGTTGCCGACCTTTTTGCCTTTGAGATCCGCAGGGGATTGGATATTGGCTGATTTTTTAGAGATCAGCACCAAGCCGCTCTTTTGGAAAATCTGAGCGATCTGCACGAGCGGCATTTCCTGCTCCTGACTCGTTAGCAAGCTTGCTACCCAGTCGACTCCGATATCTGCCGAACCACCAGCGACCTGCTGCTCAGGTACAATGTCCGGGCCACCCGGCAAAATCTCCACATTCAAGCCTTCATCCTTGTAATAGCCTTTATCGAGGGCGACATAATAGCCAGCAAATTGAGCCTGTGGTACCCATTTGAGCTGTAGCTTAACGGTAACCGGATCTGTAGAAGCTTCAGTATTTCCGGTTTCTCCAGCGGCACTTGTGCTTTCACTTGCACTGCTTCCACAGCCTGCAACGATAAGACATAAGGATAAGACGACCGCCAGCAGCATACTCATTTTTGTACTCCAGTGTTTTCTCTTCATTCATTCATGCCCCCTATATTCGAATACAACGTTGTATTGCCGCAATATGGTATATGTCCCATCCAGCTCTATTAGCCTCACCAGTGCTGGATATTTCTTCTTTTCGTCTTCAAATGCGCTGGGACGAATGCCAGCGAATGAACACCTTTTCCAACCGTTCTACAATCAGGTAAAAGATGACGCCAGCAATAGCAGCCAGTACGATACAGGACCATCCAAGCGGCATTTTGGCAACCTTGATGGAGTTGGAGAGCAAATAACCAAGCCCCTGTGAGGAGAAAAAGAACTCCCCGACGATAGCGCCGATCATACTCGCTGTAGCATTGATTTTCAGTGCGGTGAACACATGCGGTAAGCTGTTTTGAATGCGCAAATAACGAAAGATACCGACTTGTCCTGCGGCATAAGAGTGCATCAGATCAAGTGCGAGCGGATTGACCGATGTCATGCCTTTATAAGCATTAATTGCCATCGCCGCCATCGTCGTAACGGTAACGATCGCTACCCTTGAGCCAATACCGTCACCAAACCACAGATTCATGACCGGAGCGAGCGCAACGATTGGTACAGCATTCATCGCCGCCACGACGATCAGACTGGCTCCACCCCAGCGCGGCCATGCTGTAGCGATAAGCGCGATGACGAAGCCAAGCGCTGATCCGCATAGCATGCCGAGTACAGCTTCGGTTAGCGTATAACCGGTATAGGAGAGCAGCATGCTCCAGTTGTCCATCATGGCGCTCGCAATCGCGGAAGGGAGAGGGAGCTGATACTTTTTCAGATCAAGGATGCGGTGGAACACTTCAAGCTGCCACAGGAGGAGGAATAATATACCGGCTAGCAGTGGCAACCAGATGGTGGAGCTATTCACCAGTATCTGCAAGGGAGAGGAATGACGCCGAGCCGAGCGAGCCGGTGAAGCAGACTGGCTTGATGAATGCTGTGCAGAAGCTGAAGTGCCTGGATATCGATTTTCCATTACCGTTCACCTCCCCGGGTGCGAAACTCTGGTTGCCACGGCGCGATAAGGCGTTCGAGCAGACTGATCACCCAGTAGCTCAGAATTCCAAGTAAAGCACCGACTACGACGGTCGACCAGAACATATACACATGGGAAGGGCCGTAATACAGATTGCGCAGCATGATCACGCCGATCCCGTGCTGCGCTCCCATCAGCTCCACCAGAATCGCTCCGGTGACCGCAAGCGGTGCAGCAATTTTCAAGCCGCTGAATAAGCTGGGCAAAGCCGCCGGGAAACGAAGCTTCCAGTATACCGACCACGGCCTGGCAGCATAGGAATACATGAGTTCCAGTGCGGATGGCTCGACACTGCGCAGACCGCGCAGCATATTTAGCGCAACCGGGAAAAAGGTAATATATCCCGAAATGATAATCCGTGATATGTATTCATCACGCACGATGCCATAGATGATAGGTGCCAATCCTAGAATCGGAATCATTTGCGAAGCGACCGCATAGGGAAAGGTCAGTCGTTCGATCCAGCGCGAGACGCTCATCAGTATGGCGAGCAATACACCAGCCGCCGCTCCGATAACAAAGCCGATCGCTGCATTACCAAACGTTGCGCTGCCTTCCTTCAGTAAAGTTCCGCTATACTGCACGCTGGTCGTAACAATCGCATGTACATAAGGAAGCTTGGATTGCGCCAGCGGCACCCCGGCCAGATTGAGCAGTGCCCATGAACCGGCCTCCCATAACACCAAAATCGCTACGATCCACACCAGTACAGGCACGAATCGATTCCGCATGAACAGTGCTCCTGATCTCATGTCATGGCTCACACCCCTTCAAAGCTGTCTCGAATCCGCGCGATCAGCTCGAAAAATTCGGGACTATTACGCATTTCCGGTGTACGTGGCCGTGGAAGCGGAATATCGACAACAGCAGATAATCGCCCCGGATGAGGAGAGAGTACAAACACCCGATCCGACAAAAAGATCGACTCTGGAATACTGTGGGTGACAAACACAATCGTATTTTGCACCTTGCTCCAGATGGACAGTAGCTCCTCATTCAAGCGCTCACGCGAGAATTCATCCAATGCGGAAAAGGGCTCATCCATCAATAAAATTTCCGGCTCCATCGCCAGTGCGCGCGCAATCGCTGCACGCTGCTGCATTCCGCCGCTTAGCTGCCACGGATATTTGTCTGCGAAGCTTTGTAGACCGACCAGCTCCAATAGCTCCATCACACGCTCATCGCGTTCCTTTTTCGGCACCTTCATCATTTCGAGCGGGAGTGCGACATTATGTCTAACCTTGCGCCAGTCATACAGAACCGGACTCTGGAACACGATGCCATATTTGCGGGCAAGCCTTGCTTCACGCGCACTCTCGCCTGCGACCGTTACGGAGCCTGTCGTCGGTTCGAGCAAGTCTGCCATCAGACGCAGCAGCGTCGTTTTGCCGCAGCCCGACGGCCCAAGCAACGATACGAATTCGCCTTTGGCAATATCCATGCTCACCTGATGCAAGGCAAGCACCTCGGTATTGCCAGTCTGATAACGCATCTCCACATCCTTTAATTGAATTTCCGGCATAGCCGTCACGGTAGACGGTACAGGCATTGTAGACATCCATAATCCCCTCCTGTATTGAAATATGATGCGGATCTATAATCTTCACGACAGATAACTAAAGCAGTTTACGCTAAATTGACGACATATAATCGAACACGAAGACAACTTTTATTACATAGATTCTACGAATTCGCTATATTTTGACTCTAATTTCAATTTATATGTTCATATCATGTTCTGATGACTAACATCATACTTGCAGCTTTACTCCTATGCATTAGACAAAAAGTAAGATAGCTCTCATGAAATTGAGTCAGTTTGTCTATTTTGTTCTCTACGTATACTGGTAAAATAGCAATTCGATAGCGTTTGCACAGACAATTATCCAGAAGTAGGGGCAATTGCCGAAGGATTACCGAACAATAAAAGAAAGCGACTTCATGAACATTCGTATTTTTCGATTGACAACAACTAAACACTATCCTAGAATGTAACAGGTAAGTCATAGTAATATGGCAAAAACAACATGAACACGGATAAGCTTTACAATTTCGACAGTTATAATGTTTTCGTATAATCCTGTGGATGGGCACAGGAGTCTCTACGTGATCACCGGAATGATCTCTCTACGGAATTCAGATATATAACTTGTTGCTTCTGGGATAGATTAAGAGTAGTGGAGCATTGGTTTGCTACATACACAATCGGTAACGGGAGCACAGGTGCAATCTGACCTAGAGACCCCGATGAGTAACCGTACACATCGGGGTCTTTGTCGTTTTGTTATCCATATTCAAAAACGGGGGGACATGTATTCATTATGGAGCGCTTCTTTAAGTTACGGGAACACGGTACAAATGTAAAAACAGAGATGATCGCAGGTTTGACCACATTCATCACCATGGCGTACATTTTGTTCGTCAACAATCTGTTTTTGGGACCTGATGGTGCGGGTATTCCTGCACAGGGCGTATTTTTTGCTACAGCAGTAGGTGCGGGTCTGGTTACAATTTTGATGGGGCTGTTTGCCAACATTCCAGTTGCACTTGCTCCAGGTATGGGATTGAATGCTTACTTTATGACGGTTGTACTGAGCTCAAACGGTATGATCTCCTGGCAGGCTGCACTGGGTGCTGTATTCCTGTCCGGTATTATTTTCATCATTTTGACGATTACGAAGGTTCGTCAGCTATTGCTTGTAGCCGTTCCTCATTCACTCAAAATGGCAATTACCGTTGGTATCGGTTTGTTCGTGACCATCATTGGCTTGAAGCTAGGTAATGTCATCTCGGTATCCGCTACAATAAGTGGTGTAACTGATGTGAGCCAGCTTGCTGGTCCAGTAACCGTCAAAGGCGGCGACTTCCAGCTCGCACTGAGCGACTTTGTTCATAATAAAGACACGCTGCTGTCTCTGATCGGTCTGTTCCTGATCGGTGTGTTGATGGTTATGCGTATCCGCGGCGCATTGTTGATCGGGATCATCCTGCTGACACTACTCGGTATTCCAATGGGTCTGACTGATGTGAGCAGCCTGTCGCATGCACAATGGTTGCCTTCGTTTGACAATCTGGCAGTCGGTCAATTGGATATCAAAGGCGCAATCGGCCTCGGTTTGTTTGAAATTGTATTCATCTTTACATTCGTAGAGTTGTTCGATACCTTCGGTACACTGGTCGGAACAGCAGAACGTGCAGGTCTGTTCAAGAACCGTAAAGAAGGCGAGAAAAAAGTCAGCAAAGCGATGCTCGTTGACGCTGTCGGTGTAAGTGCAGGTGCGGTACTGGGTACAAGTACAATCACTTCTTATGTAGAAAGTACATCCGGTGTGGCAGCAGGTGGTCGTACAGGTCTGACGGCTGTAACTACGGGCGTACTGTTTATTCTGGCACTGTTCATCGCTCCGCTGGCACTGATGGTTCCTTCGGCAGCCACAGCTCCAGCACTCGTGATCGTAGGTGTACTGATGATGAGTCAGGTTCGTAATATCGTATGGGATGACTTCATGCAAGCATTCCCAGCCTTCCTGACAATTATCTTCATGCCATTTACAAACGGGATCGCCAATGGTATCTCCGCAGGTATCCTGTCCTACGTGATCCTGGGCTTCTTCGCTAACACATTCACAGGCTACAAAGTAAAAGTTCACTGGCTGATGTGGATTCTGGCAATTATTGTAGTGGCGCGTTACGTATTCCTTGGCTCTGAGTAATCAGAGGGTGCTTTCGTGGAGTTGAGCATTCTGCTCATCTTCATCGAGTACTTTCATTGATGGAGTTCTTTAACGAATTTCATTAATGGAGTTCTTTCATCAGGAGGAGAGTGCCTGTTAAATCATTCATCGCATACTCATAGTAAAATGTACATCTGACACTACGATGTATATCGACTGACAATATGATGTACCTCAATAAGTGTATACAAGCAACGGTATGACTCGTTCCTTATGTACGAATACTGATGATGAATAACAGGTGATGATCGAACGTCCCAACCATCCTCTAGCTATTACCAATTAAAAACGGTGATTTGCAGCATGTAACCATGCTCGTAAATCACCGTTTTTTGTTTTTATATGTATAATTGCTCTCTACGGCTGCGTGTAGCTTCCTGGTATATGACGGCAACATACCCTGTAATCTTCCCCTTTGTTTCGAGCAATGTGTTGTATCGCATTGTAGGTATCTGTTATACTTTTCAAATAATAATGATAATCATTATCAATATATTAACTATGCAGTTTATATCATTTGTTTTCGTTTCGTTGAGTTTGCCTGAAAACAGCTCAGATACAGAGACACAGATTGCATCGTCCTCTGTGCACAAAATAAATTCGTAAAAGCATCCGTAAAAGCTAAAGCTCTACACAATGTATGACTAACCAAGTATCGCCAACCACATCATAAGGAGTGAAATAATTGTACATATCAAAAAAGTTCCATTATCGCAGCTCGATCCTGTTTGTTCTTATTCTATTCGTTTTAGGCGGATGTTCCTCTGCCCAGACTACGAATACAGACTCCTCTGCCGTTGTTTCAGAATCAGGTACAGGAGAAGAAGGCTCCAGCTCCAATACCAGAACGTTTACACATAAAATGGGGACTATTAACGTTCCTGACCATCCCAAACGCATTATCGGACTGTATGTAGAAGATCAGCTACAGGCACTCGGTGTGAAGCCAGTCATGCAATGGGGCTCAGGTGGACAAACTCGCAGCTATCTGGATCTCAAGGATGTGCCGGTGCTGGATGTGAGCGGCGGCGTTGATTTTGAAGCGGTGCTAGCGGCTGATCCGGATCTGATCATTCTGTTTAATGATAGTCTTGCTGTCAAAGGCGGCTATGAGCAGTTTTCTGCAATTGCGCCTACTTACGTATTTGATGATGCTAATGAAAATTGGCGCGATAGCCTCACTACGATAGGTGATCTGCTACAGATGCCTGATAAAGCAGCTCAAGTGATCAAACAATACGATCAGCAGGCAGCCGATTCTGCTCGCACACTAAAACAAGCGATCGGTAACGAAACCGTTGCTTTAATAAGAGTAGAGCAAAAGGGAATGTTATTGTACGGTGGACCCAACAAAGGCTTTACGGGCCCTGTACTATATGGTGATCTTCAATTACAGCCAGATCCGCTCGTACGCAAACTCGCCTGGGACGACTATAATACACAAATCACTATGGAAACCATCCCCGAGCTAACTGCAGATCATCTGCTGGTCGTTGTTGGCAACCAGGCGCAGGAGCAGGCAGAGCAGTTGTATAACAATCCGCTCTGGCAAAGTATCCCGGCTGTAAAAAACAAACAGGTACACCAGGTCGATTTCCTCACCTGGATGAGCAGCGGCCCGATAGCCAATACATTAAAGGTGAAGCAAGCAACTGAACTGCTGCAACAACCGTGATGTATAGTTCTGTGCTTCATGTTGTGGCTTATGAACTTAGAACGCTCTACTGCTAGATTATAAAAGTCCTTAAGAGTGCTATGGAATAGAACGTACTGTGTAGAAAAATGAATAGTATAGAAGCATCTATACTACATTCATATAAGCTCTGCACATATTGTTTTTCTCATTTGTCTGAGAACATCTTAGATACATATACAAATATAGATATAGATATAGATACACAGATTATACGTCTCTCTATTCGTAGACTATATCTATAAAAGCTAAAGCTCTCCACATGTATGACTAGTATGCTTTATATGAGAATTAGAAGGTAAAAAGATAATACGAATAAGGAATGGCAGAATCGCATGGTTGAGTAATATCGACCATGCGATTCTTTTATAGGCTTTTCTACATCCTTTATAAATTTTTCTATATGCTTTATAGGTTCTTCTATTATGTTTTATAGGTCCTTTAATATCTTTTGTAGATGCTTCTATATTAGGTTCATTAAATGAGATGGATTTAATGGGTTCTTTCTATGATTTAATACGTTTTTTCTATATTAAGAAGAATCTGATAGGAAGAACCTGTTTGGGCTCTACATAAACTCTATCACGATAAATACTAATTACTCATAGCACAAAGTAAGTACTCGCTTTACTCTATCTTCATCGCACGATGTGATGAATAAAGCGAACAAGGCTAGCCAGTTAACTGTACAGTTCCAGCAAAAAGCATCTATTAAGCAAGCTCCAATATCAAACTTCCATGTACAGTAGAGAACCTAGTTTACTAGCATCCAGGGAGGATAGATTAGATAAGTGAAATAAAAAAATAATAAAAGGGGTTGCTTTCTTGTTTCGATCTATGGTATATTCTAATTCCGGTCGACAAACAAACAAGTTTGCTGGCTGAACAAAATAATCTTTCCAACCTGTTAGCTACATAAAGTAGCCAACACAATCTGCTTTTCAAACTCACGTCAAAATGAGCTTGAAAACAACTTCAAAAAAAGTTGTTGACAGATGGTTGAGGAGATGATAAGATATAAGAGTTGCTGCGAGAGACACTGGGCGGCAACGAAAGAGTTTGATCTTTGAAAACTGAACAACGAGTGAGTGAGGAACTTCGGTTCTTCAAAATATAGAGAACAGCAATGTTCTCGCCAGCAACAAAATGAGCAAGTCAAACACTTTTATGGAGAGTTTGATCCTGGCTCAGGACGAACGCTGGC
>JBCNLJ010000107.1:0-13972 GCA_039595515.1 Paenibacillus sp. | reverse complement strand
ATTTTGCTGTTCTCATTATAAACTACAACAACAGTATGAGTACAGACTTTTCATCACATTATGTAAGATTCGCTCAACATTTTCCGTTTCCTTCCACTCTGCGGAAAATATTTTAACGCAGGAGAGGGTTTAAACAGCTAACGATTTCGCCGTCACGGTAATAGAGACGAGGGACGCGGGAAGCGATCATGCAAACCACTTCGTAATTGATGGTACCGAGCCAGGAAGCAAGCTCATCAGCCGGGATGAATTCATCCTGCTGACGGCCGATTAAGACAACCTCATCGCCGATTTGGATTTCTTCTGCCTCATGGGCAAAAGATTTGAGTGATACCATACACTGATCCATACAGATCGTTCCAACGACAGGAACTCTGCGTCCGCGAAGCAGCACTTCGGCTTTTCCGCTGAGTAAGCGTGAATATCCGTCGGCATAGCCGATAGGAAGTGTAACAATCACTTCCGGCTGCTCGGTCACATAACGAGTGCCATAACTTATACCCGAGCCTGCCGGCAACGTTTTGGTATAGACAACCTTCGTTTTTACAGCCATGACCGGGGCTAATGCTATCGCCTGCTGGTTCACTTCGGTCGAAGGATACAGCCCATACAGTGCAATTCCTACCCGAACCATCTGTGGGGACAATTCAGGAGCATCAATCGCGGCAGCACTGTTCCCCGTATGTATGACAGGGATAGTATAGCCCATGCTTCGCACTTCGCGGTCCACGCGCTGGAAGTTCTGGTATTGCATCAGTGTATAATCTTTATTGTGCTCATCGGCTCGCGCAAAATGGGTGAACATGCCTTCCACTTCCAGCGTTGGTACCGCAAACGCTCTGGCGATAAATGCAGGTGCCTCATCTGGAAACAGACCCAGTCGTCCCATTCCGCTATCAATTTTGATATGAGCTTTGAGCTTGCGACCGGAAGGTTCCACAGACAGTCCGGCAATCGCTTCAAGCACTTCTTCTGTAAACACATTTAAAGTAACATCATACTCATAAGCTGCTGCTACCGCCTCCGGTCCTGTATAGCCCAGTACCAGAATCGGTAACGAAATGCCGTGCTGACGTAGCTCAATCGCTTCGTCCAGAAAAGCCACGCTTAGATAATCCGCGCCGAGCTGTTCCAGCTCACGGGCGATCCCTACAGCACCATGTCCATACGCTCCTGCTTTTACACAAAGCATCAGTCTGGTTGTATGCGGCAATGCACTCCGAAAAGCTTCATAATTCGCCCGCAGCGCATCCAGATTAATCTCCGCTCTTGTTGGTCGATATTGCTCTTGCAATTACAGTCACCTTCTATCCGTTTTTGCCCATCCGGGCAATACAACTATGTTAATGCGGAAGCCGGATAACTGTCAATTACGAGCGACCTGCAAGATGCAATCCAATGTGATGTCAAGGCTTCGAAACAGGACAATCCAGCGGACAAATCCACCGCTTTTCGGTAAAGAATATTCGGCATAGCGCTACAGTCAACAGCAGAGACATAATCCTATTATATATAACTCCACCTTAAAAAGGCGAACAGCCGTCCAGCATCGTCTGTTCGGTCTCGCCTTGTTTGTAGTATTTACCCGCTTCTTTCAGAATAGAAGCGGGCAGG
This sequence comes from Paenibacillus sp., assembly GCA_039595515.1. Classification (GTDB taxonomy): domain Bacteria; phylum Bacillota; class Bacilli; order Paenibacillales; family Paenibacillaceae; genus Saccharibacillus. Next base: position 12,358 of record JBCNLJ010000107.1, on the reverse strand, counting down.
CTGCAAATTAAGAAATTTACATTAAAGTGCTAAAGTAATCCTGAAATCATTTGTAAGCAACCACAGTACCGCAGTATTCGCATTCACGGCTTTGCTGAGGTACTAGCGTTTGCGGTGCACCACAGCCTGGACAATCGATTGTCTTCGGCTGATTCGTAGCATACGCAGGATTAGGTGGTGACGTTGGAACGGCTTTCGTTCGCCCACCTCGCTGATTCATATACGCCGCAGTACGCGGATCGAGTGGGTTATGGATTTGATAAGAAACACCCGGCTGCTGCGAAGGATGAGGTCCGCCAGATAGGTTAGGATGTGCTTGCGGTTGCGATGGCGGATAACGATGATTCCCGTTCGGATTACCATTGCTCCACTGCTGCTGTGCCGCTTCCATCTGCTCGTAGCGCAAGCGCACCTGCGCCTGACTTTTCCGAATCATTCCAATCCCGAATACAAGCAATATAAGGCCCGGAAAGGCGAAAACCATTCCCAGTACAATCGCTGACCCGGGATCATCTGGCATTGTACCGATCACACCAAAAAATGCAAATAACAATAAAGGAAGGGCAAAAATAATACAAACAATCCCTCCTGCGAGCATGACAGATCTCCCCTTTTGTATCATTCGATCTATTTTGATTCTATTTTGTATCTATACTATATTTATCGTTGCTATCTTACGAAGCGTTATGACTTGGCAACTGCCAGTCTGGTATTGCGTTGACGAAGAAGATCATGTGCGGCTTGAAAATGCTGACGCAGTCGATGAAGCTGCTGGTCAATCTGCTGCTCATCTCCCGCTGGCATGTGCAGCAATTCTTCGCGAAGCTGACGTATCTCGTCGGTAAGCTGCTCTTCTTCTTTCCATACAGCCGGATGAGTGACCGGATCACTAAAGCGTACACTTTCTTCAAGCTGGGATAGTAGTTGATTCACTTCACCTCGATATGGCTCCTGCCAGTTGCGAATGTGCAGCCCGGCTTCGCCTAATCCCTGACGAATATCTGCGATACTCACTTTTTGTAGACGCTCCTGCGCATCAGTATCACGCTCCGATTGCATAAACCAGCTTACCAGTGCAATAACACCGACCGCTACGACAAATGTGGTCAATTGCAGCCAACCGTAGAAGGAAGCCGAAACATTGAACAGCAACCACAATACAAGCGTATAGACGACCACCAGTATACCATACAGACCGGCTGTCACGAGCTGTGCCATGTATGCAGGAACCGTTGAAGCGAAGCGCTCGCCACGCAATGCGCCCCAGCCAGCGAGCGACCAGAATAACGTCTCAGCCAGCAACAATGTAGCAAGCGACATCCAGAAGCGGCTATCTACGATCAACACCTGACCAAGCAATATAAAGCTAACAATTGTGACCAGTACAGTTAGCCCATACAATAGTGCAATAATAGCGATTCCTCGGTTGCGATTCATCAGCCTTGTCCCCCTTGCTGAGGTGCCGAATGTCCGCATTCTATGCAGAACTTCTGACCGGGCTGCATCGGTTTACCGCAATTTGTACAGGCCGTTGTAGTCTGTGTGCCGCAAGCATGACAAAAGCGAGCATCCGCTTTTAACGAAGCACCACATTGACCGCATGGACGAGATAGTCCTTTGCCACAGCTTTTACACTCGGTTGCACCTTCAGGATTATCCGCCCCACAGTGCTCGCAGGCCAGATACGCATCGCCACAGTGATGACAAAATTTAGAACCCGCAATCAGCGGTTGACCACAATGATTGCAAGGCTGCATGTTCGTTGATGTCGTGCTGCTTGATACGGTACTCGTGTTGACTTCCATCACACGTCCAACCTGTCCCATCAATTGACCGAGTGGGCCGCCCATGCCTACGCCCATACCAAGTCCAAGTCCTGCTCCCATCATCCCCGACTGCATGCTGCCTTCATTTTTAGCTGCACCTTCAAGCGTATCAAAGCTACGTTCCTGTTGATACGTATAGCCGATAATATCCATCTCTGCTTTTTTAGCCAGCGCTTCGCGCAGTCGTTGCACGGATATATCTTCATCCGGTGTATTGATCGAATCTACAAACATATTCACAACTGCAATGCCATACTCTGCAAATACAGGAGCCATACGCTCTTGCACAAATGTAGAGATTTCACTGATGTACGCATTAATTTCGAGAATGCTAATCTTGCGATGAACAAGATACGATGAAATGCATTCATTGATATTCATCAACAATACGCCACGAAAATATCTGGAAATATCAGATAGCTCGAATTTTGGCAATGTGCCGACCAGCTTGATCAAAAATCGACGTGAATCTTCAATCCGAATCCCCATCTGCCCAAACGCACGAACCGGGACGATAATATTGTATTTCGGGTCCTGCAATTGAATCGGGGATGTCGTTCCCCATTTCACATCCAGATTGTTCACCTTGTTTACATACCATACTTCAGCGGCAAATGGAGACTGTCCACCAAAGGGTAAGTTGATCACCTTGTTCAACAGCGGGATATTCATCGTGCTGAGCGTATGACGCCCTGCCTGAAACGTATCAAATGCCTGCCCGTTTTTGAACAAAATCGCTTCCTGCGATTCATTAACAACCAGTTGTGTCCATGTGCTAATCTCTTCATTCGGATATTTCCACGCGTACACATCCGGTGTACCATCATATTTAACGACTTCAAATAAAGCCATTGGCCTAACCCCTTTTCTATATATGTAAATCTATACGATATGTACGCTGAACATGAAGAATACGTTGCAAACGTAAGTGACTTTCTTTATTCCAATTCTTCATACTGCTCTAGCTATTACTATAGCTAATTTGCATACGTATACTGTATCGACTGTAAAATCATACTTTTCTTGTATAATGTCGGCTATTTCCTTTAAAAAAATAACCCGCAAAGCAAAAAAGAGCCTTTTCAGGCTCTCTTATGCCGTACATCTGTAGCTCATAATGCTTTGCAATCCTGGTTCGTTATTGCACCATATTCATTCATACGCCGCTCTAATTTTTAGCTGAAAGGCCTCGCAGTCGTCTCTGCTCAGGACACCGCCTGGCAGTTCTTACCGCCTTTGTTCTTCTCGCGTTCCTTTGCCTGGCAAGCGGAGCAGACGCCTTGAAAGTCCAGTCGATGATCGGTCACTGTAAAGCCATATTCACGCTCCACACGCTTTTCCAGAGCGAGTAACCAGTCCTCCATAATCTCCTCTACATTGCCGCAGCGCGTGCAGATGAGATGGTGATGCAAATGGGGGCTGTTTGCTGCGCGCAGATCAAAGCGTGCCGCTCCATCGCCAAAATTAACCTTTTGTACAATCTGTAGCTCATTCAGCAAATCAAGCACCCGGTATACGGTCGCCATACCGATTTCCGGGAATTTTTCCTTTACGAGCAAAAATACTTCCTCTGCACTCAAATGATCCTTTTCGTGCTCCAGCAATACCCGGATTGTCGTTTCACGCTGTGGCGTCAGCTTGTAGCCTTTGGATTTGAGTCGTTCCTTAATCCGGTCTACCTGTTCCGTCAGCACCATCATGTTCTTCACACCTTCCGGTTGATTTGATTCTTCCTGTCCAAGTAACGTTTTCACATTGTCATTTCGATTGGGCATGTCATCTTCATAGGGATTCTATATTCCAAATGGTACGGTGTAGCCAGCATTTCGACACGACGTACACATCCATGTCTGTACATACCGAACATAATATAAATGGATACCGATATCTGTATATTCACGCACACGGTACGATACCGTGCCTGACTGTAAGAGACCATCAACACACGTAACTTGTATTTATATTTAGAATAATTATAAATATATAATATCGGAACCGATTGTACTTGTAAATAGGAAGAAACAAATCTGCTGACCGACGCAGAAGCGAAGCCGGATCATGAGCGTTTAAAATTGTCGCGTACATATCCCCTCCATACGCATGTCCTCTTGCCAGATTACCCGTACGCCACAGGCAATCACCCTTGTCAGCTATAGCCTAACCAATTCAATGCGATTAATCCGTTAAAAATCGCTGCGCATATACAATAAAGCTGCCTTCTTCCGGCAGTTCACTTCCAAACCAGCCAACAGGCATGCCTTGATTGCGATACACATCAAACATCTGTTCAAAATAAGGATGCGGTTCTTCCATTAACAGTCTGGCTTTTGCACAATGAAACAAATCGCCACTGATTATATCCGCTACCAGATCAATCTGTTCACTCTCTATATGCAATTCAGCAACAAGCGGAGTAATTCTTTCCTTAATAAGCGCATAAAAATCATGCGCTTCTTCATACTCGATCAATTCACGCTGAAGCTGCCGTTGTTGCTCATTCGTTGCTAAAGGAATAGCGCCCAGTGCCTCTGCCGTAATATCCAGCAAAAAATAATACGGAGGCTCCACATCTTCATCCTGATAAAACTCCAGTGCTTCCTGCAGATCGGTAAACAAGCCAGTAGACGTATGTATTTCGATGGAACTGCCATGACTATCCGGTATCTGTGCATCTAAGCGAATCGTCTCCAAAGCTGCCTCGTACCTGCCTGTTAGTAAATGGCCACCTTCGATAAAATCGATAATTTCTTGTACGGACGAAGGAAAAATGTCTTTCGCATGCATCGCTGATTCAACTCCCTGTTCTTATTGTGCTGTGCCCATATCGTTACACAAGCAATTCAAGCGCAGATATGCTGAAATTATAGCAAATCTTCCGGCAGAAATGGTTACGTTCTCAGCCAAAATATAACGAACAGATCGGTGACCGAGAAACATTACTGTTCACACTGTTACTAATATATTTTCATACCATGTTGAGACCTTATAGTTAATAAATATATTAATTATTAATATTATAATTGACCTATCGATGAACGTTATGTTACATTCAAATTATAAACGATACTATTTTGCGGCTGCTTGTTTTTGCTGTATACATATAGCTGCAACATTTCCACCCTTGCACCAACTCCACATTGAACATGAAAGGATGAATACCATGTCTCAAGCAAGCATCAAAGCTAGAATGATTGTTGACAAATCCTTCCGCATTGCCGAGGTAGATAAACGAATTTACGGCTCTTTTATCGAGCATCTGGGCCGGGCTGTATATGGCGGTATCTATGATCCAGGGCATCCGCTCGCGGACGAACATGGCTATCGCAACGATGTAAAAAAATTAATTCAGGAGCTACAGGTTCCGATTATTCGCTATCCTGGTGGTAACTTTGTATCCGGTTACAATTGGGAGGATGGTGTAGGTCCTGTCGATCAGCGTCCAAAGCGTCTAGAACTGGCCTGGAGAACGATTGAGCCAAACGAAGTGGGTACGAATGAATTTGCACAATGGACACGCGAAATTGGCTCGGAAGTTATGATGGCGGTCAATCTGGGGACGCGCGGTATTGATGCAGCACGTAATCTGGTGGAATATTGCAATCATCCGGGCGGTACATATTATAGCGATCTGCGTAAGCAGCATGGCTATGCCGATCCACATGGAATCAAAACATGGTGTCTCGGTAACGAGATGGATGGCCCGTGGCAGATCGGACACAAAAATGCAGAGGATTATGGCAAGCTGGCGCTGGAAGCAGCGAAGGCGATGCGTTTGGTCGATTCATCGATTGAGCTTGTCGCATGTGGTAGCTCCAATACGGGTATGGCTACATTCCCGCAGTGGGAAGCGACGACACTGGATTATACGTATGATGAGGTTGATTTTATTTCCCTCCATCAATACTACGGCAACCAGGAAAATGACCCTGCTAACTATCTAGCTCGTGCAGTCGATATGGATCATTTTATTCATACCGTCATCTCGACCTGCGACTATATTAAAGCGAAGAAGCGCAGCAAGAAAAATATGTATCTGAGCTTTGACGAGTGGAATGTATGGTATCACTCCAATGAAGCCGATAGCAAAATGGACCCGTGGAGCATTGCACCGCCACAGCTTGAAGATGTATACAATTTTGAAGATGCGCTGCTCGTTGGCAGCATGCTGCTCACATTCCTGCGTCGTGCGGATCGTGTGAAAATGGCATGTATGGCACAGCTCGTTAACGTTATCGCACCGATCATGACAGAGACAGGCGGACGCTCGTGGAAGCAAACGATCTTCTATCCGTACATGCACGCTTCCGTATACGGTCGCGGCGTATCGCTGAAGCCGGTTATCGACTCTCCCGTCTATGATGCCAAAGACTATACTGATGTTCCTTATCTGGATAGCGCGGTTGTGCACGATGAAGAAAATGAACATCTGACGATCTTCGCGGTTAACCGTCATCTGACGGATGCGCTCGATCTGAACTGTGATGTTCGTTCGTTTGAGGGCTATATCATCGAGGAGCATATCGTGCTGGAAAATGATGATCTGAAAGCTGTAAACACAGCCGACAACGAACAGGTTAAACCGCATAACGGTGGCAACTCTACACTGGATGGCGGCATCCTGACTGCACGTCTGAGCAAGGCTTCGTGGAACGTGATTCGCCTACGCAAAGCGTAATCGAATCGATATACAAAATGACTATCTTTCTTATCCGTGTCATAAACAGCAAAAAGGGAGCGAAGCGATCCTGCGATCACTTCCTCCCTGCTGCTTGTGTACCTCTGTTCCAAATAGAAGAACAGCGAAATAACAAATTTCATATTCATCATAATGACATGCATACCCTGTAGTCTATGTAGGCTTCAAGGTAATGTCTACCACAACATTTGCAAGCGTTATCAAAAATAAATAGAGCTGACCGGCGCTCTATTGCATACAGCCGGATCAATCTCATCTAATGCTGCTCTTGCTTTTCCTGCTTCGGTTGTTCAACCTGTGGTGACGTTGGACGAACACGCTTGTCGTAATACAGACGGAACACGATATCCTGATTGTAATTACCAAAGCCGCGTCCAAATAACGTCAGACCACCAACATGCTCAGCGGAAGATTCAACAGCGAGTCGCAGTGTCCATTGCCGATCACGCACATTCACCTGATCGAGCGTCACATCGGACAATTGAATTCCGTCCATAAAGGTGCCTTCACGGGTAACCTGCAAATGCTTGAGCAGACCGTACTGGTTAATAATTTCCGGCCACCATGCAGGGTTGTACTTGCCGCGCTTGTCGCCATAGTCACCCGGGCTCGTCCATGTGCCCAGCTTAACATCATTCAGGTAAAACGTAATGTCGGACGGAAAACGATCATCGGTCATCGGAGCTTCCGAGGAAATTTCCATCGACATGATCAGCTCCAGTGGATTTTCAGTGGATAGCAGAAAATTCGGGATTTTATACTCGATAAAGCCTTCGCTAAACCATAAAATTTTCGCCTGAAAACGTTCGGCATCGAAAAAGTAGCGTGTATCGTCAACCTGACCGATAAACTTCTCAGTTGAAGCAAGACCACAGGTAGGCTCAGCAGCCAGATCGGTATAATGTCCGATCGAAATCTCACTCTCGTGATAGTGACGCACATGCTCTACCTTGTTCGGGAAAGCGATATTCGCTTCTTCCACCTGAAGATAGCACACCTTTTGTACGCCGCCTTTACCGGGCTGCATATTGGTTGAGATGATCGCTGCCTTCTCCAGCTTTTTGACATGCATCGATACGATCGCACTGGTCAATCCAACCGCTTCTGCCAATTCGCGAATATTCATCGGTTTGTCAGCAAGCAGTTGAATGATTTTGTGCCGTACACTGCTGGCAAGGGCTTCATACACAGGCAATGATTTGTCCGAAATATCGAGATTCATGGGCAAGCTCCTCCATTAGCGAGTGTGTAACGTTTTTGTTTATCTTTTCACTATATCCTTAGGTTAATAAAAATACAAACGTTTCTGTTTTAAAGATGAAAATATCCTTATTCTGCCAGGGGAAATCCGATATTTACTTCGTTTCTACTACCAAAGGAGGCACTTTACTATGATTAACATGAATGTGAACACAACTGTAACGACAGGAACTTTGAGCCGTCATCTGCATGGACAATTCGCTGAGCATCTCGGTCGCTGTATTTATGAAGGCATGTGGGTGGGCACCGATTCGCCAATCCCGAATACGGATGGTATCCGTAACGATGTGCTGGAAGCGCTGCGTGAGCTGAACATTCCGGTACTGCGCTGGCCGGGCGGTTGCTTTGCAGATGAATACCATTGGAAAGACGGCGTAGGCGAGCCGGAAAAACGTGCACGTATGGTGAACAGCCACTGGGGCGGTGTAGAGGAAAATAACCATTTTGGTACACATGAGTTTTTGCGTTTATGTGAGCTGCTCGAAACAGAGCCGTACATTAGCGGTAATGTAGGTAGCGGTACGGTGCACGAAATGCAGCAATGGGTCGAGTATATGACGCAGGATGGTACGTCTCCAATGGCAGACTGGCGTCGCCAGAACGGTCGCGATGAACCGTGGAAACTGACTTACTTCGGTGTCGGTAATGAAAACTGGGGCTGTGGCGGTAACATGCGTCCAGAATACTATGCAGATCTGTATCGCCATTATGCCACTTATGTGCGTAACTATGGCGACAATCAGGTGTATAAAATCGCCTGCGGTGCCAATACCGATGATTACAAATGGACAGAAGTGCTGATGCGCGAAGCAGGTCATCTGATGAACGGCTTGAGCCTGCACTATTACACGATCCCATCCGGCGAGTTCTTCCCGGTGAAAGGCCCGGCTACTGGCTTTGCTGCTGCAGAATGGTTCCGTACGCTGAAAAACACACTGTTCATGGAAGAATTGATCGTAAAGCACTCCAAAATTATGGACAAGTACGATCCAGAGAAAAAAGTCGGCATGATCATTGACGAGTGGGGCATCTGGACGGATGTAGAGCCAGGTACGAATCCAGGCTTCCTGTTCCAGCAAAATACAGTACGTGACGCTGTCGTAGCTGGCGTAAACCTGAATCTGTTCTACAAATATGCAGACCGAATCAAAATGGCAAATATCGCTCAAATGGTCAATGTACTGCAAGCGATGGTATTGACCGAGGGCGATCAAATGCTGCTCACACCAACGTATCATGTGTTCAATATGTATCAGGTACATCAAGACAGCGAGCGTCTGGAACTGCAATGGGAAAGCCCGGAATACGTAATGGGCGCACAATCGATTCCAAAAATCAGTGCCGCTGCATCGAAGGATGCACAGGGTCAGGTGCATATTACCGTATGTAACCTGAGTCACGAGGAATCCGAAGCATTTAGCTGCGCGATCGAAGGCGGCTCTTACACTGCCAAAGGTATCGTGCTGGCAGGTGACGCACTGGATGCGCATAACACATTTGAACAGCCAGAACGTGTAGCACCAACCGAACTAAGCGTTACACTATCAGCAGAAGGCGTACTTAGCTTCGAGCTTCCGCCTGCCTCTGTTGCACGTATTACACTGTCTTAAGCGCAAGCGCCATATACGCGTACACGATAGCGATGAACATGTAGAGGCAATACGCTGGAACGAAGAAATAATGTAAACACACTATGTATTCATTTATAGAAAGGGGTATGAACCATGAGCGCTATCGATCGTATGCAGTCTTCTTCCGATACGAACCATGGCTGCAAGGGCTGCAATCGTAGTCCGGTGCTATCGGAGGAAAGAATCAATCAACTCGTTCAGCTTGCGATGGCAGGCAAGCAGGCGGATGAGCTTGCGTCTGAAACGGTACAGCAGGAGCGGTTTGAGCGCTGCATGGTCTGCCCTTCTCTCCAATTCGGTACGACCTGCAAGCATTGCGGCTGCCTCGTGCATATTCGAACGCGTTTACAGGCAAGTCATTGTCCTTCCCCTGCCGGATCGCAATGGTCGCTGTAACGCAGCACGATACAGATACAAATTAGTCAAACAGCGGACACCATCTCAGCATGTGGTGTATAATCGTTACGGGTCATATGGATTGTAATGGATCATATGACGATGCAGCCTGAATGCTGCCAGAACCGAAACCGGAGGATAACGATGTCACCACATAAACTGGAACAATGGTTTGCAGAAGGAACATTAGCAGAGGATACACTGATTGATATTTTGCATCAATGCTCCGTCGTGCCTTTGCTGTACGATGAAGGCGGGCAGCTAAAGCTACAGGATTTCCATGAGCAATTGGAATCGCCTTTAACAGGTGAGCTCGCTGCTGCCGCGGATGCACTGTATACAATTGTGATTGAAGCTTTTCAGCGCTATCGTGAGCCGGAAGCGTACGAGCAGCTACAGGATGCGATTAGCTTACAGGAAGACCTGTGTATGAGCGGCGTGCTTGCTGTCTCCGACTGGATCGACTGGATGACGCGCTGTGCTGCAGGTGAACAGCCGTTGCCAGAAGTCGACTTCCACAGTCTGTTTGAGGATTTGCCGGAAGGCTATATGGTACAGGATTTTCATGATGATCTGACGTTTATTTTGCAGCAACCGGATCATGAGAAATATGCTGAAGCACTGCGACAGCAATCTATGCTATACAGTCAGCTCGGCGTTAAGCAGGAGCAGTGATCGTTGTTGTAATGCGGATGATTCGATGAACAGCGATAATCGTATGGCTAGCTTGTATGCTTTTAACGCTATATTAGTGTGTAGTTTAAACCTCATCAATTATGAAAAAGAGACATCCTCCTGTTGTCTAAGGAAGATGTCTCTTTCTTTGTCTTTTGGTCTTTTGGTCTTTTGGTCTTTTGGTCTTTTGGTCTTTTGGGTTCTCGTTCTATTTCTGATTTTGTTTCTCTCTTAGTATGATCTGAAATGAGTAAGCTCTGAAGCAAATGAATTCTGAAGCGGGCTAGCCTGGTGTAGAACTAGCGAGACTGCATTTTTCAAATCTATAGATTATAGATGCTTTTCTAATCCATAGAAGTATTAGCTGCGATCAAACATTACTTTTGGCGCTGAATCTTAATTGATGCGGTAATCGTAGTCGATACCGATGGGTCATTGATCGAGCTAATTTGTAGCTGTAAACGCACGATTCGGTGCGAGGACTGCGGTAATTTTAACAGCTTGCCGGTATTGTCTACATATTCCGGATCGCTACTGGACAAGATCTTGTAATTCAAACGATCACTTTGCGGTAATGTGATAACAGGCTGCCCTACAACCGAATTACCTGTAATCACTTTGTGGAATGCACCGGCAGCGGCTTGTACACGATCCTGCTCTGTGCCTGCGATTCGATAGATGCTATTGGCAATTTTCGTATCGCTTTGCACGATATTTCCATTCTCGTCCAGATGGTACGCATTCAGACGAAGCTGATACGTGCCTGGCTGTAATACTTGAACCTGCGAGCTACCGTCATCTCCAAGGAAGGTAACGATATTGTCCAGTCCGTTCAATGTATAATAGCCGGGCTTAAATGTGTCGGACGGTGAATGAATCTGCTGGACAAGTGTGCCGACATAATCGCCATTAATCGTATACGCATCCAGCTCCAGCGCATTGATATTATCCGGCATCAAACGGAAGGTTAATGCTGCTGCATCTTCTTTACCGTTTAAGCGTACGATGGGATGATTGATCTGCACTTGTTGAATACCTAAACCACTGTCTGGCTGATCCTTCCCAATATGAAGCACAAATGGCAGATGAAGCGCTGGATAACCGTCGGCTGTTAATTGTACATCCCCTTCATATACCCCGTCTGCGGCTGCGGTGGAAGGCGTAACCGAAAGCGTAAATGAGGTCGCTTTATTCGGATCGGCTGTAATTGTGCCGTCAGCAGCGATGCCTTGCAGTGCAGTCTGGATATTGTTCACATCCGGTGTTGCGATAGGCGCAGTTGGATCGGATGTAACCGATGGGTGCATATTCACTTTGGCATGATACGTTACGGCTGTGCCAGACGTATTTTTGAGCTGGAGTAGCTGATCATGAGACTTACCATCTGCTTCCATCACACCAAACGATGCAGACGGATTATAGTTCGTTACAGCTTTCAGATTAAGCTTTTTGTCCAGAATAGTAATATTATCGACGGCTTCAAGCACTGCCGGTGTATTCACCGCAGCGCCAACATCTGCTCGTCCGGCTCCCTGCGAATAGACATCATAGCGCTGACCTGATTCATCCACTAACGGCACTGATGTATTAGCTAGTGCTGCCCGAATATCAAATGGCGTCCAGTCTGGATGCTCTTGCTTGAGTAATGCTGCCATACCGGTCACATGCGGCGTTGCCATACTTGTACCGCTCTCACGGGCATAGGCATCAGCATAGTTCGCATTCTTAATATACTTTCCATACGCCGCGAAGGTGGAACGAATCGACAGTCCCGGTGCCACGAGATCCGGCTTAATGCCAAGCTCGCCGTCCTGGTTCGGTCCGCGTGAGCTGTAGGAAATGAGATGATCACCCGGTACATTTTGCGCCGGATA
>JBCNLJ010000106.1:0-14094 GCA_039595515.1 Paenibacillus sp. | reverse complement strand
TAATTGCGACGGTTTTTACTCATGTATGCTGTTCTCCTTCATTCATCAGGTTAAGTGGCTAAACGATCCATTTAGCCGAAAAAAGGCAATGGATCGTTCAGCTCACGCCAGTTCCCATGCAATTCTTCTCGTGTGAGCAACGCTTGATCCAGACTGCTCTCAATCTGCTCACGATCCATATCGACGCCAATAAACACAAGCTTGGTCACGCGATCTCCCCACGTATCATCCCAATCCGGTGTACGCGGCACCTCACCGCCAAAATGATAATCCAGCTCCTCCTGACTCAGCGCTGCCACCCATAGTCCGGCTGGGGATAACTGCTTGGAAGTCCCCGCATGACTGAAGGAGATCGCCATATTATTGCGTGTCGCCAGCCACATTAGACCTTTGGAGCGTACGATAGAGCCTGGATACTTCTTCACCCAGTTCAGCAATCGTTCAGGATGAAACGGAATTTTACGACGATACACAAACGAGCTGATCCCATATTCCTCCGTCTCCGGTGTGTGCTCTTCCTTGAGTAGTTCCTGAATCCAGCCCGCTGACTGACTCGCCTTTTCAAAATCAAACAAACCGGTATTCAAAATAGCAGTCGGATCGATCTTTCCATGCGTGGAATGAATAAGTCGTGCTTCCGGCTGCATTGCGCGTAGTGCCTTTTCCAAACGTTCCAGCTCCGACGGCGTGACCAAATCAACTTTATTAATGATTAGCACATCGCAAAATTCAACCTGATCGGTGAGCAAATGCACGATCCCACGCGTATCGTCCTCACCCGCCGCTTGCCCACGATCCAGTAGACTTTCGCGGGAGTAATAGTCCTGCCAGAATTGAGCCGCATCTACAACTGTAACCATCGTGTCGAGCCGGGTCAGGAGCGTCAGATCCACTCCATTGTCTTCATCCACATACGTGAACGTCTGTGCAACCGGCACAGGCTCACCGATACCCGTCGACTCGATCAGGATATAATCAAACTTATTCTCAAGAGCAAGCTTCTCCACTTCCAGCAGTAAATCCTCACGCAATGTGCAGCAGATGCACCCGTTCGACATTTCCACCAGCTTCTCGTCTGTACGTGATAGCCCGCCGCCATCACGGATCAGATCCGCATCGATATTCACTTCGCCCAGATCATTAACGATAACTGCTACACGTAATCCGTCCCGATTGTTGAGTACATGGTTCATAATCGTCGTTTTCCCTGCACCAAGATAACCACTCAGCACGGTAACCGGAATTCTACGATCCTGCTTGATCGTTGTCATGTACATCCACCTTTCTTGTTTTCTTGCATCATTTCATCGTGTGATCATTGAATAGCTTGTATTGTTTAATATGTTGCATCGTTTGATACCATGTAAGTTCTCATATCCGTATTGTCTCAAATAACTCAACTTGCTGAAATTTACCCCGCGAAAAAGCGTAATCATTACGATTATAAAATGCGTCTATGAACCCGGATGGACAGCTTAAGATGGAATAATCTCCATCCTCAATCCTTAATCCTTAATCCTTAATCCTTAATCCTTAATCCTTAACAATCATTACGCAGGTGTGATCATTTCTCGACCATTATAATCTCACAATACTTAATTACATCACAGCATCAAACCGAATGCATAGGCCACGGTAATGGATTCGAGAATGTCGTCCAATTCTGCTCCATCTCCTGCTCGGTGAGCAGACACTCATCCAGTTCTTCTTCCAATAGCGCTTGCTCCATTCCGATGCCAATCATGACCAGCTCCGTCAATCGATCTCCCCAGCGTGCATCCCAGCGTTCGCGTACATCCGATTCTTCCTCCAGAATCGTTTGCTGTTCATCTATAGGTAATGAAGCAACCCATAGTCCGGCTGGTCCGAATTGAATCGATGAGCCTGCCTGGCTGAGACTTGCTGCCAGATCACCTTCTGCTGCTAGCCAGACCAGTCCTTTTGCACGTACGACCTCTTGCGGCCATGCGCTCATATATTCAGCAAGACGTTCCGGATGAAAAGGACGTCGGCGACGATATACAAAAGAACCGATTCCGTATTCTTCCGTTTCCGGTGTATGCTTTTCCAGTTCCAGCTCTCTTATCCAGCCTGCAGACTGACTCGTCTTATCAAAATCGAACAGTCCCGTATTTAAAATCTCAGACGGATCGACCTGTCCATTCGTTGTGCGAATGATCTTCGCTGTAGGCTGAAGCTCACGAATAACCCGCTCCAATCGTTCCAGCTCCTGTGGCTCGATCAGATCACATTTGTTTAATAGCAGCACATCACACGTCTCAATCTGGTCAATCAGCAGATCAACCACATCGCGCGTATCATCGGTTCCGGTTGCCTGTCCACGCTCCAGTAAAGTTTCGCCTGATTCATAATCATGCCAGAAGCGATTCGCATCGACGACGGTTACCAGGCAATCCAAATGTGCCACATCTGTCAGATCGATACCTGACTCTTCATCTGCATACGTAAATGTCTGCGCTACCGGCACAGGTTCACTAATACCTGTCGACTCGATTAACACATAATCAAATCTGCCTTCCTGCGCCAGCTTCTGCACTTCCTGTAGCAAGTCATCTCGCAGCGTACAGCAAATGCATCCGTTGGACATCTCTACAAGCTTTTCCTCTGTACGCGATAATGCGCCCTGTTCTTTCACAATCGCTGCATCAATATTAATCTCACTCATATCATTCACAATCACAGCAACCTTCAGCCCCTGACGATTGTTCAAGATATGATTCAGTACGGTCGTCTTGCCGGCCCCCAAATACCCGCTAAGCACCGTCACCGGTAATCTTGTCCCAGTCATGTCCATTCTCCTTAATAGTAAATATTACGATTAATATGTAACAATATATGCCTGTTTGAAACTTTTGTCAACCTCATCGGCTGCTTCAGACAGGCATACAAAATAGATTATGAATTTGCTCATTCGTCAGGTTAAAGTCAGACTAACCGTATAAAAAGCTACATGTTAGAGCTTATCATTCAGACCGTGCTCTCGATTTTTCTTCTACTATTACTATTCTATTCTTCTTCATGCAGACACATCTGGATAAAAGCATTCAAGCTCTCCGCTTCGACAGAACGATTATTCCAGTCATGCCAGAAATACAAAATCTGTCCGTACTTTCCATCATCAGCAGGGTCCATATCGATACACACATAATCACCCGCACCATTCGTTGCAATTGGAATCCAGGCCGGGCTCCATAGCACCGGCTGAATTGCAGAATCGTTTTCCGGTACCTCGCCGTCCGGGTCATATTCCTCCTGCAGGAATGTCCATGTCTCCTTGATTTTCTTAATGGACGAAAAGGTCAGATTACGCAGCAGCGGCATCGTCTCCAGCCGATCATCCTGCCCATCATGCACCCGATACCATTCTCGCATTTGATCCGGTAACTCTATTTTGAGCAATTCCTCCAGCTCGGTAAACTCATAATTACGCGCGCCACTTCGTAAAGAAAGCTGCTCCAGCTTGCATTTGTTCATTTTCATCGCATGCTGCTGCACCGCCTTCCATAGATGCTCTGCAAATTGATGATTGATCATAACATTCCTCCTTATTTCATGTTTTTTTACTGCGTATCCGTGCTCTGGATGTTAGCTTGTTCCTATACAGCATATCAGCAAAAAAAGATTTTGACAGCTACCTCGAAGGGGTTTAGAATTTCCTTTTTTCGTGCTTTAGGTTTTGTTATTATGAATTTTTCATATAGTGTTATTTTCATTTATATTGTTTAAGGTTTTAAACGAGGTTGGAAAATCGTTTTTGCCTGGTTGGAAGGTTGATTGGATTGGTCTTCTTTCCGCCTGAATGACCATTGCTGGATTGGTTGATTCTGCTCTCTGCTCTCTGCTCTCTGCTCTCTGCTCTCTGCTCTCTGCTCTCTGCTCTCTGCTCTCTGCTCTCTGCTCTCTGCTCTCTGCTTAAATTGTAGGATTTTTTTATTAAATCAAGTCAATATGTATTTATGATCTTTTATGAATTATATAAGTCCTTTATTGTGAATTTTTCATATGTTGATTTTTTATTTTTAATTCATTAGCCTGGTCATAAAAAAGCTTCGGCGCATCCGAGGATACATCCGAAGCTTTTTCAATAATCAGTATGCCTGTATTTTCATTCGATTCTTCCATTCCGCTTCTCTGCGTACTATCAATTCAATCCGTTTCCGTGTATAACGTCATCATGCTTGCGCTTTGTAGTTGCTTTGTAGTTGCTTTGTAGTTATTTCGTAGTCGATGTATATTCCTTCATCTCTACCACTTTACTGCTAGATATTTCACTGCCAGGCAGTCGCAATCTCCTGCTTCAAGCTCTCCAGCATCTGCTCCTTATCGTCACGGTAAAACATATTGTACGTATCAAAAGGAATAATGCGTCCGTCTGGATGGGCGATATGCACGCAGGATTTTTTAACCGAGCGTACGTCAAAATTATACGCATCCAGAAACTGCATAATAATGACGCGGAATACATTATCATAGACGATGCGCTCCGGTACAGCCGCGAGCGGCAGGCAGCACAGCAGACTTTTCAGCGATAATGCAGATGATACTGGCGAATGACCGGTCGATAGCAGCTCGAATAGCTTACCACGAATCGCTGGATCATTTTCAAATACGATCGTATTGCTATCCCCTTCCAGTAAAATCTGCGGATCGATCATCCGAGTCAGTGGCAGCACCTCTCCGTCCAGCTTCAGCGCATAGCCCATCGCCAGCGAATCGGGATGACACGGTACAGGTAAAATGTCATCGGAATTGAATACACCGGACTGGTCGATAATCATCTGGCGCACTTCACTTACGGTCAAACGATCGGTCGACGGATCATAGCCTTCTAATCGACCTGCCGCCTGAATCGGCTGGATCGTCACCCCGCGCACAGCAGGCTGCTCCAGACCATATTGAATAATCGTTCCGACCTCCTGATCATTCAGTCCTTTTTTCAATGTTACGACGAGTGTAGTCGATAGATTGAATTCATTTAAATGAGCAATCGCCTGCTCACGAATCGAACGTAGATCCGCGCCACGCAGCTCCTTGAGCACCGACGCTTCCATACTATCAAATTGTAAATAAATCTCGAACCCTGGCATATACTCTGCCATCCGGCGCACAAATTCACGATCCTTCGCGATACGGATTCCGTTTGTGTTCACCATAATATGCTTAATTGGACGTGCCTTACACATATCCAAAATTTCAAAGAAATCGGGATGCGTCGTGGGCTCGCCACCACTAATCTGCACAATATCCGGCTCGCCTTCATTTTCTACAATACGATCCAGCATAAAGGCGATCTGTTCCAGTGAACGATACGATGTGCGATGCGGCGAGGATTCAGCAAAACAGATGGGACATTGTAAATTACAGTGATCGGTAATCTCCAGCAGGGTCAGGCAGCTATGCTGCTCATGATCCGGGCACAGACCGCAATCATACGGACAACCGTATTTGATCGGTGTATTCCACATTTGCGGCATTTCCGATGGCTTGATAAACTCGCGTGTACGATGATAGTATTCCACATCCGTAGAAATGAGCACCTTTTCCGGGCCATGGATCAGACAGCGCTTTTGCATATAAATACGGCCATTTTCTTCAATAATCTTCGCTTCCACCTTGCGATAGCAAGTCGTGCAAATGCTGTTCGTTATTTCATGATAGAGATAAGGACGGTTTTTAGGCATTATGTATTCCTCCTTGAACGAATAGGTTCGTCTTCAGTAAGCATGTGACTGTAAGGTAAAGATTTATTGCAGAATATGCAGTGTATGGAGCAAGTAGACTTTATTTTGCTATATCCGCTCTCGTGGTCTGGCGACGAAGCAGGTCACTCCGTCCCTTCATGAGCAGCCAACCGTAATAGATCAGTCCGACGATGCACGCAAGCTGAATATTGTTCAAGCCCCAGTAGGGATGCAGTGTCGGCTTGATGAATTCAATGAGCAATCGGAAACTCAAATATCCAAACATAAACCATTGAAACAGGCGTCCCGACACATAGCCACCAGATGCATTTGTATCTTTTGTAACATTATCTGCCAATAATGGCGATGGTGACATCGGTGCTTGGGCGTCACTAGACGTTGTTGTGAATGGCACTCTGGTCGCTGCTCTCCTTGTTGCTGGCGCTATTCCTGATTCTGTCCCTGACGCTGGTGCTGTTTCCAGTGCTATTTCTGATGATGATTTAGTTGTAGTATACGCCGTTTCTTTTTTCCAGCTTGCTCGGCTTTGACGATATAGAGGATAGAGCACAATCCCTAACACGATCAGAAAGCCCATCTCATATAGCTGTGTCGGATGGCGCAGCACACCGTCGCCAAAGTCTACACCGGTAAATAAGGTCGTAGCTGTCCCGTACGTATGATCGTCCAGGCCTGTCAAAAAGCATCCGATGCGCCCAATCGCAATCCCGATTATCATCGGATAAGCAAAATCATCCCCGGTCGAGCTTTTCCAGCCTGCCCACTTTTTAGCTAGCTCCACGCCGATCAATCCACCCAGCAAACCGCCTACGATCGTCTTCCCACCCCATAGAAAGTGCCCCTGACTGAACGCCGTCCACGTCGCTGCCGGATCTTCCAGCCAGAATAGTACCTTCGAGCCGATCGCTGCACCGAGAATCGTACCCGCAAGAATTTGCAGGCTGACCAGCTTCGACATGCCGCTCGGTCTGCGTGTCCATAGATAGATGCGAAAGCCAATAAAATAAGATAACGCCTCAAACAGCACATGTGGATGAATACGTAACGAACCCACATGGATATACACCGGAAAATCCACAGCGTTCCTCCTTTCGCCATTTTCGTTCTGTCTTGCCTCGTTATGCATGTTCTCTGTTTGGCATCGTGGTGACATGCTCTGCCTCGCCCTGCTCCGTTCTACTACGTATGCTCAGCTAGACGTTCAGCAAGCAGATGACGCCCTGCAATGCTCGATTTTCACATTCATTTCATCTTAACCGGAATCAATAGGAAAAGATCATCGCTCCGCAGATTGCCAGAAACAGCACTGTCGCTCCACCAATCACCGCCAGAATCGATACAATGATCTTCCAGGCAATCATCCCACCACTATCCTGCTTCGGTGGTGGCGGTGGCTGGATCGTTTGAAATGAATTATTCGCTCTGGGCGTCACTGCATGCATTCCATCCCGGCAACCAGCAGTGGCTGGATCATAGCATTCCTCGCATAAGGCCTTACCACATTGCCGGCACTGATACGCCGCAGCCCGATCTGGATGGTTGACACAATGAAACGTCTCCATCATCTCACCCCCTTATTCACATTTCTGCCGATGAGCGTACAGAAATTGATTTCATTTACATATTCGCTATATGTAAGGGTTTACCTTCTAATAATTAGGAAATAGTAATGTATGGCCCTTCTACAATCTGCACACGCCAAAAAAGCAGCCTATACCGGCTGCTTCTGCTCCCAAATCTTCGATTGCACCTCACGTCTCACAATCGGCGCCACCTCCGTGGCAAATCGCTCTAATTGCTCCTGCTGTTCACTCGCCGTCAGTCCATCCACACTGATGCCAAGCACTTCATGCCCGAATAATCGCTGATACTGCAAAATCTTCTCCGCTACCTGCTCCGGACTACCCACAAGGGCAGGCCCATTGACGATATTATCTTCCAAACCGGTAAATGGACTGCCATTATGCTTTGCCGCATCCGTACCTTGAAACGACTCATAGTACGGTCGATAGCGTCGCACGGCTTCCTCTGATGTATCGGCAATATAGAGCGCTCCGGCTCCTGCACCTACAACAGCACGCGCAGGATCATGTCCATAATGCTCCAGCCGCTCCCGATAATGGTCGATAAGCTGCTTATATTTCTCCGCACGATGAAAGGTGTTGGACGAGAAGATCGGTTCACCATAACGAGCAGCAAGCTCAGTCGAGCGAGCACTGGACGCACTGCCATGCCAGATCGGAATCGGTGATTGCAACGGGCGTGGCTGGCTAGTAAATTGCTGTAAATCCGGGCGATAGTTGCCCGACCAGTCTATTTTCTCCTCGCTCCATAAGCGGCGCAGCAGCTCATATCGTTCCTGTAAGGAATCCCATTGCTCCTCTTCCTTCAAGCCAAATAGCGGATAATGACGAGGATCATTGCCCTTGCCAATAATCAATTCCAATCGCCCGCCTGATAACTGATCCAGTGTTGCATAATCCTCAGCTACCCGCACAGGGTCCAGCACACTGAGCACAGTTACGGTCGTTAATAAACGGATACGAGACGTACGCGCGGCAATAGCCGTTAGCATCACTGCCGGAGAGGAGGAGAGAAACGGCTCACCATGCCGCTCTCCAATGCCGTACGCATCATAGCCGAGCTCCTCGACCCATTGTGCCTGCTGCAGCACACTGGCGATCTTTTGCCCATCGGTCAGGCGTTCGCCAGTGAGTGCATGCGGAAGATTAGCCATCAAGCTAAAGACGACAAATTTCATATGTTTCTCCTTTGTATACGATAATCGATAGCACCCGCTGAATAGATGGAGCAACGGGCATTTCTGGCATGACAATCCTTTATGGTAGATGAATCGCTCATTCATACTTTTAACTTTAACGAATTAGAACCGTCGAAAGGATAGTGCTGGCTGCTGGACAGACCGACCACCGCCGGACGCCGCTTGCGCCAGTTCAGCAGGCTGCAAATCACTATTCGATGCAGCCGCTTGCTTGAGCTGCTCATATAGTGCAAAACGCTCTTCATTCACACGCTTGCGCAGCAGATGCATCACGCCATCACCCGTGCCTTTATCAAAAGCAAGCAGGCGTTCATAGCCCCAGCGCTCATACATCGGCAGTAGCCACGGATGCTTCTCCGCTGTAGCCAGTGTCACGGCTGGTGCGCCCAGCTCCTTGTTAATCACTTCCTGCTCTACCCAGTTCAGCAACTTGCGTCCCCATCCGCTTCCCTGTACATCCGGATCAACCGCAAACCACATGACAAATGGTAAATCCATCTGCTCTGCCAGCAGCTTCAACCGCTGCGGATCAGCCAGTGTCACGGTAGCAACAATCTCGCCATCACGTTCCAGTACATAGCATTTATTGGATACGATATTATCACGAATCTGCTCCACATCCGCATGTGCAGCAGGCCATTGTAGCTTAAGCTCACGAATCGTTACATAAGCAGCATGGATGATGCGCTGTACAACAGGCGCATCCTCGGGTACAGCCAGACGATAGATTTCACTCATCATTCCCACTCCTTATTCCGACTATTTCAATCGAATTTAATATATATAATTTATCACTGGAAATGGACAGTGACCAATCGAACTTTTCTATGCAAATCGATAGAAAAATTCAATTTCTGAACGTATCCATATTGCAAAACGATAGCAATGCTGTATTGCTTTCCAGCTAACTGCGCTAAACATTAAAACACCGCCCCGCCATAAACGATAGCTTTCATATGCACATCCGTTCACCCTCAGGGCGATTGACGCACATGCATAAGCTACCGTTCACAGCAAAAGCGGTGTTCCTTGCAAACTCTATATTATTCGATCACAAAACCGTTTTCTTTGTCGTTTTTCAATTTCTCCGGTGTAACGTCATTACCTTCAGCG
Organism: Paenibacillus sp.; assembly: GCA_039595515.1. Taxonomy (GTDB): domain Bacteria; phylum Bacillota; class Bacilli; order Paenibacillales; family Paenibacillaceae; genus Saccharibacillus. Next base: position 4,476 of record JBCNLJ010000106.1, on the reverse strand, counting down.
TCCACAACAGTCAGACGGGAAAAGGTATGCAGCACTTGACCACGAATTTCACGCAGGTACTCCTGGCGCAGTACATGCTGTTCTTCTTTTTCAATATCGGTCAGGCCCTGCTCACGTTGTTTTTTAGCGAGTTCATTAATACGAGTTAAGCTTTTGATCATCATTATTATTCCTCCTTCGCAGAGAGCCCGAGGCAACTGCTTGGTAAATATCTCAAATCTAACAATTACTAATTTAAGATAGTTTTAGTATAACATAATTTTTGGTAAATGCAACCAGTGGCTATCGATTACGATTGGCCAGCCTATACATAACAGACTATGCACAATTGATAGGTTACGTAATAGACATCTATAGTAAACGATTCCTGACAAAAAGACAAAGCATTTGACACATAAATCAATATATCGTAATATTACGATATTAGGATTCAAGAAAGGAGCTTTCATCTTGCAAACCGAAATTTTTGATATGAAGGATATGAAACAATACGATGAACCTGCCAATCTGCTAAAGGCGTTATCTCACCCTGTTCGACTGTGCATCGTACGCGGACTTATGCGTAAAAAGAAATGCAATGTGTCCTTTATGCAGGAATGTCTCGATATGCCTCAATCGACAGTATCTCAGCATTTGCAAAAGCTACGCAGTGCAGGCATTGTTGCTACGGAGCGTAACGGGCTTGAGGTCAACTATATTCTGGCGAATGAGCGTATCGCCCACATCGTTACCATTTTGTTAGGAGAGGAAGATTGTGAGCATGAGTAAAAAGGTACTGATTGTCGGTGGTGTAGCAGGCGGCGCGTCTGCTGCTGCACGTCTGCGTCGTCTGGATGAGCAGGCAGAGATTATTTTGTTTGAAAAAGGGCCTCATATTTCGTTTGCAAACTGTGGTCTTCCTTACTATATAGGTGGTTCGATTGCAGACCGTGAACGGCTGCTCGTACAAACTCCACAGGGCATGAAGGATCGCTTCCGTATCGACGTGCGGACGGAAAGTGAAGTGATATCGATTGACCCTGCTGCACGTAGCGTTACAGTGAATAGTCAGGAGCGCGGTCAATACACCGAATCATATGATGAGCTACTATTATCGCCGGGCGCACGTCCGATCATCCCTGACGTTGCTGGTTCTGATCATCCACTGCTCTACACCGTGCGGAATGTTAAGGATATTGATCGTGTGAAGGAGCAGGTACAATGTATTAATGGCGGCTCGGCTATTGTGGTCGGTGGTGGCTTTATCGGAGTAGAGATGGCGGAGAATCTGCGCGAAGCAGGGCTGGATGTGACGCTTGTAGAAGGCAATCCACAGCTACTTACTCCCTTCGATCCAGAGCTCGCTGCTGCACTGGCAGAGGAAATGCAGCATCATGGCGTGAAGCTTGTCTTTTCACAGCGTGTACAGGGTTTTACATCGCCAGAACGTGGGATTGGTGTGCAGCTTCAAGACGGTAAGGTGCTAGAAGCGGATATGGTCATTCTGGCGATTGGTGTAACACCGGATACCACTTTCCTGCAGGGTACAGGTATTACGCTTGGCACGCGGGGTCATATTATCGTCAATGAAGCGATGCAGACGAATCTTCCGCATATCTATGCTGTTGGTGATGCGATTGAGGTGCGTGATCTGGTGCTAAATACGCCTGCGGCGATTCCACTAGCCGGTCCTGCCAATAAACAAGGGCGTATTGCTGCCGACCAGATTGCCGGTATTCCTTCTACTTATAAAGGAACACAGGGAACATCGATCATTAAAGTGTTTGGACTGACCGGAGCTTCTACAGGCAGTAATGAGAAGACGCTCAAGCGTCATAACATCAGCTATCAATCGATTATCGTGCATCCAAGCTCCCATGCATCCTATTATCCGGGTGCCAGCTCGATGATGCTGAAGCTGTTATTTGCGGCAGATGGACGCATTCTAGGAGCGCAGGCAGTAGGCTATGAAGGTGTAGATAAACGAATTGACGATATCGCGATTGCAATCCGTTTTGGCGGCAACATCTCCGATCTGACCGAGCTGGAATTAAGCTATGCTCCTCCCTACTCGTCTGCCAAGGACCCGGTCAATATCGCTGGTTATGCTGCGGAAAATGTTCTCGCTGGCAGAACGGCTGTGTTCACCTATGATCAGGTCGCGCAATATGATCCAGAGCAACAGCAGTTGCTGGACGTACGCAGCAGTCTGGAGCACCAGAACGGACATATTTCAGGTTCACTCTCCATCCCGGTCGATGAGCTTCGTGATCGATTGCCTGAACTCCAGCCGAACAAGGAATTACTCGTCTATTGCCAGGTCGGTCTGCGCGGATACACTGCATCTCGTATTCTAGCTCAGCATGGCTACAGAGTGAAAAATCTAAGTGGCGGCTATAAAACGTACAAGCAAGCGCAATTTAAGCCGAAGGACCCTTTTACGTCCTCCCATGACAACCAACCGTCAGGGCATACGATGGATGACAGGAATCATGCTATCCATGCCAAGCTTGAACCTATCGCTGTGGCTACACTTAATAGTAGCAATCTGTCCGATAGTGTTGTGACAACCCAGAATGGTGCAGTGACGACTCATCATAACGGTAATATAGTGACTGCTTCTTCATCGGCAAACACTGCCCTGGTAAATAGCACTGCTCCTGATGCAGAGCCATCTTCATTAGCTACCCATGCCACCCTGCACGAGCTAAATGTATGCGGCTTGAGCTGCCCCGGCCCACTTATTCAGGTGAAGCAGAAGATGGATGGATTAACTGACGGAGAGCAGCTCCATGTGCTCGCCTCTGATCCCGGCTTTTATGAAGATGTGAAGGCATGGTCGCATATGTCCGGTCATACGCTATTACAACTGGATCGTGGTCGCGGCGGAACGATCGAAGCTACACTTGCCAAGACGCCTAAAGCACAGGCAGATGCCAGCACAGCCAATCAGCCTGCCGCTGATCCTGCCAGTACGATGGTCGTATTTAGCGGTGATCTGGATAAGGCGATTGCCTCCTTCATTATTGCTAATGGGGCTGCTGCAAGCGGTCGTAAAGTTACGATGTTCTTTACCTTCTGGGGCTTGAATATTTTGCGTAAATCAGAACCGCTGCCGATTCAGAAAAATATGATCAGTCGCATGTTTGGCATGATGATGCCGCGTGGCAGTCAGCGACTCGGTCTATCCAAAATGAATATGCTCGGTATCGGGCCAAAGCTCATTCGTGGTATTATGGGCAATCAAAATATCGCTTCATTGGAGGATCTGATTCGCAGTGCAGCCGAGCAAGGTGTGGAAATGGTCGCCTGCCAGATGTCGATGGATGTGATGGGGATTCGTCATGAGGAGCTGATCGATGGGGTCAAAATTGCCGGTGTAGGCTATTATCTCGGTCAGGCGGATCGTGCGGGTCATAATCTGTTTATTTAATGGAACCAATAAAATGAAGGCAATATAAATAAAGCGTGCAGCCTCTCCCCTGTAGAGTTCTGCACGCTTTTATACTGTTGGATCGATAGTATTCAAGGTGATCGATGATGCTCCTTCGACTGATCATTTTAAATGGTACTTCAATAGACAGGTTCATCAACCTATGACGGATAAGAGAAATGGTACGCTCTCCCGCTCATGTTCATCTGTCGATTGCTTTAGTTCACAACGCGTCTTGCTGTTACATAACGCTTTTTGTAATACGATTCAGACAGGCTGCTAACCGTCACGCCTGAGCTGCTTGCTGCATGAATAAATTTGTTATTGCCGATGTAGATGCCGACATGCGAGATGCCATATCCCAGCGTATTAAAAAAGACCAGATCGCCGATCGACAGATTGCCTTTGTATACCGCTTTGCCAATATGAGCCTGCTGGCGAGCAGTACGCGGTAATGTCTTGTGCATCTTCTTGTACACATAGCGGGTAAAGCCAGAGCAGTCAAAACCTCGGGTGCTTGTTCCACCCATTACATACGGTGTACCCATGACTTTGGAAGCCTGGGATTTAATTTCGCTTTTGAATGCCGGTGTGCTGGCTGAGGCGCCGGTTGGTTGTGCTGTGCAGATTACAGCAGCAGCCAGCAGAGACAATATCGTTTTCTTCAAAAAAATACTTCTCCCTTCGGTGCTTGCGGAGTTGATTTCAAGGAGTCCAGGGTACTGACATAAATATGTATTGCCCAATCCCGTATGTGACCACCCGCTGCAAAAAATACTGTCATGTCCAGAACGTCAACATTCGTACAATACGTCTCATTTATATGGTAGGTATATGACTTGAATAAAAATGAAACACTTATTAAAATTTTGTAACCTTTATCACCTTAAAACATTTCGGGTGCATTTGTCAAATTCCGCCGCAATTTATAAGACGGAATATATAGGTATATTTCCGTATTTGCGCACATAAGACCTATTTTAGACTACCAGTCATTATTCACTTTCGCAACTTTACGTATTTACGACACCAAAAAAATCCCGCTACATCTGAAGACGTAGCAG
>JBCNLJ010000105.1:0-15167 GCA_039595515.1 Paenibacillus sp. | reverse complement strand
ACAAGTCGGCGCTGCTTCTCATCCTGATAGGCTGAATAGTTCATCGGGTAGGCGGTCGCTTCTCCGTCCTCCAGCTCGATAATTTCCTGCACGATCCGATCCAGGAAATATCGATCGTGTGAGATGACGACGACCGTCGCATTGGAATGGGCAATGAAGTTTTCCAGCCAGACAACGGCGTCCATATCCAGATGATTGGTCGGCTCGTCCAGCAGTAAAATGTCCGGATTCGTCAGCAGCATAGCCGCCAGCGCTACACGCGTTTTCTCACCACCGGATAGCTTACCAACCGGCTCGTTGTAATACGCGGCTGGAATGCCCAGACCGTTGGCGATGCTATCGATACGTGCCGACATTTCATACCCGCCGGCTTGCTCGAACCGTTCCAGTGCATCCCCATAATCCCGAATCGCTTTGTCTAGCTGCTGCTCGCTCTGCTCTGTATCGCTCATACGAAGCGCAAGCTGCTCCATCCGCTCCTGCAAAGCAAGCAGATCGCTAAAGCTGGCGCGTAGAATTTCCATTACGGTAGTGTGGGCGGCATAGTCTGGCACCTGAGCGAGATAGCCGACCTTTGACCCTTTTTGAATGTGCACATTGCCCTGATACGGGCGTTCTTGACCGGATAGCAGGCGGAACAGCGTCGTTTTGCCTGCTCCATTCATTCCGATCAGACCGACTTTGCGGCCGCTGTGAATTTCTAATGTAACGCTGGAGAGCACCTGCTCTGCTCCGTAATATTGTTGTACCTGATGACAGGCGATCATAATAGACATGTATATTCTCCTCATCGGGCGACCTATCTTCCCACATCGATCCCACGGTTAAACGGGAATCGGTATACGGGTCGATATGCGCCATTATTTGTAATGGTAGATGATGGAGAAATGCACGCTACTGTCAGCCAGCCGATCCGGGCATAGGCTTGCTACGTTTGCTGAATCGTGGATCGTACCCACCTGTACATACAGATGATTACAGGTACTACACATAAGATCCGTAGGAGCAAACATATAAAAAAGCCGCAGGCAACTATACCTGCGGCTTGAACGTTAGCAATTCGGTGGTTGTCTGTTCGTACAGACGGACAGCGAACGTATACCTGTGATTGTGGAGTACACCAAATGTACGACAAACAATCGCAGTGCGATGCACAGATCGTGCATCCCCATTACGCTGAACAGTTACTCAAATAACCCGACCGAGGCTGAAGGCAGGAGCGGCATTTCGCCATTCGTATCATATTCATTTTTGGACAGACTTCTCCCGTCTTCGTAAAATGTGTTTGAAATACTAAAAACGCCTTGCACTCTGCAATCCAGCGTCATAGAAAATGGGAAATTCAACATCCTGCCTCACCTCCTTGGTATAACGTCTGAGTCAGCAACCCATGCTCCTTCCCGGGAGCAATGGACTGATTCACACGTCGTCATTATTACTTTTTTACCACGTCTGGAAGCCATCTGGCAAGCCTTTTTTTTCCAAACGCTGTTTCACAGAACAATCGTAGCAGCTCCCAGCCGATCATTGCGCCAATGAAATTGAAGATCACATCGTTAATATCTACCGTCCGATACGTATAGCCCAGCCACAGATTGAACAGTCCCTGAAGCAGTTCAATCGTCACGCCGATACCGAGCGCATAAAGCAGCATCCGCTTGCGATTCATAGGGACCAGTAGCGGTAACAATATGCCATATGGCACCGTCATTAACACATTCAAATAGTTCGACTTGTCTTGAAAGATCGAGCTGTAATGCTGAGAATAAAAAGGAATTAGATTCACTCTGACCATGTCTCGCTCGTCCATCGTTGTACGCATAAGCTCAATCAACTGCTGATGAATCGGAAACGGGAAAAACGTATAGCGAATGACGTTGAGCATATAAATACCGAATATGCCCGCGATCAGTAGCCAGGATATGGGCTTACGATACGCCGATTGCGCGGTAAGCAATGCTACGGCGAGGATCATCAAGCCCACGATCCAGATGAAGGCATTAAATACGAGCATAGCACCCCTCCTGTTCTACAAAGTGAATATCCGTTCAGCAGGCGAATCGAATACAGCTTCCTGTGTTGTTCGTAGCTGCTTCATCGTTGGACTGCTTGAGTGCTGCTTGGTTTAATGGTTTAGATTATATTATGAAGTAATAGGGTTCTAACCCAACAGCCCACCCTGCCAGTAAAGAGTCATACGACGAGCAGCGCTAAGCTTATGAGCTATTGTAAAGGTTGTCGCTTCGATGTGCAAAATGTCGTTGTTGTATGTAAATAAGCCCTGTATTCTGTACATCGTGAACGAATGCGATGATACAACGAATGGATGATGACAGGTAGTCATGTATAATTTGCTGTATCTGCTTTATACGATTGCTCTATGAGATAGCTGCCTGCAAAGGTAAATGCATAGCATAAAGAGCTATTTATAAAATAAACGGTTTGTTTCTGGAGGTTACATCTATGGATAATCACGCGGTCAATCAAGATGCACAGGCACAGCAGCATGCGATACAACTACCCGACACACTACAACAGCTCTGGAATGGGCAGCATCTGGAGCACAAGCAGCAGCTTGCGATGCCCCTGCTTACGGTCAGTGAGGATGGATATCCGCATCAGGCGATGGTCAGTGCTGGGGAAGTGCTGGCGATGGATGGACAGACGCTACGGATTGCGCTCTGGACGGGTACGAATACGACAGCTAATCTGATGCGAGACGGCAAGGCATTACTGACGGTGGTGAACGATGGTGTATCTTATGCATTACGGCTTCGAGCGAGAGCGTTGCCAGAACTGGAGGATGCGGCTTATTCGCGTGCCCGATTTGAAGCGAAGATCGAGCATATTCGCGAGGATGTGGCAAAGTATGCTGAGCTGCTGACGGGTGTGACGTATCGCCTGCATGAACCGGAAGTGGTATTGGAGCGCTGGCAGCTTACGCTGGATGAATTGCGTAGATAGATTGGATTTAGGTTGCGGTTGCGGTTGCGGTTGTAATTATGCTTGAATTTGGGTAAGTAAAGCTACCCGAAAATTCGATCGAGCAGCGACATGAACTATTAAAAAAGCAGCCATTCCTGAACAGCCCCTAACAGGCTACTCGGGAATGACTGCTTTTTCCGTTTCCATACGCCTTGCTTATCCTGCTTACTTACGATTATTGCCGCGTTTCTGCATCATACGACGAATGAACTTTTGGATCACAATCGGCAGGACGAAAGCCAGTACAGCTACGAGCATTAAGCCGTAGGCGTACAGTCGATCTGGACTGGAAGGGTTACGCAGGATGATCGATAACGCAAGCACGATAATAGCAAGGCAGGTGATGCCTCGTATAATTAGCATCGTTCTCATATTCATAGGGGAAGTAGCTCCTGTTCTATATTTTCCTGTTGGGATAGACGAGCAGCTCGCGTTTATGCACATATACAAACGACAGCGACGTCGATCATATCCATTCTTTTATTATACATGTTCCCGCCCGTTGCTACATGCTACTACTGAATATAGATGTGTTGGATATATGAACGTCATGGCATCGTTCAACAACGAGCTGACCCTATATCGCTGACTCGCTGGTTAAACTCCTTCCTGAAAGTGGTAATGAGGGGTATCGAAAACGACCTATGATCCATAATAAGGAGGACTTTTATGAAGTACGATTCGAACCGGGACCTGACACGCAAGACGGCTGAAACGGAGCTGCCGATGAAGCCTTATTCATTCTGGCGAGCGACAACGGAGTTCCCTTCTTTTCCTACGCTGGAACAGGAGCTGGATACGGAAATTGCTGTAGTCGGAGCGGGCATTACAGGTATTACTGCCGCCTATTTACTCGCTCTGGAGGGACGTAAGGTGGTGCTGATTGAAGGGGATCAGGTGCTAAACGGTACCACAGGGCATACGACTGCCAAAGTCACCTCGCAGCATGGACTCATCTATGATCATCTGCGCAGCCATTTTAGCGATGAGCAGGCGTTGCTTTATTACGAAGGTGCAGAGGAAGCAAAAGCGTTTATGCAGCAGCTTGTACAGGAGAATGGAATTGACTGTGATTGGCAGGAGGAAACCGCCTATGTCTATGCTGAGCACGAAGATGCGGGGCTGAAAAAGCTCAAAAAGGAGATGGACGCCTACCGCGAGCTTGGCTTGCCTGGCGAATGGGTGGAGTCGTTGCCGATCCCGCTCTCGATCGAAGGGGCGATTGCTTTACCGGGACAGGCACGTTTTCATCCCCTGCAATATTTGAAATTTCTGCTACTGGAGTTTCTGCGTCTGGGCGGTACGATCTACGAAAATACGATGATCAGCGAGGTGGAGAACGAGGAGCGTCCGCGTCTGCTCGTGCAGGATCGCGATTTCGGTATACGCTGTGATACGGTCATTTCTGGTTCGCATTATCCGGTGACTGACCAGAACGGCTTTTATTTTGCCCGCTTGCAGCCGGAGCGCTCCTACACACTGGCGATTCGTGCGGAGACACCATTTGAAGGCGGGATGTATATTAGCGCAGACGAGCCGAAGCATTCGCTACGCTCGGCAACCTTTGACGATCAGCAGTACATCATTGTCGGTGGTAAAGGACATCGTACCGGTCAGGAAGGCGATACGATTATGCATTATGCCGAGCTGGAGGTATTTGGAGGGAAGCTATTCGGCCTGCATGATATTCCGTATCGTTGGTCTGCACAGGATTTGTACTCGCTGGATCAATTGCCCTGCATCGGGCAGCTTACCTCCGATACGCCTAACATTCTCGTTGGCACAGCCTATGCAAAATGGGGCATGACGACGGGAACGCTCGCTGCGATAATGCTGACGGATCGGGTGATGGGACGAGATAATCGCTATGCAGAGCTGTTCGATCCTGCTCGCAAAACACCGTTTCTAAAGCGAATGCAAACAGCGGTTAGTCACAATATGACGGTAGCCAAGGAACTGGTGACCGGCAAGCTTGATTTTAATCTGCACAAGGCAGAGGAACTCAAGCCAGATCAGGGCGCAGTCGTCTGGCAACGTGGCAAGCGTACTGGAGCCTATCGCGATCCAGAAGGCGAGCTGCATCTGGTTGATACGACCTGTACGCATATGGGCTGTGAATTGCAATGGAATGAGGCGGAACGCTCATGGGATTGTCCCTGTCATGGTGGGCGATTTGATTACAAGGGTGAAGTTCTCGAAGGGCCGCCTACCGAGCCGCTGAAAAAACGGTAATTCGGATTGAACTGCTGTATGCTTTTATAAAAGATTGATTGTTCTTGTATGCTTATTCATTACATTGTGATTAGCGATGTATACCAGACATAGTTACTTACGTTGTGTTTTGTTTCGTTATATGGAGCTTCATTGTTTACATTATCACGCTTCCTTACAACATGATGATCAACAGATAAAAGCTCGGACGTATGATTTGCGTCCGAGCTTTGTCCTATCTTCAAGACTTCACCCTACACCTACTTCTACTGAAGAACTGAAGAACTGAAGAACTGAAGAACTGAAGAGTATACGATGGCGCTCCAAGCTGTGTATCGTATAGGTGCCTATCTTTATTGTGCTCCCTACACTGTCTCTGCCTGTCTCATCTACTGTGTATGACAGATGCAATACTCCTATGGACTCGTTCAATTATTCCCCCTGGCTGGTCGTACAGTTAGCTCGTTCACATCGACGCCTTCAGGCTGGGAGATCGCATAGGCAATCGCTTCGGCAATGGCTTTGGAGGGTAAGGCGATCCGGCGATATTCTTGCATCGCTGCGCGAGCGTGCTCATCGGAGATTGTGTCTGCCAGTTCGGATTCGGTCACGCCCGGTGAGACGAGGGTAACACGAATCTCGCGTTCGGTTTCCATGCGTAAGCCTTCGGAAATTGCACGGACGGCGTATTTGGTAGCGCAGTATACGGATGCGGTTGGTGTGACCTCATAGGCACCAATTGAAGCAACATTCACGAATTGCCCGCCACCCTGACTGCGCATAACAGGCAGACCTGCGGCGATGCCGTGCAGCACTCCGCGAATGTTAACGTCGATCATACGGTTCCACTCGTTAAGCTTGCGTTCTTCCAGATTGGAGAGCGGCATCACGCCTGCATTATTCACGATCACGTCCACACGTCCAAGCTTCTCTACGGCTGCATGCACGAACGCTTCCATATCTTCTGAATCGGTCACATCCAGCTTTCTGTATTCCGCTGTTCCTCCGGCATCGCGAAGCTCTGCTGCAAGCTTCTCTAGCCGTTCGACACGTCGTGCGCCAAGCATTACTTTCGCTCCGCGTTCCGCCAGCAGACGCGCAGTTGCTTCCCCTATCCCGCTGCTCGCTCCTGTGATTAACACTACCTTGCCTTCAATGCCATTCGCTGGTTGGGTATGAATACTCATTATTGTTCCTCCTTTAAAGGTTCAGTCACGACCGAAGTTGGTATTATTTTTGTCGGTAAAAAATCATGCCGTCGTGGTACAGAACATCTCCTTGAAACTCGCCATCCGCAGTAAAGCCGGTATCGTCTACATAATCAATATGATTGCCTTGGATGCTATAGCTGCCGGTATAAGCGCTTGCCCGATTGCCGCGTGCTTCATCATATCGTCCATTGGGCAATAGCTCCTGACGAATGACACCATCTGCGGTGATCCACATACCTGTATAATCCTGTGCCGCTTCCGGTATCTCCTGCGCCTGCTCATCTCTTGCTCTCATGCTTGTTCCTCCTCTCGTTCTGGTTCTTGTTCAGTATGACGCAGTCGTTGTAAAGAGAGGTAGAACGATCGACGCAAAAAATTGCCTATTCCGCTCAAGAGGATTGTTCGTACACATTAAACTTGTATAATAAAGACAAATTGAACAACTCTATCACCAAGGAGAATTCCTATGAAATCAACTTCTATATCGAATAGAGAGACAAATGAGCAGTTGAAGGAGCTTGCTAGATTGATTGCCCAATTCTGTCCGAGCGATGGTACTTACCAGACGGACTTCCCTGCCCTATCCTTAATCCGTAGCTCGGATGATGCCGTTCCGGTATATACGGTATATGAGCCGTCGATCTGTCTGGTTGCACAGGGCAGCAAGCTGGTGCTACTTGGAGATGAGGCTTATCGCTACGGGCCTTCGCAATATTTTGCCGTATCGGTAGAGCTGCCGATTTCCGGTCAGGTTACAGAAGCTTCGGCTGAATATCCTTATCTTGCCGTTCGGCTACGCATTGATCCGCAGCAGGTAGTTGAATTGATCCAGAACACAGCTAGCGACCGTAACGGTCGTTCAGCAGCCGTACGCGGCTTGTATGTTAGTCAGACTACTTCAGGTATGCTGGATGCTTTCGTGCGCCTTGTGCGCTTGCTGGAAACGCCAGAGGACCTTGACGTATTAGCTCCGATGGCGGCAAGGGAAATTGTGTATCGCGCATTGCGGGACGGTCAGAGCGAGGTGCTTCGACAAATGGCACCGGGAGCTGGACATGCCGCTTCGATTGCCGAGGTGATCCGCCGGATTCGTGAGAGCTATAATGAGCCGCTACGCATCGAAGAGCTGGCTGCCGAAGCCGGGATGAGTCCTTCTTCCCTGCATCGCCATTTTCGCGAAGTTACAGCGATGAGTCCGCTACAATTTCAAAAGCAAATCCGTCTGCAGGAAGCACGTCAGATGCTGCTAAGCGAACCGGTTCAAGCAGCAGAAGCGGCTTTTCGCGTTGGATACGAGAGTCCATCGCAATTTAATCGCGAATATGCCCGTCTATTCGGTCGTCCACCACTTAGCGATATTCGTCAATTGCGCTCACTTGCTGCTACTCGAACCGCCGTGGAAAGCTGATCGCTTGATAAGCTTCACAAAAAAAGAAACGCTTCCTGTGGTCGCGTTTCCGGTTATTCGTTATTCATTTATGTAAAAGCCCGATGCTTCCAGCAGAAGACCGGGTGAACTGACAAAGGATTGCAGCGATTCATTTCAGTGGTGTGCTGCTCTCTGACGATTCATTTTGAATCCATTCGATATGAATTTTTCGTATTAATGCAAGAATTGCTCTAAAAAGCGTATTTGCGTTGCCGATAATAAACATGATGGTTCCCGTTTCGGTTTGTCTATGAAAAAAGAAGTAACTACCGATCAAAAAACAAATCGTCGTAATCATATCATTAAGCAGACTAATCATCTCATAACGGTTACTTGTCACAATCCGGCGACGTTTGAATTCGATGGCTAGCTTGTAAGAGTCAGGACGACGGATACAGATTTTTCGCTTTTTTGCTGGCTCTGGCTTGGATTCTCGCTGATGTTTGTTCATGATGCATCCCTCCCTTTGAGGCTCTTACCCGCTAGAAGAAAGGCTATAACAACAATTGTCAAATTAGCAATAACTGTTTAATCTATGAATAGACTATTTATCCCATAACATGAAAAAGGATGAAATTATGCGATCTCGAAAACAAGCCCATCGACGTTCTCGTCTGCCACTCATCATTACCCTTATCGTTGCTGTAGTTGTAGTAGCTGGACTTGCGATTTGGCTATTACGTGGAGGAATGGGAATAGGGTCTTCCACGACGAATAAACCGGGCGGTACAGCTACAACTGCTCCTGCCTATACACTCCCGATTGTAGAAAAAGACGGGATTAAGCGTACGTCCACTGTCGTTGGTGAACAGCTAGCAACGTATGACGGCAAAAGCTGGCAGCCTTCCTTCTGGGCAGGCATGAACCTCGGTGCCACGACACCCGGACATTATCCAGGCGAGCTCAGTCCAACTAAAGCAGATTATTTGCGCTGGTTCCCGGAGATGAAGGCGATGAATATTCGCGTGCTGCGTATTTATACGATTTTGCCGCCTTATTTCTATGAAGCCTTGCAGGAATTCAATGCAACGCAAAAAGAGCCACTGTATCTGATGCAGGGCGTCTGGTCACCGGAGGAGGAGCTGATCGGCGAGGATGGTAAGGGCCGTGATGCGTATACCCCGGAGATTACCGAAGCATTCAAACAGGAGATTCAGGATGCGGTCGGTGCGATTCATGGCAAAGTAACGATTGCTGAAAAGCAAGGACATGCTCACGGTACATTTACTGCTGATGTCTCTCCTTACGTACTCGGCTGGGTGGTCGGTACCGAATGGTATCCGTTTGCTGTCGATGTGACCGATAAGGCGCATCCGAATCAGCCACCGTATAAAGGCAAATATTTTAGTGCGAAAGCGAATGCCACAGCATTTGAGAGCTGGGTAGCCAGCATGCTTGATGTGGCGGCTGAAGCCGATATGAAATATGGATGGCAGCATCCGATGTCGTTTACAAACTGGGTGACAACCGATCCACTCTCCCATCCGAATGAGCCGCTGGAGCAAGAGGATCTGGTTTCGGTAGATCCGATGAATATCCAACCGGTCAAGGATAGCTGGACCGCTGGATACTTCTCGTCCTATCACATCTATCCGTATTATCCGGACTTGCTACGTCAGCAGCCGGAATACAAAACGTTCAAAAAAGCCGATGGTACGCTCAATGCGTATGCAGGTTACCTGGATGCGATGCGTAAGCATCATAAGGGCATTCCACTAATCGTAGCCGAGTACGGGATGCCTAGCTCACGCGGGATGGCGCATTATGGACCCAATGGGCGCAATCAGGGGATGCACACGGAGCAGGAGCAGGGCAAGCTGGATGCCGGACTGCTCAAGGACATTTACGATGAAGGGCTGGATGGCGCGCTGCTATTCGAATGGCAGGATGAATGGTTCAAATTCACCTGGAATACAATCGATATGGAGCCTGCCGATCGCCGCGCGATGTGGCGCAACCGTCTGACGAATGAGGAGCACTTCGGGGTAATCGCCGTCGAGCCGGGTGCCAGTGTGGATGATATGATCCATCTGGATGGCAAAACTGAGGATTGGGCAAAGCGCCCTGATGTGACAACGACCGATTACCCGGATATGACGATGCAAATGTCTCACGATGCCGCGAATCTGTACGTGAAGCTGGAAAAGAAAAACGGGAATTGGGATCTAAATAAAGATCAATTGTATGTCGGCTTCCAGACAACTGGCGATGGCAGTGTAACTGCGGATAAAGCACCAGCCATCACCTTCCCTGGTCCGATTGGATTCCTCCTAAGTATTGGGGAAGCCTCCGATCAAGGCGGACATATCTACATCAACAGCGCCTATGATCAGCATACGTATCTGTACGGATATAACCGCAAGGAGATTCCATATGATGCAAAATATGCAGATGGCAGTAAAGGCTACTTCCTCCCGTGGAAGCTGGCGCTTAATCGCCAATTGTATCTGCCACAAACGAAAGTAACGATGCCGTTCGAGGAGCTGGAAGTCGGTAAGCTGCACTATGGCATCAACGATCCGAACAGCGCAGATTTCAACAACCTGTCCGACTTTTATGTCAAAGACAATGTGATCGAAATGGCAATTCCGTGGATGCTGCTGGGCTTCATGGACCCGAGCAGTCATATGGCATGGGCAAACCCATACAAAGCAAACGGCATCGCTCCACAGACCGTCGATGCCGTCAAAGCAAGCCCGGTTGTGATCGCTAAGACCAGCTCATCCACTGTACAAGCACCACAATTCGGCAGCTACACCTGGCAAGCATGGAATGAACCCGTCACCCATGAACGCAAAAAGAAAAGCTACGACATCCTGCAAAAAGCATTCGCTGAATATGCAGAACCTGCCAGGAAAAATGATTAATCCATTCATTCGGCAGACAACTGGCAATATATAATCTAAACATCGTATTATTTAGTCCTCTATGCGCAGCCGGTATATATAAACCGGCTGCGTATTTATTTTGTCTGGCAAGCACATCCCCGATTTAGACGCGCCACCACTTATTTATATTTTCTATCCCCTATAGAATATTCCACAAATACAAATTTAGTTATTGAATAGTCGTTTCGCTCGTGCGAGAATAGGTTCAATTCAACCGCTGACATCATATGACAGCATCTCCATAAATCCGGTTGGATCATGTCATACCGCTTTACGCTATCATTTTGACCCATATAAAGGAGAATGATGATGACTGAACCGAACCCTTATTTACTGGAAACGCTCGCAATTCATGCTGGACAGGAGATTGACCCAACGACATTTTCGCGTGCTGTACCGTTGTATCAGACGTCCTCGTATGGTTTTCGGGATAGTGAGCATGCAGCGAATCTGTTTGCATTGAAGGAATTTGGCAATATCTACACCCGTCTGATGAACCCGACAACAGATGTACTGGAGAAACGTCTTGCTGCACTGGAAGGCGGCGTAGGTGCACTGGCAACCGCATCCGGTCAGGCAGCGATTACGTTCTCTATTTTGAATATCGCAGGCGCAGGCGATCATATCGTCTCTGCATCCAGCCTGTATGGCGGTACATACAATCTATTTGCCAATACATTACCAAAGCTAGGCATCGAAGTAGCTTTTGTTAATTCCGATCAGCCTGAGAACTTTCGCGCTGCCATCAATGAGCGTACCAAAGCCATTTATGCCGAAACGGTAGGTAATCCGGGTGGCAATGTACTGGATATCGAAGCGGTCGCTGCCATCGCGCATGAGCATGGTATTCCGTTAATTGTTGATAATACGTTCCCAAGTCCGTACCTGCTGCGTCCGATTGAGCATGGCGCCGATATTGTCGTGCACTCCGCCACGAAATTCATCGGCGGTCATGGAACATCGATCGGCGGCATCATCGTTGACGGTGGTACATTTGACTGGACGCAAAATGATAAATTCCCTGGTTTAACCCAGCCTGATCCAAGCTATCACGGTCTCGTCTACACCGATGCACTCGGTCCGCTCGCTTATATTATCAAAGCGCGCGTGCAGCTCATGCGTGATCTAGGTGCGCCAATCTCGCCATTCAATGCGTGGCTGCTACTACAGGGATTGGAGACGCTGCATTTGCGTATGGAGCGCCATAGCGAAAATGCACTGCAGGTCGCGCAATATTTGGAGCAGCATGCAGATGTCGAATGGGTGAGCTATCCAGGCCTCAGCAGCCATGCTTCTCACGAGCTGGCGCAAAAGTACCTGCCTAAAGGCACGGGCGCGATTCTGACGTTTGGTATTCGCGGCGGCGCTGAAGCTGGACGCAAGCTGATCGGCAATGTGAAGCTGTTCTCTCATCTTGCCAATGTCGGGGACTCCAAGTCGCTGATCATCCACCCTGCCAGCACCACGCATCAGCAGCTTACGGAAGAGCAGCAATTGACCGCTGGCGTGAATCCAGAGCTAATTCGTTTGTCAGTGGGAACGGAGAATATTCGTGATCTGCTTGGCGATCTGGA
This sequence comes from Paenibacillus sp., assembly GCA_039595515.1. Taxonomy (GTDB): domain Bacteria; phylum Bacillota; class Bacilli; order Paenibacillales; family Paenibacillaceae; genus Saccharibacillus. The sequence goes on along the minus strand of JBCNLJ010000105.1, from coordinate 2,869 downwards.
GCAGGCGATTGCTGCGAGTCAGCAGGGGTGACGAGTAGGTAGAGTAGCCTATCGTCACAATAGACTGAGTAGATACAATTTAAGCTCACCTGGCGGTTACAGCCGTGGACATTTACCTTTTAAATCTGGCATGACAAACAGGCGCTGATGCGATATCAGCGCCTGTTCTATGTACATATGCTTATCAAAAGCACCGTCTTACTCCTATGCTTCCTTCTGCCGGAAATGCAATCCATTCATCATCAACGATAAACGCCGCGGTGCCCTGCTACAAAGTCAGCCAGCATATCGACATTTTGCTGATTGAATAAGGGCGGTGCATCCTGAGGATCGAAAAAGCGTAGCTCCCTTGTTTCCTCATTCGCTGTCAGCGGCTCACCACCGGTGATGTGGCAGACAAAGGCGGTCAGCATCGTTTGTGCTTCATCGCCGTTCGGATATGTATAATCATAGCGCGTGTACACGCCCTGCAAATAATCGACCTCGACGATATATCCCGTCTCCTCCATTACCTCGCGCAGCACGGTCTGCTCTGCCGATTCGCCCAGCTCCATCGCGCCGCCAGGAAAGCCCCATTGTCCGTTATCCTGACGCTTTTGCAGTAAAAGCTGTCCATGCTCATTTACAATAAGGGCACCGGCAAAATTCGTGAAAATTTTGGCGGTGCCTGTTTTGGAGCGTATCCATGCGATATAGTTAGCCATCCGTACCTCCCGTTCGTTATACGAGTCATCATACGGTCATTGTAGGTGATTCAAGCAATCACTTCAAGCTCGCCACTGGCAATCGCTGCTTCTTGAATCCGTTCATGATACGCTTCGAGCGAGCATTCTACAATTTTCTCAAATACAAACCGATCGACCTCAGGGACAAGCTCTGATGCATAATCCCAGGCATTTTGCTCAATGCGCAGAGCGAGACGCGCAGCTTCCAACGGCTCATGGCAACTGTCTAGCTGATCGGATAGCTGTTCTAGCAGTGGATCATGCGCATGGCCCATCTCGTGCGCCAAAATAATCGTAACATAGTCATCTATCGAGCGAAGTGAGCCGAAAATCTGAAAGCATTGCTCCTCGATCTCTTGCAAGTACAGGGTAATCATTCGGCTGCCCATCGAAAATTTGCCGCCGACTGAACGCGAACCGGGAAATTTCTTTTTGGTGCGAACCCGAACATCACTGCTGGCGCGACGAAGCAAGGTCTCAATGGTGGTTTTAACATGACGCTGGTTCACGGGCATCCCTACACTTTCCTGAAATTTGGTTCCCCGTTATTCGTGTTTGTAACGCTTGTAAACAGAACAACATTCAAACCATTATACAGGAATATGTCGGATTATGTAACCTAATAGTTTACCCTTTTGCGTGAAAAATGAAACCATTTTTTTGCAATCGGGATAAGTAGTATAATAGTCAGGCAAAGGCAATGCCCATTTGCGAACCTATTCATTCAGGAGGAATTTATCATATGGAACTGACAAACAAGACCGCAATTATTACCGGTGCAGGTAAAGGAATCGGTAAAGCAACCGCAGAAGCACTTGCTGCCGAAGGCGTACAGCTCGGTCTGCTGGCGCGTACAGCTACTGATCTGGAGCAGCTTGCACAGGATCTGAGCAGCCGTTATGGCGTAAAAGTATTCACAGCTACAGCGGATGTAGCCAACTCTGCTGACGTTCGTGCTGCCGTATCCTCGCTGGCAAGCTCGCTCGGACGCGTCGATATTCTAATCAACAATGCAGGCACCGGCGCATTTGCGAAAATGGTCGACATGGACCCTGAACAATGGGAACAAATTATCCGCGTCAACCTGATGGGCGCTTATTATGTTACCCACGAGCTGCTGCCAGGCATGCTGGCACAGGAAAGCGGAGATATTATCAATATCGCGTCGACTGCTGGTGAACGCGGCTTTGCTACAGGCTCCGCCTACTGCGCATCCAAATTCGCCCTGCTCGGCATGACCGAAGCCCTGATGCAAGAAGTACGCAAATCCAACATCCGCGTCACTGCCCTGACACCAAGCACCGTCAACACCCCACTGGCAGTAAACGCAGGTCTCCCAATCGGCGACGAAGACCGCATGATGCAACCGGAAGACGTAGCCCAGCTCGTACTCGCAGGCTTAAAACTCCCTTCCCGCGTCGTCCTAAAATCAGCAGGAATCTGGACAAACAACCCGCAATAACAAAAGATAGAACATCAGATTCCAGTTAGTAGCGCACTCTCACCTAGCGGCAAGACATTCGCAAATATGGACGAACCATTCGTGATTCACATGAATCCCGTAGTATGAATCGAACATCATTACTCAACCGCTATTAGCATAAATTGCACTATCTTATTCTTGTCACCATAGCTATTATCACTACATCGAACTCGTATCGATCATAGCTAACACTTTATACAGCTTTTTATATAGTTTTCCGTAACATGTATTGTTCACTTAAACCGGCTGCTCCCCCTCTAAAAAGTTTAAAGTTTTGCGCTTGTAACATAAGAGTTGCCGAATGAGATTAGTTCAATACATTTTTGCCCTAACTGAGTTATGCCATACGCCATAACTCAGTTAGGGCTTACATATACTCATATCCTAAAGTAATTTAAAAAATTAAAATAACTCAGTCGATTAAAAAGCTGCTATTTACGCTACGCATCAATGAACATGATGCAAGCAGCACAGAACGCAGGCAAGGAAATAAGGGAAAAGGACGACTTATAGTGTTAGTGATTTTCTAACACGGGGTTCAATAAAAAGGGATTTTTGCGCAGCAAAATATTGTACTGCTGTGGAGGTGCGGGAATCTACATTCTATCCTAATCCAGTAGATTCCCGCGGCTCCACCCGAGTCCGTTCCCTTATTCCTTGT
>JBCNLJ010000104.1:0-15775 GCA_039595515.1 Paenibacillus sp. | reverse complement strand
CCAGTGGGCAGATACCTTTCAAGCCTACAGCACAAAAGACGGCAAGCTCCAGTGGAACTACAATGATCTGGGCGAACCTGGAGATATGGGCACCACTCAATATGCCAGTAACGGCACTGTTTATTTTTGTAACCGATATGCAGACGGTCACTACAGATTAACCTCGATCAATGCAACTGGAAAAGTCAATTGGGCGATCAAGCTTCCTGAAATGGCGAATGCTTTTCCTTATGAGTTAAATCTATTGCAGGATGGATCGCTGCTTGTATCGGTTGCTGTTCATACGGATTCAGCAGACAATGTTCAATCCATGTTAAAGCGATATGATCAAACCGGAAAGCTGCTGCAACAGAAAATCGTGAACGGCTACGTGATGGCTGCCAGCGGCAACCGAATTATTGTAGATGCCAGCCTGTATAAAAACAATCAAACGACCCTGAGCAATGCAAAAGTAGCTGTGTATGGACTTCAGTTAAACCCGTTGTATAGCCATCAAGCTATACTTGAATTTGATCATTATGATGATCAGATCGCTGTACTAAATGATGGTACCGTGTTAATCGGAACCTACAATGAATCCGATGCCAATAATAGACTTTTCCGCTTTGATCCGAAAGGAAAAATAACGTTAAAACAATCCGTTTCAGAAGACTATCGTATCCAATCCACAGGCTCAGACTATGTACTGTATGACCATAACCTGTTCAAATGGTATCATGCCAGCTCTCCAAAGCCTTTCGCTTCGATGACATTAAAAGGTAACCCGGCCGATGCTAACTGGATACAGCGTACATTCGATGGTAATCTGATGGTTAACATGCTCGATCGGACATACATTTTAAATCAAGCTAAACATACGATCATTGCAGCATGGCACCGCAATGCTGCCGATCTCACTTTTGATTACGACAGCCACGCCGTCTATACCAATCAAGGCAAAGGCACTCTTTCTAAATACGTGCTTCAAAAATAACAGCTTTACTTGAACTAGCCAGCTCAGAAAAGCACAAAAAAGCCTGCTCGCATTCCATACCGCCACTCTGTTCCCTGCTATGACAGCAGCATATAACAGAGCAGCGATAATGAATCCTGCGACAGGCTTTTATTCATCTTCTAAATCTCTAAATAAACGATAGTGACAATGTACATTACAGGCTAGCATACAACCCATACAGACACGCTAGCATTAAGCACTGCACAAAGAATGACTATTCTAGCAAGCCATCATAGATTCAGCCATATATGCGTTCAGATACAATCACTCTAAAAAACGCTCCCGAATTTCTGGTGTTGGCAGCATACATTGATCCGATTTGCCGAACCAGCGATAGCGATTACGTGCAATGATATTGTAGATACTGTCGCGCAATACACGCGGAACAATAATGAACGCATACAGTAGCGGCCAGGCAAACTTCAATTTGCGCGCAATATGCAGTGCAGCCGTTGAACGAGTATAAAAGGTGCCTTTTTCAATCAATACAAATGTATCCATCTGATCGGTTCGCATGCCGCCCTTCTCAAGCAGCTTCTGCCCCACCTCAGACTGTAAGGAGGCAAAATGGAAAATCCTCTTCGGATCGCGCTTGATGATAAACTTGGTCGCTCCCTGACAAAAATGACAAACTCCGTCTACCAGTACAATCGGATGATCACCATGAATCAGCGCTTCAATCTGTTGATCAGTCAGTTCAGTCGGTTCGCCCGGTCTGGATACCGGTGCATGTGCAGTTACCATTCTCGCCACTCTCCTTTATACAAAGTCGTTTGCGATGCACTGACATCCTGCCTCAAAATAGCAAAAAAGCACGAAGAAGATTCCCCCGCGCTCTGCATATGAATAGTATAGCGTTATGGCAAAATAACTTATGCCAGTGCTTCGTCAATCAATTGACGATCTTTGATTTGCTGATCAATTTCGCCTGCAAAAGCATTGAAACAGTTGCAAATAAAGTCTTTGCGGCATACAGGACAAGGCTTGGTCAGCAATCGGTTAATATACGTCATTTTCCATTCTGGAAAACGATTGTAGAACATGCGGCACTCTGTTCCGTCTACCAGTGTTGCCGTAAATTCGTACAGTCCTTCTTTTTCATTGATACCGGCTTTTTTGAGCGTCGTAATCGTCGGTCTATATGCCATTTTATCATCACCCGTTATCCTTAAAATTTCGTAGCAAATTACAAATCACCTATGACATATTAAAGAATTTTATGGTATGTGTCAACTCCGTACCTGTGCGGGGGAGCACAAATGTAGAGCTGAACGGGTAATTGTTGCGTCGATTGTCACGATCTGCCGCATCAACTATTGCCATTTACTGTACAGGAAGCACTCTGGTTTTACAACCAGAACATGTTTGACGGAGTGCTCTGTTATGTTAACCTTACCCCTGTCATACAAAATTAATCGGTTTCTGCTCAAAAAATGGCACAATTCAAGCAATTCCATACGCAAACCATTCTTACCCACCAAGCAAGCCATTCTTATCCACTAACATTCTTATCCACTAACATTCTTATCCACTAAATAGAAGCTAAAATGAATGACCTACCTCTAGCTGTGCATCGTTCTTTAAGCACGATCTTATATCTTTCCTTTTTCCTCTTATATATCTTTTATATTTATATCTTTTATATCTTGGGTTGTCCATCAACTGCATTATCAAATCTACAGCCATAAAAATAACCCCTTTGCCTATACAAAGGGGTTATCCATTCTAATCCTTCTCATTCATGCAGAACCCGTACAATCTGTACAGATTCTCATCACTCCGTATCCGCATATCATCAACTATACAGAACAGAGCAAGTGTCTGAGTTTAGACGATATTTAATTCCACATCGATATTGCCGCGTGTCGCTTTGGAATACGGGCAAAATTCATGCGCTTTTTTAGCGATTTCCAGTGCTTCGTCATGTGACAGACCTGGAATGCTCACGTCCAGACGTACAGACAGCTTAAAGCCATCGTCTGTCGGATCTTTATCGATCATTACATTACTGGTAACGAGTGTATCAGTTACGTTCACTTTTGCTTTACGCGCTACATTTGCTAGTGCGCTCTGGTAGCATGCGCCATATCCAGCCGCGAACAATTCCTCTGGATTGGTACCATTACCGCCACCGCCACCGAGTTCTTTCGGCATCACCAGATTCACATCTACAGCACCTGTGCTGGATTCAACCTTACCTTGACGTCCACCATGAACCTTCGCTGTTGCAGTATACAATGCCATTATCATTCAGCTCCTTCATACGTCATGATTTTGAACCAACACTATATTTGTAAAGCACTGACTTTTGATTGAAACGCTATTTGCTAAAATTATGTAGGTAAACTAAAATTGACTTTAACATTTTAATTTCCTAAAATTAATTTGATATCACCATAACAAAGGGGGCCAGGTAACGGATGAATGTGTACGATTTTAAAGCCACCAACATGCGCGGAGAAGAAGTCTCGCTTGAGCAATACAAAGGTAAAACAATGCTTATCGTTAATACAGCGAGCAAATGTGGTCTTACTCCACAATTCTCTGGTTTGCAGGAGCTATACGACAAATTCAAGGATCAAAACTTTGAAATTTTGGGCTTCCCGAGCAATCAGTTTGCCAATCAAGATCCTGGCAGTAATGAGGAAATCTCTGAATTTTGCCAGTTAAACTATGGGGTCAGCTTCCCTATGTTTGAGAAGATCAATGTGAACGGCTCGGATGCACATCCCCTGTTCCAGTACCTGTCCCAGCAAGCGCCCGGCATTCTGGGCTCTAAAGCGATTAAATGGAACTTCACCAAGTTCCTGATCAGCCCTGACGGTACACCTGTGAAGCGCTATTCTCCACAAACGACACCGGATAAAATTGAAGACGATATTCGTAAGCAGCTCTAATATGCTTTCATATTAAGCTAGCCAATACATGATTGGGATGCCAATGCGTCTAGCAACTATACGCTCCTGACTGCAATATGAACATACAAAACCGATCCTGATCCATACAAAAAAAGCAAGCAACTGAATCCGAATAGGATCAATTGCTTGCTTTTTCATTTTAGAGAACAGGTCTGTATCCTTCTTACATGAATGCGGTCGAGAGGACTCGAACCTCCACGGGTATACACCCACTACCCCCTCAAGATAGCGTGTCTGCCATTCCACCACGACCGCGCAGACAATATAGGCTGTTGGATAGGTAAAAAAGCGACCAATCCGCAGCAACTTTTATAATATACCATCTTCCGGTGCAGTTGTAAATCCTTATTTCAGATCATTCATACACAATTCCATACACAATACACGAAATGTCAACTTTTCTACAAATAATCTAATGTATAAACCTATATTTTATTTCTCTACTATAATAAATTACATTTTTTAGTTTAAATCATTTTATTTAGGTTAATATTATTGACACATATACAACAATTATGTAACTATTATTAACAATAAGAGCCCTGTTCTTCATCTAAACAACTACACCACTATTATTTATGATAGATAAACGAACATACAGAAAAAAATGTTAATCCCACCCTGCGGAGGAGGATACAAAATGAAAAGCAATCAGAAGTTGCTTGTGTATGTGCAACTACTGGAAGCCAAGCTGCCAACAGCCAGCTTTACCCATGCTCATAATCTGGAACGATATGTGCAGGAAGGTCGGATCAACAATGTAGCTGAGCTAGAGCATTATATTCATAATCATTTGCAGCCTCATTTGTTTCGCTGGGAAGCGCCTGCTATCTACAGCGTCTATCGTGCAGAAGCAGAGCAGGACGCACATACGCTTGCTCGTATGGACAAAGCCATTATGGAGCAAATTATCGCTCCGGATCACATGGAGGAAGCCAGAAAAACAGGAAAACGCTTACTTAAGCTAGCGCATAATCTGTATCCCTGGATAAACTTTGAACTGCTGGAGCAAGCGATGAAGGAGCATGGAGCTATCCTGTCTCTTACCGTTCTCCATGCCTGGATCAATATCCAGCTTGGCATGCAGCGTGAGCAGGCGATTGAGTGTTACTTCTATACTTTACTATCCTGCTGTATGGGCAGAGTCGCCAGACCGCTTGGTTTAACTATAAAGGAAGCTCAGCAGCTTACCGACCAATGGTCTTCCGCTATGAATCAGCAATGGCTCCAGCAGGCTTACGAAGCACGTTATGAACAGGATAATGATACGTTTGCCGCGCCTTTTTCAGCTACACTTCCATTATCACAAAGTATGTCGGGTCATTGAGTCCTCTGATCCCTCTGTATCCTCTGCTGTAATCTGTACCGATTGCTATACTCCGTTATGATTTCAGCAAAACAGGCAGGGACTCTCGTTATTAGAAGAGAGTCCCTGCCTGTTTTTGTAAACCTACATTGCCTACATTGTCACATCCATGCAGTGCTGCAATACATCTTCGCTCCATCGCTGCCCTATCAACATACTGAATCATCCATAGTCATAGATAGTACAGTACACCTGAAGGATCAGCCGGAGGATTATCCATTCCTCTATGCCCTGCGTCATCCTGTGCAACGATGACCGTTTATAGCCCTTTACAACCTTATATCATATAAAAAAGCTCTTCCCCAAGCTCACAGCCTGCTTTATGCCACCTTGATTGACTGGATCATGTCAATTCCGATTCAAGGCTATACGACAGTATATATAGAACCGACAATTAGCGATTACTGCTCTGCTGTCTGGATTTACGATATACCGAAAACTCGATATATTCCTTGATAAAATCCTTTTCGCGTTCAGACAGTACTTCATCCTGGCAATTCAATTGCCCCATAAGTTCAAAAAAATACGGGCTTGATTGCTCGTTCACTGTTTGTGCATAGCGTTCTTTGCCCGTAAGCAACCAATCAAGACTAACGTCAAAATAAGCTGCAATTTCAATCAGCTTGTGTGTACCCGGTGTTGACTTACCACGCTTCCAGTCTCCAAAGTTACCGGTACTGATTTTGAGTTGTTCACAAAAGGACTTTTTCGTAATGCCTTTATTTTTGATCAGTAATTCAATGCGTTCATAAATCGATTGCGACTGCATATGATTTCAACTCCCCGACCATGTCATCTAAAGCTTCTAATAACACTTTTATAAGTAATTTATTATTGATAAAAATCGCATTTAAGTATATAATTTATCTAACGACAATTTTTTACTTCTTTTCCTGAAACATTATACCATAGCACCTATACCAATCGGGAACCGGTACCGACGTCATAGTCCTATGGTACGTTACACTTTTAGCAAGCAAGGGGTGATATCGTTGAACCGCAAGCAGCCTGTTACCTCCTTCGGTTGGGCTATCAAACAAAGGCTGGCAGAGCTACAAATGGATCAAAAGACGTTTTGCGAGTGTTACGGGATTCCGCCATCTCGTTTATCCAATCTGATCAATGGTACACGGAAGGCAGCACGATACCGTAAACAAGTCGCTGAGCTACTCGATATTCCCGAGTATTTTCAATGAATGGCTGTCTACGTTCGTTTAAGGGCGTACATAATCAAGCAAAACAATCGGCTTCATAACTACCAATTCCAGCTTTTCGGATAAATATTGATGTTCCGCCTGCCATAAGAATTATGTAGTCTGTCTAGCTGCAAACCAAAACATAATTATGATTACTAATATAGTATGGTTTGGAATGGAATTCAACAAGGTTATGCGCAAGATCACCTTATTTATTCAAATTATTCCATTTTATTCTACAAATTGCAAACAAAAAGTCCCTGTTATAAAACAGGGACTTTTACGTATTGCAGAATGCGGTCGAGAGGACTCGAACCTCCACGGGTATACACCCACTACCCCCTCAAGATAGCGTGTCTGCCATTCCACCACGACCGCATGGCATATAAAAAGTGAGCCATGAAGGACTCGAACCTTCGACACCCTGATTAAAAGTCAGGTGCTCTACCAACTGAGCTAATGGCTCTTATTAATGAAATAAGGGATGACCCGTAGGGGATTCGAACCCCTGTTACCTCCGTGAAAGGGAGGTGTCTTAACCCCTTGACCAACGGGCCACGTTTTCTTAACAACAAAAATGATTATATCAAGTACAGAGTTATATTGCAAGCATTTTTTTATTGTTTTTTAAAGGCTTGATTTAGCTGCATTTTTTAAGTGAATGATCAAATAATCGCTTGTAGTTTTACTTAATAATACTTATAATTACTTATATAAACTTAAATACGCATAAGAAATAGCATGTTTTACTTATTCTACTTACCGATTCGCTTACTAGCTTGTTATATGTCGTTTTTATACTTGTTTCACTTATTATGACGGATGATAAACGACCGCTATGGCGATTCAGCAAGCCTCATTGTTCCAAAGGAGACTGCCTATGTATCAGGAAGAACGCATGCTTCACATTTTGGAGTATCTGAATAAGCACAAGCGAATTACGATTGAAGACATTTGTCGTCTATTCCAGGTGTCCCGCGATACAGCCAGACGTGATCTGGTTCGATTGGAAGAACAGAATTCAATCGTACGTACTCGTGGCGGTGCTCTACTCTCGGCTGGTCCCATTATTATTCCAAGCTATAATGATCGACTGAACACGGTATCGGCTGAGAAGAAGCAGATTGGTCGCCGTGCTGCGCAGCTCGTTCAGAGCGGACAACGCATTATCCTCGATTCCTCCACTACCGTTCAGGCGTGCGCCGAGTTTATTGAAGCACCTGGCTGCACCATCGTTACCAATTCGATCAATCAGGCAGATATTTTGTCCAACAAGCAAGACATTTCCGTCCATCTGCTAGGTGGTCAATTACAGTCACAGCATCGTTATGTGTACGGCTCGGCTGCCGTTGAAGCCTTATCGCATTATTTTGCCGAACGCGCCTTTATCGGAGTCGGCAGCATCTCTAACAAAGGACTGACTTCACTCACGGTAGAAGAAGGCCGGATTAAGCACAAAATGATGCAGCAAGCCGAGATGACGATTGTGCTTGCCGATCATTCGAAGTTTGGACGTGAGCTATTTTACAAGTTTGCCGATCTATCGGAAGTGGATCTGATTATTACCGATCGCCCCCCTACTCCTGAAATGCTGGAGCTATTGGATCAGCATGAGGTGGAGCTATGGGTCGCTGATCAATCATTTTCTAAGGAGCTGAGTCTATGAGTATCAAATTAATCGCGATCGATCTGGATGGTACACTGCTGAGTGGACATACGTATATCAATGAGGTGAATAAAGCAGCGATTCGTGCTGCGCAGGCGGAAGGTGTCATTGTCGCTATCGCTACAGGGCGCGAGCACAATAATGTACGTTCCTTTTTGGAAACGGCCGAGCTGGTTACGCCGGTAATTTCTTCGAATGGCTCGGTTATCCATAACGAAAATAAACAGCAGATGTTCTCACTTCCATTGGAAAATCATCAAGCGATGGAAGTATTGGACTGGTTGGAAACGAATCAATACTATTATCAGGCACACACCAGTAAAGGCATTTATACGATTAGTACCGGTCATCAAGTGCTCGCTGTAGAGGTCGATCGTCTGCTGAGCACGAATCCAGACCCGAGCTATCTGCAAATGCTGGAGGCCATGCAAGGCATGAGTGCCAAGCTGAAAATGATTCGGGTGAATACGTATCATGAGATTCCGAATGAAACCGAGTTCTACAATATTCTTGCCCTATCCTTTGAGCAGGAAAAGCTGGAAATCGGACGTACCCATTTTGCAGATCGCGAGGATCTGACGATGGTCGTATCCGGTCATATGAACTTTGAGATTGAGCATAAGCGTGCTTCTAAAGGAACAGCACTCCAGCATCTGGCAGAGCATTACAATATTCCGCTGGAGCAAACGATGGCGATTGGTGATAATTTCAATGATGTATCTATGATCCAGCTTGCTGGATTGGGTGTAGCGATGGGCAATGCGGAGCCCGAAGTGAAAGCAATTGCTGATGACGTTACATTAACCAATGAGCAGGATGGCGTGGCACATGCGATCTATAAGGCGCTGGGATTGAACGTGCCGCTGGTTTAATTGTTGATTGTAAATACAAATGCTGAGAAAGACTCCTTTTTATGAGGGAGTCTTTTTGCGTTATACAATTCCGTAAATAAATTGTATATATTTTACATAAAATACTTTATATGTATATTTTTAACTGGATACTCTGTTTATTACTGTGTAGTATTCACTTTGTAATAAAAATTCACTTTAAGGGAGTTATGAGAAAATGAGGAATTTTAAGTACATAAGTTTCTTGCTAGTATTGGTGTTTTCGGTACTTGGATTTAACAACGTGTCACATGCAGCGGATTTAATTACGTGGTCGACCTCCAAAAGCTTAACGTATCAAGTTAATGGATCAGCCGGGAAAATTGAAAAAGCAACGGCTGGCAAAACTTCTGGCAAGTGGTACTGGGAAGTAAAAGTAGATAAAGAAACTGCATCAAATGGCGTTAAATGGATGATCGGTATTACAAATAATACTTCCTCTACATACTTTGCATATGTTGGATTTAGTGGAAATCAAATCAGCTCAGACGGTATTAAACCTTTTGCAGCTACCTACAGTGTGGGCGATATTATCTCTGTTGCTGTAGACGTGGATAACCATACAATCGAATGGTTTAAAAATGGAGTCAGTCAGGGCAAAGCTACCTATAAAGCTAGTGATTTCCCAACTTCTGTATTTGCAGCGATCATAAGTGCATCGGATAGCGACTCACGGGTTGCTACAGCAAACTTCGGAGCTTCACCGTTTAAGTACGCTATTCCAGCCGGATACAAAGCTTACGATGAAGACAACTACGTCCCTATTATTGGTCAACCGACATTGACAGCTACAGCAGGAGATAGTCAGGTGAAGCTAAGCTGGACTGCTGCAGATCAAGCAAAAAGCTACACTGTTAAACGTTCGACTACAGCAGGCGGTCCATACACTTCGATCGCGCAAAGCGTTACTGCTAATGTGTACAACGAGTTAGCTTATTCTGATACGAATGCAACAAACGGCACTACCTATTACTACACCGTGTCTGGAGTGGCAAATTCATCCGAAGGTCCTGCCTCTAACGAAGCTTCAGCTACACCAGTAGCAGCGATCAAACCGAATGAACAAGCTGTGTTAGACGTAGCGATTGAGAAGGAAAAAGTAAAAGTCGGTGAAGAATTCACAGCCGATCTGTCGCTCAAAAATGTAACAGATATTTATGCAGAAGACTTTGTGATCAATTATGACAGTAAACTGATGCAGTATCTTGGTTATACCGAAATTGCAGGTTACAAAGTATACAATGAAACCAATGATAATAATGGTACACTTCGCTTCATCGTTGCAAGCCAGGGTAAAAATCATGGTATCTCAGCAGACACACTGTTCCTGAAACTTAAGTTTAAAGCGATCACAGCAGGTGAAGGAAAAGTAGATTCACTAACAGGAAGAATCGCAGATACGAAGCAAGAGTATGACATTAGTGCAGCCAATGCATTACAGGATACAATCCTTATTGAACAACCTGCTTTTTTGGACGTAAATAGATCTGGAGAATACACTTTACTCGATCTTTCCATCGATGCATTCTACTTCGGATTAACAGCAGCAGATACAGATAAAACATTGTACGATGCTGACCAAACCGAGGATAGCAAAGTTGGCGACGACGATCTTGTATACATCGTTAATCAAATGCTTGCAAACACAAACTACAACCCTCATAAATAAATACCAGTCATATAAACCAACCACGAAGACGATCCTGTCTGGTGGTTGGTTTTTTATTGATTTGTTTGTTTTAAAAAACGATAGTAAGCTATTCAATCATAGCCAATCGACAAGTAACTGCTCTGTTTACATCATCGTCTGCTCGATTATAAATATGAATTCTAAACGTACATATCTCTTTTTCTAAACGCTATGTAAATTAAAGCTCATTACACCCATTTACAAGTCATGACAAGAATAAAAAAGAGCCGGCAGCGCCGACTCTTCACTTGCTTATGTATGCTCATTGCTAAAGTTGCTACATGAATATAAATTCATATGGCGGAGAGAGAGGGATTCGAACCCTCGCACCGCTTACGCAGTCTAACCCCTTAGCAGAGGGTCCCCTTATAGCCACTTGGGTATCTCTCCAAGAAATGGCTCCCCGAACAGGACTCGAACCTGTGACAACTCGATTAACAGTCGAGTGCTCTACCAACTGAGCTATCAGGGAACATTGTTCAATCTAAAAAATAATTTACCATGTTTCTCTGGGCAAGTCAAGCGATTCCAATGTAAGTTTTCCTCCGCATTTGCCACAGCGATATTTGCCCGGATCCATACGGCGCTTGCGCAAATATTGAGTACTGCAATCACGGCAAACGAGTCGGTAACGGTATAGCTCCTTCGGCTTGCTCTTCATCATATCCGGTGGAATCTGGCAGTACCGCCCACCGCCGACGCGCTGAAGCCAGTATTTAAACTCTGCATCCTTATGCTGATAGCCTCTACCCAGAATGTGAAGATGATAATGACATAGCTCATGCTTAATAATCTTCTCCACTTCCTCCAGACCAAAGGCGGCAAGCTGATGCGGGTTAATCTCGATATTATGGCTTTTGAGAAAATAACGTCCTCCTGTTGTGCGCAGCCGTGCATTAAATATGGCCTCATGCAAAAATGGACGTTCAAAGTGCTGCAGGGATAGCTGCTCCACCCATGCCTGAAGTTCTTCGTTAGTCATGAAACCCGCTCTGCTCCTTTGACATGATTGTTCCAGATGTACGGTGCTTTCCTTAGATGATATAGTCTTCTCAGAAAAGCAACGTAAACCAGTATCTTCCAGTGTTAGCGATCTTCTAATACGAGGTTCAATGAAAGAGTGATTTTTGAAAAGTAAAAGATCCTACTGTTTCTCTTGAATTTTAACTTTGTTATGCGCTACACTTCAAGTACAAACTGCATTTTTGATTATTTATTTATAACGAAAATGCTTACCGGGCCTCCGGCAATTCGACTGAAGGAGAATGATGATGAGTACCTCACCTATGCGCTACGTAATTTTACAGCAGGAGACTGCGCTTCACTATGTGGAAATGCCTGCTGATTATGCTTACCAGCTCAGCGCACTCAATTTACGTTTACATAAGGAGATTAGCAAATTGACCGTTGCTGATGTTCCGACGCTTCCGCGTGCCATTGCCGAATGCAGCGATCTGGAGCTGCTACAGGACGGTGTACAACCGATTGGCGGGCTGGACTATATCAATGCATTAGAGCAGTCCTTTGCACGTCTGCAGGAGCAGGAGTATCCGTTAGTATCCCTTTTAACGGAGATACGTGCGCTGCAGGCACAGCTTGAGCAATGGTATGAGGAATATGCCGAGCAGCAATGAGTATGCACTATAGCGGATAAGGCTTTTTGAAGGCCGAGTTCCCTTCTATTCTACTTATTATGATATGCAAACAGCCCTGTAGATTCTTTTACAGGGCTGTTTCTTTTTATTCTGCTGCTGACGTATTATTCTTCCACAGACCTTCAATACGTATCGACCTTCAATACGTATCGTTACATGGCATACGACAATATGGTGTACATCTATCGTCATATGGTTTCCTGTCGAAACAACGTTAACGTGCTTTGCTCCACTCTACTAGCGAGCAATTCGTATTGATTTGGATACAGATGATTTATTGACCTGCTGCTTCCTGAGCAGACGATGGGCGCATCGTCAATCCAACGCGACCTTTTTTCAAATCCACATTCAGTACCCATACGGTTACATTGTCTCCTACCGAAACAACGTCCATCGGGTGCTTCACGAATTGCTCGCTTAGCTGAGAAATGTGAACCAGTCCATCGTTTTTGATGCCGATATCAACAAAGGCACCAAAGTCGATCACGTTACGCACTGTTCCTTGCAGCTCCATGCCTGGCGTCAGATCTTCGATCTTCAGCACGTCCGTACGGAAGATTGGCAATGGCAGCTCATCACGAGGGTCACGTCCTGGACGCTGTAAGCTATCCAAAATATCGCGCAGTGTGGGTACACCGATATCCAGCGCTACCGCTGTCTGCTCGATATCTACACCCGCAAGCGCAGATACCGCTTCGGCACTGCCGAGCTGCGCTGGCTCGATACCAAGCGATTGCAGCAGCTTAGTAGTCGCTGCATACGATTCCGGGTGAATGCCGGTATAATCGAGTGGATTATCTCCACCTTTAATACGCAGGAAGCCGACGCATTGCTGGAGCGTTTTGGCACCAAGACGCGGCACCTTTTGTAGCTGCTTGCGGCTAATAAAGCGACCATTTTCCTCACGATATTTAACGATGTTTTTGGCGATTGTTGCATTCACGCCTGCTACATAGGACAGTAGCGACGGAGAAGCGGTGTTCACATCGACACCGACATGGTTAACCGCGGATTCAACAACGCCTTTCAGCGAGCTCTCCAGATGCTTTTGTGATACATCATGCTGGTATTGTCCCACACCGATCGCCTTTGGATCGATTTTAACGAGTTCAGCCAGCGGGTCCTGTACGCGGCGAGCAATCGAAGCCGCACTACGCTGAGCTACATCCAGATCAGGGAATTCCTCCTGTGCCAGCTTGGAAGCAGAATACACACTTGCTCCCGCCTCACTCACGATCAGATACGCAAGCTTGCGATCTTTGATCTCCTGAATAAGCTCTGCCACAAATTGCTCGGTCTCACGCGATGCTGTACCATTACCGATAACGATCAACTCAATTCCATGCTCATTAATCATGCGATGGAAAATCTCGGTCGCTTCACGCTTTTTGTTAACTGGTGGTGTCGGATAAGTTACCGCCACCTCCAGCAGCTTGCCGGTTTCGTCGACAGCCGCCAGCTTGCAGCCTGTACGGAAAGCCGGGTCAACGCCGAGCACTCTCGTTTCCTTGATCGGTGCTTGCAGCAACAGATTGCGCAGGTTACCCGCAAAGATCGAGATCGCCTGACTGTCACCCTTTTCGGTCAGTTCAGTACGTACTTCGCGTTCGATCGACGGTGCGATCAGACGCTTGTATGCATCCTCAATCACTTCACCCAGCAGCTTTTGTACGGCAGATGGGCCTTGAATCAATTGCTTTTCCATATAACGATAGATCGATTCCGGTGCTACTTCCAATTGTACTTTCAGCACATTTTCGCGTTCTCCACGATTGATTGCCAGAATACGGTGTGGTGGCATTTTTTTCGCCAGCTCACGATAGCTGTAATACATTTCGTACACCGATTCTTCATTCGCATTGCGTGCTTCGGTTACGAGCATGCCGTGGTCGAAGGTGTAGCGTCTAATCCAGGCACGAATGGTTGCATCATCGGAAATGTCCTCCGCAATGATGTCCATCGCTCCTTGTAACGCCTGAGAAGCGTCTTCTACGCCCTTACTCTCATCCACATACTTTGCTGCCTCTACAAGCGCTTCAGGCGCTTTCGGCTGACTGCGCATCCACTTTGCAAGTGGCTCCAATCCCTTTTCACGAGCAACACTCGCACGGGTTTTACGTTTCTGGCGGTAAGGACGATACAGATCCTCAACCTCCTGCAGCTTGCTCGCCTGTTGAATCGCCGCTGCCAGCTCCTCGGTCAGCTTGTCCTGCTCACTAATAATGCGCAGCACTTCTTCCTTACGTTCCTGTAAATTCCGCAAATACTGATGGCGTTCCTCGATATCGCGAAGCTGATTCTCATCCAGCTCTCCGGTCATTTCTTTACGGTAGCGGGCAATAAACGGAATCGTATTGCCTTCGGACAGCAGATCAATCGTCGTACGAATCTGCTTTTGCGAAATATGCAGCTCATCTGCAATCTGACGTACGATTCGCTCGCGTACCTGTTGCTCGCTAGCTTTCGCTTGCGCTTCATGGATTACTTTTTGTTCAGACAATCTGATCCCTCTTTCCATTCTCTGTACATGCAGAGAACCTATATCAATAGCTGTATTATCTCAAAAGTTGGGCATGATCTCAAACGATATTGCAAACCTTGCCGATTAGACGCAAAAAACCCGGTGCAGTCACCGGGTCCACTTGCTAGCCGAAAGCCTTTAGAAGTCCACAAGGCCGAGGCTGATCTGGAGCGAATCATGCACCCTGCGCATGGTATCTTCATCCAGATGTGTGATTTTGTCAGTCAAACGTTGCTTATCAATGGTACGAATCTGCTCTAGTAAAATGACGGAGTCCCGGTCAAACCCATGAGACTTCGCGTCGATCTCCACGTGCGTCGGCAATTTGGCTTTTTGAATCTGTGCCGTAATCGCCGCCACAATGACCGTCGGACTGAAGCGATTACCGATATCGTTCTGGATCACCAGAACCGGTCTCACGCCACCCTGCTCAGAACCGACGACGGGCGATAAATCTGCAAAAAATACATCGCCACGCTTTACGATCAATGTCTACACCCCGCTAACTAAGCGGTCCAGAGTGATGTCCGCTTCTTCCTCCGCATAGAATGCTTCACTAGCAATTCTCAAATTGATCTTGGCCATTTCCATATATCCACGTTGCATTGATTCACGGACAATCCGCTTCTTACGCTCCGTCAGATACACTTTCGTTGCCTTTCTGATTAACTCGTTGCGGTCGGAATTATCCAAAGCTGCGATCCCATCGATTTCCTGCAAAAGCTGATCCGGTAAATGGACCATAATCCCTTGCACGTTCTGCATGTTGTCCAACTGTCCAGCACCCCCAAAACCTTTTCAGCTATACCCCTTAGCTGTTGTAACGGCATTTTTTCATAATGCGAATCCAAGTTTATGGTCTGGCTTCATGCACAATAC
>JBCNLJ010000103.1:0-16317 GCA_039595515.1 Paenibacillus sp. | reverse complement strand
ATATACTTTCCATACGCCGGGAAGGTGGAACGAATCGACAGTCCCGGTGCCACGAGATCCGGCTTAATGCCAAGCTCGCCGTCCTGGTTCGGTCCGCGTGAGCTGTAGGAAATGAGATGATCACCCGGTACATTTTGCGCCGGATAATTCGCTCCAAATGTAAAGGTAATCGGCTGATCAGGATGCTGTAGTGTAGCGCGAGCAAGTGCGCGACCTTCTGCACCTTGCATATCAAAGGTCGGAATATAGTCAAAGCTATCCCGCAAAAATGCATTATAGCCAATATATCCATCACGGCCGCTAATACTGTCAGACAGATCGGCTTTGCTCGAATCGTTGGCATCTCCATTACCATTAAAGATAATCAAAGCTAATGCTCCATGCTCCTTCGCATTGGCAATCTTTTGTACAAATGTTAGTCCACCGCGCGAAACGAGCACAACCTTGCCGTGCACATCTTTACCCGTATAGTCCGTTTCATCGCCTAAACCTGCATACACACCTTGCAGCGGCTTCGTACCCAGAACCGAAGCGAACTGGTCATGCGCCGTTTCCCAGGCGAGCATATGCAGATCATATGCATGATTAACTGAATCTGGCTGTGTAGCGCTATTGGTAGTCGTGTCATCGGTCTGATACGTATCGTCTGTTACACGAGCAGGTGTTGCCTCAGTGCCATATACATCGGCACGGACAGTAGCACTGTAATACGTAATCGGCACCGTCGAGGCACCTACCGAGATCGCTAATGGCGATGTTGCCGGCTCACCCATCGAATAATAATAGGAGCCCGGTGCGGCTGCATTACCATTTGCAATAACAACTGTTGTTCCACTTAACACTGCGTTGTTAACCGCGATCGTTTCCGGGGCATTGATGTCTTTGTCTTCATCGGTACCGATCGACATGTTGATAATATCCATATGATCTTTGACCGCATGCTCGATACCATCGATGATCGTAGCTGTATCTCCTGTATCCGCATTCGTCTCGGGATCACGTCGCATGACGCGGTACACATACAGATCCGCTCCATAAGCTACCCCTTTTTGCACCACATCACTTGTAGTATTGGCTGCACGTCCGGCAATGGTGCCCGATACATGCGTACCATGCCAGCTTCCGGCATAACCTGTACCGTATACATCGTCTGCAACAGAGACTGGCGGATTTTCATATGGATCACGATCATGATCAACCGAATCGTAACCACCTTTATAGGCGCCCTTGAGATCAGGATGATCATAGTCAATACCGCTATCCAGCACACCGATGCGCACTCCTTTTCCGGTTAAGCCTTTGGCCCAGGCGGTTTGCACACCAAGGATCGATAATGGTACCGCATCGTACGTAGCACCAGTAGCCGTTGTATTCGTTTGTGGTGCCGGAAGAGTCGTATACGTTTCATTTTTATAAATCGATTTGACACCTGGCAGCTTGGCAAGCGCTGGAATTTGATTCGCTGGCAGGGTCATCTCTACACCATTCAGTACGGTATTGTAACGATAATTCACTTTGTACGAAATGTTCTGCTGGCTTGCCTGAAGCAAAATGTTATTTTGCTGCGAAGCGACGGTATTTTGCGAGGTTGCCAGTTTGCTATCAGAAAACAAAGCTTGCGGTTGTGACTTTGCTTGTCCATCTTGTAGCTGAATCGCTACAGGCTGATCGGTCATTTGCACGATAACAGATACCAGATTGCTGGAGGAAGTATCAATATCCGGTGCAATCATATGCTCCTGCTCGTGAATAGCTCCAGACATGGAAGCCTTGATATCGTCCTGTTGAATCACATAAGGCGATTGTGCTGTACCTTGAATGGCAGCATGGGCGACAAAAGGATCGCCAGCAATACTAACAGTCAGCATAGCTGCAATAGACCAGATCCATAATCGATTTCGCTTACTCCCTGTGTTCAATATTCTCTCTCCATTCTGTAGGTTTGTCATAAAGCAGTGCTATAGTACCACCACTGCTAAATTGCTGAATAGAGACTTTGTTCACAGATAGGATTTTTCTTACGATACCTATTTATCGAAAAACGTTTTTTATTAAACAATTCAATTCCATTAAAAATCACCTGTATTTATCCAACAAAAGCAATTTATATAGAACATATTAATTTCTGCCAAGCTTGATTTTCTCTCCAAAAATGACTTAGGAACTAGATAAACAAAATAAAAATAGCGTATTTGTGCAAGTAACAACGAATAAAGGACTAAAATAAGCATATCATCATATGCAAAACACCCTTTGAAGTGAGCTTCCCAGGACGGGATTCGCTCTACTTCAAAGGGTGTTCTTGATTTCATCATGACGTTGCGTATACGTATGATTCCCGCGGTAATTCGATCATACCAAATAAGTCATGAGGTATCATAGCTTAATGCTCCTCATCGCTTAGAGCATAAGAAATGAACGATTACTTATTTCTTCGGCTTTTGAATCTTCACCAGTGCATGTACTGTACGTTTCACAGTCGGGTCATTCAACGAGCTGATCTGTACCTGCAAACGAGCAATACGATAGCTTGTCGTTGGATATTTGATCAATATGCCGGTGTTGTCTACATATTTCACATCACTGCTGGAAAGTACTTTATATTGTACACGTCCATCCTGTGGCAGATTCAGCACGGACTGACCGAGTACAGTGTTACCATCCAAAATGTAGTTAAATGCACGCGCTGCTGTATTCACACGATCCTTCTCTGTCGCATCGATACGATAAGAAGAATACGAACGCTTGATGGAGCTTTCAGCTACACTGCCATCAGCCGCCATATGATACGCTACTAGCTCCAGCTTGTACACGCCTTTATCCAGTACTTTGTAGACTGGCTTGCCATTGGCATCCTGACCGATATAGATGTTATCAATATCGCTAAATTCATAGTAGCCCGGGGCAAAGTTTGGATAGCCGCTATCGCCTGGTGGCTGTACAATTTGTGCCAGTGTGCCCACATACTCATCATTCAGATCGTAGGCATACAGCTCCAGCACATTCGCATCGTTCATCAGCAAGCGGAAACGAACATCTGTGGAATCCTGCTTACCATTAAGACGCACAACCGGCTCGCTTACGGATACCTCTTGCAGACCAAGTCCGCTATCCGGATTGCTTTTACCAACCTGTGCTACGAAAGGCAGATGCAATGTCGGATAACCTGCTGCCGTCAGTACAACTTCACCCTCGTAAGGTCCCTCTGCTGCATTTGCCGATGCTTTTACCGATAGGGCAAACTTCGAGGCTTTACCTGCTGTTGCTGTTATAGAACCATCTGCACCTACGCCTTCCAATACTGCCGAAATGTTACTTACATCTGGTGTTGCAACCGGATTGTAAGGGTCGGATGTTACCGATGGATGCAGCTTCACGCTTGCTGTATACGTCACAGTTGAACCCGACAGATTTTTCAATTGCAATTGCTTTGTTACGGCATCGCCACCTGCAGCCAGCAAGCCGAACGCAGCGGATGGGTTGTAATTTGTTACTTTTGTTTTGTTCCAGTTTTTATCAAGAATCGTAATGTCTTCTACCGTTTGCAGTACAGCCGGTGTGTATACCGCAGAGCCTACATTGGCACGTCCAGCTCCTTGCGAATATACATCATAGGGTGTACCTTCCTGATCAGCAATAGTGTCTGCTGTGTTCGCCAGTGCTGCGCGAATATCAAACGGTGTCCAGTTCGGATGCTCCTGCTTCAGCAGCACAGCCATACCGGCAACATGCGGTGAAGCCATACTTGTACCATTTTCACGCTCATATGCCTGACTGTAGGAAGCATCTTTAATGTACTTACCATACGCTGGCACGGAAGAACGAATACCTACACCTGGTGCAGCCAGGTCTGGTTTAATACCGAGCAGCCCATCCTGGTTCGGACCGCGTGAGCTGAAGTCAGCCATATTGTCGCCTGCTACTACTGTTTTTGGATATTCACTACCGAATTTGAACGTCAGCTCGCCATTGGCACTGCTCAGTGCAGCGCGTGCAAGTGCGCGTCCTTCTTTACCCGACATATCGAAGGTTGGTACATAATCATAGCCTTCTCCGATAAATGCAGATGGACCGATATGACCATCACGTCCGCTAATGCTCTCGGACAGATCGGCTTCATTCGAATTGCTTGTTTTTGCATTACCATTAAAAATAATCGCTGCTTTCGCGCCATTTTTGCGAGCAATCGACATTTTGTCTACGAATGCCAGATTACCACGGGAAATCAGCACAACTTTACCTTTAACATCCTTGCCCTCATAATCGGCATCCGTGCCCAGTCCTACATATACACCCTGCTGTGCGGATGTACCAAGAATGGAAGCAAAATTCTCCTGCCCTACATACCAGCCCATCAGGCTCAGGCCATACGATTGATCACCATACACATTCTCACTCACGCTTGGTGTACTGCCATCCAGATAACGCACAGACGATGCCGAAGCTGCTGCTGTAGCGCCACTGTATACAGAAGCCGTTACCGTTGCTTCATATAAGTTGTACGGTGTGGTAGAAGCCCCTACCGAGATCGCTAGCTGCGCACTTGCTGGCGAACCCATTGAATAATAGTAATAGCCAGCTTTCGCAGCATTACCGTTAGCGATAACTGCGGTTACACCGCTCAATACCGCATTGTTGATCGCAACTGAATCTGGAGAGTTTACATTTTTCTCCGCATCCGAGCCGAGCGACAGATTGATTACATTCATGCCGTCTTTAACTGCATGCTCGATACCATCGATAACCTGTGCCGAGGAACCGGAAGCACGGCCTGTCTGTGGATTACGTCCCAGTACGCGATATACGTACAGATCTGCTTCATACGCAACCCCTTTTTGTACAACATCACTCTGCTTGTTGGCAGCGCGACCCACAATCGTACCCGATACGTGTGTACCGTGCGATGTCCCCGCAAAGCCAATACCGTATGGATCATCCTCTACGGAGATAGGAGGCGCTTCGTACGGATCGTTATCCTTATCAAAGGAGTCGTAGCCGCCTTTATAAGCACCCTTCAGATCAGGATGGTAATAATCGACACCACTATCGATAACGCCAACCTTTACCCCTTTACCGGTTAAGCCCTTTTGCCATGCTTTCTGAGCACCGATCAGGGACAACGGAGAAGCATCATATGTAGCCTGGCTCGCCGTCAGCGAAGGTGGGTCCTGTACTGGAACGGTGTAGTATGTATTGTTTTCAAATACGGAGCGTACGCCTTCCAGTTCAGCCAGCTTTGGCACCTGATTAGCAGGAATCGTAACTTCCAGACCATTCAGTACTGTATTGTAGCGATAATTGACATGCAGATTAATTCCTGCCGCCAGTGCACGAGTAACAAAGTCGTTCTGCTGGTTGTTAACCGCACTCTCTGTAGACTCAGCAGCAATGGACTGCAAACCAATCTTCGCTGCGTATTCGCCTACTGCTGCTGGTTGATTCGTTAGCTGTATGATAACGCGAATATTGGATTTGCCGCTTGTATTGATGTTAGGTGAGATCACATGCTCCTGATCTGTACCGTGTAAACCGATCAAACGATCAGGCAATGTTTTCTGTTGCAAAATATACGGTGAATCTGCTGTGCCTTCATTTGCCGCATACGCAGCGCCCGGCGCCCAGATTGTTCCTGCGGTAAGCAATACAGCCAGAGATGCAGTAGACAGCTTGCGTAAAACGTGAAATTTCGTTTTCGTCAAATTACGTCCCTCATTTCAAATAGTAGTGTATACTTCCGATTTCAATACCCCTGTTGTAAGCAAAAAAGTATATATGTTAGTTTTATTAACCTCCTTCTCCTTTCGGAAGATATTTAGGAAGATTTTGTTACATAGGATTATATTATCACCTGAATTAACCACTGGCTAGATATTTTATCCATCTATTGATTATTTTTGCGTTACGTATAAATTAAAAGGTTATTTTTATCAATCTGTCCAAGGCCTACTCCAAAAGCGCTCCACATCAGCCTTTTTACCTATATAGAAAATCAAAAAAGCATTCATACCGCTGCATACTTATTAATGCAGTGAATGAATGCCCTCTGATGCTTCTTCAATTCCGTTCCTATTCTTCACGCGGTACAAGCTCAAAAATCGTACCGTCTTCCATCGCATCAATCAACCGATCCAGCCATACATAATACTTAATCGACTCCTGCATCTTCTCCTTATCGCGAATCAGTACCTCGCGGATCGGCGATTGCTTCTCATCGGCAATCAGCTTATCGATCTCTTTCACCGATTTGCGCAAAATCAGCAGATTACTTTCCACCGCTTTGCGCCATTTGATGACAAAGAAGTCGGTAAAGGTCTGATACCAGTCGTACTCTACTTCATATAGATCCTTACGCGAGCCCTTCTCCCATACCTTATTGACCATGTGAAGATCAAGCAAATTCCGTACCCCTGTGCTCATGCTCGTCTTACTCATCGCCATTTCCCGTCCCATATCATCGAGTGTCATCGGATGATCCGCAAAAAAAAGTAAGCCATATAAATGACCTGTGGAATGTGAAATGCCATATAGATCCATATTACGACCGATAACCTCAATCACTCGTTTTCTTAATTTCTGCACGATTTCCATTTGATTTTCATCTAACTCATTCAAGCTCATGCTTGACAACTCCATTCTATATATACAGTTTATA
Source organism: Paenibacillus sp. (assembly GCA_039595515.1). Taxonomy (GTDB): domain Bacteria; phylum Bacillota; class Bacilli; order Paenibacillales; family Paenibacillaceae; genus Saccharibacillus. The sequence goes on along the minus strand of JBCNLJ010000103.1, from coordinate 9,665 downwards.
CAAAACGATCTGAATATTAATTCGACTTTTTCCATTTTAAAAAAATAATCACCAAATGTAAAGATGAGCATTTGGGAGCATCATTTAGTATATGGCAGTATTTACTTTATAAACATCGTACAGTTTTTTCTGTACAAACTTATTATACGGATTTTACGGTTGATTTGCAAAATCGGATTTGTTACAATTAATCCCGTTGCATTGAAAGTTATGAAAATTATTCATTCATGTGAAAACAAATTTAGTTTTCATTTCACGAACAACTGGTTAATAACCTTACTGTCAATAAAGCAAGCGAATGAGCAAATGAGCTGCTATGCTCCAGAGGCTTCCCATACTGCGGTACTATCATCAACACGTCGCGCTATGGAAACTGTGCAGCACTGCAGACAGTATCAACAAGCTTTAACGATGGATGTTGTTTCTACTATTAATAAGGGGTGACGATGGAATGTCTACAATTCTGGAAATTAAAAATGTCAGCAAGCTGTTTGGCCCAAACGCAGATCAGGGCGTAAAACTACTTGAACAGGGCTGGACCAAAGAGAAGATGGCGAAAGAAAAGCAGATCACCGTCGGCGTAAACCGTATCAACATGGAGATCAAGGAAGGCGAGATTTTCGTTATTATGGGTCTGTCCGGTAGTGGTAAATCTACACTGGTACGTATGTTTAATCGACTGATTGAACCAACCTCCGGTGAAATTCTTGTGCATGGTAAAGACCTGCGCAAAATGAACAAAGAACAACTACGTAAGGTACGCCGTAAAACAATCAGTATGGTCTTCCAAAAGTTCGCATTGTTCCCTCACCGTACGGTGCTCGACAATGTGGAATATGGATTGGAAGTACAAAAGGTAGCGAAAGCACAGCGCCGTGAGAAAGCACTGCAATCGCTGGAACTGGTCGGCCTGAAAGGCTGGGGCGACAAAATGCCGGATGAGCTGAGTGGTGGTATGCAACAGCGTGTCGGTCTGGCGCGTGCACTGGCTAATGATCCAGAAGTACTGCTGATGGACGAAGCATTCAGCGCACTTGACCCATTGATTCGTCGCGATATGCAGGATGAATTACTGGAGCTGCAAGAGAAAATGCGTAAAACGATCATCTTTATTACGCATGATCTGGATGAAGCATTGCGTATCGGTGACCGTATCGCTCTCATGAAAGACGGAGCTGTCGTGCAAATCGGTACACCAGAGGAAATTATGATTCAACCAGCTAACTCGTATGTCGAGCGCTTCGTAGAGGATGTCGATCTGTCGAAAGTACTGACTGCTGCTCACGTGATGCGCAGACCCGAAACGATTACGCTAGATCGTGGACCTCGTGTAGCACTCGAGCTGATGCGTGAACGTGGTATTTCGAACCTGTTCGTCATCGACCGCTCGAAGAAATTGCTCGGTATTATTACCGCTGAAGATGCTGCTAATGCTGTACGTCAGCAAAAGAAGCTTGATGATATTCTAATTAAAGATGTTCCGCATGTAGAGCCTGAACGTATGCTGAACGATCTGTTTGAACTGGTAAGTACTGCTAAGTTGCCGGTTGCTGTTGTGGACGAACGTGAACGCCTGACTGGCGTTATCGTACGCGGCGCACTGCTGGGCGCACTTGCCGGAGAAGTTGAAAATGAGGGGGTTGCTTTAAATGCCTAAGATTCCTGTAGCAAGCTGGGTTGACGTCATTGTAGAGTGGCTCAGCATTCACTGGGCAGCATTTTTCAAAGGAGTTTCTAATATTATTACGTACGTGGTAGACATCTTCACCTGGTTGTTCATGCTACCACATCCATTTCTATTCGTTATCATTGTGGCATTACTCGGTTATATGGCAGGACGATGGACGATGGCACTATTTTCCGCACTCGGCTTCCTGTTGATCTATAATCTCGGCTATTGGACTGAAACGATGAATACACTCGGTCTGGTCGTTACATCCGCTTTGATCTCGATCATTATCGGTGTTCCACTCGGTATCTGGTGTGCTTCAAGTAAAATCGCAGCACGTATCGTTACACCTGTACTTGATTTCATGCAGACGATGCCTGCATTCGTTTATTTGCTTCCGGCGGTAACATTCTTCAGTCTGGGTGTTGTACCAGGGGTAGTCGCTTCGGTTATCTTCGCACTGCCACCAACCATTCGTCTGACTCATCTCGGTATCACACAGGTATCCGGTGAACTGGTCGAAGCTGCTGATGCATTCGGTTCTACCGGCGCACAGAAGCTATTCAAAGTACAGCTTCCACTCGCACTGCCATCCGTTATGGCTGGTGTGAACCAGACGATCATGCTGTCCCTGTCGATGGTCGTTATCGCGTCTATGATCGGTGCGCAGGGTATCGGTGCAGTTGTATACCGTGCCGTAGGTCAGTTGAAAATCGGTGAAGGCTTTGAAGCTGGTCTGGCTGTCGTTGTACTTGCGATCGTACTGGATCGTCTGTCCCAGAGCTTCTTTAACGGTAAAAGTAAAAAAGCGGCTTAACTTAGCCGCTTTCCCTTTATGAGGACAAATGCACATACTACGAAGGCAAAAGGAGCGAACTCACTCATGAAAAAATACAGAAACTGGCTTCTCTCTGGCTGTATCGTGCTGATTCTGATTATTTCAGCATGCAACCCGGAGCGTCAGCCATTTCCAACATTCCCTGGTAGCGGCGAAGCTGCAAGCAGCTCTGATCCTGTCGGTGCACAGGTGAATCATCAGATCATCGGTATTGATGCTGGTGCCGGTATTATGAAGGCTACGCGCAAAGCGATTGAAGATTACGGTCTGAACGACTGGACGCTCGTGGAAGGCTCCAGTGCAGCGATGACAGCTACACTTGCCAAAGCGATCCGTAACCAGGAGCCGATCATCGTAACGGGCTGGACACCACACTGGATGTTCAGTAAATACGATCTGAAATATCTGGATGATCCGAAGAAATCGTATGGTGATGCAGAAGAGATTCATACAATTGCTCGCAAAGGCTTAAAACAACAAGATCCAACCGCTTATCAATTCCTTGACCGTTTCTCCTGGACTTCCGATGAGATGGGCGAGATCATGGTCGCGATTCAAGATGGCGCTGATCCAGCGGCTGCAGCGAAAGACTGGGCTGAATCTCACCAGGATCGTGTGAATGAATGGACAAAAGGCTTGAGCAAATCGAACGGCAAATCCCTTACACTCAGCTATGTTGCATGGGATTCCGAGATCGCCAGCACGAATCTGGTGAAGTATGTTCTTGAAAATAAACTGGGCTACAAGGTCACCGCATTGCAGGTTGAAGCAGGCCCAATGTTCACCGGTGTAGCCAATGGCGATGCAGACGCAACGGTAGCGGCATGGTTGCCACTGACACATGCTGATTACTGGGCAAAATACAAAGATAAGCTGGAAGATCTAGGTCCGAACTTGAAAGGCGTTAAAGTCGGTCTGGTCGTTCCATCGTATATGAATGTAAGCTCGATTGAAGAGCTGAAAGATCAGCAATCCTCAACAAATTAATAGCTTAGAGCCATAAATAAAAGACGCTTCCTACGCAGGAAGCGTCTTTTATCATTCGCAAGATCGTCGGTTAGAATGATCCTGCATTATCATGTTGTGTACATGCATGTCATTGTTTTGAGTTACATACCGCTGTCCGAATCGTCTTTGTGATCGTTCAGCTTTTTGATCCAAATTCCGAACAAAATGGCCGCGCCCAAGATCATGACCGCATACAGCAGAATGTAAGGGGTATGTGCGTTGAATTCCGTAAATAAAGGCAATAGAGCCGTCATCGCTGTTTCCACACTCGTTCCTCCTTCACCGATTTACATCATTTGATTATAAATAACCATACAATAGCTATTTTACCTCAAATAATACCCGGGTGCCATCAGGATAATTGTCTAATTGGTTACTAATCCATGAACCAGCCCCACGATTGTCGGCCGGAGTGACATATTTTATATCCGCACCCGTTCCACCCTCCTGGCACATCGCCATCGGCCACTCATCCCGATCATAGCCTTTGCGTGTCGGTACACCTTTTAGGGACGCTTTACGATTCTCCTCCGCACCGGAGCGATCGATCGTGCAGATTGCCGATTTGCCCGCTGCAATGGCTTCACGAATGTGCGCACCTGTCTCCGGATAACGGTCAAGCGGAAATTTCAGTGTATATTCCGCACTCCCCTGTTGTTGTTTTACACTTCCTGTGCCTGTTTGAAGCTCCCCCAGCACATTCGTTAAATCTAGCTTACCGGTAATCAAATAAATGAGAATTGCTGCGATTAAAGCCGTGACAGCAGCCCATTTTTTCTTAGATGACATTCCATTTCCTCCCCCTCGCATCTGATTCGGCTGAAACAGCGACTCAGACACTTTGATCCCTTACAAGTATAAACGGGTTTGCACGAGATGGGAACATACGTTTAGCTTATAGCCTGAGAAAGAAGTATTGCAGGCGGCATTAAATACGGAATTTACGAATTTCTTCCTGTAGCTCCAGCGATATCTGACTGAGCGAGTCGGCTGCCGCAGAGATATCCTGCATCATACTGAGCTGCTGATTCGATGCATCTGTTGCTGTACTGGAGTTATCCATAATCGTGTCTGCCATACCAACGATATGATTCTCTGCCTCCAGAATGCTGGATGCCGAGCGAGACAGTACATCCGATGCTTGCAGTGCTTCCTGCACCTGAACTGAAACGATCTGAATCGTTTCCTGTACCGTATCGAAAATGGCTCCCATCTGCTGTACCGCTTCTGTTCCGCTCTGTACCTGACGTGCGCCCTCTTCCATTTTTGAGACCGTATACGACATGTTTTGAATCATATCCTCGATCTTCGTACTGATCTGTCCGGCAGATTGACTTGAATAATCAGCAAGCTTTTTAACTTCACTTGCCACAACCGAAAAGCCTCTGCCATGCTCTCCAGCGCGTGCAGCTTCAATCGAAGCATTGAGCGAGAGCAGATTCGTCTGACTGGCAATATCGCGGATGACCTGGACAATCGCAGCAATCTCCTGCGAATGCTCGGCAAGCTTATATAAGGAAGCGGCTGTTTCCTGCACCGTATGATCAATAACGCTCATCTGAGTAACTGTATGCTGTACATTACGATTCCCTTGCTCTACCTCACTCAGTACACGCTCAGAGGACTTCGATACCTGTGAAGTCGCAGTTACGATATCAGCGATACTGCTGGAATTCTGATCCAGCCGCTGCTTATTCTGATTGACCTGGCTACGCTGCTCTGTAGCTGAAGCGGACATACCACTCACAATAACGGCGGTATTGGATGAAATACTAATTCCTTCTTCTGCATTCGCAAACAATTGCTCAGACGCAGCGGCCATTTGCTCAGAACTGCTTGCAATCATAGTCATCAGTTCACGCAATTTATTTTTCATCAAATTAAAGGACGCGGCCATTTGACCTAATTCATCTTTGGACTTCAGTTCAATATCTGGAATGGTCAGATTGCCGCTTGCAATTTCACTGGCGGAATCTGCCACCAGCTTGATCGGTCTGGAGAACATACGTACAACGAATGTGGCGATGAGGATTCCGAGCAGTACACCAACGATGCCAGCGATAATTAGCGTCCAATGCACTACACTAACAGTATGGGCATTATCTGCACGCTCCTCGATCAGTTGCGCATGCTCATAGTCTTCCATTGCTTCTGCTTTTTCCGCTAACTCCTGTGCCATCGGTGCACATTTGGTAGCCACTAATTCATTGTAGGTCGCTTCGTCCCCTTGCTGCTTCAAAGCAGTCAATTGCTCTGTTAGAGCCGCATAATCATTCTGTACCGTTTTAAATTCACCAAGTAGCTGTTCGCTATTGCCAGATAGGATTTGCTCCAGCAGTGCGATCTGCTGGGTAGTTTTCTGCTTGGCATCTCGCAGATGATCTAGCTGATCCTGCTTGCCTGTTAGTAAATATCCCCGCATATACTTTGTTTCGTCTGCCGCAAAGTATTTCAAATCCTTTATTTCTGAAATGTTTTCGACATGACCATTTAGCAACGTATCATAACTGTTATTCAAATAACGTGCAGCATAACTACTTACACCTGCTACAATAAGCACAATTAAAATCATAATCGAGAAAATGCTGTACAGTTTCATTTTAATATTCATGTGTGTGCCTCCTGGCCATGTTCATTCTTAGTTAGATCACTATGTTAGCTATATCGGTTGATGTAACGGTTTTGAATAGGTAATTCAGGTAAAATTCGACAATTTTCTAGTTATTTTGCACCGGGTATTTTTTCATACAAAATTTTTGGAAACGAATATTGTCTTTGTTGCGTATATTGACCATAACAGGATGATCGTAGCGCTGGAGTGACATTTTCATTCTATACATATACAGTTCGTTCTTAGCTGCTTTACGATCTATATTCAAGTAGAAAATACGATATGAATTAAAGGGGAAATGAATCATGTCATTCTTTAACAAAATGCTTGCACGCGTAGGTGTTGGCGCAGCCAAAATTGATACGGTATTGGAGCAAAATGAATATGTACCTACCGGTGAGGTGCATGGCAAGGTCTATATTCAGGGTGGGAATGTCGATCAGGAGGTCGGCAGCATCTATATTGAAGTGATGACTCGCTACATTCGTGAACAGGATGATAAAAAGCATGAGGTCAATTACGCCATCGCTCGTCACCGTGTGTCCGATAAGATGCTCGTCAAAAGCGGTCAAAAAACCGAGGTTCCTTTTGCCTTCCTATTGCCAGCTCAAACTCCACTCACAATCGGCAATCAGAAAGTGTGGCTTCATACCGGGCTGGATATTGAAATGAGTGTCGACCCGACCGATCAGGACTATATTTCAGTACATCCACATCCATATATGAGCACCGTGCTGGACGCGGCTGAGCTACTGGGCTTCCGCTTCAAAGCATCGACTGTCGAATATGCCTCTCGTGCTCCATTTGGCGTACCGTATGTGCAGGAGATTGAATTCCACCCGGGGCCACAATTTAGCGGCCGTGTGAGCGAGCTTGAACTGATGATGGCTTTCATTGGAGACGGTCTACAGGTACTCGTTGAGGTGGATCGCCGGGGACGAGGACTGGGTGGATTTTTCGCAAGTGCATTTGATATGGACGAGCGTCGTAGCTGGCTCAATCTGAGCAGCAGTGATCTGCGTCGTGGCCCTAACTTTGTTGCAGATCGACTTGCTGAGCTGATTCATCAGAGCAGCCGATAACGAATGGATAGAAATCGGATCATACCTGTATAGAAGCTGTCTAATCAGGTGACTATAGATCGTCTAACTAGGTAACTATAGATCGTCTAATCAAAAAGCTACCGCTTATATAATGGGACAGTTATAGATTGCACGATTAGAACATGGATTGGATCTCGTTCTGTTAGATTAGTTTATTTTGACATGTGGTGGACATATTACTTCATTATAATGGGCATAGCCCATCAACCAGTGATTAGCAAGCGTTATACGCCAGCTTCTGGCTTGTATAGAGCCTGCACCTTTTGCGATCGAGGTGCAGGCTTTTATATGGCTTGTAAATATAATGCTTTACTAATAAATAGAGTATAAAATAAATAGTTTTGCATTTATTTAGATTTACTTTTATTTAGTATTGCAATCATCTTTAATTTATGTTATATTAAGTGCATGAAGAACAGCACGGTATTACTACCATGACAAAAACAAAAAATAACTAAACAAAGAGGAGCCATTACTCATGAACACAAAATTTAGTAAAATCCTGATGTCCGCTACTTTAGCTGCTACCCTGGGTGCAGTTGCAATCGCCCCAATCGGAGGCAGCCATGCATATGCTGCAACAAACGATCAATCGAACCACGAGAAACGCAAAGACAAAGAAGATCGTATTGCTAATAACGCAGCATTCCTGGCTGCACAAGAAGCACAATTCCAGGCACTGTTCGGTACAACTGAAGAAGACAGCACAGCTACAACACAGGAGCCTGCCAACTCCCAAACTCCAGCTACTGATGCAACAACTAAAACAATCACTGTTGTCGTTCCACAAGGTGCCAGCCTGACTGATCTTGCTGCTCAATACGGTGTGACTGTAGACGAGCTGGTTGCTGCCAACAACCTGCTGCCTGCTGGATTCCAACTGACTGTTCCACAAAAATAAGCAGTTTGCTTTAAAGCAATCATGATCGAAATGATATCGATTGATTTGACGTAATACTCGATGTTATTCACTCCAGCTTGCTCCCCATCAAGCTGGCATCCAAGGGCTAACATTCGAAATCGAAGTGACACGATCCAACACGATTGAAAGTCCCCCTTTCAAAATCGGCCGAATTTTATAGATCGGGTGCGTATCTGCCAAATACGTGCCCAATACAAAAAGCTGACATTCTCCCCTGAGTGTCAGCTTTTTATATGAATATCGTAGAATGTATTAAACATTATAATTTCATTAAAAAAGGCGCATATCGTTTTATATGCGCCTTTTTTCCTGGTATATTACAATTACATTATTAATGAACTTTATTGAACTTTTAAAAAAACAGCATTTCCTAAAATGATTTTTTCTGTTTTTGAATTCACATTATCCAAATCAGTTGCAATTTGCTCTTGGCTCACAAAAGATTTATCATCTTTCACTTTTTGAAAATTGCCTTCTGGAGTAAGAATACTATCTGAATTTTGCAATGCCGTATATCTTTGTTCTTGATTTAGTTTCCCTAAGTCTGTAAATTGTGCATTTTCTTGTACAGGCAAATTAGGAGTTGAGCCTTCTTGTGCATTAACCTTCATTTCTATCCCGGTAATACTTAAAGCGACTACAGCTGTTACACTCATAATTGCTAAAGTAATTTTAATCCCTTTATTCAATGTTAACCCTCCTTAATCAGTAACCATTAACATATCCATTACCAGAAGTTTGGTGCTCGCCTACATTTTGAATCCGTATTTTATAAGTTCCTGGACCTACATTAGACCATCCCACTGTTGCAGGGTTAGGAGAACCTGATACTGTTCTCGTTTCCTTTGAGACACCAGTTGAAACATTTACTAAAGTATAAGTCATAATAGGGGTACCTTGCACATTCTTACTTGTAAGACTTTGTGTAATAGTAGCATAAACTGATACATTACTTACATTTTGAGGAATTGTCATAGAGGAATTGCTAAGTTTACTAGCTCCTGGTCCCCATCCATCCATTTGAAAAGAAAACCCTTGAATAAAAGCTTGAGTAGTAATACCACCTTTTGAATGAAGGCGACTTGCTGGCTGATTGGAATTTTTTTGTTGCTCAGCTAAAGCTAAAATTGCTACTCTTTCTTCTTCTGTTAAAGTTCCAAGATCCGTAAAACCAGGTTCAGAGTTAGTTGTAATAGATGGCGTCACCTCCCCAACAGAGGATGCAAATGAAGTACCTGCTGTAGGTAAAAAAATTGCTGCTGCTAGAGATGTAGCTGATAAGAGTTTAAGAATCTTCATTTTAATTCTCCCTTTAAATTCTATTTTCGAAATCTACTTTTTAGCATTCTATGTAACATGTAATACACCAGTTATACATACTTTACCATAATAATGAAATAAAATCCAATTGTCTCAATTAAACACACTAACTTTTAAAAAAACTAATTATTATTCATTTTACCTATATATTATTTCAAAGTTCTTTACTAAATTCTAATTGATAAAATATAAAT
>JBCNLJ010000102.1:0-16922 GCA_039595515.1 Paenibacillus sp. | reverse complement strand
GATTCCTGGGCGATACTGGAGTCCGTCCCCTTATTCCTTCCCAGATTAGTGCCGGCAACAACATAAACAGTTTGCCTGCACGCCCTACTTAAAATTTTGTTCTGTTTTACTTCCAGTCGATCAAATTTCTATGCTACACAACCCCGGATTACTAGATCATCATTCGATCCATCTCGCTTTATGCTAATCCACTTACTCCCCTCTTATTGCGCTTATTCCGCATCTTCTGCCGCTTCTACCTCATCATGTGCACGGCTACCGAGCCAGAGCAACACGGTGATAACAGCGAAGGCAACGAGTGCCATAAATGGAATCGTAATAAAGCCCAGAAATTCAAAATAATCTTTGCTGCACGATACGCCGCCTGTACAAGGAGCGATCTGATCCAGTGCAGGAATATGCTGTTTGGCATAATGGTAGATCGCGATCAAGCCGCCGATAACCGTCATTGGGATCGCATAGCCGACAATGCGGCGATCATTGCGGTAGGCAGCGATGCCGAGCAGGATGACCTGCGGGTACATAAAGATGCGCTGGTACCAGCATAGCTTGCACGGCTCCCAGTGCAGCACGTCACTTAGAAACAGACTCCCACCTGTGGCGATGATGGCGACAATCCAGGCTAGATACAGATAATATCTCGACAAAAACAGCTTAAAGCCGCTCGTCCCCATATCCGTCAGCCCTCCGATCCCGTCTGATTTTTCGCTTCAGCCTGCGCTTTTTCAATGGCTGCCTTCAGTGCATTATAGTCTCCGAGATCACCGGTATACTGCACGCCGTTAATGAAGATGGACGGTGTACCCGGGATGCTCAGCTCCTGCCCTTTTTTGTACTGAGCATTGACCTGATCGGCATATGTTTTGTTATCGATATCCTCACGCAGCTTGGCTGTATCAATGCCTAGCTTCGCTTTTTCAGCTAATTGAACGAGATAATCCGGTGTGGCCCAGTTCGTATTCTCGTCCTTTTGATTCGAGTACAGTTCATCCAGATAAGGCCAGAATGCATCGCTCTTCTGGTGATAGACCGACTCGGCTGCCAGCGCGGCTGTCGTTGAATCCGGGCCGATAAACGGGAAGTTAGCAAAGTACATCGATGCCGTACCGTTATCGACGAAGTCTGCCTGAATTTTCGGCACGATCTGCTCGTTGAACATTTTACATACCGGACATTTAAAATCGCCAAATTCTACGATTTTTACCGGTGCATTGGCATCGCCTTTAACGGGCATTTGACTGTAATCAAATGTCGTGCGGACACCTTCTGTTTTGTTGTTTGGAATCAATACGATTAGCGCGACGACTACGACGATGACCGCTACCGTACCGATGATCAGGTTACGCATCGTTTTGCGTTGACGCTCTTGCTCCTTTTGCTTATACGCCTGCTGTTGCTGACGCTTTAGCTCAGGATTACTTTTCTTTTTCTGATTTGGCTTAGCCAATCGTTGCACCTTCCTCTCCCTCAAGTGCGAGCTTCGCCAGCGCGATTGCACCGCACAGACCTGCATTATCGCCAAGCTCTGGATAGACTACATATTGATCCAGATTCTGGGACAGGCTAGGATGCTGTACGTAACCGTTCAATAGCTCACTCAGTTTGGTGCGAATCAGCGGGAATAATTGCTCTTGCTTCATCACACCCCCACCCATAATGATCTTTTGTGGAGACAGGATCAGGACATAGTTCATCAGCGCCTGGGCGAGATAATAAGCTTCCATTTCCCAGGCTGGATGATCAGGAGTTAGCTCGGAGCCTTTGATATTCCAGCGTTTCTCGATCGCAGGGCCAGCAGCCATACCTTCCAGACAGTCACCGTGATACGGACAGAAGCCTTCAAATGTATCTTCTGGATGGCGACGAACGAGGATATGACCCATTTCCGGGTGAGACAGACCGTGCAACATTTTGCCATCAACGACAGCGCCAGCACCGATACCTGTACCGACTGTAATGTACATACAGCTATCCAGACCTCGTGCTGCTCCCCAGGTGTACTCACCCAGTGCTGCACCGTTCACATCGGTATCAAAGGACATCGGCACCGAAAAATGCTTTTTCAGATGTCCTACCAAATCAAACTGGCCCCAGTGTGGCTTCGGGGTTGTCGTTATGTATCCGTAGGTTGGACTGCCTACAATCGGGTCAATCGGACCGAACGAACCAATACCGAGCGCCGCAATATCTTTTCCTTCAAAAAAGGATACAACGTTTTTCATCGTAATTTCCGGCGTTTCGGTCGGGAAGCTCGCCCGTTCCAAAATTTGTCCATCCTCCGTTCCGATTCCACATACGAATTTGGTACCGCCTGCCTCAATTGCTCCAAGTTTTCTCATTAATCATGCGTCTCCTTTGCAGCATCCTTATGGATGGTCAATATAAGTATGTGCAGGCTCCTCATCATAACGCAGCAATATGTCGGCCGCATGTCAAAATGTCACACAGCGTCTACTTTGTTATTTGATCAGGAGCCTTAACATGTGAACATGAACAAAGCGATACAACATCATTTCAAATGAACACGTACAAACGATACATAGCTTAACTGCAATTCTGGCTCTGTTTTTCTTTAATAAACAGCTCCCTCTAGCTTTCAGGTGCCAGCCATCTCCCTATATACGTTCGCACGTTCTATCAATTCCCTGTGCCGCCAAATACGAGTGTATTACTGAGCAGACGACCCGGGGATGTAACCACTTTACCACCAACCAGCATACCGGAGGAAGCGCCTCCATCCAGATTCATCGCCTGTACCGCGCCCAGCTTTTGCATCACGGCTGCCCATTGCTTCATCGTAGCACCGGGTACAGTTGCAATCATAACGGAGCCATCTGACATGATAGCGATACCGCTACGTGCACCAGCAGCATTCAGGATTTTCGGATCTTGAAAGCCTTCTGCCGCAGCATTGAGCGACAGCTTGCCATCTGTCACCAGTCGTGGGCCTGCGCCGACAGCGGTAACTACATTTTCCCATGGAATCGCTTTGCCGTCGATATTGGTATAACGAATATCCATCGTTACGTTAGAACCAACAACGAAACGGTCTGCCATCGATTTCATATCGCCACTAAACACGATCACATAACCATCAGATGGAATCGCACTGTTCGCATTGTTCTTTTTCGCAACGACTTTGCCATTGCGCACAGTGACCGCAACACCACCTGTATAACCGGTTGTGGGCCCACGATCCGGTGTGTACACGATCGATGTGCCACTTGCCGTGGAGGATGGGATACGGTTAAACCAGACAGCATACCAGCTTGAGCCGCGTCCCTCCGGCGGAGAAACCTGACCGGACACCTCGATGCGCAGTGAATCCATCATCGCTGTACCATTAGCTGTAAAACCAATCGTCGTACCGTAACGCCCGATATGCATCAGCCGCCCACCGGATATCAATGTACCGTATGGATCAGGCGGCCCACCATAGGAATCAAAAAAGGCTCCGTTAATCGCTGCTTTCGCTCCGTAAGAGGAAGCGATCGACGATAAGGATGCGGTGCGACCAACGCGGTGATTCGCCAGACCGACCGCTGTCGCTGTACCTTTTGGAATACGTACCGTCTTGACCGTAAAGCTGCGACCTGCCGCCTTGACCGTAACTGTCTTTGCACTCAGACTGCTGCCTGCTGCACGGGCTTCCTGCGGAGCGAGCGGCACCAGACTCGTCAGCAGCACAAAAGCGAGCAGCAACGCCAGCAGACGCCGCGGCTCGCGCATCATTGCTGTGCTCAAAATACGCCAACCCCTAGCATGGAGCACAAGCTTTTAATCTCAAGCTCCTCAAATTTATCGATAATTTTGTTATCTTCCAGCAGTAGCAAGCATTCGTCGAGCGTACATACAACTGGCACCTCGCGATGAATCGTAGCAAGGCGACGCGACAGATGCAGCATATCCAGATCGGCTTCGATCTTTTTACGAACCGATGGGGTCAGATGTTCCAGATTATCAAGGATACCTTCTACCGAGCCGTATTCCTTCACCAGCTTGACTGCTGTCTTCTCACCGATTCCTTTGACGCCTGGATAGTTATCGCTTGCATCACCCATCAGCGCCTTCATATCGATAATTTGTAGGGGTGTCAGCTCCTTCTCTTCCATCAACGATTCCGGTGTGTACACCTTATAGTTACCATAGCCCTTTTTCATAATGATAACGCTTGTACGGTGATCGACAAGCTGCAGCATATCATGGTCCCCGGTCAAAATCATAACCTCCATGCCCTGCTCCAGCTCACGCGCCAGTGTGCCGATACAATCATCCGCTTCATAGCCCGGTGCGCTCAGATTCGGAATGCCCATGCTATCTGTCACATCCAAAATCAGATCGAATTGCGGAATCAGATCATCTGGCGCTGCTGTCCGGTTGCCCTTGTAATCAGCAAACTCCTCACGCCGAAAAGTCTGTGTACCCAGATCCCAGCAGCAAGCGATATGCGTCGGTTCGTACAGGCTAACCGCATCCCATAAATAACGGACAAAGCCGTAAATGGCATTGGTTGGTATGCCGGACTTTGTACGACGAATATAGCCGGTCTGTGCTGTTGCGTAATAAGCGCGGAACAGTAGCGCCATACCGTCAACGAGCATCATTTTTTGTTGTTTCAATTCAGTCAATGTGTATTCTCCCCTATGCGTGTAAAACCAGTTTGATTCTATCATACCGAATTTGTTCAAAGCTGTACAACTATTCACAACGTTTTATAGAGCATATTTATGAATAGAAAAAAGACTCCTCGAAGCAACAGGAGCCGTTTGGATCAAAGACGGATATTTATTTTAACGACTCTCTGCTTGCTCCATGTAGCGGCAAGGAGATTACACTATCATCGTCAACAGAAAATAGAGTATAGAACGTATACAGCGTCACCTGGATCAACTTACTTTTTTAATACATAGGTGAATTCCCAGACCGCTTCATTGCCAGAATAACGTCCACGATTTTCAGTTACCGTTACACGTAACTTCACAGTAGAGCCATTGGAGGAGATCGAAGATACACTAACCGTTTTGGAGCTTTCTCCGTCTTCCGGAATTTTATCCTGCTCCTGCGCATAAGCGTAAAGCTTGATCTTGCCGCCAGAACCAGCTTTGACCGTAACGCTTTCTCCTTCTTCCAGGCTTTTACCGCCTGCTGTGGCTTCCGTATACCATTCATTGCCCACATGCTCGTTAGAAACAAGACTCACCTTGGTCAATGTGACTTTACAGGACGAGCTTGCTGCTGTCGCTGCAGGTGCTGTAGTGAATAACAAAGATGCGCCTATAACTAATGCTGCCGATGCTTTCGCCAACTTATTTATCATCTTTTATCCCCTTTTGATCGCTTGGATCAGATACTTAGCTACCACTTCATTATAATCTATATTTTATAATATATCCTTATTATTCCTAAAAAATACATATTATATTAATGGTGGTATATTAAGAAGGGATAGCAGGTGTCATTATAGGAAGAAATGGCTTAACACGGCCGATCAGCTTATTACGTCGCCTTTATTTATGCTTCGATCTGCCGCTTCATAAACACATCCACTTCATCCTGCTCACTCACTGCAAAGCCATATCGTTCATACAGATGACGTGCTGGACTACCCTGCAATACATTGAGCGTAACCGTATGTCCATGAAGCTTCGTATCCGATAGCATCTCATGAAATACCGCGCTGCCAATGCCCTTGCCCTGATAGTCTGGATGAATATAAAAGTGCTCCAGCACATAATCACCCTGCTCATCCGGGCGTAGCGCTATACAGCCTACTGGCAATTGGTCTACGGTAATCAGCTTCGTATCGTCCGGTTGAAAGGAATTCAAAAACCGCTCTCGTACACGTACCTCATCATATCGGTGCAGACGTGTTAGATCTTCTTTTAATACAAGCGCACGCAGCTCAGCAATCCAGCCCGCATCGCTTAAAGAAGCAGGCTGTAGCTCATAACGAGGGGGCTGAGCAAATATAGAATGATCAGACATCACAAAAACTCCTCCATATGTATTTTAGGAGGAGTTTATCATGAATAGCTGCGACTTGAACAGACGAGCTGTTTGCTTGTGCGTGCGTCTATATTCATTCTAGCGGCATCAGGTTGGCATCTCTAATCGCAATAAAACCATCATACAGTGACGCTGACGACTATCGCTGCTGCCTGCTGCTACAATCGATTGCTATAGCTGTATAAATTAAGCCTTCCACGCCTGTTCATACATGTCTGCTTTAAAGCCCACTGTCACTTTGTCGCCATCGGTTACGAGAGGACGTTTGATCAGCTTGCCGTTTTGCGACAATAGCTCCAACTGTTCTTCGGCACTCATCGTTGGCAGCTTATCCTTCAAGCCAAGACTCTTATACACTTCACCGCTTGTATTGAAAAACTTCTTCAATTCCACATCGCTATGCTCGACCAGCTCGCGCAATTGCTCCGCGGTTGGAGGTGCATCAACGATATGGATCAGATTCAGTTCGTGTCCTTGCTCCTTTAGCCATTTGATTGCATTACGGCAGGTGCTGCATGGTGGGTATTGATAGACCGTTAATTTACTCATTGTTATCGTCTCCTTGTCCGTTCGTCATTTTCAATTCTTTCTTCTTAAACTTTTATGTCTTCAACGCTCGCTTCGACTACTGCTCTGTGTTCTGCTGACGCAGATGCTGATCCAGTCGCTTCAGATCATCCGGCAGTGGGGCTTGAAATAGCATCTGCTGCCCGGTTGCTGGATGCAGGAATCCAAGCTCATACGCATGCAGTGCCTGACGATTCACGATACGATCCAGGTCAGCTATACGCGCTCCATCCGCTGTAGCCGCTCCCGGTGCCAGCTCATTGTCTGCGCTGTAGCCATACATCGGATCGCCAATTAGCGGACAACCGATATGCTTCATATGCACTCGAATCTGATGGGTACGCCCTGTTTCCAGCTCCAAGGCTACAAGTGCGGCATCATACCCGGCAAACGTATCCAGTGTCACATAACGTGTAGCTGCATCGTAGCCATCCGGTGTAACGATACGAATATGCGTATGTTCGGGATGGCGATCAATCGCTCCTTCAATCCGACCGGATGGTGGCTGTGGCAGATGATGTACATATGCCTTATACGATTTGAACACTTCGCCACGAATCATCTGCTCGGAAATATGCTGATGGGCATACGGATTTTTCGCAATCGCCAGCACGCCGGATGTTTCCTGATCCAGACGATGCACCGGACGAAAACGAAACTGCACGCCCTGCTCCTTCCAATAATGCACAACGCCATTGGCGAGCGTATCGGTATAATGACCATGGGTTGGATGCACGATCACACCCGCAGGCTTATTTAAAATGAGCAGATGCTCATCCTCAAACAAAATATGAAGTTCCATCGGCTGTGGCAAAATATCATCCGAGCTTTCGCGCAGCATGCGCACTTCAATCACATCATTGCCGTTCACCTTGTGATCGACATACACACGTTGTCCGTTCAGCTCCACACCGCGCTGTGTCATTTTCAATCGCGACAGCAGCTTGCGTGAGATGCCCATCCGACGATTCAGTATCGTTTTGAGCAGCATGCCTTCATCCTGCGGCTCCACCGTATACACAATCGGCGGATAATAATCCTGCACATCGGGATGGCTGAACTTCATTTCCTTGTTATTGCTATTGCCATCATTCATATTGCTGTCTATTCCTCTCCTTCAACGCTATATCCGGTATAGCCTGCGCTTCTGTGCGTCACGCGTCTCCCTTACTCTTCATTACGCCGAAATACACGCGCACTGCGCACATACTCTACATCCGCTACCCCAGCCCGTACATTCGCCGTACGCGCCACCACGAAAAAGTAATCCGACAGTCTATTCAAATATTGTCGTACCGCCGGATTGATCTCATGCTCCGCTGCCAGCGTAACGACGCGCCGTTCAGCACGGCGACATACGGTACGGCACACATGCAGCGACGCAGCCAGCGCACTGCCTCCAGGCAAAATAAACCGCTCCAGCGCCGGATTCTCACGCTCATAACGATCGATCCATTGCTCCAATCGCTCTGCCATCGTACTTTCTACCTTATAACGATCCACCGACAATTGTACAAAGGCAAGATCCGAACCGCAATCGAATAGCTCCTGCTGAATCTGAATCAAATCCTCCCGCAGATCAGACAGGTCAGCCTGCATCGTCATAGCAGCCGCCTGACCGACAAAGCTATTCAGCTCATCGATTGTACCATATGCTTCTACACGCATATCGTCTTTGCGTACGCGTCCACCAATGACCGAGGTCTGACCTTCATCTCCGGTACGTGTATAAATGTTCATCACTGTACTCCTCTCTGCTTCACACTTTATCGCTATCTGGCTTAAGCTCGTATTGCAAATTCTACAGAGACACTCTGAATCCCCGTATTATGTCTAATTAACAACCTATACAAGTGCAGCATATATCCTCACGGTCCGAACAATAAAAGACAAGCCGCAACGTGAACATGAATAATGCACGCTGTGGCTCGTCGATCGTTATGTTTATTTTACGTCGATATACGATGATCCCCTATACCGGTCTTTCACTTCGGATTCAATCGGTCAGTGCCTTTAACACCTTCACCGCTTTATCATGATTGGCAAAAATCGGAATGGTCGCATACAGATCATTTCCCGTATAGCCAATCGCTTTAAACGAAGACATCTGACTTACCGGAATCGCAAACAAATGCTCCGTCTGCTTCGCAGGATCGGTATCATCCACATTAGCTGCCCCTTTAGTCACGCCGTCTTTATACTTCTTCGTATCAAAATCCTTATCCAGCACCATATGACCGCCATTAACAGCATAGCCCTTCATATCCGCTTCCGGCAAAATGACGATATCGTCGGTACGATCCACATATTCAAGCACAAGCTTCTCGGCGGAATACACCGGCGTTGTGCTAACGGTTACGGTCATGTTATTGCCGAGCTTTTGCTGTAGATTTTTCCCGATCTGATCGGCATACTCCTGTGGAAAGCCATCTTTACCCATAATAAAGATCTGAACATGATTCGGATCGGCAGCACTCTCTGTGCTTCCGCCACAGCCTGCCAGTAGAGCAAACATACTTATTCCCAGTACCCATGCAATTCCTTTTACCCATGCCTTCACCGGTGTTCCCCCTTCGACTTCACTCTGTCTCATCATACCATATTCATAACAGGCAAAAAAAGAAGACCCCGTTATAGGATCTTCATTGGTTAAAAGCGCTCTGTAACGCGTTGCGGACAGAAGTCGCCCGTTCGAACTGCTGGAGTGCTAGCGCCTTTTGATTTAGGCTATGTATAGGCTGACCTTATTGCTGCTCATCTGATATCGATTCCATGTCTGTAGCTGGACTGCGATTCGAAGCTAGTTCTCCTGTTTGCTATTGTAGCGCATATGCATGTACTCATTAATTCTGATATCAAGCAACATACTAATCTCAAGCACATCTTCCACAGTAAACGATTGTTTTTCGACAAACATTTGCTCCATACGAGTGCGAAGCATATGAATCTCATTTTCCAGAGTAATTAGTTGCCTCGCGTGATCCGGTTGCTGTGGCCAGGATGCTTTATTTTCTGACAACATAAGTCCTCGGTACATTGGTACCGAATATTCAGCACAATACAAGTAATTCCCTCCTTATAAACAAAAAATTCCTGCTTCCGAAGACCTATTATAGCACAGGTCTAACGAAATGGAAGCAGAAATTTGGTGTAAAGGTTAAATTAACATTTTTTTATTGACGGTACCAATAATGGGAATTATTTTATTTTATGCAAAAAAGAACCTATTCGTTCTAACGCTTCACTTAACTGCGCTACAGAAGTTGCATACGAGCAGCGAATAAAGCCTTCACCGCCTAATCCGAACACACTACCCGGCACTGCAGCAACGCGCCCTTCCACAAGCAATTGCTGGGCAAATTCCTCAGAAGTCAAGCCCGTAGAGCTAATGCTTGGAAAAGCATAAAAGGCCCCCTGCGGCTCATGACATTCCAATCCGATGCTACGGAATCCATCCACAATGAGACGACGACGGCGATTATACGACTCCACCATCTTGTCCTTCTCCTCCAGCCCATTCGTCAATGCTTCCAGAGCAGCAACCTGCCCCATTACCGGTGCACACATGACCGTGTACTGGTGAATTTTGAGCATCGCTGAAATGAGGTCGGGATGTCCGCAAGCATAGCCCATCCGCCAGCCTGTCATCGCAAACGCTTTGGAAAAACCGCTCACGAGAATCATACGATCCTTCATACCCGGAATCGAAGCAAAGCTAACGTGCTTCGTACCATAGGTAAGCTCTGCATAAATCTCATCGGAAATGACGATCAGATCATGCTTCTCCACCACTTTGGCAATCGGCAGCCAGTCTTCATAGGTCATAATCGCGCCTGTCGGATTACTCGGATAACAGAGAATGAGAATTTTTGAGCGCGGCGTAATGCTCTTTTCCAGCGCCTCGGCAGTTAGCTTGAAGTTATTTTCAGCAAATGTCTCAATACCGACGGGTACACCACCGCCAATCGCCGTAATGGGCGAGTACGAGATATAACATGGCTCAGGGATCAGAATCTCATCGCCAGGTGCGATCAATGCACGTAGTGCCAGATCGATCGCTTCACTACCGCCCACCGTAACCAGCACTTCATCCTTCGGATCATACGATGTCTTAAATTCATTTTCCAGATAAGCAGCAATTGCTTCGCGTAGCTCTGGCATACCGGAATTGGATGTATAGCGAGTATAACCACGCTCTAACGAATAGACGCATGCCTCGCGTACATGCCACGGCGTAATAAAATCCGGTTCACCTACGCCCAGCGTAATAATATCCTTGCTGGCGCTAACCAGATCGAAAAATTTGCGGATACCGGAAGGCTGGATGCCACGAACGAGCGGTGATAGATACGACTCCATTGATTTCTGCTCTCCGGCAGTCTGATCTCGGTTGACAATCATAGCATTCATCTTCCTTTACGGGGAAATAATCAGGCGGCGGTCATCTTCATGGTCTTCAAAAATAATTCCGTCCTGTTTGTACTTTTTAAGAATAAAGTGAGTTTTGGTTGATAATACCGATTCAATCGGAGACAGCCGTTCGGAAACGAAGCTCGCCACTTCCTTCAGGTTGTGCCCTTCTACCTCCACCAGCAGATCATACGCGCCGGACATCAAATAGACCGATTTCACCTGTGGATACAAATAGATGCGCTCCGCAATACCTTCAAAGCCGCGTCCACGCTCTGGTGTAATCTGTACTTCGATCAGTGCGGTTACGGTCTCGTCATCAACTTTACTCCAGTTGACTACGGTTGCATATTTGACGATCACATTGTCGTCTTCCAGTTCCTGAATCGCCTGTTTGACCTCGGCTTCTTCAATACCCAGCAATGTGGATATTAGCTGTGGGGTGCGTCTGGCGTCTTCCTTGAGCAGATCGAGAATCTGCAGCTTCAGCTCGCTAAGTTCCTTCATAACGATATAGCCTCCAAGTGCGAAAGATTAATAATAAATATTACACGAATCGTACATTTCTGCCAAGTCCCGACGCTTTCTTTTCCATCTCTGTAAGCGGATATGAAGCCTACAACGCCGATATTTATACCTTTGTGACTTATGTACTGCTTCATTATACACCTGATTCGGTTACTTATTGCTAACAATATGTTTTTGTACCCAACTTCTAAAGGAGCGAATGCACATGAATTTACACACCAGAGACACAATGTGGGGACACACGATGCCCCGAACGCCAGCGTATGAACAGTTAACGGAAAATCTGGAGTGTGATGTGCTCGTGATCGGCGGAGGCATGGGCGGCGCATTATGTGCCAGAGAATTCGCTAAACGTGGACTGCGTACAGCCGTTGTAGAAAAGCGCAAGATCGGACAGGGTAGCTCGATTGCCAATACCGGACTGCTCCAATATACGAATGACAAGACATTGACTGCATGTATGAATACATTTGGTGAAGAAAATGGTGTGCTATTCTATAGCTTATGTCGCGATGCGATGGAATATTTGCTTCATACCGCTCCGCAGTTACCGATTCCGGTTCAGATGATTCCGCGCAGCAGCTTGTATTTTGCCAGCGAAGCTGATGATGTGACTGCACTGCAAGAGGAATATGAAAATCTGAAGCGACATGGATTTGCAGCGGATTACTGGGATGAGGCGCGGATTGCGAAGCATTTCTCCTTTAGTAGAGCGGGCGGTATTTATACGCATGGTGATGCGGAGGTGAATCCATATCGACTCGTGCACGGCTTGATGATGGATGCACGTCGACATGGGGCACGCGTCTTCGAGCATGCAGGTGTGACCGGGCAGACGTTTACCGAAAATGGCATCGTCCATTATGTGGGCGAGCATACGATTCGAGCGAAAAAGGTTGTCTTCTCCACCGGCTACGAGACACAGGAAATCAAAAAAGATCGCGGTGCCTTCCTGATGAACACGTATGCGATTGCAACGACGCCGGTCAGTAACTGGGATGGCTGGTACAATCGCAGCATGCTATGGGAAACAGCTCGTCCTTATTTGTACATTCGTACAACAGCCGACAACCGCATTATCGCTGGCGGACTCGATGAGCCGCTAACTGATATCGAAAATATGGAAGTACGCAAAATCAATCAAGCCCAGCGTCTGCTGGCTGCTGTAGAAGAATTATTCCCCCGCATCGGCTCACTGACAATTGAATCCGCCTGGGCAGCACCATTTGGCTCCAGTCGTGACGGATTGCCTTATATAGGCAGTCATCCGGAGTATCCAGATTGCTACTTTGTTGAAGGCTATGGTGGTAATGGAACGGTGTATAGCGCGATTGCTGCGATGCTGCTGGCGGATGAATTGACTGGAGTGAAGCGGCCGGAGCTGGAATTGTTTAGTTTGACACGCAGTGCGAAGCCATCACCAGCACATGCGCCGCAGATTGTGATTCCAGATATTACGGCTTAACTAACGAGTAGCCTTAGCCAGTGCAGTCTGTTCTACCATAACGCTCATTCACTCAGGCAAGGAATAAGAGGACGTCCTCCGATGGAATCCGGGAATCTACTGGTGTAGGATAGAATGTAGATTCCTGAGCTCTAAAAATGTTTTTTTTAACGTAAAATAAAAAAAGTCAGACATTCCATGTACACTATAGTCGAATCTGCTATCTAATAGTGATAGCGAAACAAGATTCCTATAGTACATGGAATGATCTGACTTTTTATTTTTATGCTGTAATTGTCATGCCGTAATTGGTTATTGTGATCGCAGGAAGTAAACTGTATCTATATAAAGACAATAGAGTCGCACAACAGAGCTTCTATATAGCTTCTATTCGAGCATAACGCCTAATTAGCTATTGTCTAAAAATAGACTATCTGCAATCCTGGTTACAACACGATCCCTTTAGCTTTACAACGTCTTACTGCTCTTTCGAAGCGGACAGCGCATCGATCATGTGCAAGCGGGAGGCTTCGTCCAGACTCTGGTGGACATGGAAGCAGCTTGGACATACGTATACATTGACGGTATACGGGGTTGGCAGGAAGGCAGCACCTGCTGATGTTTGGGCTGGTGTGAAGCCGTTTGTGCCGATTTGCTGGGTGCCGGATAGGAGCATGTATTCCTGGCAATGCGGGCATTGTGGAATTTCTTCCTGTCCGTCCAGCAGTTGTTCAACCTGTTCCTCATAATCGACCATGTTAAAGCTTTCTCCGCCGTAGCTTTCCACGGTTTTGAGCGAGCTTAAATTCGGTTGCTGGAACAGCTCTGCTTCGTCCAGCAATGTTGCTGCACGACTTGCCAGACCGCTACCTTTTTCACCTGTAGCTGGTTGCACACGTTGTGCTGAGTCTGCTGCGATCTCGCGAGCGGCTGCATACGCGTCCTCTTGCTCTTCTTCGTCCTCCAGTTCGATGTTGAGTGTGCGATATCCGCTCAGCTCGTTACCGCAATGAGGACAAAATTCTTCAGGACCTAGCTCAGGGTCCCATACGATTTCACTATGACACCACGGACATACTGTTGTATCCATTATTCCGTTCCTTTCGTGTTGCAAATTTGTTGCTGGATATTCCGTTCATGTCCTGCCTCTGCTATAAAAACCTCTACTACAAAATCGAAGCTCCAATCACATAGGACAGAGACACGGATATAATCATCGAAATCAAGCCGATTGCCCGGTTGTCCGAAGCAATCTCTTTATCAATATTAAAGACCGGGGTCAGAAACTCAAATAGAAAATAGGCAACCATCAGCAGCAAAAAGCCGATGAACGACCAGCCAAGACTTCCGTAAACCGAGCTGTGTGCCTCGATCGAGAATCGCATCACATTACAGATTCCGAAAATCTTGCCGCCTGTCGCCATCGCAACAGCCATATTGCCGCGCTTGATTTCGTCCCAGCATTTATATTTCGTTACCAGTTCAAAACACCATAAAAATACGATTAATTGTAGCACAGCCACGGAAAAATAACCGACCATCATTCCGACCGGATGCGCCAGCAACGGATCCACGTAGTCCTTCACGCCACTTTCTAACTCCTTCCGGTAGTGAAATCATTACAGATCATCCTAGTCTCTACGCATGAGCGCCGTAATGGTTTCAAACGGATTCGGAATGGGTGATAGCCGTGCTTATTTCAGCTCGGCTACCGTCACTCCTGTTCCGCCTTCATTATAGTTGCCGATCCGGAAGCTTTTTACATGCTTGTGACGGCGTAAGAAATCCTGAATCCCCGTACGTAGCACACCCGTTCCTTTACCATGAATAATATAGACCTGACCGAGATTCGCCAGGAAAGCTTCATCCAGGAATCGATCCACATCGAGCAGTGCTTCTTCCACATTCGCACCGCGCAGATCCAGTTCGGAATGCGTGTTATCCTCACGCGAACGCTTGACGGTCGTGACCTGCTTACGCTGTGGCTGTGCCGCTGGCTTCGCTGATTCGATCACTTCGAGGTCGCTCAAGGCTACTTTCATTTTCATAATCCCCATTTGTACCAGTGCTTCTTTGGAGCCAGACAGCTCGACCACATGACCACGCTGCTTGAAGCTATGCACCATAACCTCGTCGCCAGGTCCGATCGGCTTGGCTTTTTTCGCAGCCGCGGCAGGTGCCTTTTTCTTCTGACGCTGAGCCGGTGCTGCTTCGTCGAGCTGACGACGGGCTGCAATCAGACGGTGCTCCTTCACGGAAGCCCCTTCCTCCTGCGCCATTTTCCGCAGCGAGCTGATCACTTCGTCCGCTTCGGTACGGGCTTTCTCCAGAATCGCACGCGCTTCATCCTCTGCTTTTTCCAGACGCTTGTCACGCTGCTCCTCCAGACGATTCAGATCGCGCTCGTAACGAGCGCGCAGCTCCTCCAGCTCTCTACGCAGACGCTCGGCTTCCTCGCGCTCTGCTTCAGCGCCAAGGCGATTACTTTCCAGCGATGCAATCATATGCTCGATCCGCTGATCTTCCTCGCTCACCTCACCACGCGCATGATCCAGAATGTTCGACGGCAATCCAAGACGCTCAGCAATCGCAAACGCATTACTGCGTCCCGGTACACCAATCAGCAGGCGATACGTTGGACTCAATGTATTCACATCAAACTCCATGCTCGCATTGATGACACCTTTGCGATCATAGGCATACGCCTTCAGCTCGCTATAGTGTGTCGTTGCAATCATACGGCAGCCCTGACTGTGAATATGCTCCAAAATAGCAATTGCCAGCGCCGAGCCTTCCGCCGGGTCAGTACCTGCACCCAGCTCGTCAAACAGCACCAGGCTTTTCGGCGTCATTTTGCCAAGAATCGAGATGATGTTTGTCATATGACTGGAAAAGGTACTCAGATTCTGCTCGATGCTCTGCTCATCCCCGATATCGGCATAAATGGCATCAAATACGCACATCTGGCTACCATCTTCAGCCGGAACAAACAATCCCGACATCGCCATCAGACTCAGCAGACCCACCGTTTTTAGAGAGACGGTTTTACCGCCCGTGTTCGGACCGGTAATAATGATGCTCGTATACGAATTACCCAGTTCCAGATCGGTTGGTACGACATGGTCTGCCGCGATCAACGGATGACGGGCTTTTTTCAGCTTCAGGAAGCCGCGATCGTTCATCATCGGTTTGCTTGCCTTCATCACATGCGCAAGACGTGCCTTCGCAAATACAAAATCAAGCTGTGCGAGCGTCTCGACATCATAGCCAATCAGCTCTGCTTGCTCTGCCACCTGCGCCGTCAGCTTTTGCAAAATCACTTCAATCTCGCGTTCCTCGCGCAGCTTCGTTTCACGTAGCTTGTTGTTCATCGCTACGATTGATTCTGGCTCGATAAACAGCGTCGCACCGGAACCGGATTGATCATGCACAATCCCGCCAAAGTACGAGCGGTATTCAGCCTTTACCGGAATAACAAAACGGTCGCCACGAATGGTGACTAGCTGATCCTGTAGCATTTTGGCTACCGTTTGTGAGCGGATCATACCGTCCAGCTTCTCACGAATACGGGATTCGCCGGAACGCAGCTCACGGCGAATTGTTGCCAGTTCACTGCTCGCGGAATCCATCACATGTGCCGATTCGTCGATACAGGCACGGATCGACTTTTCCAGTGGACGTTGATCGGATAACAGCTCGATCAGATCCGCCAGCAACGGAACAGGCTCATCCTCATGTACACTTTCCACATGGCGTGCCGCACGGCGACCGCCCATAATCGTATTTGCAATTCCTAGCAGCTCGCTCGGACTGAGCGTACCGCCAATTCGTGCCCGGCTCACTGCCGGACGAATATCAACAATTCCGCCAAAGGGCGGCGTACCTTTGAGACGATCAACCGTCGCTGCCTCATCGGTGAATTGCAGCATTTTTTTGACATATTCCAGATCGGTATCTGGCTTCAATG
>JBCNLJ010000101.1:0-17093 GCA_039595515.1 Paenibacillus sp. | reverse complement strand
GTCAGCAGTGCAATAATCCCCGCACCCTCCGTATTACTGAACAGCAGACCATTGATCGAATAGGCGGCAGTCGTGAGCATCAGCACGATTGGAATACCGGTCAGCACCGAAATGCGCAGCGCGAGTGAAATCTGCCGTTTCAGATTGTCCTCTTCCCTACGCGCATAGGCGGCTGAAATGACCGGGATTAGCGACGTGCTGAGTGCAATCGCCAGAATAGGCGGAATGCCTGCGATACTTTGTGCGCGTGTACCGAGAATACCAAGCGCCGCCGTTGCTGCTGCATCGCCTACATTGTCGATCAGCAATGGCTTGATCAGCGTTCCGTCGATAAAGTTGACCGCTGGAATCGTTAATGACGAGATAACGATCGGAATCGATAATTTGAAAATATCACCGTAAATTTGACGCAGCGGAATGACCAGTTCTGAGCCGGTACGCTCCATATTGATCCGATTCGCCGCATCCTGTTTACGTAGTTTAAACGTGTAATAGACCATTACCAGAAACGCACCAATACTGCCGAGCACACTACCAAATGACGCCCCTGCCGCCACCTCGGTATCGCCGTATCCGATACGCAGCAGCACGTATGCCAGCACAATCGCAGTGAATACGCGGGCAAATTGCTCGATAATTTGCGAAATACCGCCAGCGGACATCATATTGCGTCCCTGGAAATATCCGCGCATCATCGCAATAGCCGGGAACAGCAGCAGTGAGGGTGCAATCGCCTGTAGCGACAATGCCGCAGCAGGCTCTTTTGCCAGTGCAGCATAATATGGCGCCCCGATGTACATCAGTAGCGTCATCACGATCCCTGCACCGCCAGCAAATAGCAACGCTGCATAGTAAATGCGCTGCGCTTCATGCGGACGCCCCAATGCATAGCGCTCGGACACCATTTTGCTCAGTGTACTTGGAATACCGGCGGTCGCCACCGCCAGCAGCATCAGATAAACATTGTTCGCCAGTGTAAATGAAGCGTCACCGGAGAAGCCAAGCATATGCTCCAGCGGCACCCGCTGGACAAGGCCAAGCACGCGCGCTACCAGCGCAGCGGCTGCCAGAATAATCGTACCTTTAATGAATGATTCGCCTTTAGACAAAATAGTTCCCCTTCTCTCACACATCATGGATCATCAAGCGACAATCGTCGTAAAATTTGCATGGTACAGCCAGATCAAGCCGTATGTACATTTCGCCATTGTCAGCGAATCATGCCAAAAAACCGGAAGGCTGATTGGCCTTCCGGTCGTGTTTTTACGTCAGCATTTCTATTATAGACATGGATCGGCACGCTTCGCAATGCGGCATGTAAAATGGGCTCGCCTGCCTGCTTAATGAACGCCAACCCATACGATCCAGATCACCCAGATACCGATCATCGCAAGCTGCAAAATAATTTTGACGACTGCACTTGCGAACAAGCCCAGCACCGTTCCCCAGCCTACACGCAGCGCGGTGTTCACATCGCGTCCTTGAATCAGCTCAGCCGCTACCGCACCGATCAATGGGCCGAGGATCAGACCAAATGCCGGAATGACGAACGGACCTACGATCAGACCGATGACGGATAAAATAACCGCCAGGCGCGAACCGCCAAACTTCTTCGTTCCGTATGCGCCAACAAGATAATCGGCAACGACGAGCACGATCGCAATCAACGTCTGAATAATCCAGAACCATACATCGTATCGATCAAATGAGAAAAACCATCCATATACGAAAAAGGCAAAATAGATCGCTACCACCGATGGTAGCACCGGATACACGGTGCCGATCATCCCGATAATAAACAGGGCAATGACCAGTGTCCAACCTACAATTTCAAGCACCATTGACTGTCTCTCCTTGTATAGGTGCACAAACATGCACCCGACGAATGTTCATCTTGAAAGCAAGATGTAATCTTTGTATACCTATATACTGCTCAGGTGACACATTCGTTTCAAAAAAACGCAGCAGGCAAGGAATGGCTACTTTATCGATAGTGTATTTGCTATTGGATCAGCCTGACGGCTCCTATTGTCTATCATCCGTGCAGCGTATTAAACATATCATCGGTGCTACGCAGCAACAATATCATCGTACCTCTGTACTTAAACGAGAATATGATCGCGGATCACTTCAACGATCCCGTCGTCATTGTTGCTTGCGACAACAAGGTCGGCTTCCTGCTTTACTACATCCTGTGCATTGCCCATCGCTACACCTAGACCTACCGCTTGAATGACCGCCAGATCGTTCAAGCTATCGCCAACAGCAACGACTTCAGACATATCGATATCGAGCAGCTTGCACACCTCAGCGATTCCTGTCGCTTTGTTAATGCCGAGCGGGTTGATTTCCAGATTGTCAGGTGAGGAGTTGGACACCTCAAGCCCGCCCATCTGCTGTAGCTCCATTAAAATCGCGTGACGCAGCTCATTGTCATTCGTATTATAGCCAAATTTCAGCCACTCGATGTCTTCCACTGCCTGATCCTCCTGTAGCCAGTGATCACGATTGTACAGACGCTCTACCGAATACGCCCAGAACCAGACTTCCTTTTGGACAGCCAGCTCGTGCATACGACGCACAGCGGCTGGATCAAGCAATGTACGGCGGTACAGCTCGCGCGGCGATTTCCACACTTCACTGCCATTCACCGTAACCATTGGTGTTTCCAATCCAAGCTCCTGTCCATATGGCAGTGCACTGCTAGCAGCACGTCCGGTCGATAGACAGACATGAATACCTTCGTCCATCGCTCTGTGAATCCATTTGCTCGTTTCGAGCGAGATTTCATGATCATCATTAAGCAGTGTTCCATCCATATCCAGTGCAAGTAGCTTGTATTTGCGTGTTGTCATCTCGTTTCCTCCATCCAGTCCTGTTTATATTTTGTATTTATATACTTACTGTATTGTGTGCTTGTATTCTATATATCTGTGGATTGTCAAAACTGTATGTTCTAAGCTTCCAAAATACAGCAATCCTCGC
Organism: Paenibacillus sp.; assembly: GCA_039595515.1. Lineage (GTDB taxonomy): Bacteria > Bacillota > Bacilli > Paenibacillales > Paenibacillaceae > Saccharibacillus. The sequence goes on along the minus strand of JBCNLJ010000101.1, from coordinate 14,108 downwards.
AATACTCCGTCTTGCATACCACAAATAAGTGTATCACACTCTTCTTCGTACACTCAAAATTTTTAATTATTACCCCGTACACACCATGCAAAACCGTTAGTCGCCGTTTCTCTACTTCTGTATCCATCGCTTCTTAATTTAAACTACAAAAGGAACGACCACACCGCGAAGAAGTATTGTACTCCTTCTCACAGCACCTCGTTTGAAAGACTACAAGCATAGAACTTTAAAGCAACGCAAATGAATTTGAGACAGAACACACAAACTGGATGAAATATCACATTGCTGTGACCTTCCATCCAGTCTGTGTGTAGTCTGCGATTGAGAATGATGCTCTGGCTTTTGGATTCGATGCTATGCGATGCTATGACTTATACTCTATAGGATGCTGTTACTTTCACTTCGTATTTTATATATTCAACTTTTTCATTTCGCAGTAATAGCCTTTTCCGCATCGCCCAGTTGTTTGGCAATGTCCATTTTTTGAGCAGTCGTCAATGGATAATCATCAAATACCACTCCGGCTTGATTGCCACCTTGATTGTCCTTGCTAAATGCACTTGCCACATACACGGATATTTTCATCATCCACCTACCTTGATCACTGAATAGTACGTATCATTTCATCGCTGCAGACAGACGGTTTTGACGCCATTTGCGCAGTAACAGACCATGCCGTGGAGACAGCAGGAATGTAACGATGAATAACACACCTGCCACACTCACAATACTGCCGCCGATCGAAGCATTTAGCAAGTATGCAGTATAATAGCCAAGCACAGAGCTAAGCATTCCTGCGGCTACACTGTATAGGAGCATATGCCCCAATCGGTCGGTAAGCAGATACGCTGTTGCTGCTGGAATGATCAGCATCCCTACGACCAGAATAGCACCTACACTTTCAAATGAGGCAACCGACGTCATCGATACAAGCCCCATCAGCATATAGTGGAACAGCAGCACCGGAATGCCGCAAGCTGCCGCCAATGCCGGATCGAATGCTGTAAGCTTGAACTGCTTGTAAAATAGCATGAGCAGCGTCACGACAGCCAGTAGCGCGAAGCCCAGCATCCATACCGAGCGTGGCCCCATGTCCAGCCCATTCCATGTCCACGTATCCCATTGTACATACGCAATCTCGCCAAATAACACACAGTCCAGATCAAGATCGATATTACGCGCATTCAAGCTAACGATAATCACACCGATCGCAAACAGTGCTGTGAAAATGATTCCAATCGATGCATCCGATTGAACGCCAGAGCTGCGCAGCCATTGAATAAGAAATACAGACAGTAACCCGAGCAGCGTCGCACCGATCATCATCGCCACCGAATCACGTCCACCGCTGAATAAAAAGGCAATCGCAATACCCGGCAATACCGCATGACTGATCGCATCGCCAATCAATGCCATTTTACGCAGAATCAAAAAGCAGCCTAGCAGCCCGCAGCTAGCAGACATTAAAATCGCCGTTAGCAAAATCCAAAAATCACTGCTCATGCGCTGCACCTCCCTGCTTCCACTGCTGACGTGCACGCCGCTGGCGCATACTTTTACCGAGCCAGCCGCGCCGCGGAGCCAACAATGCGGAGATCGCAAACAATAATGTAGCCGACAATACGGTTACTGGACCAGTTGGCAAACCTGTCACCATACTACTCCAAAAGGTGCCACTTAATCCGCTAACAGCACCAAATATACCAGCAAGCAGCAGCAGCAAGTATAGCTTATCTGTCCAGTAGCGCGCTGCTACTGCTGGTGTGATTAGCAAAGCGGACATTAACACTACACCAACCGCCTGAATACCCGCTACGACAACGAGCACTGCCAGCAGCAGCATCAATTGCTCCAGCCTAGCCACAGGCCAGCCCAGCCCACGCGCAAAGCCTGGATCAAAGCTGATCAATTTAAATGGTTTGTACAGCAATATGCACAACAAAAGCAGCAGCGTGCTAATTCCCGCCAGCATATACACATCCTCACGCATCATCGATGCCGCCTGACCAAACAGAAACGTATCCAGCCCACTTTGCCCGCCTTCACCGCTATGCTGAATACGGGTTAGCAGCATCACACCGATGCCAAAAAATAACGACAATACAATCCCCATTGCTGCGTCCTGCTTAATACGCGAGTGGGCGGCAATCCAGCGAATGCCAAAGGTTGCGATTGCGCCAGCGATCAGCGCTCCGAGTATGAATCCAGCCGTTGATTTGACACCGGTAAGCATAAACGCAATACAAATACCGGGCAATGCTGCATGAGCAAGCGCATCGCCGATCAAACTACGCTTTTGCAAAAACATATAGCTGCCGATCAATCCACTGCTTAGACCAAGCAGCATACAGCCAGCAACAATCCAGCGCATATTCGGGTCCGTCCATATCATCCATAGTGCATCCATCGCCTGTCCTCCTGTTTCATTATGTGACTGTATATAATTAGCTAGATAGGCCAATAGCCAATGCGGCCAGTATCTCAACATGTCATGATAGACCGTTTGGCATGACGAATAGCTTTCTGTATTTAGTAAAACGTGTTGCATGGAGAAATTTTCATATAAACGAATTGCCCTCTTATTTTCCAGTCAGCACTACGCTCTGTTCGTCCGCTCCTTGCAGGAATGCCATTTTGCCACCATAGGTCTGTTGCAATAGCTCTGCCGTAAAGGTGTGCTCGACCGGGCCCGCTGCGATCAACTGGCGATTCAGTAATAGCACATCATCAAAATACGCTTGCACGGTCGATAGATCATGATGCACGACCAGTACCGTTTTTTCTTGCTGCTTCATTTGTTCCAATAAGGTGATGATCGCTTTTTCCGTCATCGCGTCCACACCGGCGAACGGCTCATCCATTAAATACAGATCTGCCTGCTGAGCAAGCGCTCGCGCCAGAAATACCCGTTGCTGCTGTCCACCGGATAGCTGACTAATCTGCCGTCCCGCATAATCCGCCATGCCGACCTGATCAAGACAATGTAGCGCGGTTTGACGCTCCTGTTTCCCCGGACGACGGAACAGACCCAGCCGTCCATACGTGCCCATCAGCACCACATCCAGTGCATCGGTTGGGAAATCCCAATCTACCGACTCACGCTGCGGCACATAGCCGATTCGACGGCGCTGACTACTATAGGGCTTGCCAAATACCTGAACCTGTCCGGATAGCGATGGAATTAAGCCTAAAATAGCTTTGAGCAATGTCGATTTGCCTGCTCCATTCGGGCCGAGCAAGCCGATCAATCGTCCTTCTGTCAGCGAGAACGATACCTGTTGCACGACAGGCTGATGATGATAGGTGACGGTCAATCCGTTTACATGTAAAGGACTGTTTCCCTGATCCGCAGACATAATATGGCGCTGCGGCTCCTTGTCATGCGGATGATGCGGCTCTATATTTTGCTGTGCAGACTTTGAACCCAGTGACGGTGGAGCGATCGAATGCTTGGCGGTGAATGGTTTCATTATGAATTCCTCCTCTGGTCATTTTGCAAGTGATACCGTGTTTTATTGAATATATTTATCCACTAAAATATGAGCTATTAGACATTAACGAAGCGCTTCTACAATCGTACGCGTGTTATGTCTAACCATATCGATATAAGTGCCTGCTTCCCCCTCCGGTGCACCTAAGGCATCTGAATATAACTCGCCGCCGAGGGCTACCGTATGCCCCTGTTGAGCGGCTCCAGCGATGACAGCTTCCATCGCGCGCGCCGGAATGCTGCTCTCCGCAAATACTGCCTTGATCTGTCGCTCGACCAGCATCTTGCGTAGCTCGGCAACATCGCGCGAGCCGTATTCAGAAGCGGTGCTCAGTCCCTGTAAACCACGCACCTCCAAACCATATGCCTCGCCATAATAGCCAAATGCATCATGCGCTGTAATCAGCACTCGACTCTGCTGGGGAATCGTACGAATCTGCTCTTTGACCTCATCGTGTAGCTCCTGAAGCTGTTGTATATAAGCATCTGCATTACTGCGATATACCGTCTCATGCTGCGGGTCTGCCTCGATCATTGCGTCACGAATACGCTCCACCGCCTGACTCCATAGACTCACGTCAAACCAGATATGAGGATCATGCTCATTGGCATACTCATCACTTTGTCGTAGCAGCGCTGGATCGATGTGTTCTGTAACGGCGACCACATGTCTGGAACGGCTCATTTTATCCAGTATTTTGGTCATACTCCCTTCCAGATGCAGCCCGTTATACAGCACCAGCTCTGCATCATCCAGCTTGCGAATATCACCCTGAGACGCTTTATACATATGCGGGTCTACACCAGGTCCCATCAGACCAATCACCTGCACGTTAGCGCCGCCAATCTGCTGCGCGGCATCAGCGATCATGCCTGTCGTAGCCGTAATATACAATCGTCCATCATTCGTTTGCCCGGATGCTCGTTCGCCTATGCAGCCAGGTAGGACGAGTACGATAAGTAAAATAGTAAAGATCGCAGCATAGCTACGAAAATATAGAACAATAGACATGCTGTGATGATCATCATGACGTGTGTACGGGAAACTCCATTTCATTCTCATTGCTGGCCATATCCTCCTCTGGTCATACATCAGGTCATAAAATCGATAGTTTAAACAATCCTTCAAAGTTTTACTGACGACTTTTTGTTAGCTAAGGTTATATTTGTTTCCTTAGTGCAAATTTTAAGGTGCAGGGAAAGAAAACACAAGAATGTAATTTTCAACATAGCATGTGCTTTTTTAAATGATCATTGAGCGTCCATATCCTGATGAAATGAGCTCCTGCCCTGTACGCCAGCGGCTGGCACGTATATCTCTATCACCTACAGCACAACAAAAAAGCCTTGCGCTGGAGATCGGTAGAGCAGTTAGCTCCCCATCCACAAGCGCAAGGCTTTGGTAATTATTTTAACTGGAAATCATTCTGAAAAGCGTTCCGATTATGCCGTAGCCATTATTGCGCTGTCTCGGCATCTGTTGTATCGGTTTGTGCTTGTTGCTTTTTCGGTACACCGTCCAGACCGTATTCCTGATCATACGCATCCAGAATTTTAATAGCAACCGGTGCCGCACTACGGGAACCGAAGCCGCCTTCTGGAATGACAACCGCTACCGCCAGCTTTGGATTTTCGCGTGGGGCAAAGGCGATGAATACGCCGTTATCGACAATTTTGCCGTATACGGATTGCTGAGATGTACCCGTTTTGCGAGCTACATCATAACGATATCCTTCCAATACAGCTACTTTACTGCGCATACCGTTAATAACGACGTTCCAATCTTCAGCCGGGAAATCGATTTTGTTAATGACTTCACGCTTGAACGTTTTGACTGTGTTGCCCTGAGCATCCGTAATCTTGCTCACAAATTGCGGCTTCAATCGTTCACCGCGATTGGCAATAGTCGTTACGTACTGGGCAAGCTGTAATGTTGTATAACGTCCCTGCTGTCCGAATGAAGCGTACGCCATCGCTGCCTGCGCACTACCTGCCGCCTTGATATTCGTATACTCGCCGCGACCTTCATTTTCATATGGCAAGCCACTCTTGGTCGATACACCCAGACCAAATTCCTTCATGTATTTATCCCATACATTGACCGCTTCGTTACCATACTTGCTGTATAGCGGTTTACCGATCATATCGATCATAAATGCGTTGGACGATTTCTGAATCGCTGTGGATGGGCTCAGCGAACCGAGTACCTCTCCGAGTGCATTTCGTACTCTTGTCTCATAACCAGCACGTCCAAACTGGGCATATCCACGGTCATAGTAACCTGCATACGGGCCGAAAAATCCTTCTTTCATCCCGATCAGCACGGTAAGCGGCTTAATAACCGAGCCCATCAGTACGAGTGAAGACGCCCGCTTGCCATTGTAAATCTCACGAATCGTCCCGTTCGGATAGTACGGCTCAATTGCCTTGAGCTGTTCACTTGTTGGCGATTGTGACCAGATATTTGGATCGTAATTCGGCATACTTACCATCGCCACTACATTGCCTGTATCGACTTCCATCGCCACCGCGTAACCGGTTAGTGCATTACGTGCATAGGCGTTGCCGCTACGGTAGGAACGAAGAAACGCAATCTGATCCGTAATTGCCTGCTGTGCGGCAAGCTGTACATTTTTGTCGATCGTCATCCACAGATTGTAGCCCTTCTGTGGTGGAGTTAGCTCTGAACGGCCATCTACCCGGTTAAGCGCATTGACCGGGGTGCTGCGTACACCATTTTTCCCGCGTAGCTCATCCTGAAACGTATACTCCAGACCATCCACGCCAACCAGCTCATTATCGATATACCGCTCATCCGCACCTGTTAGACGCGCACGGTTTTTGTATTTATTCATCGATGTGCTTACACCGGAGAAGCCTTTCAGATAGCCGACTGCTTGCACCGCTACATGATCCGGGCTATATTCACGCACACTTTCCTCGCGCACTTCGATGCCCTTGTACTGATCTTTATGCTCTAAGAAATAAGCGATCTCCTTATTACTCAGATCGCGCTTAATACGACGGGGGGTGTAGCCATAATTCTTTTTGTACTCGATATCCATCGCTTCAATAATCTGATCAGCGGTCATTTTGTTAGTCGGATCTCCATACGTATTGAACACCTGCTTCAGATCGCCAACAATTTTCAGAAACTCCGCCTGATTCTCTTCACGACGATAATCTTTGTTCAGCGTAAAATAAAGCGATTGCGTAGACAGCGAATAAGCAACCTTACTGCCTGATGCATCAAAGATCGTGCCACGACTTGGCAAAATAGGCGTCTCATTATTCACAATGCTCGATTCCGCTTCCGTCAATGTTGGCCCTTCCACAAACTGCAAAATCGCCAACCGCACAACGAGCACACTAAAGATCAAAAATGTAGCAAAGAAAAAAATATTCAACCGGATCGAAAACTGACGTCGGTTACTCTCTTCAAACTCCTCCGTTTCGGTCGAATTCCATTTTTTCATCGACTGGACAACCCCCCTGAATGTTGTTGTACTCTTGCTGCAAGTCCAGCGCAGCCGCTCATGAATGAATCATTCGTCCCTTGTATGAATGATATCTATTCCAAAATATGTAGTCGTTTCTTCATTTTAGCATACAGTCGAAGCGGAACAAAACAGGACTGCTGACCCTGATTCCATATTACCCGCCCTGCTTATCATCGCCACCTGTTAAATGTGAAGGATTACGGAAAAATATACAAAAAAGAAGCAAGCTCGTTCGCCTGCTTCTTTTTATCTTTGCTGCTATTTTAGATCGTATCCTTTATTACTGATTCGTCTATTACTGATTCGTCGATGTGCTATCTGTTCCTTCAGCATCAGCACTTGAATCTGCTTGCTTTTTCGGTACGCCATCCAGACCAAATTCCTGATCATACGCATCGAAAATTTTACGTGCGACTGGTGCCGCACTCTGTGCACCGAAGCCACCTTCCGGAATAACAACCGCAACTGCCAGCTTTGGATTATCGCGTGGCGCGAAGGCGATGAATACCCCGTTATCTACAGTATGTCCGTAGATCGATTGCTCCGATGTACCTGTTTTACGAGCGATTGGGTAAGGGAAATCCTTAAATGCCGGTACATCGGTTCTCATACCGCCGATAACTGTATCCCAGTATTGCTCTGGGAAGTTGATCGTATTCACGACCTGTGGCTTGAATTGCTTGACCACATTGCCTTCGGAATCGGTAATTTTGCTTACAAGCTGAGGCTTGAGGCGTTTACCTTTATTGGCAAGCGTCGTTACATATTGAGCGAGCTGCAAGGTTGTATATTTACCCTGCTGACCGAATGATGCAAATGCCATCGCTGCCTGTGTACTACCTGCTGCTTTAGTATCCAGATACTCACCGGAACCAGCACTTTCACCAGGCAGACCACTCTTCGTCGATACACCCAGACCGAATTCCTTCATGTATTTATCCCATACATTGACCGAATCAGCTCCATACTTTCGATAAAGTGGTAAGCCGACTTCGTCAATCATGAACGTATTCGAGGAATGATGAATCGCTTCAGCAGGTGTCAGATTACCATATGCGTGACTACCGGAGTTACGGATTTTGGTCTCATGACCTTCTTTACCGAATTCAGCATACCCGATATCCTGGTAATGGGTATAAGGCGTAATAACACCTTCGTTCAAGCCAATCAGCACAGTGAGCGGCTTGATAACCGAGCCCATCAATACCATTGAAGAGGCATGACCCTGACGATATACTTCCTTGATCGTACCGTTAGCGATGCGATCCTGAATTTCCTTATATTTATCAGCCGTCATCGTTTCCCAGACGTTTGTATCGTAGTCTGGCATACTTGCCATCGCAATGACGCCACCTGTTTGCACATCCATCGCTACCGCATAGCCAGTCTGTGCATTCGGTGCATAGGCGCTACCGCTGCGATAAGAATGCAAATAAGAAAGCTGATCCGTAATTGCCTTTTGCGTAGCCATCTGGATGTTTTTGTCGATCGTCAACCAGACGTTATTACCTTTCTTCGGAGCGGTTAATTCCGAGCGACCAATCGGGCGATTTAGCGCGTTGACCGGTGTTGTTTTCAGACCGTTCTTGCCGCGCAGCTCATCCTGATACGCATACTCGATGCCATCCACACCGACATACTCGGTTGACAGGTATTTCTCGCCTGCTTCGGTCACACGCGACTTATTAATATAATGATCCATTGTTGTACTTACACCACTGAATTGACGCAGATAACCAACCGTCTGGGTCGCTACCTGATCAGGATCATAGTGACGAACGCTCTCTTCTACAACCTCAATGCCTTTGAACTGATCTTTATGCTCAAGGAAATGCGCAATCTCAGCATTGGTCAGATTCTTTTTAATACGACGTGGTGTGTAACCGAACTGTACTTTGGATTCGATATCCATCGCTTTGATAATCTCATCAGCCGTCATTTTCTCGTTCGGATCGCCGTATTCATTAAATACTTTTTTCAGCTTACCGACGATTTCATACAGCTCTGCCTTGTTTTCTGGCAGCGTATAGTTCTTCGTCATTGTAAAATAGAGCGACTGTGAGGATGTGGAGTAAGCGAGACGCGCCTTACCCGAAGCATCCAAAATATTCCCGCGAATTGGCGGGATCGGCGTGCTCTTGGTGGAAATGCTCGCTTCCTTTTCACGCAGTGTTGGCCCCTCGACAAACTGCAAAATCGCCAGCCGGACAATCAGGACGGTAAATACCATAAACGTAGCAAAAAAGAAGACATTCAGACGGATAGAGAATTGACGCTGATTTCTGAGTTCGCGCTTGGACGACTCATCAATACCCGATTTTTTCATTGCTTGATCTTTTCCCTTCTCTTGCGGCATTGCATGATGATGCCTGAATCGTTCAATATGTGTTTCCCTGTGGCAGATCAGCACGATCCACCATTGCTTTTAGACACGACAACGCCAACAGAACTATATTATCACACCATGAAGTGTGTTGAGAAATTTCACGAAAAAGTCCGGTGCGTCTCGTCACCGGACCCTCAGCTATCCTTAGCGATGGAGCAAGCTTACTCCTGACCTGCTCTACAGTACACTTTGCTCGATATGCGTCTCGGCGAATTTCGGTGGATTGAACCAGTTGCCTGCCGAAGCCCATGTTGGATCAAGCGGAATCCATTTCTTCGATTCCGGTAAATACACCTGATTCCACGCATGTGCACCATAGCCGCCCTGCCCGTTGTACCCAAGCCCCGTAACGACGCGCACATCGATGCCCTGCGAGCGTGCCATGACTGCGTACAGACGAGCATAATCGATACATACCCCTAATCGTGTCTCAAATGTATCCTCTGGTGTCTGCTCATGCCATACCCCGCGCTGCTCATAATCAGCGACTTTGCCATAATCATAGCTAATACGTGAGCCAACCCAGTCATACAGCAAACGTGCCTTTTCTTCTGTATTGGTCGTTTTACCGACAATCTCGGCAGCCGCCTGTTCAATGTTCGCCGGAATACTGCGATCGACCACATCGTATTTACGCTGGAAAATGCCCGTTAGCTCCTGTAGAGCTGCACTCGTAAATACCGGCAAACGATCCTTAATAAATGAACCGGTCAATGGCTGCACCACGGACTTGACTGCACCATTATACAGAGAAGAGGCTTCAACATACGAAGAAAGCTTATTATTCGGGAACAGGCTAACTACAATGAATAGCACAAGAATGATAACCGCACTGCGCAACAAGCCATTGAGCAGTCCTACCAGACCACCTACCATCCGGCTCAACCAGGAGGAGCGTTTGCCCTCGGCGGGTATATAACCGGCACGCCAGCGTTCTGGCAATAGCAGCGCAGCTAGCAGCGAAAATGCCATACTCGCGACCACGTAGCTAAGCATGAACACAACGGCAAAACGCAGTAACGAAAATTCAGAGATCAGATACACCGCAGAATAATACATTTCCTTCCACCATTGCAGATCGCCGTCAGGTACAGAATTGGATACCTTTTCCGCCCATGCCTTTACATAAGGAGAAGCAAACATCGCAAACGGCCCGGCCAGTGCCAATGCCAGAATCGTCAATAACGTGCGACCTGCCCATGAAAATAAACGACCTGCCGAACGGCTGGCTCCACTCCGTACTCCCTGTAGCACCGAAATCAATACAATCACATATAACAAACAGGACACCAGACTACTGTCAAACCAGGCTGCGATATCCTTAACTTCCATTCCTGTCCTCCTTCGTATCCAACGCGGCTCTTCAATCGATCAAGAACCGGAACCTCCTGCAGCCGTATTCTGCTTCGCCTGGGTAATGACAGACTGAATAGTATCATTGATATCCCATTCACCAAGTGGCACACCACGGAATGTCACACTTACCTTGCCTGCACCGGGCTTACCGTTAAGCTCAATATTATCGGACTTGATCGTATACGTGCCATCGCCATTTTGAATAAAACGGGCATCCTTCGCCTCGTCCTTCATCACCTGAAGCGCCTGATCACGTACAGCACTTACCGTCTGATCGGTCACATTCGTCACCGTCTGCTTAATCTGATCCAGCGAGATGCCACTATAAATACATACGGCAGCAATAATCACGATCACAATCAGCCAGCGAATGACCGTCTTCACCAGATTGATCACGAGAAATAATATAATCAGGGCGATCAGAATGATTAGCCAGTTTTGCCTGAAAAACTCACTCCATACCTGCCAATCCATCTGCTTCACCTCCATATGTCGATCGATGATCGTTTCGAATGCCTGAATACGAACCGTTCCAGGCTATGACTCTGTTTCAATTCTTACCATTGTGTTCAATAAAGCGATATAGACTATAGCCTTCACAGGGGCTATACAGGCTTTATATACGCCTGTTATAGCAAGCCAGTCTATATTATAACCGAATTATACTCGAAGTATAGCGGTTATGTCAGCATCAGCTCAGCTAGCGCCTTTTACATGGGCGATGCCCTTCCATTACAATACACATACAGAGGTGATGACCTTGCTTCATATTATCGTAGAAGGCAAAAATGATCGCAGCAAGCTGCGTCGGCTGCTGCAGCCAGAAGTCGAAATCCTATGTACCTTTGGCACGTTGAATTCACAAAAGCTGGAGAAGCTGCGCAAGCAGGTCGGACGTGATGACGTCTATCTGTTTTTGGACAATGATTCCTCCGGGCGTAAAATACGTGCGGTGCTAAGCGACACTTTTCCGGATGCTACGCATATGTATACGCGTCGTGGCTATGCGGGTGTGGAGGGAACGCCGGATGAGTATGTGACGCAGCAGCTTGAGAAGGCGGGGTTGGATGAGTATATTATTTATCCAGCTTTGCCGTTTGAATGATTTGGGGCTGCGGTTTTTTGCAGCAGCCACTGCGGGAAGGAATAAGGGGACGGACTCCGGTATCGCACGAGAATCTATGGATTAGGAGTACATTGTAGATTCTCGTGCTCAAAGGTCGTCCTTTCCCCTTATTTCCTTCCCTCCGTTCCGTGCGTGGCATAAACATTTGCAGCTTTGGGGGAAGTGAGAGAATTAAAGAAAGAATTAAAGAAAGAATTAAAGAAAGAATTAAAGAAAGAATTAAAGAAAAGAAGTGAAGAAAGGGATAAATAAATTTACTGTTTTTTTGATCTTAAATGTGATTGGGATCGAAGTTATTTGTAAGAAGTTACTTTGATTAAGAGGGAATTGGATATGGGTATTCGGGTATTTGTATGTTTAGCATGTGTTTATTAGATAAAAGTGAGTTGGTAGTGAGGGGGAGTTGGATGGGGGTTGGTTGTAATGCCAACTGCCGCAGTGAAAAGCTTCTGCGGCAGTTGGGGGTGGATGATCGGTTGACTTAACGGTGAACGGTGTCGATGATCATCAATATGAAGCTGAGTGTTAAGTAGTTGATGGAGAAAATGAATGCGGTTTTGGCCCATTTGTCAGTGTCCTGTTTTTTGAAGCCGGCGATTGCCATTCCAAGCCATACGACGGAGAGCAGGACGGATGCGATGGTGTAGATCAGACCGGTGTAGCCGTAGGTGTACATGAGAATCGGTACCGGGATGAGCAGGGCGATGTATGGGAGCATCTGGTATTTGGTGCGATTAATGCCCTTAACAACTGGCAGGAGTGGGTAGCCGGCTGCACGATATTCTTCGACGCGGCGAATGCCGAGTGCCCAAAAATGTGGTGGTTGCCACAGGAATAGCATAGCAAATAGTAGCCATGCACCGAGATCGATCTGTTGGCTTACAGCGACGTAGCCGATGACTGGAGGCATAGCGCCGGAGATGCCGCCGATGGATGTGCTCCAGGTGGAATGACGTTTGAGCCACAGTGTATAGATGATCACGTATACGAACATGCCAAGTACACCGAGGGCAGCGGCAAGCAGACCGGAAAAGACGGCGAGTATACCAAGACCGAGTACGCCCAGTGCAATCGCGTACCATAGCACCACATTAGGCGAGAGGCGGCGTGTAGCTAACACGCGTTCGCGGGTGCGGATCATTTTAGTATCGAGATCACGATCAAAATAATTATTGAACACACAGGAGGATGCCATCACCAGCATCGTACCGAGCAATGTCCACAGCAACGGTAACCAGGCAATATGCCAGCCAGAAGCGAGCCAGAACCCACCAAAGGTGGCAATCAGATTGGATCTTAAAATGCCGGGCTTCGTAAGAGCGACAAAATCTTTCCAGGTAACCCCACTCTCCTGCGGGGAAGGACCTGCATAAGGCGAAGCGTCCGCCGAAGCCGGATAACCAAGTTGTTTATCCACGTTAATAACGTTCCTCCTTCATATTTGGAAACAGAAAGCCGATGAGTACATCAAGGGCCTTCCTCATAAAAAAATTCACTTCCCGCCAGTCGCCTCCATCAAATAAGCCGACTGAAAAAGTGAAAAATGCCGTAACACGAAACAAAATCGCTCTATAAACTTTATCATAACTATACCTGAAAGTCTTTGCGATTAGCGTAGTCAATCGTTGCGATTATGACAATTTTTTGACAAGCTGCACATTTAATACCCGTTTCACGTTTTAGCTAGCTGGTTATGGTAAACTACATGCAATAGTTGTGTATGTCCATGTCGTATATCATGTTAAAACGATTTGATTTATGCATACAATGGACACAAATGATCACCAAGGAATGCATAGTAAATGCGTAGTATTGGAGCATCATGTTAGCACTAACTATTGCTGCTACGGGCATTCAAGCACCTTTGATAAACTGCATGCTTATTTTGGAATGAAGTAAGGAGAGAATAGTCAATGGATACTGCTACCCATTTTGCCATGGGGTTTGGACTTGCTGGACTTGCATACGTCGATCCTGTTGTTGCTTCTGACCCCGGGCTAGCGATCGCTGTTATGGTCGCAACGATTATTGGATCGCAGGCACCGGATTTTGATACCGTTTTACGTTTGAAGGATAATGCTACTTATGTACGCAACCATCGCGGTATTACGCATTCCCTGCCATTTATGGCGCTCTGGATCGCCTTGATTAGCGGCGGTACATCGCTGCTGCTGCATCATGAGGGCTTCTGGCACATTTTATTATGGACTGCGATTGCGGTTGTACTGCATGTGTTTACCGATCTGTTTA
>JBCNLJ010000100.1:0-17366 GCA_039595515.1 Paenibacillus sp. | reverse complement strand
ATGAATGGGGAGAGAATGTAGATTCCCGGGCTCAAAGGTCGTCCTTTTCCCTTATTTCCTTCCCACAGTGAAGTGCTTGTCGCATCATACGAATTGTACTTTTACTGTGCGCGAAGTGAACACATTCGCATAGTGAATTGAATGAGGATAGCAGGCAATGATAGTAGGCAAGTATAGTTTTTATTGCCTTCAACAGAAAGAGCCACTTCATTGGCAAGATTCACATCATTTTTAGAATAACAAATCAATGAAAAAGCTTGTGAACTTGCCTGTGAACATTATATGTATCATAAAGGAGAAGACAGTACAGCATTCTAATAAGTTGTAGCCAAATTTACTGAAATAAAGCTAGTCCACGTTAATAGAATTGCTATAGCATACTGGTCTTCATTTTATCATTTAAACTGTATTGAAAAGTTAAACTTTATTCAAAAGTGATCGACTTGATCGGATTGCCTTCGAAGTCTTTGACGGTGAAGGTATCGTTGTCCAGAATGCCGTAGGAATTGGGGAAGTCTTGTTTTAGTAGAGCAATGGAACCCGGTTGAGGGTGTAGATGTTATTTTGGATAGCAGCAACGGAACTCCTTTTTAAATATGTAGTTCCTTCTGATCGGGAATGGCTTTATACTTTAACTGTAGCATACTGGCAATGGAAAAGGAGGATTTCGATGCACGTACCACTTGAACAGCAGCAGACACCGTATTACGCGGTCATTTTTACGAGTAAGCGTACGGAAGGCGATCACGGGTATGGCAAAATGGCGGATACGATGGTGGACATGGCGGAGCAGCAGCCTGGTTTTCTAGGTGTGGAAAGCTACCGTAATGCCGAAGGCGCAGGTGTAACGATTTCCTACTGGAGCGATCTGGAATCGATTCGCAACTGGAAAGCGAACCCGCTGCATCAGCTAGCACAGCAGCAGGGCAAGCAGCAATGGTATGATCAGTACTCGGTTAAAATATGTAAGGTAGAGCGTACATATTCGTTTGAAGCGTAGCATGCAGATAGGTAGCCAATCTGCTCATTTTCAGGAGGCTCTATTGTTCGGAAAGTTGGATGAGTGTTTTACTGGATGTGTGATCTATCGTTAATAGGTGGGCGCTATGTTCATAGATTGGCGCTATATTGGGGTGAATCATGTATGGGGTTGGACTGTTAACGTTTTTATCATCTCAGGCTGTAGCACAAACTTACCAGGATAGAAGCTCCTATAGATCATCACATCGCCCATCGAACAAATTGTAAAACTGCATCATGAATAGAAAAGGCGCCACGTTACCCAGCAGGAAGCGTAGCGCCTTTTGTTCATTCTATCTTCGTTTTTTATCTTCGTTTTATATGGGTTCTGATTAGTTTTGCATAATAAAGTCACGTTGGATTTTGTAGCTCTCATCATCAAATACTTTGAGGATGTTGTACTTCGTATCACGCTGTGCTGGAATTTTGCCAGCGGCGCGGATAATGTCCAGCGTTTGCTCGATATTGACCTTGTGCGTTGTACCTGCGGCAGATACGACGTTTTCCTCCATCATCGTGCTACCAAAGTCATCGCAGCCATATTGCAGAGACAGCTTGCCCACTTCAGGACCCATCGTTACCCAGGACGATTGGAAATGCTTAATATTGTCGAGTACGATGCGGCTGATCGCTACATTTTTCAGGTACTGCTCCGGTGTTTGCTTTTCCGCCTTCATATTCGTGTTATCCGGCTGGAATGTCCATGAGATAAATGCCAGGAAGCCTTCGGAATCGTAGCCGTTGCGGATACATTCATCCTGCGCATCACGCACACGCATCATATGCAGCGCACGCTCTTCAAACGACTCGCCAAATCCGATAACCATCGTTGCTGTTGTGTTCATGCCGACTTTGTGTGCAGTCTGCATCACATCCATCCAATCGCGCCATGAGCCTTTCAGACGGCTGATTTTACGGCGTGTACGGTCATCCAGAATTTCACCGCCACCACCTGGCAGTGAATCGAGTCCAGCTTCGTGAATCGCACGGATCGTATCTTCCATCGACAGCCCGGACAGCTTTTGCATCTTCATAATCTCGGCTGGCGAGAACGAGTGCATTGTGATGTTCGGGAAATGCTGTTTAATTTTGCGCAAAATGTTCAGGTAGTAGTCAAACGGCAGATCCGGATTGACACCACCCTGCATCAGAATCTCAGTACCACCGACATCCTCGGTTTCCTGAATTTTCTGCAAAATCGTCTCATCCGGCAGTACGTAGCCTTCCGGCGAACCCGGACGACGGTAAAATGCGCAGAAACGGCAGTACACATCGCACACATTGGTGTAATTGACGTTACGACCGATAACAAATGTAGTCATCGGATCAGGATTTTTGCGAATCATGAGCTGGTTAGCAACATGACCCATTTTCTCAATCTCATCCGATTCATATAGCGCAATCGTATCTTCCACATCAAGGCGTCCGCCTTGCAGCGCTTTTTCCAGAATACGATCTACTGTATTCATATGATAGCCTCCTAATCGATTCAGGCACCAAAGGTTGATGTCGAACAGTCAATTTGAATATAAGTTGATGATAGGATAGTATGTTTCATTTCCATGCACGCCTATCATTAAAAATTGAAATAATTTCATAACGGCATGTACTATCGTAACATATTTCACATTTTAAAAACAGGCATGGAAGTGGCAGGTTGGTGATTTTTTGTAAGGTGGTTGGGATAGAGCAATCGTTGAAAATGGAAATAGGTTCCTGAGTAAATGATGATACAACGCCTATCAAGCTGTAGGCGGATGTTGAAAAATATCATCTATCGCAATGTGCCCACTTGCCTGCTCCTATAACTAAAGCAGGCTCCTGTACGGAACCTGCTTCGATTCAATCACAAATCACTCTATACAATTGCTATGACCGATTCCAGACGTATACCTCAATCTAAACACAATCCATCTCCAATTGCATAGTAACGATAGGAATATAGCTTGTACGATATTCATCTGATGAGAGTCAGTGCAGTATATGAATAGTTCTAATTGATCCCTGTATCCATATATACACAGGTACACTCCGATCTATATTCAAAACTATTCCGATACTCAAGAGCTATTCTAAAGCTCAAGCCTATGCAACATCGAATCTATCGTTAATCCGTAAATTGCTGCTTACTTTTCGCCAAATTCTCGCGGGGAGTTACCCTGACCATTAGACGCGCTTGTACCGCCATCAACTGGCAAAATGACACCCGTAATATAGCGTGCATCCGGGCTTGCCAGGAACAGGTATGCAGGTGCAACGTCTTCCGCTTCAGCGATTCGTTGCAGGGTGACACGGGATTTGAATTTCTCAACGACTTCCTGTCCGCCTTCATCGATCATCGGCTGGGTCATTTCGGTTACGGTAAAGGCTGGCGCTACTGCGTTCACACGTACGCCTTTCTCACCAAGCTGGAGCGCAAGCGATTGGACGAGCAGGCTCACTGCACCTTTGGTCGCATTGTAACCCGGATGTGGCCAGTCGCCTGCCAGACCGGATACGGAGGAGGTAGCAATCAACGAGCCCTGCGATTTGACAAGATGCGGAGTGACGGCGCGTGCGAGATAGATTTGCGCATCTACGTTTGTTGCACGCATATTGTGCCAGTCCTCATCGGTCAGCTCCTCAATCGGGCCAGAGACATTCGTACCTGCATTGCTAATAACGACGTCCAGCTTACCAAAGCGCTCGACTGCTTTCTCCACCAGCTCATCCACCTGCGCACGTTCACGCACATCGGTAGGTACGATCAAATAGCGGTCATTGTTGTAGCGATCAACTACCTCGTACAGCTTGTCTTCACGCCGGGCAGCCAGTACGACCTTAGCGCCATTTTCTAAAAAGGCAGTCGCCACCGCACGTCCAATGCCCGCGCTTGCACCTGTAATGAGTACGACAGAATCTTCAAATGGGTATGTGTTATGTGTCATGATGAATCCCTCCATATGATGATAGTTGAAATAAAAATGCGCAAGGTTATTCCTCATCGTTGTATAGCGCATCTTCATTCATTGAATACTGCAACCGTTGTTGCACATGTAGGGTCATTACCCGTTGACCATAAAAATAAACGAGCTTTATTATAGGCGGACAGATCAGAGAACAGCCTGCTAACGCTATCATTGCCGACTATAAAGCTATTGAACAGGAATGAAATAAAATGTTTTTGCACAATAAATATGCAGCTTCTATAAGCTGTAAAAGAAAAAGGCAGCCATCACTCATGGCTGCCTGATCATTGTTGAGCTGTAATCAAATTGAATTATTGTACTTTGATAAAAATAGAATTATCCAGTCTAACCTGTTGTGCAGAAGCATTAATATCCTCTATGGTGAGTCACCATATTATGCGTTCTGACAAGGACTTACTCATTTTCAGCCATCAGATTGGATGAATTTTTTACAGTTTTTATAGATAAATCAGAGCATCCAATTGAACTTCTTCGCCTCTAAACGTAATTAAGGGTTCACCTGCAACATCTTTCAAAAATAATAAATCGACTTTGTGATCCGTCGTATTTTCTCTGGCCGGACGTCTCGATTTAGAAGGTCGTTTTTGCTCGTAACGGATACCTACATTAACAAACGACCAATCCTTTACAAAGGATTCACATCTACTGCAAAAAAGTAAATGCTGTAACCAATAGGCACCGGAACGAAGTTGCTCCATAAATTCGCTATTGCTTCTACTCGTATTTTTCAACTCAATATAATATACCGTTTGTTTTAATAAATCTAAAATAATATAGTCGCAATCATTAGGATACTTTTTCAAAAAGTGAGAATATTGTGTTTTTAAAATCTCCAAATCTTGAATGATCAAAAATTTATTTTGTGCACGTCCTACTCGTAATTTCACTTGATATGGAATGCCTTTATTCTCATGTAAAACAATTTCATTTGTATTCTCTACTACACAAAAAAAGCGCGTATCAATGTATTCATTAAAGTTTTGTATGATATCCATAAGTTTGATCACACCTTGTTAGAGTGCTCACTATGTTCATTTTGCGACAACAAACGATCTCGCAAATTAAAGTAAGCATCATCTAATTCCCGATTCGCATTATCAAAAATCTCAATATAGTCCATATCAGCAAGATTAGGTAATGGTGTAACTGTACCCTGATCAAAATAGTAGCCCATGGCACTCCATTTTTTTTCATTATCCAATTGCGCTTTTAACATTTGGTTTGTAGTAGCTCTGATCAAATAGTCGCTATGACTGGAAATAATAACACGTACACCACTCTGCGATAGTTTACTGATTAACTCGGCAAATTTGATTTGCCTCATTGGATCAAGATTCATTTCCGGTTCATCAATAAATAGAATGTCTCCAGCGGATACTTTATGCTTTAAATAAAATTCTAAACCGAATAAAGATTTAACTGATGAAGAAGCATGTTGCAAAGCAATTCTATCATCTTTATATTTATGTTTAGTGGCTATATCATTAAAATGATTAGGCGAAATAGAATCGAATTCGCAGTAATAATATTCATTCGCATTGGAGTCATATTCATATTTTCCATTTAATATGGTTGTTGAAAACAGAAACCAGATATTTTTTTGCAATTGATCCATATTTTCCTCATCAAATCCGTAAAGTCCATTAAAGTCTTCTTCACGATCAATCGTATTTAAATAACGGATATAGTCAGAGATGGGAGTAGGATATATTTCCGCTTGTCGAGAGTCTTCATCTATATCAAATGAATCTAAACTCCGATGAAAGGTCAATTCTTTTTTAAAAACATTTATACCATTGCGCTCCGCTGGTATATACAAAATACTAGATACATAGAATAGTTTAGTTATTAAAATATTTATAACACTATTCTGAAATGCTTGTGCAATACTATAATCGTCGATGATCTCTGTATGTTTCATACTTTTACGCATGTGCTCGATATCATTAAGTTTAATAATAATCAGTCCATCTTTTTCTTCTGTTTCTACTTTAACTACATAAGGCACGCTTACAATTTGAGAAGTAAACGGGATTTGAAGTCGATCAAAACTTTTCAAAAAACTCATGACGTCAGATTCTTCAATTGTAATGTTCGTTTGTTTAAACTTAAATTCATTTAAGTTGAATAACCTAGGTAATAGAGAATAAATATCTGTATTTAGCCTAACTGTACAATGTTTAATCAAATAATCCATAAGCATTTTTCTACTAATTGTAAACGTCAATCCATCCGTATGATTATCAAAATTCTCCGTTACATACGCATCTAACAATTCGCCTCTAAGCTCGTTTAATTTTTTAAATATCCCATAGTATAAATAAGAAATATACGTTTTACCTGTATTATTTTTCCCCATAAACATAGTCTGCTGCCCTAAGGTCAGCTCACAATCTTTAATAGGTCCTAAATTTTGTACGCGCATATTTATTCACCATTTTCTTGTAAAGATTTCGCATTTCTAATCATTAACACTTCAAGTCTCTCTCCATAGTCTAATTTTAAATTAGATAAGTCTCATAAATTATATCTAAACCCTTGTGACTTTGAAACTAAATCAATAAACAAAAGTTCAACTTCACATAAAAGACCTTTTCGATAATAAAAAAGCAATGATGCAACAAAATTCCGTTTACATCATTGCTTTTATTCATTTTGCTAATATAAATTCTATACTACCGACTACATGTTTAATTAAGATCGTACATCGTTCAATCCAGCGCCTGCTCCAAATCTGCGATCAAATCCTCTACGTCCTCCAAGCCTACCGACAAACGCAGCAGACCATCCGTAATGCCACGTTCCGCACGTACCGTCGCGCCCATCGCTGCATGTGACATCGTTGGTGGATACGACAGAATGCTCTCCACCGCACCAAGACTCACTGCTACGATCGGCAATTGCACACGATCCAGTACCTGCTTGGCGCGCTCGCCTGAGCCGACGTCGAAGGAGATTACCGAGCCATAGCCTGTCGATTGCGAGGTGTGTATCTCATGACCTGGATGTGTGGATAAGCCCGGGTAGTAGATCGCTTCGATATCGCTGCGTGTTTGCAGCCATTCGGCGATGCGTGCCGTGCTTTTCTCACTATGTGACATGCGTGCTGCCAGTGTCTTCATGCCGCGCATAAGCAGCCATGAATCCTGCGGACCAAGCACGGTGCCGAGACCATTTTGCAAATGCTTGAGCTGTTTCCCAAGTTCCAGTGTGCGTGTTACCGCCAGTCCAGCCAGCACATCGCTGTGACCGCCGAGGAACTTGGTCGCACTGTGCAGCACGATATCCACACCAAGCTCAATCGGACGCTGATAGTATGGCGTCATAAATGTATTATCCAGCATCGTCAGCAGATGATGCTCCTTCGCCCATTCGGTTACCGCATGAATATCGGTAATTTTCAATGTTGGATTGGATGGTGTCTCCATATATACCGCGCGCGTATTCGGACGCAGTGCGGCCTTCACCTGCTCCAGATCGGTCATATCGACAAAGCTAATCTCGATATTAAGACGATTGAGCACGGTCGTTAGCAAACGGTACGTACCGCCATACACATCCTCCGTTACGATCACATGCTCACCTGCTGACAGCAGCAGGAATGCCGTTGAAATTGCCGCCATACCGGAGGCAAAGGCAAAGCCTCTCGCTCCGCCTTCCAGCACGGCAATATAATCTTCCAGTGCCTGCCGGGTCGGATTACCGGAGCGACTGTAATCATGCTGCGGCGGATTCAAAATATCGTCCTGATGAAAGGTCGATGCCTGATAAATTGGCACGCTGGATGCACCTGTCGCCTGATCAACAGAACCGTTAAAATGAATCAGCTTCGTTTCCAGACTGCGCGGTGGAATGGTGCGCTTTGACGCTTTGCTGCCGGAGGCAGCAGACGCTGTCGAATCTGAAGTGGAATTTGTGGCTCCCGTATCTGTTCCTGTAGTTGGCTGGTTCGAATTGTTTTCACTCATTCTGCTCACGCTCCTTCGACTTCAAGACGAGCGGCTTCCAGCGCTGCATCCAGATCAGCAATCAGATCATCCACATGTTCAATACCAACCGAGAAGCGCAGCAGGCGCTCATCTACGCCGACTGCCTCACGAATTTCCACAGGAATATCCGCATGCGTTTGTACGGTTGGGTAGGTCATCAGCGATTCCACGCCACCCAGACTTTCCGCAAAAGCGATTAGCTTGATATGGCGCAAAATGGGTGCAATATAGCGTGCATCGGTCACTTTGAATGAGAAGATGCCTGTATTGCCGCTGGATTGGCGATTTTGCACGTCATAACCCGGATGATCCGGCAAGCCTGGATGGAATACCTGCGCAATTTGCGGATGCTGCTGCAGGTGCTTGGCGATTGTGATCGAATTGTACTCATGACGCTCCATCCGCAGCGCCAGTGTTTTCATCCCTTTCATCAACTGATACGAGTCGCTTGGTGACAGCACGCCACCGATGGAGTTGTGCAGGAAGGCGATCTCCTCCGACAATTCTGTACCTTTGGTCACGATCAGCCCTGCGAGCACATCATTATGACCGCCGAGATATTTACTTGCACTGTGAATGATAATGTCAGCGCCAAGCTCGATTGGACGCTGGAAGAACGGCGTTAGCAACGTATTGTCTACGATGGTCAGCAGCTCGTGCTGCTTCGCCCAGCCCGTTACCGCAGCGATATCCGTAATCATCATGAGCGGATTCGTTGGCGTTTCAATGAATACAGCGCATGTATTGTCCTGACGCACGCGCTCCAGCGCATCCAGATCGTTCGTATCCACATAAGAAGCGCTCACACCGAATCTGGACATGATGCGCTCCAGCAAACGATATGTGCCACCGTATAGATCAAGGGAAACGATCAGATGATCACCCTGTCCGAACATCGCAAAGATCGTTTGCAGTGCTGCCATACCGGAGCTACAGGCAAAGCCGGCATCACCTGATTCCAGTTCAGCTATCGATTGCTCCAGTATCGCGCGGGTTGGATTGGTCGTACGAATGTAATCAAAGCCTGTACTTTTACCAAGCTCTGGATGACGGAATGCCGTCGATTGATAAATAGGGAAATTAATAGCTCCTGTTACCGGCTCGTCCACCGATCCGATCTGTGCCAGCCGGCTTTCAATAGTAAGCGATGATTGCTGATTCTTTTTGTACGTCATTCGTTACGTCCTCCTCAGATATCCAATCAAATGTAATATCGTCTCTACTAAAATGGTGATCTCTTACAGAACAAAAACTCTCCATGCTCGTTCTCGCACAGCAACCAACTGTAATCATCAGGACAAATATAGTATTCAAAAAAGCGACACTCCCCGATAACATGTACAATTTCATCCCATGTTAACGTATAAACATGCTGCTGTTCATTATCTTCGTCAATAATGAACAGCAGCTTCTGATCGGTTCGAATGTGCTGAACACCATATTGCTGCACTTTATCTTTGATCTCAATATACGACTGAGCATGATCCACATACTGTCTATGCAGGATAGATTTTAGCCCCATCCACCATGCCCGAGGTTGGCCCTCTATATAAACGTGCTCAATGGCTCGGATTACCTGTTCCGGATTAGGCAACTCGTAATCGTGAATGCTCCCAGTAGCAAATGCTTCTTCCAGCTCCTGAAGCAGACTTCGATTGAATAAATGTTCTCCATCCTTAGCCATATCAAATGGAATACGTTCCAACTGCCGCCTTCTCGCTTTCCAGATCGTATGGTGTCTCCTGGTACACATAGTAGTTCAACCAGTTAGAAAATAGTAGATTGGCATGGGCGCGCCATTTGGATGGTGGCGTGCGAGTGGGGTCATCGTTTGGAAAATAGTTTTTCGGTACAGCGATATCCATACCTTTTGCAATATCGCGATCATATTCCCATTTGAGCGACAACGGGTCATATTCCGAATGACCGGTGACGAAAATCTGCTTCCCATCCTGCGTTGCGACAATGTAGATGCCCGCCTCATCGGATTCTGACAAAATTTCAAGTCCAGGCACATTTTCAATATCTTCGCGACGCACTTCGGTATGGCGTGAATGCGGTGCATAATACCATTCGTCAAATCCGCGCAGCAGCGGCACATTGCTCTTATTCAGTGTGTGCGGGAATACGCCAAAACATTTCTCCTCCAGATCGACCTTCGGTACGCCAAAATGATGGTACAGCCCTGCCTGTGAAGCCCAACAGATATGCATGGTTGACGTTACATTTGTTTTGCTCCAGTCGAAAATTTCCTGAATCTCTTCCCAGTAGTTCACATCCTCAAATTCCATCGTCTCGACCGGTGCACCGGTAACGATCAGACCGTCAAAGCGTAGATGCTTCACTTCAGGGAACGTTTTATAAAAAGCATTCAAGTACTCTGCCGATGTGTTTTTGGAAATGTGCGAGCGGGTATGCAGCAAATACACATCCACCTGCAGCGGACTGTTACTGAGCAAGCGCAGTAGTTGCGTTTCCGTCGTTTCTTTCGTTGGCATCAGATTCAGCAGAGCGATACGTAGCGGACGAATGTCCTGCTGGTACGCACGCGACTCGTCCATAACGAAAATATTTTCTCCGGTTAGAATTTCCTTTGCCGGTAAGCTGTCTGGGATTTTGATTGGCATTGTATTCACTCCTTATAAGTGGTTGGTCATGCAGCGAACAGCGTGCCCGAATTGTGAAAGGAGGTGCGCAAATACGCAAAAAGACCTTTCTCGATGGAGCTGAGAAAGGTCGTATACGCAAACAAGCTGCGTCTGTATAGCGCCTCTCTCATCTGTCAGCAGATACCAGATACTTCATCGTAGGATGTACCTGTATCTCTGCTAGAATTAGCACCGTACAGTATATGACTGCCGGTTGCCGGGCTTCATAGGGCTAGTCCCTCCGCCTGCTCTTGATAAGATTCGCTGTATTTGATTGTGGGGTAAAACAAGAAATATGGAATTACTTATACCATAATTTATACTACTTCCCTACCTATCGTCAAGAGAATATTCAGCCGATAAATAAGTTATGGAGATGGAATGAAAACATTAACACTGGACTTGAAAGCCTGCTGACTCCACGGTATACTTAACAAGTATTTGACGTATTTTCATGTTTTTCATAAAACATTGCGTATACAATATCATTCAAAAAGATTATAAAGAGGTGAATTTCAAGATGGAAGGCGACCCGAGGACGAGCTTACAGCCGCGATATACACAATCACAGGAATGGAACGACAATAGGATACCGAAGGAGCGCGCCATGTTGAAAAGTTAATTTTCATATAATAGCGAGGCTTTACCAAAGTGTGTACAATTGCCGTCTCTTTTCCTGCTCATTTAAGATGAAAAAGGAGTAGAGCATATTATGAAAATTCGGCACGTAAACGCCGGCAATTTCACGCTGGTTGAGGATGTTAATGAAACACTGGTTGCACCGGAGGAAGGCTTTTACTGGATTGACGCTGGTCTTGATGATCTGATCTTGCTTCAACCACTCTTTATGCTACATGATCTGGCGGTTGAGGACATGATGGGCGATGAAGAGCAGCGGCCAAAAATCGAAATTTATGAAAATCACTACTTTATCGTTGTAAACAGTATTCGTTTTGACGATGAGGAGATTTTTTTGCGCGCACTGAATATTTTCCTCGGACGGCATTTTATTATTACGGTAACGAAGCAGAAGATCAGTGAGCTGCGCACACTCAAGCCGATTTTGTGGGAAGAGGAAGTTAGCCGTCCCGACAAATTCATGTACCTGCTCGTCGATCTCGTGGTCGATAACTACTTTACGGTCGGTGACCGGATTGAGGATCA
The DNA here is from genome assembly GCA_039595515.1 of Paenibacillus sp. Classification (GTDB taxonomy): domain Bacteria; phylum Bacillota; class Bacilli; order Paenibacillales; family Paenibacillaceae; genus Saccharibacillus. Next base: position 5,576 of record JBCNLJ010000100.1, on the reverse strand, counting down.
GATCGAGCGGCTTGAGGAAAGTATTTTGATGAGCACGAAAAAGTCGCATTTGAACGAAATTATCGGTTTGCGCGGTGAGATTTTGTGGCTAAAACGCGTACTGGGTCCACAGCGCGAGGTTATTAATACGCTGAACAAAAAGGATCTGCGGCTGATCGATGATCAATTGCAAAAATACTTTAGTGACGTGTACGAGAATGCGGTCAAAGTATCGGAGATGTTCGATACGTTCCGCGATTTGATGGGCAACTTACGAGAAGCTTACCAGTCCAGCATCGCCAACCGCGCCAACGAAATTATGCGCGTGTTTACCGCAATTACGACCATATTCATGCCGCTGACCGTGATTACGGGCATTTACGGGATGAACTTTGAAAACATGCCTGAACTGAAATGGCATTTCGGTTATCCGATGGTGATCGGCATTATGATCGCGCTCGGTTTGACCATGTTCTTTACGTTCCGTAAAAAGGATTGGATCTGAGCGTTTGGTTGTTATCGTTATCTAGCTATAACAACTCGTCAGGTAACTAATATTCCGAAAATTCGTATACAGAACAGCATCTAAGAGATGACTGGAAGAATGCATACTAAAAGCCCCTTTCACTTACGAAAGGGGCTTTTAGTATTTGATATCTCTTTTATTTCAGACGTTCAGAACAATCATGATAGCTCAACACTATCTTTTCATTACGGAATTTCCATCCAGCGTTCCATCGTCTCTGCATTCAAATGCTCCAGACTGGCAACGGTAAAGTGAGCATTATCCACAATATGGTGCAGACTGACGCCAATCGTTTTCATTCCCGCCTGGCGAACCGATTGCAGGCAATCCGGTGAATCCTCGATTACCATACAGTGGTATGGATGAATGCCTACCGACTCTGCGACGAGAATAAAGCCTTCCGGGTCTGGCTTCGGATGGGTAATATCCTGCGCCTGCACGATGGAGGAGAAATAATGCTCCATGCCAAGTCGCTCCATAATTCGCCGTGCATCCGGACGATCGGATGCCAGCAGGACGGCTACATTTTGCTCACGAAGCTGAATCAGCAGCTCCTCGGCGCCTGGTAGCAGGAATTCACGCTTCAATTGCTCCACATCCATCGTTTCGACACGCAGGATCGGTGCTTCAATATGATCCGCATGGATGACCTTTTTCACAGGTGCAGCTTCCTTTTCTACCGTTGTTTCTTTGTCGGCTGCATCTGCATCCGCTGACTTCGCATTTGCTTTGCTCGCCGTCTCATTCTTTTTCAACTGCTTTTTGCTGGAACCGGCAGCCTCTTTCTGCCCGGCATCGGCATGACGCGCTGCTGCACTTGGATCAGGTGCAGACGATACGGAGGCTTGCTCTGTTTTACTTACTTGCTCTGTCTTATCTGGTTCGTCTGTTTTGTTTGCTTTCGCAGCAGCCTCGTCTTCAGCCGCTTTTTTGCTTTCATTCGCAGCATTGTGTCGCTGTAACGAAGCTTCCGCGTAAGCAGCTCTTCTTGATTCCTGCTCACTGCGATCGGACTCCTCCTCAGGTATCGCATCAGGAGCATATGCTTCGGTATAGCTTGTATCCTCCATACTCGGCATCGGAATGAGTACGCCCTCCAGACCGAAAATAACCGCTTTGAGCATTCGGTTCTTGATCTCCAGTGGTCGTGTCATCGCCACTACACGCTGCTCATCATAATGCGATACCGTCAGCGGCTCGCCGCGAATGATACGGTAAGTGGTTATATTTTGCTCAATCGTAATATCGAGTAGACGGTTCTGGAATTGCACACGGAAGCTATAGCGCGTCCAGTTTGGCGGCAGCTTCGGTTCAAAATGCAGCATCCCGTTATGCTGACGCATGCCTGCAAATCCGCCTACAATCGTCAGCCAGCTTCCTGCCATCGAAGCGGCGTGAATACCGTCTTTGACATTGTTATGGAAGTCATCCAGATCCATTCGTGCGGACTGGATAAAGAACTCGTAGGCAGGGTCCATCGTGCCCAGCTCGGCTGCGATAATCGCATGAATCGCAGCAGACAGAGACGAGTCATGCGTCGTCAGTGGCTCATAGTAGCCATAGTTACGCACCTTCTCAATCTTCGTAAACCGATGACCAAGCAAATACATCGACAGAATCAAATCCGCTTGCTTGAGCACCTGATGACGGTAAATGACGAGCGGGTGATAATGCAGCAACAGCGGATATTTATCCGACGGCGTATTTTCAAAATCCCAGATGCCTTTATCCAGGAACGAATCATCCTGACCGATCAGACCACTCTGGCGATGAATATAAATGGAATCTGCTGCACGCTCCCATACAGCGATCTCATCGTCCGTCACTCCCATCGGGCTGCCGATAAGCGATTCATAATGGGCGAAGTCGTCTTCCTTCCACTTTTTCAGCTTGCGTGCTGTGAACTCTAACTGATCCTTAACCATCATATTCGTATAGGTGTTGTTGTTCACAATCGCTGTATATTCATCCGGTCCAGTAACGCCATTGATACAAAAGCCTTTGCCCGGAATCCAGTCGCCAACCGACAGGAAGAACCGGCACGTCTCGACCAGCATCTCCAGACCTTTCGTTTGCAAAAAGTGCTCGTCATCGGTCGCTTCGGCATATTGAATAACCGCATGTGCCACGTCAGCATTGATATGATACTGCGCCGTACCACCAGGGTAGTACGCAGATACCTCTTCACCACCAATGGTACGCCATGGGTATAGTGCACCCAGTGCAGCCATCTCTACCGCACGCTCACGCGCCTTCGGCAGCGTATGGTAGCGGAATTCGAGTAACTGGTAAGCTAACTCGGGCTGGGTATACAGGAAGAATGGCATAATATAGGTCTCTGTATCCCAGAAATAATGACCCTCATACCCTTCACCGGTAATCCCTTTTGCCCCAATATTCGTCTTGCCGTCTCGACCAACCGATTGGAACAGATGGAATGCATTGAAGCGTAGCCCCTGCTGGAGCTTCTCATCACCTTCCACCTGAATATCTGCCGTTTCCCAGAAGGCTGACAGATGCTCCTGCTGTAGCTTGGCAAGCTTGTTAAAGCCATCCTTTAACATATCATCCAGTGTGGATTCTGCCAGAATTGGCAAATGGGCAGGCTCGTAATCGCGGGAAGTATAGTACACGATACTCTTTTCCAGTACTGCCTCCTGATCCTGTTGCAGATTGAACACAAAATGCTTTTCGATACGTTGCTCCTGCTCTTCGGTTTTCAGCTCGTATTTACGATTGGCACGATGATCTGCCGCACAATATAGATTAAATTCTGTCTCCGATGTGCGCTGCTCCAATGCCATGCGTGTACGCTCACTGACTTTGCCGACCGTTTCCAGTACCTGTCCGGTAAAGGCTGCACCTGCACGCGGATCACCTTCACTAATCTCATTATGCACTTCACCATTGAGCGCCGAGACGAGTGTGATTTCACCGGAGAAATTGAGCGGCTTCACCGTATAGCGAATCATCGCCATATGCTTATTTTCAAAGGAAACCAGACGCTCGATGCAGATCGAAATGCATTTGCCTCGTCCGCTCTCCCATGTCATCCGGCGCGTCAAAATACCCGTTTGCATATTCAGCACACGCTCGTAATCGATAATGCGTCCAGCCATCAGATTAAAGCGTTCACCCTCGATCCACAGCTCGATAATCTTGCTGTCGGTCACATTCAGCATCGTCTGACGCTTACGCGCATATCCGTAAGCTTCCTCACCGTAAATAATATCTGCCGAATCGTAAAAACCATTCAGGTATGTACCATTCAGCGCGTCAACCTCCGGCACATCCATGCCTTCCTCAAAATGCCCGCGCATACCAATATAGCCATTCGCAACGGTAAACACCGTTTCACTTCGACGATTATATTGCGGATTAAATGAAGTTTCCCGAATTACCCACGGCTCCACTTCATAGATCGTTGATCCTTCTCTCATCAGGTCGTTCCCCTTTCTTCAGGTAAGCTAGTACATGTGTTGTTATCGCTTAATTATCGCTAATGCTGATCGACCACTGCCACATTCCGGCCGTGCCGGACAGGTATCGGATGATGTCGTCCTATTGAAGGTCACTCGGGTGCTATCTATTCATTAACCACATTTTGAGGTAGAAAGCCCTTACAGAGAAATATTAACTGGTTTGATGGGGAAATTAAAGTGCAATATTGGTGGTTGCGGGGAAATTCGTGCTGGGAGTTACAGCGCTTCGGGGAGAGATAAGGGGACGAGCTCAGTGGAGCCGCGGGAATCTTTTGGATTGGGAGTACATGAAGATTCCCGCCCCTCCAAAATCGCTCTTTCCCCTTATTCTCTCCCCTACGCTTAGTGCGACTTTGTTCATACGAATTAAGATGTAGGAGTTAATATTGCACTCTATGGGGGGAGGTAGCAGGATAGTACAACTTAAAGCTACGTTCTTCCTCTTATTGATGCGACTTTAACCGTACAAGTTATGGGACAGGAGTCAATATTGCACTTTATGAATGAAGATGGCAGGATAGATACAACTGATTTTTATAGGAGCTGATTATATACATATGGGTAGATATAGTGATAATGATGATGTTAGTTTATCAGAGCAAGTACCGGAATATGTGGAGACGGAGCGGCTTTTGCTTCGATCGCCCTTGATAGAAGGACCACGGATATATGAACAGCGGCTTTCTGATGCGGTTATTGTTAATGAAGCTATATTGGAGTCGTTAGATGAATTGAAATTATTTTTACCATTTGCTCAGAGTGCGCCGACATTGCTGGAAACGGAAATTAATTTGCAGGAGGCGCGGTTGGACTTTTTACACGGTTTGCAGTTTCGGTATTTGCTGTTCTCCAAACAATCGGCAGAGTTTATTGGTGTAGCTAGCTTGCAATCGATCGATTATGAGGTGAGGAAATGTGAGCTGGGCTATTGGATTCGCAGCCGTTGCAGTGGTAATGGATATATGGCAGAAGCGCTCCAGGCACTCGTTCAAATCGGCTTTGAACAACTAGAGTTAAAGCGGATTATGATTCAATGTGAAACGACCAATTGGAGAAGTAGAGCAGTTGCAGAGCGGTTAGACTTTGAGCTTGAAGGCATTTTAAAAAATGAGGATTTGTCTGCAGACGGTCTTCGCTGGACGGATACTTGTATTTATGCCAGAGTAAAAATGTAATATGGATAAAAGGTAGGCATATAGAAAAGAGTTCCCTCTTCGATATGAAAAAGGAACTCTTTTCTATATGCCTTTTTATTACGATTTTAGGACGTTTACGCTAACTCATATACGTGTCAACAGCACTTCACTGCGGGAAGGAAATAAGGGGAAAGGATGACCTCTAGTGTTAGTGCTTTCCTAACACGGGCTTCAATAAAAAGTGATTTTTGCAAAGCGAAATATCTTACAGCTTTGAGCCCGGGAATCTACATTTCACTTCTACTTCGTAGATTCCTGGGCGATACCGGAGTCCGTCCCCTTATTCCTTCCCAGATTAGTGCCGGCAACAACATAAACAGTTTGCCTGCACGCCCTACTTAAAATTTTGTTCTGTTTTACTTCCAGTCGATCAAATTTCTATGCTACACAACC
>JBCNLJ010000099.1:0-17407 GCA_039595515.1 Paenibacillus sp. | reverse complement strand
TCGACCAGCCCAATGGTGCGAAGATCAAGCGGATGGTGCTCAACATCCTGTAAATGCAGATCAGTTAGCTGAACAATTTTGAATGTACCCTGTTCGTTAAATGCGAGTCGATGTTTCACAATAATTCAGCCACCTTTACCTTATATTCAAATGACCATCCTGCCACGACAATGTGAGCGAGGATCAACATATGCTGCACGATAGGGTGCAACAGCTCATCCATTCGATCACTCATTCTGCACATACAGGTTCACATCCTTGCAGCAAGGTACACTTTGCTTATTATTCCTTGAGTGCACCTGCCGATACCCCTTTGGTAAAATGCTTTTGCACAAATGGAAATACGAACAAAATAGGCAAAATGACGAGCAAAATCATAGCCATTTTCAGCGATTCACCGGTTACCTGCATTCGATCCAGCATTTCATACGCACGACCTGGACGCAGCAGTGACTGACTGAGCGCCTCCTGACTGATCAGCATCTCCTGTAGCAGTGTTGCCGCCGGTTTGAGCTGCTGCTCACGAACGAAGAACGCACCGGTAAACCAGTCATTCCAGTGCGATACACCATTAAACAATGCCATGCTGGCGAGTACAGGCTTGCTAAGCGGCAATATCAGTTTGAAAAAAATCCCCGTTTCACTCAACCCATCCATCCGAGCCGCTTCTTGCAGCTCCACAGGCACCTGTTGGAAAAAGGTGCGCATCACCATCATATTCCATACACTGTACAGGCTCGGTACGATATATACCCAGATCGTATTGGTCAAATGCAGATCCTTAAGCACCAGATAGTACGGAATCAATCCACCGCTAAACAGCATCGTAAAAAAGATCATAAACGCAATTGGTCCGCGAGCCGGTAAGGTACGACTGGTCAATGCATAGGCGGCAAGCGCGGTCATGAATACACTGGCAGCCGTACCAACGACGGTACGAAACAGCGATACGAGAAAGCCGTTAACCATATGAGACTGCGTGAATACTTCGGTGAAATTTTGCAGCGACCAGACGCGGGGCCATAGATAAATACCGCCACGCTGAGCATCTGCCCCGCTATTGAAGGCAAGGGCTGTAATATTCAATAGCGGGAATAGCACCGTCAGGCAAGCCAGTATAATCAATACATAATTGAGGACTGAAAATAATAACTCCTCCGGTACATACGATGAACGTTTGCTTGTTTGCATCCGGGTGCTCCTTGTACATTTTATTGGCATATAGTCAGTCAGAGTTGGTCATGTCTGCTCTTGCACGGCATTGGATACTCAGACCATGCACTACAGGTGTATACGCGCTACTAGAATTTAATCGTGATCTTATCCTGACTTTCCTTCTGATTCAAAAATTGGATAAAGCTATCCAGCAATTGTCCATTATTTAGCTGTGCATTGGCATCGTTCATAATGGCACGCGCTTCATCCATATTGTCGCTAAAATAAGCTTTGATCAGACTATCCTTATAGTTATTAATCGCTTGATTCAGCTCATCGCCACGGTCAAATTCACTCAAAAAGGAGAGTGGGGTTAAGCCGTCTACAATCTTCGCCTGCTTGCGCCGCTCATCATAGTGCCACATTTGCAGTATCTTTTTGGCGGTTGAATCGCTATTCGAATCGCTGGCATCACCGTAAACGGCCTCACCAAAATCATCTGTATCATCGATATCCGTCAAGCCGAGATATTCACCCCAGTAATTGCCGACTCCGCTAAAACCAAGCTTTTCCGCCTGTGCTGGATTGCTTTTCATCAGCTCAAGTACCGACTTTTTGACGACTGGATTCCCTTTGCTATCCAGTGTATAATCGCGCCCCTCGATACCGTATTTGAAGAGAAGCTTTCCTTCACGACTGGCAAGAAAATCAGCCAGCTTTACGATATCCTCTGGATGCTGGGTAGTGGTTGGGATTGCCCAGCCCGCAGAATAAGATTTGTAATCAAGTTGCTTATAGTAAGGGCCATCCACAAAATTAATCGGTCCAAGCGGTACATACGTCATATCGCTGTTTTGCGGAATATAATTGTGCATATCAGCGACGATACCGAAGGAGTGATTGAGCACGCCTTCCCGCGCTTCATTTTCCGACATCGTGAAAAATTCCGGACTAATAAGCTGCTGATGACGCATATTCTGAATAAGCTGGATGCGTTTGAGCGGATAATCAGTCTGACTTTCGAACTTGATCGCACCGCTGGCATCACGCAGGAATTTCTCATCACTTGGTCCTGTCCAGACCAGATCATTGAATAAAGTGTCCACATCTTTACCGCCCCAGACGGTTGGACCGATCGGTGTGATCGGCTTGCCGTTAGCATCGGTGAAATGGCCAGCCTTCATCTTTTGCGCCAGCTCGTACAGTTGCTGCGATGTTTGGATGGATGCTGGATCAATACCGAGCTTGTCCATAATGTCTTTGCGCACATAAGGACCGCCGACATACTTTTTGCCGACATAACCCGGGTTGCGTGAGATGTCCATATTGACAAGATAGGCAGCACCGTTGAACTCGGGGCGAAACACGATATTTTTCTCCGAGTCCATCGGCAGATAGCCGGGCTGAAAATATTTGCTATAAATTTTCGTCTGCTTCAAATATGGAGATACATCGGTAAACATGCCTTCCCGCGCCGCCTTGAGCAAGATCGGCATCTCTGGACGACCGCTATTGTCCAGATAAAAGCCGACAAAGTCAGGTAGATCGCCTGCCGCTAAGCCTGCTGCCAGCGCCTGCGTAGAATCATTGCCAGATACACCCTGAATTTTTAGCGTGATCCCGGTTTTCTCCTTCAGCACCCGGGCGATATCCGGATTCATTTCGGTCGATACATCACCTGCATCTTCAAAGATCAGGCCTGTAATCACACGATCGGCAATCCATGTTGACGGCTTGCCCGTAGCCTCACTGCTCTGGCTGTCGGTTGCCTTCGCTGGTGCCGTTGAAGAGCACCCCGTCGCCAGCATCGTAACGAGCACAGGAATTGCTAATACCGAAGTCCACTTTTTCATGAATTAAGCTCCTTGAGTCAAATTTTTACCAGAGGGACACCGCAAACCATTTTTTACATAGCTGATTGACCGTAACGACGAGAATCAAGCCGATCACACCCTGCATCAAGCCAACAGCGGTTGCATAGCCGAACTGTGCATCTTGAATACCGACATGAATAATGTACGTATCCAAAATTTGCGCCACCTCAGCATTAGCGGGATTTTGCAGCAGATAGATCTGATCAAAGCCAGCGGACAAAATGCTACTAAGCGACATAATAAACAGAATCAGAATTGTAGGACGGATACCAGGCAGCGTAATGTGCCAGATCTGACGGAACCGTCCGGCACCATCCATGCGGGCAGCTTCATACAGCGCTGGATTAATTCCGGCAATAGCAGCGAAATAAATGATGGAGTTCCAGCCGATCTCTTTCCAGATATAGCTCCAGAACATAATCGGATAAAAATAATGCTTGTCCATCATGAAAAAGGTGCTGCCATTCCCCCCTAATGCTTGTATCCATTCATTGAGCAAGCCAGTATCGGGTGCGAGAACACGTTGTAATATGCCGATAACAACTGCCCAGGAAAGAAAGTGAGGCAGATACATGACTCCCTGAAACAGGGAGCGCATGCGTGAACTGCGAATTTCGTTAATTTGCAAAGCGAATAAGATCGGAAACGGAAGAGCAAGGAATAATTTGAAAAAGCTAATGATCAGCGTATTGCGAATATAATTCATGCTGTACGAATCATTGAAAAAGCGCTCAAAGTATTTCCAGCCGACCCAGGGGCCACCGTATAAACCGCCATTAAATCGATACTCTTTGAACGCCAGTATAAGACCGGTCATTGGAATATAAGAGAATATGATAAAAAAGAGGATCGCTGGCAACAGAAACAAATACATCGATCGGTGCAGCCATATTCTTTTCAGCCATACACTCATGCGCCTTTTTCACCTGCTTTAGTTATTTGATGAGCAAACCAATCCCATCCTGCACCAACCTCGTCGGGATGATGAGCATCGGAGCCGTAGACAAGCGGGATATTGCGCTTGACACAGGCGGCGATAAACCATGGCGGTACGTACGCCTGCTGACACAGCGGCTTGCGTAAACCGGCTGTATTCACATCAACTCCAACTCCGGCTTGCTGGAGCAGCGGCAGTAGATTTTCCAGTCGCTTTTGCATAATGAGTGGATTCAGCTCAGGCATGCTCATGCGAAACTTTTCAATCAGGTTGATATGCCCGATTCTGGTGCGTAACGGAAGGGTGCCGGCCCATTGGATCGCCTGCTCGACATGATCGTAATACGCATGCAGCAATTGATCGAGCGAGCCATAATAAGGAACGAGACGATCCAGTAGCACATCCGCTGTATAATCGACACACTCATTACCATCTGAACCGGGTAAAAAGTGTACTGACACAACCGCATCCTCCATCTGTCCAGCCCACTGATCCAGCAATCGACTGGCATGCTCCGGACGATCTGGCAAATAGTCCAGCTCCAGGCCAACAGTAATCTCAATCTGTTCCTCTACATGCTGCTTGAGGTTATGGGCCTGTTCAAAATAACGACCAAGCTCCTGCTCCGGCATAGCTAATGTGCGCTGCAAAGCCTCATCGGCGATATAATGCGGAGGCAGTGGAGGGTGCTCGGTCAATGTATAACGCTGGAAATGCTGCTGAATCGCCTGCTGTACATAATGCATCATCGAAGCAGAGCTGCCATGTTTGCAAAACGGTGTATGTGTATGCCCATCCCACTTTAGCATGTGTGTCTGACCTCCTTTGTGATTTGAATAGTGTGAAATCTCGTTCAGTATAAATAGTGAATTCATGTTTGACAATATGACCGATCAAACATTAACCGAAAAATTACAAAGCAATACTGAGCTAATCATTCCAGCGTATAATAAACCGTTTTATTTAACAAAACTCCAACAATAGGGAAAATAAAGGAAGGTGCGAATATATTTCCTATCATCAAAGTGTATGTTGTTTGTGTTTGAATAAATGTTTGATTGGTCATTATAACAAACAAAAAACGATACAGGTTATAACCATGCATCGTTTCCAGAAACTCATCGATTTAGAGTTCATTTTATAATCCAGCCGCTAGCCATTCTTATCTATCCTTCATCTACATGTGCTTTCAACCACTGTACACCCGTTTCCTTCAAGTGCTCAATCCAGCCCTCCGGAGCATCCGTATCACAGACAATCGTATCGACCTCGTCAAAAGCAAGCATATGTGAGAATGCACGCACGCCCAGCTTGGAGTGGTCAGCGATCACGATCACCTGTTCAGCGGACTTGGCAAACGTCTGTGACATGGAAGCTTCATCCGGGTCATATTCGCTAATGCCGTCCGTCAAGGAGATACCGCCCACTGAGATAAATGCCTTGTTCACCCGAAAGTTCCGCATCATTTTCTCGCACAAAATACCGCTGATGGATTGCTGCTCTGAATTCAACTCGCCACCCAGTACGATCACCTTGCCGCTAAAATGTCCGTAATTGATTTTCTCCATTAGCGCAAACGCAACCGAAAGGCCATTTGTTAAAATAGTCAGCCGCTTGCGTCCGTGAATCGCCTTGACCAGCTCGATCGGTGTGGTGCCTACATCGATTACAATCGTATCGCCATCCTGAATCAAATCAGCAGCACAGCGGCCAATCGCAGCTTTTTCGCGTTGATGATGGGATTGCCTTTGCACGAAGGGCGCTTCATGATTTTGAAATAATACGGCTGTTGCACCACCGTACACGCGGCGTAGCATACCATTGCTTTCCAGCTCCTGCAAATCCCGGCGTATCGTCTCCGGTGCGACTTTGAATTGCTCGGCAAGCGCGATCACTTTTACCTGGCCATTTTGCTTCAATAAAGTAATGATCGCCTGTTTTCGCTCTGATGAAACGGTTGACACGTATGTACACACCTCCATAATGGTTGCCGACTGTAGCGCAGCTTTGCAGCACTATATGCATAATACAATCTATTTGTAGCGCTTGATTTTATCCAGCCTAGTGTAGACGATTCATTTCACTACCGTCAATCGTGTACGCACTGGGTATATTATAATTATGGAAAGCGCTGAGGCAGGAAGAAATTAGAGGGAACAGAGGGCATTTTGCAGTCAGAATGATAAGAAATGAAGTCCGTTACAGCAGACTCTAACCCATTTAAAAAGTAACCCAACCCAGTATTAGAGCCACATTATAAGGACGTCCAGAAAAAAATGAATGGAAAAACCGTGATTTGGTTGACACTTGCTTCAGTTTTCACCTATAATGAAAGTTGATAAGCCGTGTTATTTTTCCGGACGGTCTGGTCGGAGGGAGGGAAAACTGGTGTCTGAAACGAAAGTTCGCAAAAACGAAACAATTGATGCAGCACTTCGTCGCTTCAAACGCTCCATCGCTAAAGATGGCGTTCTGGCTGAGGTGAAAAAACGCAAACATTATGAAAAGCCGAGCGTAAAGCGTAAGAAAAAATCTGAGGCTGCGCGCAAGAGAAAGTTTTAGGAGGATTTATCCGTTATGAGTCTTAGCGAACGATTGAACGAGGATATGAAGCAAGCTATGAGGGATAAGGACAAGTTCAAATTGTCCACGATCCGCATGGTACGTTCCACAATTCAAAATCAAGTTATTGATTTGAAGCGTGACCTGAACGATGAGGAAGTGCTTGATATTCTTAGCCGTGAGATCAAACAGCGCAAAGATGCCCTCCAAGAATTTGAAAAAGCAGGTCGTGACGACCTGACAACCAACCTTAGTGCGGAAATTGAGATCATTTCGCAGTATCTTCCTGCCCAGCTTTCTGAAGAAGAAATTAAAGTCATTGTACAGCAGACCATCCTGGAGACCGGTGCTTCTTCAAAAGCCGATATGGGAAAAGTAATGAGCGCCTTGATGCCTAAGGTCAAAGGTCGCGCAGACGGAAAAGTTGTGAACCAGGCGGTTCAACAGCTTCTGCAATAAACAAATTCAAAAGCTCCTTCTTTACAAAGTAAAGAAGGAGCTTTTTTCTTTCTATTCTTTCTATTCATTCTTACACGTCACTTTCGTTTATATATAATCAGGCACGTTAGCGTGAATAGAAGTCGGCTGGTGCGAACAAATATGCAAATGATTACATTTTTGTGAAACGTAACAGGTGGTAAGCACGTATAATAAGTATGAGCAATTCCTGTCTGTGCAGTGCCGTTTCGACGGGAGCGGCTGTGTATTGTACAGGTAGATTATGCATAGGGTGCATCATTCTAGCTGAAAAGAAGGGAGCAAGAACGAATGAAGAGGATCATCGACGGCTTAAGACGTCAGTCGTTTAGCACATCGATATTGTCTATGCTGCTGGTCGTTGTTTCGTTTGTACTTTCTGCGGCTCCGGTGAATGCGGCAGCTCAGGCAGCAGCGGCACAACCCGGACTGGCTTCACAGGTTGCTGCTTTTCTGACGAATCCGATTGTATCTACCATTTTACTGTTCATCGGTATTGCGGGGATCGCGATTGAAATTCTGATTCCAGGTGTTATCGCTCCAGGTGCGATCGGTATTGTTGCATTTGGACTGTTTTTCTTCGGGAGCTATATTGCGGGTTATTCCGGTTCAGAGACATGGATTTTGTTCGCGATTGGCTTGTTATTGCTGGTGCTGGAAGTATTCGTACCAAGCTTTGGCATACTGGGTGTGCTCGGTACGGCAAGCTTGATTGCCGCTGTTATACGAGCAGCGTATGATACGTCAGATGCGATTTTGTCACTCGGTATTGCGTTTGTCACCGCCGCGATCTTCGTCGGCTTTGTCGCCTATGCGCTGCGTAAACGCGGTGTATGGAATCGCTTTATTTTGAATGATCAGCTAACTTCTGACGAAAGCTACATGGAAAATCTACAGCGTGAACAGCTACTCGGTCTTGAAGGCAAAAGCTTAACTCCGCTTCGTCCATCCGGTACTGTCATTGTGGAAGGACGTCATATTGATGTCGTTACACAGGGAGGCTATATCGAACGCGATCGTTCTATTCGCATCATTCGTATTGATGGAAGCCGCGTTATTGTGGATGAAGTGCCTGAGCAATTGGAAAACGTACACACAGGTACAACCAGACCTGTTAGCTAATTGATTGGTAATTACCTGTTTCCGTGCAACATAACAGTCTGAACGATCCCGTCGCATGATCCGGCGCACTCTTTTCAGCTAGCTGCTATGTACCGGAGAGGAGCAGATGAAGCAAAGCCTACACTGACTTTGCTAGCCATCGCTGTTCATCTGCTGCTCTTACATAATGACCACGGTCAATGACAGCCCTGACGCCGGCCGTTTGACCCATTCTACCCAATAGGAGCGTGATTTCTATAATGGCATCACCTATCGTAAGTGTCATCTTTATCGTTGTCGTTGCAATTATCGTATTGAGTGTATTTTTCAGCTTCTTCCCGTTAGCACTGTGGATTTCGGCAGTCGCTTCCGGCGTGCGTGTCGGTATCATTACGCTGGTGGCGATGCGTCTGCGTCGTGTTACCCCGTCCCGTATCGTGAATCCACAGATCAAGGCGCACAAAGCCGGTCTTGGCTTGAACCTGAATCAACTGGAAAGTCACTATCTGGCTGGTGGTAATGTAGACCGTGTCGTTAACGCTCTGATCGCGGCACAGCGTGCTAACATTCCGCTCGAATTTGAACGTGCGGCTGCGATCGACCTTGCAGGTCGTGACGTGTTGCAAGCTGTACAGATGAGCGTTAACCCGAAAGTGATTGAAACGCCTGTCGTGGCTGCGGTTGCGAAGGATGGTATTGAAGTTCGTGTTAAAGCGCGTGTAACCGTGCGTGCTAACATCGACCGACTCGTCGGTGGTGCGGGTGAAGAAACGATCATCGCCCGTGTTGGTGAAGGTATCGTTACAACCGTCGGTTCCAGTGATTCTCACAAGCAGGTATTGGAGAATCCTGATCTGATCTCTCGTACCGTATTGCAAAAAGGTCTTGATTCCGGTACGGCGTTTGAAATTCTGTCGATCGATATCGCGGACGTCGATGTAGGTAAAAACATCGGTGCGATGCTGCAAACTGAACAGGCGGAAGCCGACAAACGTATCGCGCAGGCCAAAGCCGAGGAGCGTCGTGCGATGGCAGTAGCACAGGAGCAGGAAATGAAGGCGAAGGTCGTCGAAATGAGAGCGCGCGTTGTCGAGTCCGAATCCGATGTACCGCTGGCGATGGCCGAAGCACTGCGTAACGGACAGATGGGCGTGATGGATTATATGAATCTGAAAAATATTGAAGCCGATACGCAAATGAGAGGCTCGCTTGGCAAGGCTAACGATCCGAATCAGGGTGGTAATGACCAGCAGCCGCTGAAGTAAGGATGTGTTTATATGTTTGACTTCCTATTAGGCAATCTGTACATTATCGTCATTATCGCATTTGCTATTTTCACAGCGATTAGCAGTCGCTCTGGCAAGAATAAGTCACGCACGCGTCCGGGCATGCCGACATTTGGCGGTGGCCCGGATACACCGGGTAGACGCTTGCCAGGACAACAGCAGACGACGCAGGAGCGTGAAGCAGATGCGCAGCGTCGTTATCATGAGGCACAGCGTCAATTTGATCGCGAGCAGATGGATAGAGGCAGTGCAGAAGGTCGTTCGCAAGAGACGATGTCGCAGGAAGGCACGTATCGCAGCGAAGGGCCGTATACAGCCTCCGACACCTCTGAAGGCTCACGTATGGAACGAGAGCCGGCGACCGAGATGGGTCGTACAGCCGATCAGTATCGCAATGAGATGCAGCAGCGTCTCGATCAGTTAACCGACGGTATGAATGATCGTCTGGATCGGATGAATCTCCCGTCTACCTCGTCATCGCCGATTGAGGTGACAGGGGATGCCTCGTCTTCTGCTGGTGGGCTTCGTCTGGACCCTGCACAGGCGACACAGGGCGTGCTATGGGCAGAGATTTTAAGCCCGCCGCGCTCCAGACATGCGGGGAGCTTTGGACGTAAGGCAAGCCGTGAGCAGCAATCGAACGAAGCATAAAAGATCATTAAGCAATGTACCCTGAGATGGGTATAGATATAGTGTGCATGGGAAGCCGGTCTTGCAAAGGACCGGTTTCTTTATCCATTCGTATTCCATTCGTCAAAAAATTTTGCATGCGCTTCGATACAATGGTAAAGTTTATGAGAAGGTACGACGACTATTATTCTACAACTGAGGAGATTGAGGCTATTTGTCAGAACAAACGCAAAGCATCAGAATTCCCTTGCAAAACGTGGAAGAAGGACTGGCCCTGTTTGGTCCTCAGGATCAGTTTCTGAAAATAATTGAACGTGAGACCGAGGCAAAAATCGGCAGTCGTGAAGCCGAGATTGTCATTCAGGGTCCCGCTCCGGTCGTAGACCAGATGCAGCAGCTATTTGAAGTGCTGCTTGAGCTGGTTCGCAAAGGCTATGTACTGACCGAACGGGATATTTTATATGCAATTGAGCTTGCAAAGGATATGAGAGCAGATCAACTGCTCGACTTATATAAAGGAGAGATTACCCAGACGTTTCGTGGTAAGCCGATTCGCGTCAAAACGATTGGACAGAAGTATTATGTGTCCACCATCCAAAAACGCGATATCGTCTTCGGAATCGGCCCTGCCGGTACAGGTAAAACGTATCTGGCGGTGGTACTCGCTGTAGCGGCGCTCAAGGAAGGGAAAGTCAAACGGATTATCCTGACGCGTCCTGCGGTTGAAGCAGGCGAAAGTCTGGGCTTTCTGCCGGGCGACTTGCAGGAAAAGGTCGATCCGTACTTGCGTCCACTGTATGATGCGCTATATGACGTGATGGGACAGGAGCAGACGGTGAAGGCGCTGGAACGCGGCTTGATCGAGATTGCACCGCTGGCATATATGCGCGGACGTACACTGGATGATTCATTTATTATTTTGGACGAGGCACAGAATACAACACCTGAGCAAATGAAAATGTTTCTGACTCGTCTTGGCTTCGGTTCCAAAATGGTGATCACGGGTGACGTGACCCAGATTGACCTGCCACGCGGCAAAAAATCCGGCCTGGTCGAAGCTAGACTGGTGCTGGATGGTATCGCAGAGATCGGTTTTGTTACCTTTGCCGAGCAGGACGTTGTGCGGCATTCACTGGTACAAAAAATTATCGTTGCTTATGACAAAGCATCGGAGAATCTGGAATAGCAGATGGTCAGTGGAAAGGCAGCAACCGCACATTTTGAATATTCAGAAGTGAGAGGACTGTAAGTATGACATCCAAGGAACCGTCCAAGAGCAATTCATTCTATTCCAGGCTGGCAGGATGGAAAACCGGCCGCGGAACCAAATATATACTGTTTGCGCTATTGCTGGTGATTTTCTATGCCAGCTTAGCGCCTAATTTGCTGCCGCAACGCTTTGATATTCATGTCGGTGCAGCAACCGACAAGGATATTATCGCGCCGATGCAGCTTCCGAACAACAAAGCGACACTACAGGCGCAGGAGGCAGCAGCCGAGCGTGTTGAACCGGTATACAAGATCGTTTCCATGCATCGGGATACCGTAATTGCCCAGATGCTGGAGCGGATCGAGTCGCTGAATCAGGATGATCAAATATCGAGCGCAGATAAGGCGCAAATTTACAGTCAGGAAATACCCGACCGTATTCGCAATTCGGTAGCTAACTTCATCCGTAATCAGCGTGAGAGTGACACGTATTCCTCTCAGTTGCTGGATGAAATGCAGCGTACGATTTCCAATCAAACGTATAGCATACCGGAAGAGACCTTTTTGAAAATTCCACGTCTGTCCAATGCGGATGTACAGCAAATCAGTCAGGTGGCGACATCGATTGTATCGCGTCTGATGAGCGATCAGATTACCGATGCACAATCGGCACGGGCGCGTGTAGCAGAGCTGGTGAACACAAGCTCACTGGAGAGCCGAACTGCACGCGAGGTGGCACAGGAGCTGATTCGCGGTGTACTCACAGCGAATAAGTTCTATGACGAAGATGCAACTAAAGCTGCCAAAGTCGAGGCACGCGAAAATACGCCTGTTGTGTACGTACAGCAGGGCGAAGTGATCGTGCCAGCAGGTCAGGTTATTACACAGGATATGTATACCTTGCTGGATGAGAATAACCTGCTCAAAAATGAAGTGAATTACTGGCCACAGCTTGGCTTGCTTATGCTGTCGCTTTTGCTTACACTTGGCGTGTATTTGTTTGTGCGTCAATCTGCTCAGCGCGGTATGCAGTATAACAATGCGCAGCTATTAATGCTTATTCTAATTTTTGTCATTACCGTACTGGCATTTCATCTTGTGCGCATTTTACAAATTGGAAATGCGTCTTATTTTGGCTATCTCGTGCCGGCGGCGCTTGGTGCGATGCTGATTACATTATTGCTGGATATTCATCTGGCGTATGTGTGCTCGATCATTTTGAGTGTGCTGGCGAGTGTGATTTTGAATATGCGTCAGGGCGAGATGTTCGACTACCAGTTCGGTCTGTTTACGCTTGTCGTATCGTTTGCTGCGATTCACTCGATTCATCGTGCAAGTCAGCGCTCGACCATTTTGAAGGCGGGCATTATGACCTGTCTATTTGGCGCCATCTGTGTGCTGACGCTGGTGGTGCTGCATGATAATGAATGGACGCGTATGACCGTGCTGTATACGCTTGGCTTTACGTTTGTTGGCGGCTTGCTGACCACGGTGCTTGTGCTCGGCTTGATGCCGTTTTTCGAGACAACGTTTGGTATTTTGTCGGCGCTCAAGCTGATTGAGCTGTCGAATCCGAATCATCCATTGCTGCGCAAGCTGCTGATCGAAACGCCGGGTACGTACCATCATAGCGTCATGGTCGGCAATTTGTCCGAAGCGGCAGCAGAAGCGATTGGTGCAAATGGATTGCTGTGCCGGGTCGGTTCATATTATCATGATATCGGGAAGACAAAGCGCCCGGGCTATTTTATTGAAAATCAAAATCATATGGAAAATCCGCATGACAGCATCGATCCAAAGCTGAGTAAGTCGATCATCATTGCGCATGCGCGCGATGGGGTCGAAATGCAGAAGGAATACAAGCTGCCCAAGCCGATTCGAGACATTGCGGAGCAGCATCATGGAACGACATTCCTGTATTTCTTTTATCAGAAGGCGCTCAAGCAGGCAGAGGAGCAAGGTGTAGAGCCTGACTTTACGGAGGAAGATTTCCGTTATGCTGGACCGAAGGCGCAAACGAAGGAAGCGGCAGTAGTCGGTATCGCCGATAGCGTAGAAGCGGCTGTACGCTCGCTCAAGCAGCCGACCGTCGAGCAGGTCGAAACGATGATTGAGAAGATTATCAAAGGTCGTCTGGATGATCATCAGTTCAATGACTGTGATCTGACGATGAAAGAGCTGGATGTGATCGCTCAAACGCTCAAGGAAGCGGTTATGGGGATTTTCCATTCACGTATTGAGTATCCGGAAGATGTGAAGAAGCCGGATGTAAAGGAGAACAAGGCATGAGTTTACAGCTCGCATGGGAAAATGAGCAAACTGAATATGAAATTACAGATGAGCTGATCGGATTGCTGGAGCAGATTTTGCAGGAAGCCGGCAAACAGGAAGGCGTAACCGAAGGCGAAGTTGCGCTGACGTTTGTGGACGATGAGGCGATCCATGAGCTTAATCTGGAATATCGCAATATTGATCGACCGACCGATGTGCTGTCCTTTGCGATGAATGAGTCGCTGGAGGATGAGCCGATGATTCATTATGGAGAAGGTGGGCCGGAGGCGGAAGGTGAGCCAGAACGAATGCTGGGCGATATCATTATTTCGATTCCGCGTACCATTGTACAGAGTGAAGATTACGGACATTCGGTTGAACGCGAGCTCGGGTTCCTGTTTGTGCATGGCTTTTTGCATTTGCTTGGCTATGACCATCAGGATGAGGAGAGCGAAGCAGAAATGATGGGCAAGCAGGAGCAAGTGCTGCAGCAGATCGGATTGACTCGCTAATGAAGAAGAGAACGTGGAGAGACGTATTTTATTCCGCCACTGAAGGTGTGATCGCAACCTTCCGTACCGAGCGCAACTTTCGCGTTCATGTGCTGGCAACATTCGCTATTGTGGCAGCAGCTTGGTTTTTCCATGTGAGCGTGCTGGATTGGATGCTGCTTACACTAGCGATTGGCATGGTACTCGGTGCGGAACTGATGAACACCGCCGTAGAAGCTGCCGTAGATCTGGTCTCTCCCGACTGGCATCCATTCGCCAAAAAAGCAAAGGACGCCGCTGCTGGAGCTGTACTCATCACATCCGCCACAGCCGCCGTTATTGGAATCCTGGTATTCTGGCAACCGATTCTACACTGGCTGACCGGATTGCTGGATTAATTACTGCCTTCTTACAGCTACCATACAGATTGCAATGTAGTCGTGGAATGGGCATCCGTAAGCCATTGATTCTACGATAAACAGTGTGCGAACACACAAAATACGACATCAAAGCGTGCATATACAGGAAGCCCCTTGCCCTATTCAGGTAAGGGGCTTCCTGTATATCGGTAAAATGATGTAGGAATCTATAGCACCACGGGATAGAAGGGAAAAGGCAGTACCTCACTTCTATTCCCTAACATTGCAGGATGTGTAGGATGCCTAGAATGGAAGGGAGGAAATATGGAAAAATGATGACCTTTGAGCACGGGAGGCTACATCTTCTCCTATTTCGTAGATTGCTGTGCGAGACTGGAGCGAGTTCCCTTATTCCTTCCCCGAAGGGTTGTTGCCTACAGCAAGCATCCCTACAACGACATCAAATTGGAAATCTATCCACAACCCCTGTCCCAATCCCATCAAATGATGTAAAATAGAAGTAAACCCTTTTGGCGTGCGGCTGATCAAGCGAACGCCTTCATGCCCTTATCCGATTGTGTACTGGAGGAACAACATGGAAGCATCTCAATTGCTGCAAGAGGCGATTATCGCCCGTGCTAAAGCATATGTACCTTATTCCCACTTTTCCGTTGGAGCTGCGCTGCTGGATGCGGATGGCAACGTACATCACGGATGTAATATTGAAAATGCAGGTTATTCTCCAAGTAACTGTGCCGAACGTACAGCCCTATTCAGTGCAATCGCACAGGGACATCGTGCGGGCTCCTTCCGCATGCTGGCAGTGGTTGGCGATACGGATGAACCGATTGCGCCATGCGGTGTATGCCGCCAGGTCATGGTGGAGCTGTGCAAGCCGGATATGCCGGTGCTGCTTGGCAATATGAAGGGCGATACACGCATGACGACTATTGCGGAGCTGCTTCCGCATGCATTTGGTCCATGGAATCTAAGCGAGCCTTCTTGATCGTTTTTGTTGAACGATATACCAATACAGGTATCTCTGTAAGGACAGCAGATACCGATGAACGGAGTGTACTATGTCAAAAAAATCTTTTAAATCCGGTTTTGTCGCGATTGTGGGCCGTCCGAATGTAGGCAAGTCAACGCTGATGAACCAGGTGATCGGGCAAAAGATCGCAATCATGTCCGATAAACCGCAAACAACACGTAACAAAATTCATGGCGTCTATACGACAGACGACATGCAAATTGTATTTCTTGATACACCGGGCGTGCACAAGCGCCAGTCCAAGCTGGGCGATTACATGAACCAGACAGCCTTGAACACCTTGAACGAGGTGGAAGCTGCCCTGTTCCTTGTCGATGCAGCCGAAGGATTAGGCGGCGGTGACCGTTTTATTATCGAGCATTTGAAAAAGGTCAAAACGCCGGTATTCCTCGTTTTGAACAAAATTGATCAGGTGAAGCCAGAAGACTTGCTGCCGCTGATTGATAAATATCGGTCGCTGCACGAATTTGCAGAAATCGTACCGATCTCCGCAAAACTTGGCAATAACGTAAACACATTGCTGGAGCAGTTGGGTAAATATTTGCCAGCCGGTCCACAATACTATCCAGACGATCAGGTGACCGACCATCCAGAGCAATTCGTGTGCGCTGAGCTGATTCGTGAGAAAATTTTGCAAATGACCCGCGAGGAGATTCCGCATTCCATCGCGGTTACGATTGAAGATATGTATACGCAGGAAAATGGAGTCGTGAATATCTCGGCTGTCATTTTCGTAGAGCGTGATTCTCAAAAGGGGATCATCATCGGTAAACAGGGTGCCTTGCTGAAAGAAGTCGGCAAGCGCGCACGGATGGATATTCAAAACCTGCTCGGTTCCAAAACATTTTTGGAGTTGTGGGTGAAAGTGAAAAAAGATTGGCGTAATCAGGATCGTGTGTTGAAGGATCTCGGTTTCCATAAGGATGCTTAAAGATAAACATGAATGAAGATCAAAGGATTACGCTGCTACAGTAATACGGCGTGATAGGAACAGGGCATTTGAAGCAAATGCCCTGTTTCTTTGGCTTAAAGGTGCATGAAATAAACGATAATGGTACGGAATCAATAATAGTGGTATGAAGCGAAAGATATGAAGCGCAGATTGCATTTCCCTCAATCAACGAAGTTTCAACAGCAACAGAATCGCGTATGTATACTGCAAGTCGCTTATCGCTAAGGACGATGTTTATCTGTATATATTAATATCGAACGATGAGACGAACGAAGGCATTATCGCGATCAACGAGATCGGAGGCTGGCGTGTGTTATACCGAGTGCAAGGAATCGTAATCCGCAGCATGGATTACGGCGAAGGCAACAAAATTATTACGCTATGCACGGAAACGCACGGCAAGATCGCCGTGTTTGTTCGTGGAGCGAGAAAGGCCAAGAGCCGGCATGCTGCGCTGGTACAGCCTTTTACGTATGGTGAATTCAATTTTATACGCAGTGGTACTGGCATGGGTACGCTCAACCAGGGCGAAGTGATCGAGTCGAATCACAAGCTGCGCGAAGATATTACACTGGCTGCTTATGGAGCTTACGGATGTGAACTGGTCGACAAGGCACTGCTTGATAATGAAACCGGACACTTCTGGTTTGATCAGCTCAAAGCCTATCTATCTTTTCTAAGCGAGGGACGCGATCCCGTCATCCTTACTGCCCTGTTCGAAATGAAAGTACTGCAAGCCGCAGGCTACGGTCCTCAGGTCGATGCCTGCATGTTTTCCGATGAGACCGAAGGCGAATTCTGGCTCAGCATACGTCTGGGCGGCATCCTATCCAAACGCGAACGTAGACAGGACCCCGCCGCCATCGCACTTTCTCCGGGCGTCCTGC
The DNA here is from genome assembly GCA_039595515.1 of Paenibacillus sp. GTDB lineage: Bacteria > Bacillota > Bacilli > Paenibacillales > Paenibacillaceae > Saccharibacillus. Next base: position 165 of record JBCNLJ010000099.1, on the reverse strand, counting down.
GTCTGCTACGCTTATTCGCCAGACTGGACATCCGCCGCCTGGGCAATATTGATGTACGCGAAGAAACAAGAGCTGAGATCAAGCAGATCATGAGTGCATTTATGGAAGTACAGCTTGGCTTGAAGCTAAAGTCACGGCGTTTTCTGGAGCAATTAGATCGGTTTG
>JBCNLJ010000098.1:0-18682 GCA_039595515.1 Paenibacillus sp. | reverse complement strand
GCATAGATCGCTCACACGCCTGTAGAAAATGGCTGTGAAGCAAGCATAGCCTTCGCGATGCAACGGCATCCGAAAACGAGCTATGACATCAATGAAAACAATCGCTAAACGGTTGTCTGCGTCTGCAGAGCAACGACAATCGGCAGCATGGACGGCGAAAGTAACCATGTCAGGCATGTGGATTGTTCTATAGGAGGATCGTTTACAATTGAATATTGCTGTTAATGATTAAACCCCCGTAGCCTTGTTAATTCAAGTATACGGGGGATTTAAATTTGTGCGGATTGATCATGTTGCCGCCTTTAGTTTATAGATGCATGGGAATCCCAATAATAACTATCGAAAGCGAAAAAAGTATATTTCAAATTAGCATAATTACCTCTTATTGATGAAGTAGGCATATTGTAGTCAAGCGGTAAACCATACTGACTTTTAAAACTCCACTGTCCATTGCTATTCTTTTTCATCGTAATAAAATCCTCATTCGAAATGATATGGTATTTATCCATATTTTCATCTGTTGGTTGAAATGACCAGTTATATTCAGTAGATACATAAGCAATCTGATCATCTGCATACAATACCTTAATATTTTTGGGGAAGGTTTTGTATTCTAATCTGGCTCCATCCGCTGTTTCTTTTTTAGTATTCTCTACATTAAATTTAGCATATACTCCTCTTTTGATCGCTTTTACTTGTTCTGGTTCATTGAGCTTGAGGTTATGGATTTGCTCTTTAATGCCATCGATATAAACAGACTGATTCCAGTCCGTTGAGGTATCTACTTTCCATCCTTGGTCTGTTCGAATTAGATGAAGCCACATTCCACCCACACTTTTCGATACTTTACCTACTGCTAAATAAGGAATTTTCACCACCGCTTCGTCATGAGATGGGAGGAACAAGTATCGAATCGTCCAGTCCTTAAGCTTAAGGTATGGCTCAGGCCACTGTTCATCGGAAAAAGCTGTATCGATCATCTCCTCATCATGTTCTAAAAAAGCTGTCGTATACAGAGATAAGTCTGAACTATAGCCCTCAGATACGTTACTCATGTAATGATGAACAAAGTCCTCGATTTGCTTCACTTGTTCGTCTTTATTTTCCCACGGAGTAATTATGATTGTATTGTTGGCATGATCGTATGTTACATCATAATTGAGTATAGCAGCTATAAATTCAAACGGTATGTATAGACGTCCATTGATAACAGTTGTATAGGTTGGCATATTTATCTGTTCTGCAATGTCCTCCTCCTCTTCCTCTTCGATATCGATCAATAGTTTTATAGAATCGTTATGCTCTTCAAATGTAAATTTATTAAAAATAGTACGTGGAACTACTTCTTGAGCTTCTACTTTGTACTTCGCTCTCCAGCCAATAGGGCCTTTTATATTAAAGCCTATAGCATCAAACAAATCTCTTGCTGCGATCATCATAACTCCGTCCTGTATAAACCCCTGAGTTTGAATTTTTTGCTGCTTCTCCCCTCTATTTACTTGTATAGAATACGATTCTAAATGAGCTGGATTCACTAAATCCTGTTCCTTCGCATAGGTTACTGTCGTGATGGGCAAGCATGGAACAAGCAGACTTGCTATAAGTGCTCCCTTGATCATACATCCGTATATTTTTTTCATGTACAAACCCCTTTTATGTATAATTTCATTACTAATTAGTACTATTGTTATTAACGGTATTTGACTCTATTTTATTTACTTTTTTATTTTGAATGGCTACGTTGTAAGGTGCATGTCTTTTAATCCTCGCTTCCTTATGTAAACGCGAAGCTATGAATGGAATAGATTTCATTGCTAAAAAGACTACCACATTAAGATCAAGTGATAGTCTTTTATATCTATTTATGTTCAATTTTTAGCTGACCTCATATTAAAAGCTTCTTACTCCTTACCCTTTAACCAGCTTCCGATCTGTTGACTGGCTTTGCGGACGGCTTCGTCAGAGCGTTGAAGCTGGAGCTGAGAAACAAAGCCATGGATCATGCCATCATAGCATTCGTAGTGGACTTCATTACCACTCTCTTTTAGTCTTTCAGCATATTGAGCACCCTGATCGCGTAAGGGGTCATACTGTGCAGTGATGATAAGCGCTGGCGGCATGCCGGTTAGGTCGGTTGCTAGTAATGGTGATGCGTACGGTTCTTTGGCATTTTCTTGACCTTTGAAATAGCTTTGCTCGAACCAGCTCATCATCTCGGCGGTCAGGATATAGCCCTGGCCGTTTTCTTCATAGGATAGCGTACCTTCTCCTTTGCCTGTAGATGGGTAAAATAGAAGCTGAGCGGCAGGCATCGTGGTGCGATGATCTTTGGCTGCGAGACAGACGACGGTTGCCAGATTCCCCCCTGCGCTATCCCCTGCTACGGCGATACGTGAAGGGTCGAGCTGCCAGTGCTCCGCGTGCTCGACAATATAATTGAACGCATCATAGGCATCCTGCATCGCTGCTGGAAATGGGTGCTCTGGGGCAAGTCGATAATCGACGGCAATGACGCAGCAGCCCGATCCTACAGCAATACGACGGCATAGCTCATCATGCGAATCCAGACTGCCGATGACCCAGCCGCCACCATGATAAAATACGATCGCTGGCTGCGGTGTTCCGCTCTCGTTCGCTGTTGGTGTATAGATACGTAGCTTGATTTTACGATGAGGAAGCTTGATCTTCTCCTTTTTCACATCATACAGTGGCGTAGGATGGGTGACCTGCTTACGTGCCATTCTCGCTTCGATGATACGAATCATTTTGGGATGTATTTTATGAATCGGAGGAATCTGCAAACGATTGAAATTATCTACCATCTCTTGTACTTGTGGATCCAGTGCCATGATGTTCACACTCCATTCGTGATATATGCTGTATTACCCAGTATGCTCGTATGTTATTTTCGTAAACTATTGATTGTTGTTTTTATTTTAACTTTTTCTAAAGAAGCAGTTCAATTAAGGCGGGGCTTCGATCATTTAAATCTATGCTTCTGACCAAAATAAAAACGCTTCTGCAATGAGAAGCGTTTTGGAGAATTTATGATGATACGGTAGTTTCAGTTTAGTATGCGTTTAGATATTGGTACTAATCGATCATGTTGATCTCTGCTCTCAAATACCATCGTTAATGATCCAGCCTTTATACCGAGCTGCTATTCCACACCTCATTCGCCGTCTCCCGCACAAGGCGAATCTTATTCCACTGCTCTTCCTCGGTCAGCATATTGCCTTCCTCCGTTGAAGCAAAGCCGCACTGCGTGCTCAGACAAAGCTTGTCCAGATCAACAAAGCCTGCTGCTTCGGCAATACGTTCCTTGATCACTTCTTTGCTCTCCAGTCCTCCATGCTTGGTCGTTACGAGTCCCAGTACGACGAACTGATCGCCAACATAACGTAGCGGGTGGAAATCGCCAGAACGTTCGTTATCATATTCCAGGAAAAAGGCATCTACCTTCGTATGGCTGAACAGCTCTTCCGCAACAGGCTCGTAGCCACCAGCAGCGAACCAGGTGGAACGGAAATTACCACGACATACATGAAGCGCAATCGTCATATCGTCTGGACGCTCTGCAATACTCTCGTTAATCAAGCGCACATAATCACGAGCTAGCTGATCCGGGTCCTGTCCGCGATTACGAATTAACATCCGGTGACGGCTGCTGCATAGTGTTCCCCATGTCGTATCATCCAGTTGTAAGTAACGACAGCCTGCATCATAAAAGGCTTGAATCGCATCACGATATACCGCGATAATATCGCGATACAGCTCTTCTGGATCATCGTACACATCATTACCGTTATAGCTTTCTACAAAATGGAACAGCGCTGGCGATGGAATCGTCATTTTCGGAACACGATCACCTGCCAGCGTTTTTAAAAAGCGAAAATGCTCCAGCATCGGATGATCGCCAAATGAGATTTTATCCACGACCCGGAAGCTTTCTGCCCGGTTGCGGTTATCGATACCGGCAGTTGGCAGCCCGATCTTCTCTGTTCCCTGCACGCCAAAGAAAAAGTCCAGATGCCACCACCCACGACGGAATTCGCCATCGGTTACGGTCTGTAAGCCCATCTCTTTTTGCTTATTTACGAGCAAGGTGATCTCTTCATCCTCAATCACCTTGAGCTGCTCCGCGCTGATCTCGCCACTTTCAAATTGAAATCTTGCCTCCCGCAGTGTCTCCGGACGCAGGTAACTGCCCACGATGTCACAGCGAAATGGAGGATGAATTCTGCGTGTGCCTGTCATTGGAATGGACATATGCTCCTCCTATAATAAGAATTGATTCATATTCAGATAGCTATTGGATACAAGATCATTTAGGATATCGATATATTTGGAAGCGATATCGCTTGGCTTACGATCCTTATGCGCAATCCAGCCAACGGTAAAGTCTTCTGTCGTCTGTAACGGCACAGAGATGAGCTGCTCATAGTTAAATTGCGATACGAGAATGCCTGTACCGATCGTATATCCATTCGTACCCGCCAGCAGATTCGCCAGTGTTGCACGGTCATTGACCTTGATGCTTCTCACCACATTGGAGAAGCTAACCATTTCCTCAGAAAAATGCAGAGAGTTATTGGCTCCCTGGTCAAAGGTAATATACGGATACGCACTCACATCCTGCGTCGTTACGTATTCCTTTTGCGCCAGCGGATGCCCGGAGCGTACGAAAATATGCGGGCTGGTGTTAAATAATGGCGTAAACATCAGATTCCCATCGCTGAACAGCTTGTTCATGACTTTAAAATTTCGTTCATTGATATACAAAATACCAATGTCGCTACGTAATGTTTTCACATCTTCGATGATGTTATACGTTTGCGTCTCACGTAAATGCAAATTGTACTCGTTAATATCACTCTGTTCCATCAGCTTCACAAATGCATCGACTACAAATGCATAATGCTGTGTCGATACAGAGAAATGAATCAGGTTACGCTTGCTGCCATGATAGCGGTTCTCGATCAGTTCCGCCTGTTCGATAATCTGGCGAGCATAGCCGAGAAATTCCATGCCTTCTACCGAAATACTAATTCCCCGATTCGTTCGGTCGAAGATGGAGATGCCCAATTCATTTTCCAGTTCCTTAATTGCATTGGACAGGCTCGGCTGGGAAATAAAGAGCCGCTTGGCGGCCTCGTTCATCGAGCCGCAATTTGCGATTTCAATCGCATAGCGGAGCTGCTGCAGTGTCAATGCCGTTCCCCCTTTGACTTGGCAGCCTGCCCGTTCACGTCCAGGGCAGACCCATTCTATCGTAACACGGAGTTATCGTAGCATAGATAGACTATACAATCCAAGCTTTTGCTGAAACATTATTCTATACAGAGAGCTCTACAGCGAGCAACACTTACCGATCATTCCTTCGGCTAGATGTAGAGTGAACAGCAGCAGTAAAAGATATAACAAAGAACCGATCTGCTTCATGCAAACCAGTTCCTTTTTTGAGTTGTATGTGATGATGGATTCTGATTGTTATTACTAGTATTTATTGTTATGGACTGTATTCGTCTTATCGTTATTAGCCGCATTCCTATTGGAGTTACTACGCCAGCATTGGACTACTAATCTGATCGCCCATCCTACTTTGTTCCATATATGTCTATTATCCTTCCTGAAGAACTAATGGTAATGACTCATCCTTCAGGAAGGATATTTGATATGGGTTTCGCGATTAAACATCCATTGTTCGAACGCTTCTAACGGCATTGGACGTGCATAGTAATACCCTTGAATATAATAACAGCCAAGCTGCTGTAACATATTCACATGCTCCAGCGTCTCTACTCCCTCTGCCAGCACATACATATCGAGCTGGTCAGCAAGCTCAAGCACAGAACGTACAACGGCTTCATTGCGTGGATTACGATCAATATCATAAATAAGCGAACGATCAATTTTGATAAACTGGAACGGAAATGCTGTCACGGTACGCATGGAGGAAAATCCTGTTCCAAAATCGTCCACAGCGAGTGTAACGCCCATACTTACCAGCTCGTCACACATCGCAATAATATGTTCTTCATCACGAATCGCTACACTTTCCGTAAATTCCAGACAGAGCAGTCTCGGTGGTAATCCCGTGTTTCGTAGAACATTAGCTACCTTATGGGCAAAGGCGGGATCACTTAGCTGGCTGGCAGACACGTTCACTGAAATCTGCATCTTATCACAGCCGCCTTTGTTGATCCAATTCGCTGCTTGCTGCACTGCCTCAAGCATCACCCATTCCCCGATCTGCCGGATCATTCCATTCTGCTCCGCGATCGGAATGAAATCCTGCGGAGATACAAAGCCCAGTTCAGCGGAATTCCAGCGCAACAACGCTTCCGCACCGATCACCGCACCGCTGCGGCTATCGATCTGTGGCTGATATACAAGCGAAAATTCCTCTCGTGCCAGCGCCGTTTCCAATCCCTGCTGCATAAGCAAATGCTGCTCGGCAGCGCTTTTTAACGTCTCATTAAATAGCTGATACTGGTTACGCCCCATGCGCTTGGCCGCATACATGGCAGTGTCTGCATTACGAAGCAATGTTTCCGGGTCCTGACCATCTTCAGGAGCCGTGCACATTCCTATACTGCACGAAACGTGATAATGCTTATCGCGTAACACGATCTGTTTCTCAAATCCGAGCAAAATCTGATTCGCAATATTGGCTGCTACCATATCTCCCTGACCCGGCCCAAGCTCAGCTAGCAAAGAAAATTCATCTCCACCCATACGTGCTACAATACTATTCTCAGGTGCCTGTAAACGAATCAAGCGCGCTACATCAATGAGCAATAGATCTCCTGCCGAATGCCCCATCGTATCATTAATCCATTTAAAATGATCGAGATCCATCTGCATTACTACAACGCGAGTGCGATACTTACGAGAACGCTCCAGTGCCTCTTGCAAGCGCAAATTGAATTGATAGCGATTAGCCAGGCCTGTCAGCGAGTCAGTATAGGCAAGCTCCAGCAGCCTTGCTTCATTTGCCTGCTGCTGTGTAACATCCCTGACCAGCAGATAGCAATGCAATACACCTTCGATTTCCAAAAAGTCACTGCTCACTTCCACCGTGTACGGTACTCCTTGAAGATTGACTACCTGTACCTGTAAATCCTGTTCCATCTTACCTTCTAAAAATGCCTTACGTATCGTTTCCAGATAATTTGCATGATTCTGAGGTGGAATAATCTCCAATAGATTAATCACCTGCCCATCCCTTATGCCAGCAAGCTTATTAAATGCCGGATTGGTTTCTACCGTGTTACCTTCGGAATCAATCAGCGCAATACCATTCGTGGACAATGTAAATAACAATTTGTATCGCTGCTCAGCAACCGCAAGGAATTGGTGCTTTTTCATGGCTACACGAAGTGTACATGCTAGAATAAGACCGGCATACGTAGGTAAGCTGTCGAGAGGTATAATCGAGCTTTCTTTCGCTATGACACTCACTGTGAATGAGATTAAAAGCCAGACCGAAGCAAGGCCGCTGCCAAGGATAATAGTAAGCATCATACGCTGCTCACGCTGATATATGCGTTTACGTTTCAATTTTCGGTAACCAAATATCATAATTAACAGCAGGTACGACAATGAATATACTGAAATGATAAGAAATAGCGTATCAAAGCCTGGAGTATGAACCTCTACTCTCCAGTACTCCCCCTGCTTTAACTTCAGGTAAAAAAGTTGCGGGTCTACCAGTATACATACAATAGAAATTAATGGAAACAGCGCTGAAGCATGCAACAATATACGCGGCATACGGATTCGACTAAGCGTAGTGAAAAAGTAGATCAGTAAGCTCATCGCTATAAAACTAAATATATACGTAGCCTGTGGATTAAATACGCTAACGACATCGTATTCTAATACCTGTGTTAAAAAATCACATAAAAATATAAGAGATAAACTACTGATTAGCACCATCGTCAATTGATGCAGTGGATTTTCAGGTTGGCGTAACAATATTTCAACGGCTAGAAAACCAAGCAGAACAAATGGAACAAAAGAAAATAAAGCAGTACTTAAAAATACATACATAAGGTCGTCCTCCAGCAACAACATACATGACTTAAGATAGTTATCGAACAAAATCACACTAAAATGTATATCTAACCCGCTTACTTATACGAATTCTTTTTCGATGATGCATATATTCGTTGTGACCAGCTCATGTTGCTAGTATTAATATGGATGAATATGGATAATGTAGGTAATATCTGCATATTTTATCTAGTGTGAATTTTTCATATTATATATTTATCAGTTGATAATATAAATTTGTATTAGACCTTAGAGCTAAACATTTCAGTCAAAAGAAAAAAGCATCTTTTGCAGCTACATTATTATCGCCGCAAAAGATGCTCGTATATTGATTATTTGAATAGTTGAAATAGGAATAGTAAATAAAGTCATACAATGCCCTGCAAATATACGGGTATAAATAAGCTTTATTTTGTTAAATCAATTAACCCTGCTGGGAATCAAACGCACGTTTTTCGGCGTCACGCAGCTCGATTCGGCGAATTTTACCGGAGCTTGTTTTAGGAAGATCCGCCACAAATTCGATTTTGCGTGGATATTTGTAAGGAGCTGTCCAGTTTTTAACGTGATTTTGCAGCTCTTTTACCAGTTCCGGGCTTCCCTCTACGCCATCACGCAGAACGATAAATGCTTTGACTACATTGCCTCGAATCTCATCTGGACTCGCTACAGCAGCACATTCCTTAACAGCAGTATGCTTCATCAGTGCTTCCTCTACTTCAAAGGGTCCAATCGTATACCCGGAGCTGATAATGATATCGTCACCGCGTCCTTCAAACCAGAAATACCCTTCTTCATCCCGGCTTGCACGGTCACCGGTCACAAAGTAATCGCCTCGCACGCTTGCCTCTTTACGCTCAGGGTCCAGGTAATAGCCGTGGAACAGGGCTGGCATATCTGTCCGTACAGCGATGTCGCCGACTTCGCCAGCCGGCAGCGACTTACCGTTCTCGTCGATTACCTCTACAAGTCCCGGTGAGATCGATTGTCCCATTGCGCCCAGACGAATCGGTGCATCCTTCAGATTACCGATAATGAGCGTGCTTTCTGTCTGTCCATAGCCATCTCGAATTGTAATATTGAAATGACGCTCAAATGTATGAATCACTTCCTGATTCAGCGGCTCGCCTGCGGATACGGCACTGCGAAGCTGAGACAGATCGTATTGCTCCAGACCTTCTGTTTTCGCCATCAATCGATATTCTGTCGGTGTACAGCAAAGCACATTAATTCCATGCTCCTGCAGCAACTCCAGATAACGATGCGGCTTAAAGCTACCATTATAAGCCAGTCCGGTTACGCCCCAGCCGAGTACGGATAGGAATGGACTCCAGATCCACTTTTGCCAGCCTGGTGCGGCTGTTGCCCAGACGGTATCATGCTCACGAATGTCGAGCCACGGACGAGTAATACGCAGATGCGCATAACCCCAGCCGTGACTGTGCACTACCCCTTTTGGATTGCCAGTTGTACCGGACGTATACGCCAGAATCGCCATATCATCGCGATGTGTATCGGCAGCGGTAAAGCTAGACGGCTGCTGCTCCATCAGTTGGTGCAGCGTATGCCAGCCCTCGGCTGCTTCTGTAGCATCGGCAGACACAGCGATCTTCCATGCCCAGTCCGGCAACTGCTCATCGATGCTATCTACTTCTGAAGCTACACTCGACCAGGCGATGACCGCTCGGGCACCGGAGTTACGAAGACGATATGCCAGATCTTTGGCACGCAGCATCTCAGACGATGGAATGATAATGATGCCGCTTTTCAGGCAGGCAAGATAGATTACATAAGCAATAATCTGTCTTGGTACCATGACCAGCACCTTATCTCCCTGCTTTAATCCAAGCTGCTTCAAGCCGTTAGCCAATCGATTTGCCTGCTCCAGCAATGCGCCATAGGTGATATCCTCATGATTGCCTGCTTCATCCAGCCATTTCAAGGCAAGGCGTTCAGGCGGGTGTTTTTCCATCTCCGATGTTATATTATACCGTTCGGGTGCAATCCAGTCTTGATAATTCAATTTCATTACCCCTTTATATGTTCAATGTGTAGTGATCGTCTAAAGTGTTCTATATAGTATAGCACGTCTTAAGACCAGGTTCTAATACTTATTTAACATTGCCAGCATTATACCATACCTGAACACCAAAACGCATAGACGGCATCCGAGCTACTTGGCAGTCTCGGATTCATCTATGCGTGTATATCAACTTCATAGTGGTTGATCATATCGCTTGTTGGCGCTATATAGTCGTCAATCCTATCCCTTATTGAAGGAAGCATTTATATTCATGACGTTGCTGTTGGTTTCGGTGTCGTTGATTTGGATGTAGTCGGCTTCCGAGCAGCAGGCTTTTTGAACACAAAGATGCGTGCATACAGGAGGATGAAGGTAATGGTCGCTGTCACGACATACATCCAGAAAATAGGTGTAGACTTCACGTCTGTGCCGAGCATCATACCATGCATAAGCGCCATGCCATATGTGGGCAATGCCAGAAAGTGAATCGCACGCCAGACCTTTTTCCCTACCTTTTTCATCATATCCGAGCTGAGCATAATGATCAGGAACAGATAGAGCGTAATCGTTCCAACCCCGGTCCATACTGGTTTGTACGAGGCCGTAAACGGGATCAGTATATTCCAGATCGAATAATGAATATAATCGTCAAATACGAGTACTAATCCGTGCACCATACCAAACAATAGACCGAACCAGCCGCACCACTGGTGAATCAGGCTGACCACTGCTTTACGTTTGCCTTTAGCAAAGCTACTTCCCTGTAGCAGTCCTGCACTGACTGCGGCGAACAACAGCAAATACGCGGTTAATCCTGCTGCTCGCGAGGTATACCATACACTTATATATTGCCCGATCTCATGCCATAAGCTGCTCATAAGCGATCCACTCTCCCTGTCTGTTCATAGGTCCATATCGATGGATTGGCCCGTCCATTACACCTATACCATCGTTACGAATGCCGATCATAGCTGCATCACTGCACTGTCGACGTAGCCAGGCAGGGCCCTCCTCTGCTCCTAAGATGAGCACACACTTGGCATACACTTCGGAAAGAGTAAGTGACGGACTGATGACGGTCATTTGCACCCATTCTGATTGCGCTGATGTGCTGCTACGCGGATCAAGTACATGATGGTACTGATGCTGGTCGCTTCCCTGCCAGCTTCGACGTAGCGTGCTACTTGTGGCGATACCGGCATCCTGGATCAGCTCCACTGTTGCCACTGTCTTTGTATCGTCCCACGGATCAGCAATTTCAATCACATAGTCTCGTTGCTCGCTTCCCCAGACTACCAGGTCACCACCCGCATCGATCATACCGCTTCCCTCTCCTTGCTCCTGTAGCATCGTTGCTAGCTGGGCTGCGCTCCAGCCCTTAGCAATGCCACCTAGATCTAACTGTACGTCTGTATGCAGATGGATCGTTTGTAAGATCGGATCAAGTGTATATAGCTTTTGCCCGATCATCTGGTAAGCGCTAGAATTCATCGTCAATCCGGCTTCTTGCCGCTGCTTCGCCGTCTCTGAACACCTGGAAGTGCTATCCCAATCCATACTATGATCATAGCCAAGCTGGCATAATATCTGTCCCATAAACGGATTGAATATACCATCCGTCTGCTCATAAAAATGCAGCGCCTCTCGTGTAGCCTGATACATTAGCGCTGACGCATAGAACGGATAGCCAGCCTGCGCATTCAGTTGAGACAACTCACTATCCGGCTGGAAGCGACTCAAATGTCGTTCCACAAAAGCAAACCAGGATTCTGCCTCTTGTTCATGTGCTATCGATAAGCCGGCTGTATGAAAGCTTGAATTCATTGCTTGAAAACGATGCATCTCGTTTCCTCCTGTCTCCACTTCTAATATTCCTACGAGTATGCAATATGTTTATATACCTGTAGATCAGGATGCGTGTGTACGCGGACGAACGGTTGTTGCCTGAGAAGTCGAAGCTGAGACCGATGCTTCAGGTGCGACGGTTGTATACTTTTTGGATGTTGAGGTTGAAGAATTGCTCTTAGCAGATGACGATTTGCCTGTAGAGCTGTGCTTTTTTGTAGTCGACTTGGTACTCGTCTTACCTGAAGAAGCTGTGCTATGTGCAGCATGCTCGCGATGCTTAGCTGCTGTAAATGTCGGTGCGGATGCCACCGCTCCCATATAGCTGCCATTTTGCTGATTGGCTTGACCGCTTGTTTCCTGCTGCCATTGATTTTTGAGCGAAGCGGACACCTGCTGGTCATCATCCGTCGCTGCTATAGCGGTATTACTGCCTGTGGTGGTATCATCGGTCGCCATAGCGGCAGCGTTCGTTTTGCCTGTATACCCGATAAAGCCGACAAAGCCTGTGAATAGAAGTGCGCTTGATACGCCAGTAGCCCATTTGATTAATGTTTGATTTTTCATAATGATCACATTCCTTTATTGTAGGATGGAAAATTGATTTTGCTAAAGTTGTGAGGTTGTACCTGCTCGATGGTACTGAGTGTAAAGGGCAATGGTGAAATTATGGTGAAATTGTTACGGTTTATATCTTTTTTTCAGTTGCTATCGTAAAAACTAATGGTACATGCCGCTTCGATGGGCTGTTACGCTTCTAAATTTCATTCAATTTTCACTCGAACATGATATGCTGATGCTATCATTGACTACGATAATAGAAAGAAGAGGGAATGCGATGCACGTTCTGCTGGCTGAAGACGATACGCGTCTGGGTGAATTGATCGTACACATGCTGCAAAAAAAGGCAGGCTATACGGTAGACTGGGTAACCACAGGCAATGATGCTTATGCCTATGTGAAGTATGGCTACTATTCTATTTTGATTCTGGATTGGATGATGCCGGATGGGGATGGATTAAGTCTATGCTCAAAGCTACGCAAGGAAGGCTATACAGGCGCTATTCTAATGCTGACTGCGCGCGATGCACTTCAGGACCGGATCGATGGTCTGGATGCGGGAGCAGACGATTATCTCGTTAAGCCGTTTGAGATTGGCGAGCTGCTGGCACGGCTGCGGGCATTAACAAGACGCAATTATGCACCTATTCAGACGGAGGAAATGAAGTTCGGTGAGCTGGTGCTAAATCGCACCGAGCAAAGTGTAGCGCTTAACTCCCGGTCGGTGCAGCTAACTCCCAGGGAATTTCAGCTATTCGACCTGCTGGTGCAAAATCGCGGTGTTGTGCTGACTCGTGAGGTTATTTTGGATCGAGTCTGGGGAATGGAAAGCGATGTCGGACCCAAAACGATTGATGCTACGATCAAGCTGCTGCGACGCAAGCTTGCCGAGTTGGACAACAAGGAGCTGATCCAGAGTGCAAGGGGACTCGGTTATAAAGTGGACAAATAAATGGCTGCGCAGACGGCGCACGAATGATAATATTTTCAAACAAACCCAGCGCAGTCTAACATGGAAATACAGTATGATTCTGATCGCCTTTCTGCTATTGTTCGTTACTATTTTGTATGTACTGCTCTACTATCTGCTCATATTCAGTCCGTCGACGGATGTGCGTGAGGTGATAGAACAGAAAATACACGGATTAATGCAGAACAGCGAGAACGACGCAGACGATTCGCTGGACGAATATATCGAATACTATACGCTGTATGATACGTATGCGATGGGAAATGTATTAATCGAACCAGATGGTGAGATTAAAACGGGAACTTCGATCTACTCTGCCAGCTTGAAAACGCTCATTCAAAAAGCACGGGCGAATGGAACACAGCTTCCGGTTAATCGCACGCAGCATGTGCTGCTTGAAGGCAGTGCGATTCGCCTGCCTGAACAGCGCCAGGATCAGGATGCTCCCAAAGCAAAGCCGTTATCCCAGGATGACTTCACACCGCAGCCAATCCGTATGATCATTACCGGGGAGCCGATCTACAGTAAAGACCAGCTTATTGGTACACTGTATGTCGGTAAAGATGTCACTGGCTCGTATCATCAATTTTTTAATTTGATGATGTGGCTGGGGGCAGCATTTTTGCTCTTTTGTGCGCTGGCTGTGTATTTTAGTTATCGGATGGCAGCGAAGGCTATGGTGCCGATTCTTGCCTCGTACGAACAGCAGCGCAAATTCACCGCCGATGCTTCGCATGAGCTGCGTACCCCGCTCAGCGTGCTGCTCTCTTCGATCGATACGCTGGAGATGGAGGATTCGATCGAACAAAATCCCTTTGCCGCTAAAGTCGTGCGCAATATGAAGGAAGAGATTCGGCGTATGATTCAGCTCTCTGGCAGTCTGCTCACACTGGCACGCTCGGATTCAGGTCATGCCGAGCTGAACGTGAATGAGCATCACCTTGAGGCAGAAGCGTTACGCACGATCGAGTCTATTCGTCCCCTTGCTGAAGCAAAAAGGATCGAGCTACATTATGAGGTGACAGGGTCATTCGTTATTCGCTGTGATGCAGAGCGTATACGTCAATTACTTATCATTCTGCTTGATAATGCGGTCAAATATACCCCAAATGGCGGAAAGGTCTCGCTCACACTGAAAGCGATCCATGAAAAACCGCATGGTGTACTTATCAAGGTAAGTGATAACGGCATTGGCATCCCAACAGACCATCAGCCGCATGTTTTTGATCGCTTTTATCGCGTGGACAAATCGCGTACCCGGCAGATTGAAGGCTATGGACTGGGATTATCGATTGCACGCTGGATTACCGAAGCGCATCATGGGTCAATTCAGGTAGAAAGTATTCCAGGGCAGGGAAGTACGTTTATCGTGCGATTACCGGAGTGAGGATGTGCTTGGAGATATGTTGAGGGTGTGATTATGAAAATAATTAACACATCGGCTATAATTTTTGCAAATTGATAGTAAAATGCTGAAGCACTGCTGCTTTAAATAAACGACATGTATAAAGAAGAGTCGATTTCATCAGAAAAATGGATAAACTAAAATCCCCCGCTCCAGCTTCCTATAATGGAATTTCCAATACAGGAAGGGATCGGGGTATTTTATTGTCTCCACTAGAAGACACCAGTCTACATCATGTGTGTTTCATCTATTCGTTTAGATTAACACCATTAATTATACTCTGAGATCATCCTTACCGAGGTAAGGCTTGCTTAGTGACGCACTCACTCGCTTCATTCAGTATAATAGCTGCAAAATCCCTGGTCGTGGCGTCACACCAAATGCCGCTGCCAGCTCTGCCAGCTCCTGATCGGTGATCTTCTGGCGTACAGGTAAATGCGCGATAAGCATATAGATCTGTGCTGCCTTTTCAATCGTTTCGATCAAACCAAAGGCTTCATCAATCGAGCTTCCTGTACCGAAAATACCGTGCTGTGGCCAGATGACTGCTCGATGCTGCTTCATTTTATCGGCTGTAGCGCGTCCGATCTCGCTTGTACCGGGAATCATCCACGGTACGATTCCAATGCCGTCGGGAAACACAACTATACATTCGGTACACATCTGCCATAACGTTCGAGTGAATTGTCGCTCATCCAGCTCATGTACAAAGGTCATGGCCAGCGTATGGGTCGCATGATTATGAATAACGACCCGATGCTGTGGATCGACACGCAGTCGTTCAATATGTGTCATAAAATGCGCAGGCAGCTCGCTCGTTGGCACGGCTCCATTGCTCAATCCCCACAGCACCTCCAGCCGTTGTCCATCTGCCGATACACGTAGTACACCTAGATTGCTTTCAGGATCATCCATTACATTTTTAAAATATTTGCCCGAGCCGGTAAGGATAAAATACATCCCTGCCAGCTCAGTAACTGGAAATGCAGGCTCTAACGTCCGCTGTACCTCCGTAATATCAAGATAACGCGCAACCTCCTGCTCATCTACAATACAGCTAATATTCCCACCATTGCGCTCATCCCAGCCCGAACGCCACATGCATAGCGTAATTTTCGCCATCTCATGAACAAAAGGAATATCCAGTGGATGAGGCTGTGCTACGTATTCATTGACCGACAATGCGCTCATAATTATCACTCCTGAATGTAATTTTTTTCACAATAGATAGCGAGCTATGATACGGGCGTAAAGGAACTGGGATATGGATCAGCTTCGTTAGATAAATGAAGGATATAAAATAACTGTACAAAGCTGCTCTTGGTCTGGTCTGGTCTGGTCTGGTCTGCAAAATGGTACGCCACTTTTGTATATGTCCAGCATACGCTTTGTATTTCCCACAGTCAACAAAAACAAATATATTCAAACATAAATAAAAACGAAAATTCTGTTTATGTTTGTTCAGATAAAAATAAACCCGATTGTAGTCTATGTTCTATCTATTTGTCTGTCTTAAGCAAACCCGTTAATTAACGCTTTAGCCCGATCATTCCACCCGGATATCATATTAAGGAAATTTGCGCAAACAAGTATTTTTGTAAGCGCTTTTATATTACACTTAACTGGAATAAATTACTTATATATACATTATAAATATAATTTATTCATCATGCTCTTATGCTTGTTTGCTTTATTACGATCTGCTTCGCCACCTTCATGTTGAAAAGGAGTGTATTTACGAATGAACGGCAAAAAGACAGGCTTAGCTCTACTCTCATTCATCTGCTCGGCAGCATTAATTGTTCCCTGGAGTGCAAGCTCCTCTACGGCATCCGCCTCCTCCTCCAGTCCGTGGGTGCAAATCTGGGCAGACGACTTTAATGGTGCCAACGGCACCGGGGTTGATACCTCCAAATGGAATCAGGAAATCGGCAACAATAACGGGTGGGGCAACAATGAGTTGCAATATTACACAAACAGCACCAAAAACGCATATATGGAAAATGGGAGTCTGGTTCTTCAGGCAAACAAGGAAAATATGCAAGGCTCTTCATACACCTCTGCCCGCCTGACCACCGCTAACAAATTCAATGTTCAATACGGCAAAATCGAGATTCGCGCTAAGGTTCCATACGGCAAGGGCATCTGGCCTGCCGCATGGATGCTAGGTAGCGATATTGGCAGCAATCCATGGCCGGGTAGCGGCGAGATCGATATTATGGAATATGTAGGTCCAGTCGCACCAAATACCGTATACGGTACGATTCACGGACCGGGTTATTCCGGCTCTAATGGATTGTCCGCAGGCTATACCATCGGCGAACGATTCAGTAATGCCTTCCATACGTATACTGTGGAATGGGAACCGGCAGCTATTCGCTGGTATGTCGATGGTAATCTGTACCATACGCGTACCCCTGTAGATGCAGGCGATAATACATGGGCTTTTGACAAGCCATTCTTCCTGCTGCTCAATCTGGCAGTCGGTGGCAACTGGCCGGGCAACCCGGATGCCAGCACCACCTTCCCACAAAAATATCAAATTGACTATGTGCATGTCTTCCAGCGTCAAAATGGCTACAACATCGTAGCGCTGAAAGCAGGCGCGAACAATAAATACGTATCTGCTGAAAACTATGGCAACGGTGCGTTAATTGCTCGATCCGATACGGTGAGCACATGGGAACGCTTTGAGCAGATTGATCTGGGCAACAACCGTATCGCTCTGCGTTCGCTGATCAACGGCAAATATGTGACTGCCGACAATACAGGGACCAGCCCACTAATCGCCAACAAAACGGCAATCGGCACCTGGGAGACATTCGAACTGGGCACGACTGCAGATGGCAAGCGCACACTGAAGTCGCTGGCAAATAATCTGTATGTCACTGCCGAGAACGGCGGCAGCGGCTCCTTGATCGCCAGCCGGAGCAGTGTGGATGGTGCCTGGGAAACATTTGAGCTGGTGAAGCAATAGTATTGAATATCTAATACATTAATAGCTTTATAAAACCCTGCCTATTCGTGAGGCAAATAGGCAGGGTCTTTTATTATGATTTAAAATTGTTACTACTATATAGCATCTTATTCAAATAAACTCAGGTCCATGTATATGAGGAATAAATCTATACTCTAAGTTCATAGGCTGTCTCTCAAAATAAGCAATATAATCGATAGTTCTTAGCAATATTATAGCTTCTTTTTCCATGCTATATGCTTCCATTAACTGCATAAAATCATCTTCTCTATATTTTCCTGTATAATAAAAATACGCAAAATCTTCAAGCTCATCTTCCGACAATCGAAATCCATCACCACAAAAAAGCATTATTTTACGGCTTGAATTAATAGCTTTCTGAGCAATTTTCTCTTCAAATCCTATAACATGTTCAAGCATTTTGGTTCTTGAAGCGAATGCATGATGCCATAATATCCCACCTAGCGAATCCTCTTGCAAATCAAAGGAAGCATATTGAGGAAATCGTTTATTTTTCAAATTCCTTTGATACTCACCCCAACTTTCAGTGTCGTTGGGATGTATAGTTTTCACATCACAATATACAGTTTGTCCGTCCACAAATCTCAAATAAAAATCAATAGATGTATCTCCTTTGAAAATAACAGGCTCATATTCAATGGAATCGATAGTTATGTCTTCTACAAACAATTTGGCTATACATAATTCGTTTACAACCTCTGCCAATTCATTGTTTCTAATTGTAATATTATTTTGAAGTTTCAAGTCTTTTTCCGACTCTACTTCTTCCTTAGATTTTAATTTCTTTTCGGCTTTTAATTCTCGGAAATCATTAGATACAAG
>JBCNLJ010000097.1:0-18801 GCA_039595515.1 Paenibacillus sp. | reverse complement strand
CGCAATCATCTGGGCGCTATCAAAAAGTCCAAACGCCGATCGGATCTACTGCGCACCCGGCAATGCAGGGATTGGACAGATTGCGGAATGCGTACCGATTGCGGTACATGAATTTGAAAAGCTAGCGGATTTTGCTGCGGAGCGTAAGGTCGGTCTGGTGATGGTTGGCCCGGATGATCCGCTTGCGGACGGTATTGTGGATGTGTTTGAAGTGCGCAACATCCCGGTCTATGGCCCACGCAAAAATGCAGCAATCATCGAAGGCAGCAAAACGTTCATGAAGGATTTGCTGCACAAGTACAATATCCCAACCGCCGCTTATGCGAAGTTCGATACGTATGAAGCTGCACTGGAATACCTGCAACAGCAACCGATTCCGATCGTAATCAAAGCGGATGGACTTGCCGCAGGTAAAGGGGTAACGGTCGCTCGTAGTATGGATGAAGCAGTCGATGCACTGCAAGCGATAATGCAGGATAAAGTATTTGGCGAGGCTGGCAGTCGTGTCATCATCGAGGAATTCATGGAAGGGCAGGAAATGTCTATTCTTGCTTTTGTTGATGGGGAAACGGTACGTGCGATGCCTGCTGCGCAGGATCACAAACCAGTCTACGATAACGACGAAGGCCCGAATACAGGTGGGATGGGCACCTATTCTCCACTTCCACATATCGATGAAGCGATCATCGAGCAAGCAATCGAGACGATTGTCATTCCGACAGCAAAGGCGATGGTGGCCGAAGGTCGTTCTTTCCGTGGCGTACTGTTTGCCGGATTAATGATCACACCGGATGGCAAGCCCAAAACCGTCGAATTCAACGCACGCTTTGGCGATCCAGAAACACAGGTCGTATTGCCGCGGCTGAAAACCGATCTGCTGGATATTTTCCTTGCGAGTGTGAACGGAACACTGGCTGAGCTGGACATCGAATGGTCAGATGAAGCTGCCGTCTGCGTTATTCTCGCCTCCGGCGGTTATCCAGCCTCGTATCCGAAGGGGCTGCCGATCCACGGACTGAATGATGTGGACAGTTCTAAGGCGCTCGTATTCCACGCAGGCACAGGCACGAGCGCTACAGGCGAGCTGGTGACCAATGGCGGTCGTGTGCTCGGCGTTGTCGGTCTGGGTGCAGATATCGCATCCGCACGCGTAGCTGCTTATGAGCAAGCGGAGAAGATTACATTTGAAGGTAAGCATCAGCGTAGCGATATTGCTGCGAAGGCGCTGGTTAGTCGATAAGGCAAATTAAAGCATCGTTTGAATGGGTTTTATACATGCAATTGAACTATGCAAATAAACTATGATCCATATTCCTCCATATGCGGGTTCATCTTTGAGCTGACTGAAGTGGTGTCCAACTACTCATGTCGGTTGATGGATGTGACCAAGCGTATGGAGGATTTTTTGCGTGGTGTATGAATCCGTTCCCGTTCTCGTTGTTCGTTTTCAGTTGTAGGCATAACGAAATAGCTGTATCAGGCGGTGCTCTGAAAATTATAAGAATCATGAACATCATTTTATTCACTCCATATACCTATATAGTTGAGCACTATACTACATACATAGAAATGCATATACAGGTTCATTTGTCAAAATTTATATAAGCAATTGAGTATATTGTAAAGTGTTTATATATCGGTTGTTAGAGCACGTAAATGTATAGTTCTTAGTATTTATTTACATAGTTAATTCGGACTAATAATCAAAATGTTTATTATAAAAATAAAGCCACTTCCGATATAAATGAAGTGACATATAAATTGTATAAATATAAGGAAATGCTTATGGTTTTGCGAAGGGTTTTTCGAAAATGAATGCGGGGGAGGATGTAGTTATTTTTATTAAGGATTAGTTGATGAACAGGTGCAAAGTTTTGGTAATGCCATTATGGTAGTTAGCCATATCGATGCAAGTAAGGATGCAAGTATCCATGTAAGTATTGATGTGAGTATCGATGTAAGTCTCAATGCAAGCTCCGAAGTAAGTAAGCGAAGTCTATACCAATTTTGAGCAAGATAGGAAGCGAATTAGCAATCATAGAGTAAGGGAGCGCTTAACATGCTTAGATGGAGAACCAGAAAAGTGATGATCGTTCTATTATGTGTAGCTGTCACAATGATCGGTAGAGCTGCCTATGCAGCAGATTATGAGTATGATTCGCTTAATCGAGTCATTTCAGCAGAGCAGGAAAATGGTGTAACAACGTATACGTACGATGCAGGTGGCAATCTGTTAAGTATTGCATCGACGCATACACCAGCGATACAGAAAAGTAATGTCATTCAAGATTGGACAGCGTATATTACGCCAGGCATCAAAGCGCGTTATGAAACGGCAACGGTTGACGTATACGGATCATCTGTAACGGATGATGTCTATACGAACGCTACACCGACTGTAACATCGAACGTGTATGCCAGCTCTGGCACGACTGTAGCTTCAGATGTGTATACGTCACCAGCAGACAATCTGGTCACCCAGTGGATGACACTGGATGCTAGAAAAGCAGGCGGTGCGAGCATTTATCGTGATATCCCGGTGCAAAGCCAGACGAGTTATACATACAAAGGCTGGGTGACATCCGATCAATTGCAAAACGCCGTCGTACAGGTTGTTATTAACTACTACAATAGCCAGAATCGTTTGATCCGCTATGATCATGTACTTGATTTACAGCAAAATACAACATGGATACCTTATACCGCTACGCTGACCACACCGACAGGTGCAGTGAAAGCAAGAGTGCATTTGCAGGTTGTATTACTCAAACCGAACGCGCATGCACATGCAGGCTTTGCTGACCGCACATTTAAGAAAGCGGGGGCGACGTCATGAGACCATCTTCCGCGCAGGTATGGTATACCAAATGGATGTGCATACGGCATTTGAAATGGTTAGGCTTGATTTTATTCGCATGGTTAGGTATGACGGCGTCCTATGTGCAGGCAGCGCAGTCGAATATCATTACGATACCAGCAGGGTGGGAATATTCGTTTACTCATTCCTATTCAAGTGGTGTAGATGTGTATGCACAAGGTCAACAATTCGAATATGCCGTATACAATGCCAAAGGACATGCTGAAGAATACGGAACCTATTCCGGTCGCCGAGCCATTTTGATACCTGCGGGCTTTACGCTGGATATTGCGAATACGTCGTCCAGCGATTTAACGATAAATTCAGGCACACGACAATTACAACAAGGTGGCGGTTCCTATCCCGGGCATGCATTAGTCAGTATGACACTGCAACCTGGCGATAGCGTGGATGCCTTTAATACGAGTAATACAGCAAGCAATACGATTCATATCGGTGGCATCAATGCCTATCTCAAAACGAATGGCGCTGCAACAGAGAAAATATTTAACCACCACAGTTCAGGGGGTGTTCAGACCGTTGAACAGGGTGGAGATATGCTGATTACGAACCGTGATACCGAGCCTTATCTCGTCTACGCGGCTGCAGGCAGCATCTCATTGACGAGTACAAGTCAACCTGCCGATTTTAATTACACCTTACCGGTTCAGGGCTCTTTGCAAATGACCAACACGTCCGATAAAACCAACTATGTGTATGTTACTGCAAAGAGTCAGTATGAATACTTCATTTATAATTCGGATGATTCCACGTATAGCTCCGGTCTGACCACATCACCGGACAAAGCGGTTCAAGCGGGTCAACGACTCGTCATTACCAATACAACATCTGCGCCGATCACACTGGATGGGCCGTACTATGCATTTGCGACTTCTACGCAGATTGATCCACCGATGACGACCTATACGCTTGCACCGGGGAAAAGTCTGAAAGTGCAAAATACATCGAACGGAACGGACAAGCTATTTTTAAATGGTTGGTATGAGCATGCCGAATATACGTCCTCCGGCAATGTGGATAATTATAATAATGGCAGCACATTATCGACGTATATGCTGCCAAGCGGGAACACGGTTGTATTTACCAATCCGAGTAGCAGCGAGTCGATCACGATTCGTGTACCGAGACAGGAAACGAGTGTTTCCAATTCGGATGATCCGGCACTGTACTACAACAATCTGGCACCCGGTGGTTCGCTGGAAGCGACCAATCTAACGAAAGGTTCTGCTAGCATTCAGACGAACAGTCGGTATGATTATGCCTTTTACGACAGTATGGGCATTGTCAATTATCAGGCGTACGCTGCTATCAGCCAGTTTCAGGTACAGACCGGACAACGGGTCGCATTTACGAATGTGGGCGTGACGGTAGATCGCATTTATGCTCCGTATGAAGCATTCCGTTTTGGCGTTCATTCCCAGCCGATCACATTCACTGAGACACTGCAACCAGGTCAGACGATCCAAGCGGTTAACACGTCGCGCTATACATTTACTGTGAGTGCGGACGGACAGCATCATTATGCAATTTATGGGCAAAAGGATAACAGTGTCTCGGATTACGGGTTCCCTGTCAAAGGCGCCAGCTATCCGGTAACGAATAATCAGCTAATCGTCATTACGAACAGTTATACAACACCACTGACGATTTCCGGACCTAATGATGCGTTTACGTGGAGTAATCGTACCGAACCGGCCTTGTATAAAGGCTATTTGAATTCTGGCGAAAGTGTACAGGTGACCAATGGTAGCCCGAATACATTCCAGCTATCCGCACAGGGCACGTACGATCAAGCCACGTATCAATCGGATCATTCCCTGCAATCGCTGAACCACAATAGCACGGCAGGCCTGTTACCGCTGTATGTTAGTGACCGTACCATTATGACCAACTCGGGCACCACACAGCTTGTGCTGTTGGCGCCATACGATGTAACGAAAGTGCAATCCAGCGCAGCGCCTGCTCTGCTGATTAAGCAGCTTGCCATCAACCAGAGTGCCGAATTTACGAATCTGTCTGACACAACGGCAAACGTATATTTTACGGGCAAGCATGACCTGATGGATTATGATGCAAAAGGCAATCCGAATACGTATATTCGACAATCGAATAGTGGCTATCATGAGCTAAGTGTCGCGCAAAAGCTGGCGGTTATGAATCAGGATACCGGACCAATCGAAGTGTATGGTGCTTATGAGTTATTCAAGGCGACGGATCGCGAGCATCCGGTGACGTTCCACGAAACATTGACGAACGGTCAGAGCTTGAATTTGACCAATACGAGCGGCAAATTATTCAATCTGTATGCGAGCGGTGCTGCTTACGACAATGTGCTGCGCGATTCAAATGGGAAGATCGACAGCATGCAATTAATGGATACCGACCCGATTGAATCGGTGGAAGCAGGCTATACGCTGGCTGTTACCGGCTCGACGACAACTCCGGCTGTGCTGGAAGGGCCGTATGATGCATTTCACATTGAAGTCAGAACGAATCCTGCATTAATCAAGCGCACACTCAAAGCGGGCGAGTACGTCGATGCTGTCAATGTCGATTCGGGCTCTTCATTGCTGGGGGTACAGGGACATTTCAGCCTTGCCAACTATGCAGCCGATGGCAGTCTGAGCCGATATGCGAATACGATGGCACCTGGAAGTGTTACGCTCGCATCCGGTGAGCGCGCAGGTGTGCAAAATATGGATACAACCGATACGATCGTTTATGGACCGTATGAATCGTTTGTATTCAAAGATCGTCAGCATCCAGTCACCTTCCAAACGGTGCTATCCTCTGATCAGACGATTGCCTATATACAACATGCATTGCCTACTCTGACATTGTATACGAATGGCACATACGATTATGCGCAGTACAAACGCAATGGTGCACCAGAGAGCTATGGTGTCCAACAGACAACCGCAGGTAGTTATATCGGACAAGGCGATCGCATTGTCATTTCGGGCAGTCCGAATGAACAGGTCACTGTCTCCGGTTCCTACGATGGTTTTCAGGCTACCCCGGTGCAAGAACGACCGGTGCTAACCAAAGTGCTGCAAACAGGTGAAAGCTACTCGCTGCGCAATATTTCACCGGGTGGGTTTAGCTTGAAATTAAGCGGTACGCATTCGTATCAACTGTACGATGCTTCCGGCAACATGACGTATAGTTTGGACCATAGCACATCCGGACTTCACATTTTACAGCCCGGCGTGCGGATTGCGATTACGAGTGAGGATACCAATCCTGTAACGATCTGGGCACCGACGGAAGCGGTTCGTGTGACCGAAGGCGATGACCTTGCCTCCAGAACGCTGGCACAGGGTCAGAGTATGAAGGCGACCAATACGTCTGCGCAAGCCTCCAGTCTGCTCATCGATGGCACCTATGATGTCGCAGTATACGACGTTTCCGGTCAACCGACCGATGACTATGCGTATAAGAGCACAGACGCAGCAAATGGAACCGTATCGATTCCTGCCGGTGGTTATGCGATTGTAACGGCAGATTCGAGCGCAGGCATTACCGTGCGTGCGGACAAAACAAGCATTACATTTGCTGATGCGGATCATGCGGCACTGTCGCTATACACACTGCCTAAAGGTAATATGCTCAAAGTCGTCAATGTGACCGATCATAATCATACCTTATCAGTGAGCGACAGCTTCAACTACTGGACGACGCAAACGACCGAGCAGCCGGGTAATGGAGCGGCATTGATCGGTAGCGGCGATACCGCCATCATTCGCAATACGAGCGCTGGAGCAGAGACGGTGTACAGCCCGTACGGATTGTTCCAATGGGCAGAAACGACCGATCCGGTTATTACCCCACCAGCGACTGGCACGCCGATCAGTTCGCTCAATCCAGCGAGTGGTGATCCACAGACGTTTTACGCTGATCCGATCGATACGTCTACCGGTGCGCAGATGATTAACAAAAATGTACTGACTGCACACGGCAGTATCGATATTCCATTCCAGGCGCAATATTATTCGCTGCTGCAAGGCGATGGTGCACTGGGCAAAGGCTGGAGCGATAACTATGCGATCCGTCTGCAAAAGAATGCAACCGATGGCAGTGTGAATGTGTACTGGAATGATTTCCGGTTCAATACGTTTACACGTCAGTCCGATGGAACGTACACATCGAATCAAAAAGAAGTTCGTTATGATGAGCTTATTGTGAATACGGACGGAAGCTATACGCTGAGTCGATACAACCGCACGGCATTGCACTTTGCCGCAGATGGCACACTGCAATCGATGAGCAATAGCGATGGCATTACTGTCAACATGCAGTATGACGATGCTGGCAAATTATCAGCGGTCATTGAGCCGGCTACCGGAGCAAAACTCGTACTGACTTATGATACAGCAGGGCATGTCGCTACTGTTGCGGATCAATCGGGCCGCAAAGTGTCATTTGCTTATGACGACAACAATCAATTGACGGGCTTCACCGATCCAACGGGTATTCAAACGACGTATACGTATGATGCCAATCACCGCATCGTTACAGGTGCGCTCGCTGGACAACAGCTATTCGCCAATACGTATGATTCGACCGGACGGGTGGTCAAGCAAACCGATGGCATTCCGGGGCATACGACTACGCTGGCGTACAGCACAGCCAATGGACAGATGACCACCACGATCACCGATCGTAACGGCAATGTGCAGCAGCGTGTGCATGACGCTCAGTATCAACTGGTGCAGGTGCAGGATGCGCTATCTGGCAAAACTACCTATACGTACGATGGGCAAGGCAACCGTACCAGCATTACAAATGCACTGAATCAGACGACTCATTTTACGTACGATGACAAAGGCAATGTGATCAAGGCAACCGATCCATCCGGACAGTCGATCACCATGACCTACGACAGTCTGGGGGATTTGCTGACGGCGACCGGTCCAGATGGCAGCACCATCACAAGTACCTACGATAACGGCGGTCGTCTGCTGACGACAACTGATACGGAAGGTCATAAGATCAGCTATGCGTACAATGAGCAAGGTCAATTGACCTCGGTCACCGATCCGCGCGGTGGACAGACGCTGTACGGCTATACCGATCAGCATTTGAGCCAGATTACCGAGCCGACCGGTGAAACGGTAGCGATCGGCTATGATGCCGCAGGACGTATGACCAGCGAAACCAATGCAGCAGGCAACACCGCTAGCATCGTCTATAATGACAGCGATCAACTGGTCGCGACGCTGGATGAGCTGAAAAACAAAACGAGCTATACGTATGACGATCAGAATCATCTGGCTAGCATTACCGATCCAAAAGGTAATGTGACCCGTTACAATTACGATGCCAATGGCGACTTGACCGGTATCACCGATGCACTTGGCAACAAGACCAGCATCGCTTACGATGCCGAAGGTCAGATGACCGGTGTGACCGATGCGCTGGGACGGACAACGACATTCACGTACGATGCGGACGGGCATCTGCTCAGCGAAACGAATGCCAAAGGCGAAAGTTTGCGTTATACGTACGATGCACTTGGTCGCCCGATCGCTGCCTACGATGGCTTGAATCACCAGAGCTATACCGTGCAATACGACGCGGCAGGCAATCCGGTGAAATTAACGGATGCGCTTGGCAATACGTATACAAGCACGTATAACGAACTGAACCAGTTAACAGAGACAGCCGATCCGCTTGGTCATAAAACAAGCTACAGCTATGATAAACGCAATCAACTGACCGATGTGACGGACGCGCTTCAAGGCCACACCTCCCAGACGCTGGATGCCTTTGGCGATATTACGGCCATGACGGACGCTAACGGCAACCAGGCGCAGTACCAGTACGACCTGCTCGGTCGCCTGACCCGTGAACAGGATGCCGCAGGGGGTAGCCACACGTATGTGTATAACAATGTCGGTCTGGTAAGTAAAGAAACCGACAAAGACGGACGTGATACGACGTATGCGTATGATGCGACCGGTCATCTCGTTCATTTTACAGACAATACAGGCGAAGTCTCGTACGGACAGGATGCGAATCACAATATCGTATCGGTTACAGGAAGCGACGGCAAAGTGATTCGCCGCACCTTCGATGCCCTGAATCGAGTGGTGAGCTACACCGATGCAGATGGGCATACAATCGGCTACACGTATGATGCCGCTGGACAATTAACGACGTTAACGTACCCGGACGGCAAAAAGGTACACTATACGTATGACGGGGCTGGACACATGTCCACCGTGACCGACTGGGCAGGGCATGAGACGAGCTATGCCTACGATGCAGCAGGACAGCTCATCACGACGAAGTATGGGGATGGCACGCAGGAAGATCGTGCCTATGATGCCGCCGGACAATTAACAAGCCTGACCGTGCTGAAGCCGGATGGCAGCACGCTGGCACAAACCACTTATAGCTACGATGCCGCAGGCAATGTCACGAACGAAGATGGCGGAGAGATCGAAAGCCCGGCAGACAGTGTAACCGGGGATGTGTATGGACCGGGGTTATCGCCAGACCCGGGAAGTGATGCGGGTAGTAATGCAAATGGTGCTACAAGTACGAACCAGGTGCAGATGCAAAGTGGCATAGCTTCCAATTCTTACACTGAAGCTGCCAACGAACAAACGCCAGCTACCGCTGTACAAGCGGATGTGTATACTAGCACCGATTCCTCTAGTAGTAACGGGGGAGCGGGAAGTGCTACAACCCATCCAACCGTTACACAGGACACCTACGGCTTACTCGGCGACCTGAAGATGACGTATACCGCAGATAACCGTCTGGCAACAGTGAACGGACAAGCGGTACAATATGATGCGGAAGGCAATATGCTGCATGGCCCACTGCAAGGTAGTATGCAGGATTACAGCTACGATGCACGGAATCGATTGATTGCAGCCGGCGGTGTAAGCTATGGCTACGATAACGAAAATAACCGGACATCGATCACGGTAAACGGCGTGACCACGAAACAGATCATCAACCCACAAGCCGTGTTGTCACAGGTACTGATGGAAACGGATGGTAGTGGCAATCCGACCGCATGGTATGTGTATGGACTTGGCTTAATCAGCCGTTACGATGCAAATGGCAATATGCAGACGTACCATTATGATCTGCGTGGTAGCACAATTGCATTGACCGATGCGAAAGGTAATGTAACGGATACGTACATGTACGATACGTATGGTGAAGAACTGAGCCACGACGGTAACACGAACCAACCATTCCAGTATGATGGACGGGATGGCGTACAAACCGATCCAAATGGACTGTATCAAATGCGTTCGCGTTACTACAATCCGGAAATTCGTCGCTTTGTGAATCGTGATGTTGTAACCGGAACGATAGCGGATGGCTTGACGATGAACCGGTATGCGTATGTGAATGGAAATCCGGTGTCGTATGTCGATCCGTTTGGCTTGAGTGCAGAGCACTCGGATCTGATGCGTACGGGATTCAGTATGGCACTGGATGCGGTTCCGTTTGTCGGGACGGTGAAAGGGATTCAGGAAGTGCTGACTGGGACGGATTTGATTACCGGGCAGCAGTTGTCGGTAGCGGATCGCGTTGCGGAAGGCGCGGGGACGTTGCTGAGTTTCTTGCCGGATGGGAAGTTACTGGGGACGTTTGCGGCGAAAGAAGCGATTGATGGTGGGGAGTGGGCTTGGAAGCAGGTTGGGAAAGAGGCGGTTGAGGAATCTAATGTATTCAGGAAAAATCCTGCAGATCCATTAAAAGAAGTTCTTGGACCTGGAAGAGAGTCTCATCCAGAGGAATGGAATAGAATTATCAATGAACTACGTTCTCAAGGAGTAGAAGTAGTTCATAAAGGGAATGCGATGGCATATTCTCCTAGTAAAGGAGGTCCTGGTCAATTAATAATAGATGAGAATGCTTCAATAGGAGCACTTACGCATGAGTACACTCACTATTTAGATGATTTGAAACAAGGATTTCCTGGCATGGGTTTTCATTTTCAGACAATCAATCGTGTGAAGATGGAGTTGAATGCCTATTTGCGAGAAATAAAAATAGCTGAGGATTTAGGACGTAAGGATATTGCAAATATGCTCTTTGAAAATTACTTGCAAGAGAGATCTTTATTAACAAGTCATTTAAAGTGATTCAAGGAGAAAAAATATGAATATCATAAAAAAAATCCAAGAAGAAAAGTGTTCGATTTCGGAACTGATAGCTCTTTTAGAGGAAAGTAATCCTATAATCATCTATCATACAATAGTTTGTATTGGTAAAAATAAATATAATACTAAAGAAATTTTAGAAAAGTTAACTGAATTATCTTCTAAGAGACAACCTCAAGATAAACTGATAGGTAATTATAAAATAGGTGACTTAGCATTAGCTGCTATTGTAAAGCTTGAAGAAAAAGATAATAAAGTTGCTTTGTTTGAAAATGTAGATGAATATGAGGAGAAAATGATTTTACGTTTGTATGAGGAAATTGATTGGTGAAATTATTTGGAATATTTTCAATAAAAAGGATTGTAAGGGGGGTATAAATGAAAATTCAGTAAATTCGAAAAAGTAAACTAGCACCTTACCTATATTTAGTTTTAAAGCTTGATTAAATCAGCTCTAAATAGAGGGATAAATCTATATAAATTATGTATTTATGATGTGAATATTTCTAGGTTATAGTACATGCAATTAAATTCTGATGATGTCTCATCAAACAGGTCGGTCTTAAAAGACCGATCTGTTTATTTTGTTCAGCACATCTATTACCAAATGAGAAGATATTGCGTTTACGGCGAAAGAAGCGATTGATGGTGAGAGTGGTTTTGAAAGCAGGTTGGAAAGAGTCGGAGACAAAAGGCTACTGGCTTAGCTGAAATTGCAGTTGTTTATAGAATGATAAAAGCTGCTTTACTCAGTTGAGAGTACTATAATCATAGAATGGAAGCTATCACCACATCGCTAACAATATATAAATACTAACAATTCCATAATCTAGGCGAAAACGAAAAAATAGTTGGTTGAGAAGATCCCCAGTTAGCCCTCAATCATTAGCAAAATGAATCAAATCGAGCAGAGTGCATTAAATGATCACTATAAAATCTACTGCTCTTGACCCCGTTCAACTGGATATTCATTCACTTGAGGGAGCAAACTTGAGTGAATTGAATTTGCATCGAGCCATGTTAGAGGATGAAAATTTAAGCGGGGCGAATTGTATTAGAACCAATTTGCGTGGTGCCCAGCTTAACCATAGCAACTTGAGTAAAGCCAATTTAACAGCAGCATTGTTAATGACTTCAGATGTAAGCAACGCTAATCTTGAATGCTGTAATCTTACACAAGCCAATCTTGCTGGAGCGTACTTTCAACATGCTAATTTAACCAATGCTGTGCTTATAGACACTGATGTTGGGAATGCTGATTTTACCAATGCCAAGCTCTTAGGAGCAGCTATGCTTTGTAAAAGAATAACAGATGCAACTTTAAAAAATGCTATTTATGATGATAATACGATTTGGCCAGAATCGTTTGATCCAGCAACATATGGAGCCATTAAAATATAATTCGTTTGTACGCTTAAAGAAAAAGCTTGATGCAATTCTGAGTAAATAGGAATCCAATTGTCATGAGTGGATCAGTTGGGTTCATTCAAGCATCCGCATACTGAATCTAATAACAGAAACTAGAGAGAAGGACTAGCTGTGGCAAATGAATATCCAAAATACATTACACAAAATACGATAGAAGGTCTTGTACAAAAAATAAACCTACCTGCCCCTGATGAATATTCACAGGATTGGGAGTATGAAGTAGCCGATGCTTCAAGAATAACCGAATTTCTCTATGCTTATGAAAATGTAGAGCTAACTACTAATGAAAAATTTGCTCTAATGATTATTGTGATTTCATCCTTCAATGATGCAATAGTGGAAAGCAAAATTGAGAAGAATTGGGGAGACTTGATCAGGCTTCATCTTTTGCAGGATAGCAACATCCATAAAAATACAATCGATTATTGGGCGATGCTGGATGAGAAGGATATGGACAATGTTTATGCGGTCACACCATTTATGAGAGAAATTGCACATCTACTCAATTAATACATAAATATACAATCCACACTAATATCTGGGATATATGAATCATTTAACACAAGAAAGCTGCAATCAATTCTTGGTAATTGAATTGAATAAAAATAGGAAACCGATGCACAGGGCACACTGCAAGTATGGTATGTGTATGGACTCGGACTAATCAGCCGCGAAGACGCAGCCGGCAACGACCAGACGTATCATTACGATATGCGCGGCAGTACGATTGCCTTGACCGATGCAAAAGGACAGATCACCGATACGTACATGTACAACACGTATGGTGAGCAACTGGAGCATGTTGGCGACAGCCAGTAGCCTTGCAATACAACGGCCGCGACGGCGTACAGACCGATCCGAACAGACTGTATCAGATGCGTGCACGTTACTACAACCTGGAGATCAAGCGTTTTGTGAACCGAGATGTAGTGACAGGAAGTATTGGTAATGGACTGACGATGAATCGGTATGCGTATGTGAATGGGAATCCGGTATCATATATTGATCTGTTTGGACTGAGTGCGGATGGAGCGGATTGGCTGAAACAGGGCGGAAACTTTGTAGCGGATGCGATTCCGTTTGTAGGTACGGCGAAAGGATTGCAAGAGGTGTTCACTGGCGTGGATCTGATCACAGGCGAGCAGTTGTCTGTAACAGATCGAGTCGCGGCAGGTGGAGGAACGCTGCTGAGCTGGTTGCCGGGTGGTAAGGTGGCTGGGAAATGGGCGGTGAAAAGGTACGGTTGAAGGCGATACCTGGTTGAAATGAATTGTGAGATTTAGGTGGAAATTAAAATGATATAGTTGGTGATTTCGGAGGAATAAAATAAATGACAAACCACAAAAAAGAATTAACACAAACAGAAATAATAAAATTAGCAATGGATTATGTTTCGCAAAATCCTTCAAGTGTTTTTACGCTTACTTTGATTGATGTTAATAGAGACGATCATCGATATCCATGCTGGTCTGTTATCTTTGAAATGAAAAATAAAGACGGCAATATTGTAGATGGTCCACTAATTTTAGGGATTAATGAATTTGGGGAAATAATTTATACGGGTTAGATATTGAGTGGAATTGTAATTTTTTTAGAATGACATCCAAGAAATGATCGCGAAGCGGGATGATTTTTTGCCACAGATCTACTTTGGAATCAAAGTATAACCAAGCATGTTATTAATGCAATACATAAAATGGATAGTTTCTCTGAAAATAGATAATAATAGCTGAGAGACTTTTTATGAATATAGTGACACTTGTTTAAGCACTGAAAGTTTGATATTAAATAAAGAAAAGCCAATACTTAAAGCAGCATTCCAATCCACAGACCCTAACCAAAGGAGGGAAACCCATGCAACCACCCCTATCCCGTACCGAGCTCATCCAACTCGTCCAGCGTATTCTCGACGGCGAAGGCAGCGAGCAGCAGCAGGACGAATGGCTAGAACTATTAATCCGACAGGTGCCACATCCAGAAGTGAGCAATCTTATTTTCTGGAATGATGAAGATTGGACAGCAGAGCAGATTGTTGACGAAGCGTTAGTATATCGTCCGATTGTGCTTGGTGGAGAAAAAAGCGAGAACGAAAGCTAAATTCGTTCATAATCTATACTAGGTGCATACTAGCATACAGGTACGTCTTGCTTCGACGACAATCTGTACTAGCAAGCAAAGCAGTTTGATACAGGCTCGTTTTATTTCAGTACTTCAATCACAATATGTACGGTGAGCAAAGCCGTTTACACATCTCAATGCAAGCTATCCCATATCGTCGTCCTTATTGGTCTAAATATACCGCATTACATAAAGCCACTCAGAAGATCTCATACCAACGCCTGTATAAAGGAGAGTGAACCGATCCAATGGACTCATTTCCCCTACAATCACAGACGCAGTAAGGCAGGCGTTTCGCGAGTTGTTTGCGAACAGCGAGTGTTATTATTACTGTAGCCTGATTACGATCGCAGAAGGCTCGGCTTCGTTTGCATCGGCATGGTCGACCGAGGCATTGGAGCGTGAGACGGCGCAACACCCGAACTACGATGTAAAATGGCCCTATGCGGATTCGTCATATAGCATCGTAGGGAAGCCTATTTTGAGCCGGCACAAAAGCTGCTTGATACATGTCAACGGATAGAGGAAAAGAGAAAATAAGTGGAAATAAAGGAAGAGCACCTCCTATATCTAGCCTACGAGCTATCATGTGAAGCTCAGGCTATACAATTAAAATGAATGGGCTAATCATTGTCAGCATTCTCATCAGAACTCCCATCAACAGCGCCTAATCCATCTATTAGAGTATTGCTCATAGCCCAAAAAATAAACCGCCGTATAGTAGCCTACTGTGCTACATACGGCGGTTTTTATTTGAGCAATCGTTTATAAAATGATGCCCTATTGTCAGATGTACATATTTAACGAAATGCAAAGCACGTTAAGCCGGATCCAATCTGCAAAGGCGTCCAAACCTTGCTTACAGCACCTTCTCCAGGAAGCTAATCGTACGTTCATGCTTTGGACTGCCAAATACTTGCTCTGGCGGACCTTCCTCTACGATATAACCGCCATCCATGAAGATAACACGATCAGCGACTTCGCGGGCGAAGCCCATTTCGTGGGTAACGATCATCATCGTCATCCCCTCGCTAGCCAGATCCTTCATAACGCCAAGCACCTCACCGACCATTTCCGGGTCAAGCGCAGACGTTGGCTCGTCAAACAGCATAATGTCCGGGTTCATTGCCAGTGCGCGTGCAATCGCTACACGCTGCTTCTGACCGCCGGACAGGCTGCCTGGGAAAGCATTGGCTTTGTCTGCCAGTCCAACGCGCTCTAGCAACTGTAGTGCCGTTTTACGCGCCTCTGCTTCGGATTGCTTTTTGAGCTCAACCGGAGCGAAGGTGATATTTTTCAGCACGCTCATATGGGGAAACAGATTAAAGTGCTGGAACACCATCCCGATATTTTCACGAACTTTGTTAATGTCGGTGCGGCTGTCGCTGATGTTGTAATCGTCGACGATCACTTCGCCGGCAGTTACGTCCTCCAGCTTGTTTACACAGCGCAGCAGCGTACTTTTACCGGAGCCGGATGGGCCGATAACACAGACCACTTCGCCTTCTTCAACCTGCATGTTGATGTCCTTCAATACTTCGTTAGAACCATAGCTCTTTTTGAGGTTAGCGACTTTAATTTTACCCACGGCGCGTTCTCCTTTCGATGGCATCTGCAATTTTGGTCAGGATCGTGATCACAATGAGATAAATGATAGCGACCATTCCGTAAATCAAGGTAGATTGGAGGTTATTTGCTACAATCAGTTTACCGGACTGTGTGAGCTCAATCAGACCAATAGCAGACATGATGGACGTATCTTTGAGCGTAATCACGAGCTGGTTGATGAACGATGGAACCATAACTTTGATCGCTTGTGGAATAATAACTTTGATCATGGCTGTACGATAAGATAGACCGAGTGAACGTGCAGCTTCGAGTTGGCCTTTATCAATTGACTGAATACCACCACGAATAATCTCAGTTACGTATGCCCCAGCATTCAAGCTGAGTGCAAGTACAGCGGCAACAATCAATGGGATTTTAAAGCCAAATGCGCCCGGGATACCAAAATAAATGAACAATCCGAGCACAAGCAACGGAATACCACGGAAAATATCGACAAATCCAGTTGCAATAGCTTGAGCTGTTTTACTTGGACTTACTTTCATAAACCCGAAGATCAGACCGAAAATAAAAGCAAAGAACAGCGAGATGAACGTATACATCAATGTCATTCCTAAGCCTTTAAGCAAGATAGGAAGAGCATCCATAATGATTTTCGCTTTACTTATAGGTGCAGATGCAGCAATTGACTCTTCGCCTGGCTTGGTATTACCCAGATATTTAGAGACAATTTGATCGTATTCGCCGCTGGCTTTGATGTTTTTCAATCCAGCATTGAACTTTTGCAGCAACTCCTGATTTTGACCTTTGTTCACTGCAAAGCCATAAGGCGAACCTTTTTCTTTTTCTGTTACAACTTTCAGCTTCATGCCTTGCTGGATACCAAATGCGATAACAGGAAAATCCTCAAAGCAGGCAGCGGAGTTACCGATCACTACTTCTTCGTACATTTGTGCAGAGTCATCAAAAGGTACAAGAGTGAATCCGTATTTATCTTTAATCGAATTAGCAAAATTGTAGCCTTCTGTACCAGTTTTAACGGCTACGCGTTTGCCGCGCAGGTCTTCATAACTTTTAATCGTATCGTCATTTTGACCGATTGCCATAACGACGCCAGATTCATAGTATGGATCGGAGAAATCAAATGTTTGTTTTCTCGTATCTGTAATACTCATACCGGCGATCATGCCATCCAATTGATTGGATTGCACACCCTGTAGTGCGGCATTAAAACCAAGTGGTTTAATTTCATATTTAAAATTTTGGTCTTTTGCAATAGCTGCCAGCAAATCAAGGTCAATCCCTACATATTTGCCGTCTTGTTGAAATTCAAACGGCGCAAATGTAACGTCCGTACCAATTTGATACGTCTTGTCTTCTTCCGATTGAGCGACCGCGCTTGGACTCCAGCTTGCGGTACACACTCCGAAGAAAAGAAGGAACGCAATGGATAACCACATAAACCTAGATTTCTTCATAATATCCTCCATTTCGTATATTCCAAGATTACGAGTATGTGATGGTCGTCGACAATGTTTAAAGAAACTAGTGAAGAGTAAGTATTTCTTCACATTCTATGTAACATTTAATGTCTCGTACCACATATCTACCTATTCTACAAAAAAATATCTTCGTTGACTATAGCGCTGTGAAGCTGAGATGCATGTAATTTTCTGAGTTCTAAGTTTATAAAAATAGTCTTCTGAGATTTTTTGCCAAATAAATATTCTTATATATCAAAATGAACGAGGGATGTGCTTTGATTTTTATATAAGAATATTTGTTTTACTTCTAGTTAAGTTAATTATTTTAAGAAACAAGTACCTAAGAAAAGCAGCTATTTTCCTATTAGGAAAATAGCTGCTTTTCTATTTATAAATTATAGCCTTTAAAAATGGGATTAATCTAGCAATCAATTACTATCAATAATTTATTATGTTGACAGGTTTTTGGACTGTAAAGACTGTACCATTTGCTCCTTTTTTAACTTCCATTTTAATGTTCATTCCAACAATGCTTGCACCTCTCGGTGCTAACATGCTATCGCTTGTCCAATTAGGTGTATATGTTGTCTTTGCATTTTGAGAAGGATAATAGTACTGGACTTTATTTACACCCGGCCCTACTTGACCTGCTATCATGGTGCGACTAACGATAATAGTATCACCAATCGGGAAAAACTTCCCTGAGATACTTTTAATACCGAAATAGTCTACATTTTGTTTATTGGTTGATACATAGTTTAAAGTACCTACCACAGTTCCATACCCTTCTTTTGATGCTTGGTCATATACAGTTCCTCCTCCCGTAGCAGCAGCTAAAGAAGAGTTATTTCTAGCATTATTTGAGTTAAGTTCTTGTCTGTTTTGTTCAATAGTTACTTCGTCTTGAGCAGTTAAAACTGAAACTACTGTTTTCGATTTTATTACTTTGTCTTCATCTTCAGTAGATGAAGTTAAAGAGTTTTTAAGCATACTTTTATTATCCATAGAAAGATTACTAGAGTTAATATCATCAGAATCCATTTCTAAATTGATTGAAGTAATGGTTTCTCCATCATCCGTTTTAACTTGTTCAGTTTTTGCTTGAGAATTAAAGTAAACATAGTTGAAAAGTTCTTGTGAATCCATCTTATCTAAACTTTCTTCATTCATTAAGGTCTGAGCTTGAGCAATAGGT
>JBCNLJ010000096.1:0-19041 GCA_039595515.1 Paenibacillus sp. | reverse complement strand
AAGAACGAAGAACGAAGAACGAAGAACGAAGAACGAAGAACGAAGAACGAAGAACTCTATAGATGAAATGAGGAATGAATAATGAAGAAAATTCTTATAACAATCGGTATACTATGTTTAATGACAGTCACAGTGCTACCCATGTACGCTAACTTCACCGGTGGAGATGCCATTACGGTTATCGATTCATCCTGGTATAAACCGCTACTATATATCGGCTTCGGATTGGTGTTTATTCCATCTATTCTGGGCACCGTATTCAGCTTGCGTACGCTTAGATCCGGCGAATCGGCAGTCGGCTTGATCCGTCAGGTGCAGCAAACCGGCACCTACATCAATGAGCAGCCGCAGCTAAATATCGAAGTGATGGTAACGCGTCAAGGACAACAGCCGTATCCAGCATCCTTCCGGGCGATCATCCCACAAACGTCAATTCCGCAGTTCCAGCCGGGTAGCGTGATCCCTTTACTCGTCTCCACCCGCAATCCGTCTATCGTCGGTTTGGATCGCAACGGTCAGGTATCGCAGGAGCATGTGCAGTCCTTACTCAACGAGCAGATGATGCGGCAGGGTGTAGCGCCGGAAACGATGGAGATTGCACGTAACGGTGAGCAGTTATATGCCAAAGTGTTGGATGTCGTACCACTGGGCAACATCCGCGATGGCAAAATTCCGTTACGATTGACACTCAGCGTGACAACATCAACCGGGGAAACGCGTACGATCCACACGCAAAAAGATATTTTTGAAAGTAGCCTGTCTCAAGTACAGCAGGGGCATATTATCCGCGTTATGTACTCGGCAAAATACCCGGACGATGTTGCATTGATGCTGCAAACGGGCGAGCAAGATCTACAGCGTGCTTTTGGCGGACATACAGATCGAGCATAATTCAATGAGCGATTTCATTATGCTCCTACGAATGGTCGTATCGATGGTGTGGATAGCATGGACCCCAATCGCATACTCACAACCAATAGCCAGCCTCGTTCTAACGGAGATTCCGCAGACGAGGCTGGCTATTGATTTACAGGTTGCTACTTGTATATCGTCCATATAATGACTTTAGGGTGAGGTAGCAGCTAGCATCCAGTTTGGTAGAAGAAGTGGTAGTATACAGTATTACCGCTATAGTAAGGCAGTAAATAGCTCCCACATCGATTGTATTCAGACCGATTGTATTCAGACCGATTGTACTCAGGCTGCGCTATGCTTAGGCGCGGTCGGTGTGCCGCCACCGTGCTTTGGTTGACGTTTGAACAGATGTGTTCGCAAGTAAGGCAGCACCCAGCGATCCAGACCGATTCGACCAGCATTTGCACCAGCGACAACGATGAAGATTTCCAGCAAAATCAGGTACGGGTTCGTGCTAATTGTACCCGAGAACAGGAAGGCGAAGTTCATGACCATACCCATCAGTGCTGCGATCGTCGTAAAGGTACCAAGAATTAAGCCAAGACCAACCAGGAATTCTCCGACCGGAACAAGAATATTGAACAAGCCTACATTTGGAAGAGCAAAATGTTCAAGGAAGCCTGCCCAAGCCGCTTTGACGACCGGCTTCTCCCCGGTGCTTAGCGTGATGGCATTTGTAAGGAATCCGCTGGCATCGAATCCGCCAGTCAATTTCCCCCAGCCGCCTTCAATCCATTGAAAACCAACATACAAACGAAGAACCGTTAATAGCCACATTGCAATTTTGTTTTGTCTAAGCCATGCGTTCATGATTCATACACCCCTTATTTATTTGTGATGATCATCTCTTTCATGGCTTTAGTTTAAAACATGATTAAAATTTAATATGTAACAAAAATCACAATCAAGCTTATTTTTTGATATTTTTATATCAAGTCATTTGAAGACGTAATATTTTGCATAGTTATACTAAAAATATGTTGAATACGGTTCCACTGACAAAGCGGCTATGTATATAATGAGCTTGTTTACATACATACAAGAGATAACATGCTGTCTACGTCGTATTAGATTCAGAACCAAAATGCACATCCATTCCATTCTGTCCATGATTCCTGTTCATGCGCAGTTCATTCGGCTCTGCTACGCTGGATAGACCAGGCTAAACGAACAGGGGGGATTGCTTTTTACATCTTCCAGCGGTGACGGAGCAGATCGGAACGTGGACATGGCGGTTCTGTTATTGAAGGAGGAAGTGATGAACATATTGCCGGTCTTAAAAAAAGGGCGCTGGTGTATGCCCATAGTGCTCGCCGTGGTACTTACAGCTTGCCAGTCCGATGAATCTACTGTACCCGCTCCATCGTCTGTATCTGTACCGGAATCTATGCCGCAAACCGAGTCGGTGCCAGAAGAAACGGTGCAACAGCCTGCGTATACTGCCCCTTTAACCGGATTGGAGGTGGAGCAGCCGGATCGTGCACGTCCGATTGCAGTCATGATCAACAATGCACCAGCAGCGCGTCCGCAGTCGGGATTGTCGGAAGCAGATATGGTATATGAGGTGCTGGCAGAAGGCGGAATTACGCGTCTGATTGCCGTGTACCAGAGCTATCACGGGGACGCAACGATTGGCCCGGTTCGCAGTATTCGTCCTTATTTAATAGGGATCGGAGACTCGTTACATGCGCTGCTTGTACACGCCGGTGGTAGCACGGATGCGTATGCGATTTTGCAGGGCGGTGGGCGTGAGCATCTGGATGAAATCACCAATGCAAGTGCTCCATTCTGGCGCGATTCCAGCCGTAAAGCTCCGCACAATCTGTATACGAATGAAACGAAGCTGCGCGAAGCGGCTGCAAAAAAGGGCTATACAGAGACGGTAGATATTCCAGCCTTTCCGTTTCTGAACGTATCGTCTAAAGAAAATGCCAATACACCAGCAGCATCAACCGAGTCTGCGCGTCAGATCGAGCTTCGCTTCTTACTGAAAAGCTATCAAGTCGGCTACAGGTACGATAGCGCAGCAGGCTTATACACACGCCAGATTAACGGTAAGGATCATATCGACCTCAACAATAACAAGCCGCTGACCGCTGCCAATGTGATTGTGCTCGCAGGCAGTTATAAAGTGCTGGATGATATTGGGCGACTTAGCCTGAATCTGAATGCCGGCGGTGAAGCGCTGCTGTTTCAGCAAGGCAAGGTTATACGCGGCGAATGGAAGCATGGTCAGGACGATGCGATCCGCTTTTATAGCCAGGGGCAAGAGGTGCCTTTGCTAGCCGGAACGACCTATTACAATATTGTGCCGGACACACCTTCATTTTACGAGCATCTGACAATTGACGGAGAAAAATGGGACTGATTTGGATATAAAAACCATTTTCTGGTGTAATAGGTACCATAGACACCGGGTTTGTATGAATTTTGTATGAGAAATGTGGATCATTTAATAAGCTATTCTTTACAAAATGGTACACAGATTGATAAGATAACAAAGGTTGTTATCGACGCCAGATTTGTGTTTAAAATGCACTTTGTCGACAATATTCGGCATAATTGTGAAAAGGGGTTAGAGAAATGCGTATTAAAAAGAAGGATATCTTTTTTGAGACGCTGGAGAATATGGCGGATACGATCGTACAGGCCGCAGATTACTTCGCTGAACAAATTGCGAGCCTGCAGGATATTCCACAATTCACCAAAACGATGAAAGACTATGAGAATAAGTGCGATTCGTACACGCATACGATTATCACTGAATTGAATAAAACATTCATCACACCGCTGGAACGCGATGACATCATGGACTTGACCACAACAATGGATGATGTGATGGACGGTATGGAAGCATGTGCTTCTCGTTTTGATATGTACCATCTGAGCACGCCGGACAAGCACATTATTCGTTTTGCTGCGATCCTGCGCGAGTGTGCTTTTGAAATTCATAAAGCGATCCACCTGCTGTCCCAGAAAAAGCTGCTGGCAATCCGTGAGCATACGATTCGCCTGAACGATCTGGAAAATCAAGGTGATGATCTGATGCGCGATTGCATTAGAGAGCTGTTCGCGACGATAAAAGACCCGATCGAGCTGATCAAACGCAAAGAAATCTACGAGCGCCTGGAGTCAACGACTGACGCCTGCGAGGACGTAGCCAATATGCTGGAATCTATCATCATGAGTAACTCCTGATGACGGACAGGAAACCGAACCGACATGTGCAAGACTGGTTCGTTTTTCTTTTGTCGCCAGAACGTAATCTGCTCCGTACGATGCGGTAACTATGCGGATTATTGTTGCAGTTTAGTCACGCAATATCAATTTATCATTAACAGAAGCTGATGATTTTGCGGCATGCAAAATCTCACGATATTAAGGAGGTAATGTCATCCGGGCCTGCAGGAGTGGAGGAATCACCGGATGATGAATGATTATGATAGAAACCTCATTACTGGTGCTCGGGATCGTCGTGTTTTTGGCGCTGGCATTTGACTTTATCAATGGTTTCCATGATACAGCTAATGCGATTGCCACATCCGTATCGACGCGAGCACTGCCGCCGCGTACCGCCATTCTAATGGCAGCTATTATGAACTTTGTCGGCGCGATCACATTTACCGGTGTTGCGAAAACGATCGGGGGAAGCGTTGCCGATCCAGCCAAGCTGGATAACGGGATCGAGATCGTTATCGCCACATTGATTGCAGCTATTATCTGGAACCTGGCAACCTGGTGGTTCGGTATTCCGTCCTCGTCCTCACATGCACTGATTGGTGCACTTGCAGGTTCAGTACTGGTTGGCGCAGGCTCTGGTTCCGTCAACTGGAGTGGCTTTGGTAAAATCGTCGAAGGTTTGCTGCTGTCGCCGTTAATTGCGTTTGTTGTTGGTTTTATCGTTATGCATATTTTAAAATGGATTTTCGCCAAACGCAGTCCGCATAGCGTGAACAAAGGCTTCCGGACGATGCAGATTTTGACCGCAGCGTTGCAGTCATTTTCGCACGGAACCAACGATGCGCAAAAAGCGATGGGGATTATCACCTTCGCACTCGTAGCTGCGGGTGTGCAGGATAATCTCGATGTACCGCTATGGGTAAAAATCTCCGCTGCAACCGCGATGGCACTCGGTACATCGGTCGGCGGCTGGAAGATCATCAAAACGATGGGTACGAAAATTTTCAAAATCGAGCCAATCAATGGCTTCGCTGCTGATGCAACTTCAGCAACCGTTATCTTCACTGCAACCCTGACACACTTGCCGGTAAGTACAACACACGCAGTAACGTCGGCTATCCTCGGTGTCGGCGCTGCCAAACGTTTCCGTGAAGTCAAATGGGGACTGGCAGGACGGATCGTGATCGCATGGGTCGTTACGATTCCAGTTGCTGCTTTGCTGGCAGGACTTATCTATAAAGTGCTGTTCGATCTGTTCTAAAATAAAAACATGAAATTCCCGCCGTTGCATCGTAACGGCGGTTTTTTATGTCTTCTGTTGCCAGCGGGAATTCGATTCAGCTCGTTCCAATATGATATACTCGCGACAGATTCATTCAAGCATGATTTTACGAAAAGAGGGCGAAACCGTTGATACGTATACTCGGCATCACAGCAGCACACGAAATTGTGGATAATATACCGTTAGAAGATATCCATTCTGACCAATATGCCTGGTGCTGGGTCGATTTTGATCAGCCGACCAAGGAAGAAGCAGACCTGCTGAGCAGCTTCTTTCATTTTCACCCGTTAGCGATTGAGGATTGCATGCATCTGCTGCAACGTCCCAAAATGGATTATTACGGCGAGACTCAGTTTCTCGTATTGCATACCGTTAAACGAGATACGCTGAATGCGGAGGAGGTTGACCTGTTCGTCAACGAGCGTTTGCTTGTTTCTTTTCATTCCCAGAAGCAACGCGAGGTGGATAACGCCTGGGAGCGCGTACTCAGCTATCGAACAACAAGGCATCCGGTCTGGATGCGCGGCCCGATCGCAGCAGCCTACCTGATCATCGACAAAATCGTCGACGAATACTTCCCGTGTGTATTCGATATTGAGGATGAACTGGATACACTGGAAAAGCTAGGCCCAAATGAAGCCGTCGACGAGCTGCTCAATCAGGTATTCGCCCTGCGCTCACGTCTGCTCAAGCTGCGCCGTACCATTATCCCGATGCGTGACCTGATGTACCGTGTGATCAACTCTCAACATATCCAGCAAGTCGACGAGCACCATTCGTACTTTGGCGACATTTACGATCACCTGCTCAAGCTATCCGACATGATCGAGTCCGACCGCGAAATGACATCCGACCTGCGAGATAGCTACATCTCCCTCAACTCCAACCGAATGAACGGCATCATGAAAACACTAACCGTCATCACCACCGTCTTCATGCCCTTAACCCTGATCGCAGGCATCTACGGCATGAACTTTGACAATATGCCTGAACTTCATTGGAAATACGGCTACTTTGGCGTACTCGGTCTCATGGTCGTGCTCGGCGCTGGTATGATGCTGCTATTCACCAAGCGGGGTTGGTTTAAGTAACTTGAGCTG
Organism: Paenibacillus sp.; assembly: GCA_039595515.1. GTDB lineage: Bacteria > Bacillota > Bacilli > Paenibacillales > Paenibacillaceae > Saccharibacillus. The sequence goes on along the minus strand of JBCNLJ010000096.1, from coordinate 12,564 downwards.
GCATTCATTGGGTTTTGCTCATTGAAGGATTAAGCATAAAATATGCTAGCAATAGAGGGAGTAGTGGTTTTAGCAGAAGGGTGTACAAGCAAACTTAGGTTGTTGGATAGACACCACTGCGGGAAGGAATAAGGGGACGGACTCCGGTATCGCACAGGAATCTACGAATGGGGAGAGAATGTAGATTCCCGTGCTCGGAAGCAGTAAGATATTTTGCTGCGCAAAAATCATTTTTTATTTCACCTCGTGTTAGAAATGCATTAACACTAGAAGCAGTAAGATATTTTGCTACGCAAAAATCCTTTTTCATTGCACCCCGTGTTAGGAGATCGCTAACACTAGAGGTCGCCCTTTCCCCTTATTTCCTTCCCGCAGTGAAGTATGGCTTGCTTCATACCAGTTTGTACACATACTCTATTATCTACCTTGACCGCTTTAATGTATCAGTCTTATATTGTGCTCGTTTGACTGTAGTGAAGACTTGGGGCAACTTTAAAAGTTAAACTAATAGCGATCAAAGTACTAGCGCGTGTATTTAAATTGCTTTATAAGCAATTTGATGTAATTTGTTCTCGTTACACTATCACTGTACAGGCAGCTTCATTCACTAGGAGTAGGAGCGTGTCCCTTTTGACCGATAGAGAAGATAAAATGATGATTTTGACGGTTTGAAGACACCAACTGGGCGATACATTTGCCAAATCAAAAGTCAATTTCAAGGCATTATGTAAGTAATATAACGTGTATAGACTAATATGCTTAATTGACGTCATCAGATTAACAGACAGTGGTAGAAAGATATATATGCATCAAGATGACTAATGACTAGCTTATGCAAGATGCTAATATCTTCATGTTTACAAATTACGTATGCTGCATACGCACAGAACGAGGGCAAGGAAATAAGGTGAAAGGACGACTTTGGAGCCCGGAAATCTACATTCTATCCTACTCCGTAGATTTCTGGGCTCCACCCGAGGACGTCACCTTATTCCTTGCCGGAGTGGTTGAAGCAATCAACAACCCCCATTTGCATACAGGCAAAAGCCCAACTGTCCCTTTATGGATAAGCAACCACACACTAAACATCACAAGCATCCATAATAACCAACCAATCAAAACCGAATATTTTGTTACAACGATCACCCTGCAAACCAGCAACACCAGAGCAACGATAACCAACAAACATGCTCCAAATCGCACCTATCACTGCAAAGTTTTCACCATTATTTCCATAAACACCATTTCGCCAAATTGATATCAAGCCCAGCACCCTGTCCACACCATGCAGAATACAATTGGTAACGAGTTGATTTGCGAATTGTGAGTCACTTCGCTATTATCGGAACATGACATCAATATATCATTTCCATTTGCTGTCCACACAGCAAAGACAACGTTTGAAAACGCCGCGTATTCTGTTTTCATTTTCACCGGAGCTTTAACGCAGTGACACCGAAGCGTCAGAGCGTTGTCATTCTGCAATACTGTACATCGTTAACGCTTGAAAAAACGAATGGTAATCTATACAATGAAATTACATTAACCGTAGTAGGGGATGATCTAATCGTGCAACTTAAAAAGCTTGATGATAAAAGCGTTGACCAATTATTCGAAGCGATTCTGACATTGAAGAATCTGGAAGAATGCTATATATTTTTCGACGATCTGTGCACTGTAAACGAAATTCAATCACTGTCTCAGCGTCTGGAGGTTGCACGCATGCTGGGTAAGGGAGCGACGTACAATCAGATTGAAGCGGAGACAGGTGCCAGTACGGCAACGATCTCGCGCGTCAAACGCTGCCTGAACTATGGCAATGACGGCTACAAGATGACGCTGGAACGTCTGGGGAGATAAATGATGAGCAAACCGGGGATATTGATTATTAGTCATGGATCGCCGGAGTCGGAATGGATGCACTGGATCGACGAAGCGGTCGAGTGTACAGCTTTTCCGGCAGACATGCCTGTGTACAGTAGCTATCTGGACAATGTGCCAGGTCGACTCATACAGGATGGAATTGATGAGCTGGAGCGACAAGGGGTAACCGATCTGCTGGTTATCCCCCTGTTTGTATCTTCAGGCAGTACGCATATCGATGAAATATCGTATGCGCTCGGCGTCAAAGAAGCGCCGGATAAAGAGACCGACCTTGAACCTTTTCGTATAACAGCGAAGGTTCATTTTGGTTATCCGGTCGATGATGACGAGGATGTTGCTCATATGCTCTGGGACAAGGTAAAGCACCTGTCCGAAGACAGGTCGCGTGAAGTCGTCCTGATCGTCGGTCACGGCAGCATTCATGCGGGCTTTCTGCATCGCTGGGTGAAAGGCATCGCCTCGCTATCCCGGCGTGTAGGCAGCATTAGCGGCACAGCTTACGCCGATTATGCGCTGCTCAATCCGGATAGCCTTACACTCAAAACGAAAAAGTGGACAAAGCGCGGCTATCGCGTGTTGATCGCTCCGCTCTTTTTGAGCCGGGGGTATTTCCTGAACACTGTGATTCCTCGCCGTCTGGAAGGGTTAAGTCATCAGTATGCTGGTGAAGCGCTATTGCCGCATCCACGTCTGTCTCACTGGATTCAGCGTCAGGTGGATGTGCTGCTGGAACAGATGACTGTAACGAAATAAAACACAGCCCGGTCTGTTGGTTTGCCTGTGCTCATATCAGGTGAATCGGTTTGCGTTCTTCAACAGGCTTATCAACTCAACAATAGGTGGCATACAGGAATGAAAAGAGCGAGATTAATATATAATCCAACCTCCGGTCGTGAGGAAATGCGCCGCCGACTGGCGGATATTTTGCAGCGTCTGGATCAAGGTGGTATCGAAGCAAGTTGTCACGCAACGACAGGTGAAAATGATGCAACCGAAGCCGCCAGAGATGCCATTGAACGCGGTGGCTATGACATGATCATCGCCGCTGGCGGCGACGGTACGATCTATGAAGTGATTAATGGTATGGCAGCCTATGATAATCCGCCACCGCTGGGCATTTTCCCGCTCGGCACGACTAATGATCTGTCCCGTGCGCTCGGTATCTCACGTAACTGGGAGACGTACTGTGACCTGGTGATCCGGCAACATACTCGTCCGATCGATATCGGGCGTGTGAATGATCGTTATTTTATTAATATTGCCGGCGGTGGCTCGTTTACCGAGCTGACGTATGAAGTACCGAGCAAGCTCAAGACGATGATTGGGCAGATGGCTTATTATATGAAGGGCATCGAGAAAATGGTCAATCTGGCACCCACCGAGCTGATCATTCGCCCGGAAGGTATGGATACGATCCATGACCAGTTTATGATCTTCCTCGTCGCAAACAGTAACTCTGTTGGCGGTTTTGAGAAGCTGGCACCGGATGCACGCATCGACGATGGCATGTTCGACGTCATCGCTGTGAAAAACTGCAACCTCGCCGAGTTCATTCGCCTCGTGACGATGGCGCTGCGCGGTGAGCATCTGGACGATCCGAAGGTTCTTTATTTCCGTACGAGTCGTATGCATATCGAGGCTCCCCAGGCGGATAAAGTGCTGCTAAATCTGGATGGCGAGCTGGGTGGTAGTCTGCCAGGGCACTTTGAGGTGCTCAAGCATAAGCTGCGGATTTTTGCGGCGAATTAGCATAGAAAACAATGAGTTAACGAATCATTTCCATAACCGAAATGAAATACAGCTTCTGAAGCTCCTATCCTGAATTTCTGAAAAGAAAGGATGATATAGGTGTGGAGGAAGCTTTTTCGTATTTGTTTTCTAAATGGATAGTAAAGTACCATTAGTCCGTAGTCGTAGTCGTAGTCGTAGTCGTAGTCGTAGTCGTAGTCGTAGTCGTAGTCGTAGTCGTAGTCGTAGTCGTAGTCGTAGTCGTAGTCGTAGTCGTAGTCGTAGTCGTAGTCCGTAATCTGTAGCCAGCAACGCGTAGTCAATCCAGTATTCCCCGTAATATCGTTGCCTCTTGACTTGAGCAGGCACGTTGTTGCTAGTACACTATAGGCAGGCGGAGTCTGCAAGTGTTGGCTATACAGAAGCAGTTTTGAATGTATCGAAGCAATGATAAAACGAATAACAATAACAAAATCATCCAACATCATCTCTTTAGCCTGCTTTTAGTCATGCCCGGAAAGTGAGAAGAAGACTACGCCATTTCCCCCATCAAACCTGCATTTGAAAGGAGCATTAAATAATGAGTACATATTCCAATTATCCAAACCTGCTACCAGAGGCGAAGCTCCAACAATTAATTGAAAAGTATGAGGCACCAGAGCTGGAAACTTATTTACGTAATCACCAGCGTCCACTTGTAAAATTAATCCGTGGCAATGCCGGGCATGAGCGTGTTGGACATTCACGTTTTGGCGGATCACCGGATCTACCGGAGCAACTGGAATGGCCACAATCGAAAAACGGTGAAAGAATGACCCTAATCGCCCAGCTCAATCTGGCTCAGTTACAGTCGGAAATACAGGATAAAGAGTATGGGGGTGTGCACAGCTCGCTATTACCTCAGCACGGAATGCTATACTTCTTTGCAGGAGAAGGTGAAACTGCGAAAAATATCGAGCATCAGGTGCTATACTGGCCCGGCACGGATGTATCCCAGCTACAATATCAGGAGCATGAAGGATTTACGATCTGGGAGGAAGAAGACGAGATCAAGTTCGAGGCCTATGAAGTGCATGCCCATGCTGACGTTGAATTCCCCAACTACGGCTACAGCACCTTGCATCTGTTAGATCAGGATACATTAACAGATGAATCGGAAGAGACCTGTATACTTATTAACGAGGAAATGGACTGGCAGCCTGAGAACAAAATCGGTCAGTTATTCGGCTACGCAGAGGGTCAGCATGGCGATGACGAACTGGTTGCCACGTCATATCTGTACAACGGCAAATACACGTACCGCCCGGACGATGATCGCAAACGACTGCTCAAGCATTTTGACGGCGATGAAGCGCGTCTGCAAGAAGAACTGGACAATGTGTATATGCTGCTTGAGGTAGATAGTGACCAGAAGATCGGCTTTGTCTGGTGGGATGCAGGCTATATGCAGTTCTTTATTCGTAAAGAAGACCTGCTCGCCGGCAGATTTGATCGTACATTCTGTTCGATTTATTCTAGTTGAGCCGCTGCGTTGTCAGGAATAAGCGCGCGTGAGGACTGGCAATAGTTGCAGGTATGTTCTGACTTTAATCCATCTTGCTTCAGGTAACGGATATGAGATTAGCATGCCAAGATAACGGATAGAATCGACGAGAGCACGCAGACTTACAGTTCCCTCATGTTATGCTCTTATATTATACTGTGTCGCAAACGAGGCAGTGCTGAATCATTTGTTATAGATGTGCATTTAGGAATTCAAGTGATCTGAACTATACTTGTGTGCTATGGGATGTTCCGAAAGCAATATAGTTGGCAAGTGTAGATGTCCAGAGAAAACAATAGTACCAAAAGCATCAAGCCAAATCAGAGAAGAAGTAGCAGGTTTGAACAAGATGCTATCATAACCTGCTACTTCTTCGTAACTATAACAAACATGCACTCATAACCCCACCATCACGATTTACCACCAACACACCATTCATGCCATGACCTAGTGACGATCTACCACCAACACACCATTCATGCCACGACCTAATGACGATCTACTAACAACACACCATCCACGTCATAACCTAATAACGATCGACTATCGACACATCATCCATGCTAAGAGCTATCCCTCACTTCCATCCATCAAACAAATTCTAATAATCCGTCGTTAAAGTAGCGATATGTATTGTAACGTCGTGCAGTTTTCTATACAATTTAGTAGTTGCCCATCCGGGCATAACTCAAATCAAGATGGAAAATGGAGCAATGACCATGAATAACAACCGCAAAGGCGGTCACTCACATAAATCTAAACCGAATCGACGGAAATCCCCTGCTGCATCCGCAGCAATCGCCAACCTGCCAGTAGCCAAAAACGATGAAATCGAGCTCGATATGATCGGCTTAACTCACGAGGGCGAAGGTGTCGGTCGTGCAGACGGCTACACTCTGTTCGTATCCGGCGCTCTGCCAGGCGAACGCGTGAAAGCCCGCATACTGAAAACGAAAAAACAATACGGCTACGCCAAGCTACTAAACGTACTGAGCGAAAGCCCGGATCGCGTACAAGCTCCTTGCCCGATCTATACTCAATGTGGCGGTTGCCAGCTCCAGCATATGAGCTACACCGGACAGCTAGAGTGGAAACGCCAGCATGTAATCGACAATCTGGAGCGGATCGGTAAGCTGACCGTACAGAAGCAGGCAGGGTCGGATGATTCAGAAAGCAAAGCAGAAGGTACAACCACAGACGATGTGACGATACAATCAATTGTAAATCAGCAGCTTCATGCCTCTACAGATGCTCCATCGGACTCGCCGATGTCAAAGCATTCTACAGCATCCAATGCTATTCGTGTTCTACCAACACTCGGTATGGCAGAGCCGTGGCGCTATCGCAACAAAGCACAGGTGCCAATCGGCCAACAGGACGGACAACTGGTTGGCGGCTTCTACGCACGCGGCAGCCACCGCATCATCGACATGCAAAGCTGCCTCATTCAAGACAGTCGTAACGATGAACTCGTGAACAAGGTGAAAGCGATCGGTCAGGAGCTACACATCCAGCCATATAACGAAGAAACAGGCGAAGGCATCCTACGCCATGTCGTTGTCAAAGTCGGCTTCGCCACGAATGAAATGATGATCGTGCTCGTCACCAACGGCGAACGCCTACCACGCAAACCGGAATGGATCGAACGCATCCGCGCCGAAATGCCGCAGGTCGTGAGTATTTGCCAGAATATCAACACCAAGCAGACAAACGTGATCTTCGGCGACGAAACACGCACCTTATGGGGACGCGACGTAATTCACGACTATATCGGTGATGTAAAATTCGCCATTTCCGCACGCTCATTTTATCAGGTGAATCCGGTACAAACGGAAGTGCTGTATGAGAAAGCGGTACAATATGCTGGCTTGACTGGTAACGAGACGGTGATCGATGCGTACTGTGGAATCGGTACAATCTCATTGTTTCTAGCGCAACATGCGAAGCGTGTATACGGCGTCGAGATCGTGAAGGAAGCGATTGAGGATGCGCGCAAAAATGCCGAGCTGAACGGGATGACCAATGTGGAATTTGAAGTAGGCGCATCCGAGGATGTCATTCCACGCTGGAAAGAGCAGGGCATCACACCAGACGTAATCGTGGTTGATCCACCGCGTAAGGGCTGTGATCCGAGATTGCTGGAGACGATTGTACAGATGCAGCCGGAGAAGGTTGTGTATGTGTCGTGTAATCCATCCACGCTGGCACGGGATTTGCAGGTGCTGGAGGAAGGCGGGTATCGGACGGTGGAGGTGCAGCCAGTGGATATGTTCCCGCATACGGTGCATGTGGAGTCGGTAGCGATGCTGGTAAGAGATGGTATAGCGAAATGAGAATGTAACAATAGAATATGTTTAGGTGATAATACTAATGAGATGGAAAACGAAAAACACTTAAAATAGCTGAGACGAGTGAGTATGAACGAAAGAAAATCATTAATCAGGAACCCATCTAATACCTGATTTTCTCTAATAGTGTAAGACAAATTAAAACACCTTCAAGAAAATGTAAAAACGTCGTAAGATGTAGATATAGTCTTGAAGGTGTTTTTACGTTCTCAAAATAAGTAATTTAACCAGTAAAAGCAAAGATAAACGTAATTAATACGAGAACTATTGGTATCTCCATGAAAAAAGTTATGTAGTAACTCGATATGAAATAAGGTGCTAAGTAGAAATTTAGATGCGATGGTACCATAGTGGGGAATTGATAGAATAGTGATAAGTTGTTGCTTGAGTAAGTCGATTCAGTAGAAGTAAAAGTGTCACAGATTTACGTATGGTTTGAAAATGAGGTATATAAGTTTGTCTTGTATAACTCAATAATAGATATACTTAGCTTGTATTTAATTGTTTGTGGTGTGAGAGATAATTTTAAATATCGTCCAACTTACTTAAGGAGCCAAGCTGCTATGAAAAAATATGAATGTGTACAACGTTTATTTTCACAATTATTAAGTTACCCCTACCGTCCATTAAGTATTGAACTTCATAAGTCCTGGCGATTGCAGGCAACGCCGGGCACCGCGAAGATCGATCCAGCAAAGCCTTACATAGGGTTAGTACCGATTGAAGTAGAGTTTTATTGTGGTGAGGAGAAAAAGTTAACCTGGCAGTTAACGATGCGCTGTTTACAAACTTCTGTTTATCCTTCGTTAGAAGATGAGAAAGGCGGCTACGCTTTTTTGATTAGAAGCTCAAAGTCTGAGCTGTTATTTCGCGCGATGCAAGCAGCAAAGTATGTGCAAGATGGAGAGAAGACGATGGTGACTATTTCTACGGATCTGAACTCCAAGAGAGGCGATACTGAATTTCGAACGAAGATGCTAAATGCCCTCAATTACTATGCTACGGAATTCGAGGCTTTTGGCAGTCGAAAGCTGGAGTCTAACCAGTTCGCTTTTATTGAGTATGATTCGGTGAATGACACCCTCGTTCAGGATGGACAGATGTTCTTAAGTTCAGCGCTACTGCTTGCTATGATAAAAGCGATACTTAAAGGGGAACTTTCCCTCCCGTTAGAAATAATTAATTGTCCATCAGAAGCTCTACGTAAACCGACAGTATGGAAAGTTGCTCCCGGATCTCAAGCTGTTTATTGGAGCGAAGCGTTAGCTCAAAGCAAGATTTTTATCGGCTGGCCAGAATTAGGAGACTTGAAGAAATATACGACCAAAATCCAACTGCGTGAGGCATATGATCTAGCCTACAATCCTGAGCAAGAGCCAATCAAAAATATGGATTCCATATGGAGCTTCTGTCAGGAGATGAAGCCCGGAGATATTGTAATTGCTAATAAAGGCTGGAAAGAATTAACCGGGATTGGGCGCGTAACAGGAGAATACGAATATGAATCGAAACAAGGAAACGACTATCCTCACTTTAGATCTGTAGAATGGATAATTATTTCCTCGGTTCAGTTTACGGCAAATGTATTCTCTACCCCAACTGTAACTCGTGTTCCGCAAAAACATATGGCGGAAATTCGGAAGATGGTTGTTTCTCAAGTAGATGGTGGAGAGAAGCTATGGAATGATCTGTTTGGGACAGCTAGTGAAAGTGATGCTATATCCACCGTGACCACATCCTTAATCGAAGATTTTCAAACTTATCTGCAAGCGAACCGGCTTATGTATTCCAGAGAGTTTGTCGGACGATTCATCACGTCGTTGCAATCAAAGCCATTTCTTATACTGTCTGGAGGCTCCGGTACGGGAAAGACGAAAATCGCCCAGTATTTTGCGGACTATATGAACGACAATGCTGAGTTAGAAAAGCCGCAGAGTATAGCTAGTGAGGATCGAGGGAAATCGTTTCTTCTTCAATTGTATCCTTACATGTTTGATTATCAGCGCATGATCGTTACTGTTGAAATGTTGGAATGGGTTACGATAGGTGATCTGGAACAGGGAGTAGAGGTGAAGGTACGTTTTGGAGAGCAAGATGAAGAATCCTTGATGAAGAAACAAGGAAGTACTGTAAGATTGGGATTCCGTAAAAGTTTCATGACCTGGCTAAACAGCGAATGTCGTGCTGATGCTAGCCTCCGTTTAACGATTGAGGAGGAAGGAAGAGTGTTTGCGTTTAGCAAAGAGACAGAGGAGATGCAGCAGGTTGACGAAAATCTTGCGTTCATTTCGGTAAGACCGGATTGGTTAAATAACCGTAGTCTAATGGGCTATTACAATCCTCTTACTGAACAATACGAGCCAACAACTTTGCTGAAGCTGATGCTTCGCGCTGAACAGAACCCGAGCAAACCTTATTTTGTCATTTTAGATGAAATGAATTTAGCAAAGGTAGAGTATTATTTCTCGGATTTTCTAAGTTGTTTGGAGAGTCGCCGCTGTGATGAAGCAGGATATCTTAAACAAGAGGCGATTGAATTACATCAGCTCGCACAGCCGCTTGAGCATGTCGATACATTCAATCGTGTATATGTGATCCCGCCTAAAATGCACATTCCTATCAATGTGTACTTAATCGGAACGGTTAATATTGATGAAACTACGTATATGTTTAGTCCCAAAGTATTAGATCGCGCCAATGTATTGGAATGTAATGAGGTCGATTTCCAGAATTACTGGAACTCGGGTGATGGCTCGTCCATATCATCTTCATCGTATAATTCTGTCATTGATCGTTCCAGCATGTTTACTAACAAGGAGAATTACCATTTAGCTCTCTATCGGAAAGAGTTTCTCAATGCGGATCATAAGCCTATGTTGCAGGAGGCATTTGAAGTGATTTCTAAGCTTCAAGAGCTGTTGAAGGAAGAAGGACGACCATTTGGGTATCGGGTATTGGACGAGATCATGACGTATTTGATGATGGCTCAACAGTATAATCTGACAAACTTAGATAGTGCAATTGATGCACAAATTGTACAAAAAATATTGCCGAAGTTACATGGGAATAGGAAAGAACTGGAGCTGTTATTAAGGCGGCTTCTGGGTCAATTTACGATTAGCGAGCTCCAGGGTGATCTGCTTTCCTCAGATATGAGGGAGATATTAGCGATGGAAGAATCATATAGATTTCCCTTGAGCGGTAAAAAGGTTTTTGCCATGTATAAGCAGCTCTTTCAAACCGGATATTGCAGTTTTATTTGTTAGGAAGGTGATAATTGGATGATTCGTAAACATACTATTTATCAAAAAGCATCGAAAATTCCGATCGCCTTAGACCTATGGGAACAGACTGAATATATCGTAGATTTTGGCGAAGACTGGACGCAGCATGATGAACAACAGGTGTTGCAAGACTACAGTACGATCCTACAACCTCTGCACGGCTCTCTTTACCAATTGAATTATTTAAACTTTGTCGGGATCACCCGATTTTGTGGGATTACTTACCGGGTGCTGAGCCGCAAATTATCGACTGAAAATATTGAACAAATGCATCGTCTAATCTGTTCGAAGGTAGCGACCTTGCCTTATCATTCCCATACTCCGATTCAGACATCTTGGACGGAGAATGCACAAACAGAAGCACAACCATTATATCAGTGGTATGGCTTGCGAATTGCCTTACTGGAAAATTGGGAAGGTGCTTCGCTGAGGGAGTGGTGGCAACTCATAAATCGTGATCCGCACCATTGCCTGATGGGTAGCACGATCCGTCGTCCCATTGGATTAGCGGCATCAGTCGGAATAGAAACAGTGATGGGCATTATTACTCATCCCGAGTCGTGGGTGGAATTACCTGAGCATCATGCACTACAGCAATCGGCAGTAGCTAAGACATTGGCGATTGGTAGCAAACGATATATGCCTTCAGAAGTGCATGATCAAGAAATAAATATTTCTTATGATACAATGGAGAACCGATTGATCAAGCGAATCGTTCAGGAGATGTGCTCATTAACGGATTGGATGGATAATAGATTACGTTCAGGTCGCCATTTTTATAATCGAACCGAACTGGAACTCCAAAATATACAAATGACAGAATGCTTGAATGAACTGCTTGCTTCTAACTGGCTTGAAGAGACGGGAGAGCTTCAAACATTGCCTCAAGCCTCGACCGTACTACAGCGCAAGGCAGGATACCGACAGTGGTATTCGTTCTACCAGCATTGGTTGCTTGGAGGAAGCTATCCACTCGCAGAAGAGGAAATTCGTGTACTGGTCGATACGAAAGAGCTATCCCGTATTTATGAATATTGGTGTTATTTTATGATCATAGATATGGTAGAAGAGTTAACTGGAGTTTCTCCGTCCGTATTTGAACGAAATGTTGAGAAAAATCAAATAGAACGATTGGTTAATGGATTGTGCGTCAAATTCGACCTACCAGAGGGACCACTTTCGATATACTATAATCGCTGCTTTACAGGGGGGAACGAGTCTTATTCACAAACTTATAAGCCGGATATTAGTCTGTATGTGAAAGGGATTTGGCACCACTTTGATGCCAAATTAAAGGTGAATACTGACTCTAACCAGATCAAATCGGTCAAAAAAGAAGATTTAGATAAAATGCACACTTATCGCGATGCGATCCAGAACACGGAAAGTGTGCGGATACTGTATCCAGATGATCGAGGAACGAGAATTTTTTATCGCGACTTCCGATCTTTAAACTCAGTTGGAGGTATTGGGGCTGTTGCTCTTACACCAAGTAATACGGGGCATTTAAAATGCGTAATTGATGAATTTATCCATGTAGGAAGTCTGAGTGAATGAATACTGCTATTTTTCTTAAACGAAATATGTATGAGATATTATATGTCATAATTAAAAAATACTTCTATCTGAGCAGCCGTACTTCCCAGCTTATTGTACAGTAGATTAGGGAGGTACGGAAAACACAAAATTATCACTTATGATCAACGGTTAAAGTTATAAAGAATAGGTCATTATTAAGGCAAAGACGTACCTATACACTCCAAATATAATATTTATT
>JBCNLJ010000095.1:0-19445 GCA_039595515.1 Paenibacillus sp. | reverse complement strand
AATCTACGAAATGGGGGGGAGAATGTAGATTCCCGTGCTCAAAGCTGTAAGATATTTTGCTGCGCAAAAATCACTTTTTCATTGAACCCCGTGTTAGAAGATCGCTAACACTAGAAGTCGTCCTTTCCCCTTATTCCTTCCCTCCGTTCTGTGCGGCTTACATTCATACGAGATTGTTTATAGGATCTAGTACCTTGATTCATTTCTTGCTTCGTTTAAAGATTCCTTAAAGCTCCAAATCTGTTCTATTGCATCTGATCCATCTCATACAATATGCATTTACAATACATTGAATCACACTATCAGTGCATCACCCCATCAGTGAATCACATCATCAGTTCATCCCTGCTGTACAACTTCATATTCGCATTGGTTAGGGTCAAGGTGCTGGATCACTGCAATCTCGATTATTGCACTTATGCCTGAAGTGCATACATCAATCAACTTGCTATTGATGCATATACTGTAGCTCACTTTACTATTTACCCTAATCGTCGCATCTTATGACACCCGGATTCCAACTTTGGCTCTTTGGCAGAGCAGATCATTTGCTGAGATTACTCGTATTCGATTACTTTTCATTGTAAAAACATATCCATACAGATTCGTAACAGATAGGTATTATATAAGTATGTACTATATAAGCAATAAGCAGAATGGTCTTATTTCTTATTAAAATTTGATCAGATGGTTCTAGTTAAAGAGTTAACTTATATGACATATTTAACAGTTACACAGGAATGAAAAGCATGTATAATGGCAATTGTGGAATGTATTTTGACATTGCTGCATAGACGTTATTGTTGAATTTTAAATTGATTGTTAGACGTAACGGCTGTTTGTAGGCGTAGCTGATGGCGTCATATTTATAAAGAGTGGGGGCTGTGCATTTGGGAAGAAAGAACAGGAAAGTAGCCATTGTTGGAGTCGGTATGGTCGGAGCAGGTTGCGCGTATTCGATGATTAACCAGTCTATTGCCGATGAGATTATGATGGTAGGACGTACGCATGAAAAAGCAGTTGCGCAGGCACTTGATCTGTCACACTGTATGGACTTTACCTCACATCGTACCAAAGTGTATGCCGGTTCCTTGCAGGATTGTGGAGATATGGACATCGTGATCATTACGGCAGGAGCGAATCCGAAGCCCGGTCAGGATCGTATGACGGTACTGCATGAAGCCGCAGCGATTACGAAGGAAATTATCGATCCGATCATGGCGAGTGGATTTGATGGAGTATTCATCATTGCAGCCAATCCGGTAGACGTTGTCACGTATCTGACATGGCAATTTTCCGGGCTGCCTCGTGGACGTGTCATTGGCACCGGTACATCGATCGACTCCTCCCGTCTGAAAACGATTCTGTCTGACGTCTTCTCCATCGATCCGCGCAGTGTACATGGCTATGTACTGGGTGAGCATGGCGAATCCCAATTTGTGGCGTGGTCTCATGTTACGATCGGCGGTAAGCCGCTACTGCATATTTTGGAGCAGCATGCCGAGCGCTTCCCTGAACTAAGTATGGAGGATGTGGCACTCAAAACGCGTGATGCAGGCTGGGAAATTTTCCTTCGTAAAGGTCACACTCAGTTCGGTATCGGCAACGCACTCGCTCACATCGCTCGCTCCATTTTGTACGATGAACATCGGATCATCGCAGTCTCCGCCATTTTGGACGGCGAATATGGGCAGCACAATGTGTGTACCGGTGTACCCGCGATTATTAGTGGCGATGGGATTGAAGAGCTGATTGAGCTTCGCTTGAATGATGAGGAACAACGTCAATTGGAGCACTCCTGTAATGTGATTCGTACAGCGATTGAGCAGGTACAGGTGAAGGTGTAAAAAGCCGTATTCCTATTCCATATAAGATGAAGTTTTTTGTTTTACAGACGATAACGTATAGCCCATACGTGCGATAGGATGGGCATCATATAGAGTGTATTTTATAGGTTTTGTCTATTAACTTATAGGCAGACATGAATAAAGCCAGCAGTAGGCTTGTGAACTCCTGTAAGTTCTCAGGCTGCTGCTGGCTATTTGTTATACTCGCCTTTTTATACTAATCCTGTCTTCCACTTGCCTATCCATTCGTTATTTTACCGTCAGTACCGGGCAATGCGCATGCTGGATCACCTTATGACTCACACTGCCAAGGAACAACTCGGACACCGTACTCATACCGCGTGTACCCATGACGATCAGATCGATCGCCTGTTCGCTCGCTGTATCACAGATCACTGTTGCCGGATCGCCGGTATGGTAGCGCACATCGTATGCTACGCCAGTCGTATCCAGATATTGACGATACGGCTCTGTCATTTCGCGTCCTTCTTCATCCAGACGTACACCTACATCCACACCAAGTGGTGGCTCAGCAACCATCATCGTTGGATTTACGTGTAACACGGTCAAATGCGGTGCGGTCTGTAGCGATTGTGCCAGCTTGACCGCATGCTCCAATGCACGCTGTGCATGCTCAGAGCCATCCACTGCGACCAGTATACGCCCGTAAGCTACGTTTGCTTGTCGTTCTTCCATGTTCTTCCCCTCCTATTTAATCAACTTGAAGCATTAATGTCCGTGCGATACGTCGATGTCTGCCAGGTGGCGACGGCGTACGATCAGAACGATAACAGCGACCAATACCATCGCACCACCGAAGTAAAATGGTGTTGCCGAGTTATACCATTCTGCCAGTTTACCTGCCAGGAATGGCGATACGGCACCACCGAGGAAGCGGACAAAGCTGTATGCCGCAGAAGCGACCGAACGCTCAACCGGTGCCGATTCCATAACCGCTGTTGTGATCAGCGTATTGTTAATACCGAGGAAAATACCTGCTACGATAACGCCGATAATGACGAGCACAGGTGAACCGAAGGCTGCACCCAGACCCATGAATACCAGATCCAGTGCAAACAGAGTCAGCATGACACCCATCGAGCCTGCGAGGTTAAAGCGTGCTTGCAGCTTCGGTGCAACGAATACCGAAGTGATCGCCAGCAGAATACCCCAACCAAAGAATACATAACCAAGACCGTGCTCATCCAATCCCATCACATAAGGAGAATACGCCATCAAGGTAAAGAAACCAAAGTTATATAAAAATGCAACAATTGCCAGTGTTTTCAGTGCCGGGAATTTTAATGCTTTAAACGGATCGGCGAGTGAGCTGCGTGTTTTTGGTTTTGGAATTTTAGGCAGCATCACCAGAATAAAGACAAAGCCGATCAGCATCAATACGCTAACACCGAAGAACGGGCCGCGCCATGAGATCGAACCGAGTTCACCACCGAGCAGCGGGCCGACCGAAATCCCAAGACCGAGTGCTGCTTCGTACAAAATAATCGCTTTAGCTGTACCGGAAGTGGACAGACCGACAATCGCGGACAATGCAGTCGCGATAAAGAGTGCATTACCCAGACCCCAACCGCCACGGAAACCAACGATTTGACCGATGGTATCGGACATACCGCCAAGTGCCGAGAAAATAACGATCAGGACAACACCGCTAAGCAGTGTCCATTTCACACCGATCCGGCTGGATACAAAACCGGTAATTAACATCGCCAGACCGGTCACCAGATTGTAGCTGGTGAATAGTAATGATACCTGACTTGGTGTAGCGTTAAGCTGTGTTGCAATCGCTGGTAAAATCGGGTCTACCAGACCAAGACCCATAAATGAAATGACGCAGGCAAAGGCGACGGCCCAGACTGCTTTTGGCTGTGATAATAATCCGCCCTGCTTGGGCAGTTCTTTAACTGAAGCTGTTTTCGTACTCATGTTGCAGGTTCCTCCCTTTGTGTTGCTATCTATTTATTCATGTTCTTATCCATTTTCAACTATGCTCTGCCGATTCACGCTCCAGCCTCTCCATGCCGTTACGTACTTGCTGGCGCAATTGCTCGGCTTCTTCTTTAAAACTTTGAATCGTGCGCATTTTGCTCTCCATCATATCGAGCTGCTTGCCCAGCGTCTCATCAATCTCCTCTAGCTGCCGCCTCCGCTCATCCAGATCGGTAATGCTGCGGTAACGTTCACGCTGTCCAGTAAGCATTTCAACGACTTCGATATAGCGATGCAGCTCCTGCAACGAAAAGCCAAGCACATCGCGCGCGCTGATAATCTTTTTGAGCCGTTCAATATCTTCGCGTGTATACAATCGTGTGTTGCCCTCACTACGCTGCGGGGACAGCAGACCAATCTCTTCATAGTACCGAATCGTTCGCTTCGTCAGATTACATTCGCTGGCAACCTCATCGATTTTGTACAATGTCATGGTCACCCCTCCGTTTCATTATTTAAATAATTACATATCTTATATGAATATATTATACCTATTTAACGTTAACGTCAACGTTATGAAAACGGTTTATTGAGTTTTTTTGTGGGTTTTCAGAAAAAAGTTTTGCTTGTGTGCTGTGTAAGGGTGTATTTTAAGAGCTTGTTTATGGGATTTTGGATTATTGTATGCTGGGTTGGCAGAGTGGGGTAGGGATGCTGCAACCACTCCGGGAAGGAATAAGGGGACGGACTCCGGTATCGCACAGGAATCTACGGAGTAGGAGATTACTGTAGATTCCCGTGCTCAAAAGTCGTCCTTTCCCCTTATTTCCTTCCCTCCGTTCTGTGCTTGTGCAGCATTTTTCTTATTTCTTTACGTTCATTCTACTTTTGAGTGATTTGAGTTATTTTGGGAATAAAGAAGGGTTAGGGGGTATATAAGGACTTAAATTACGAGCTTGAATCAGAACTTAAACATCAATACGGAAATACGGAATAGGAAAAGAAATATGATTCTGAGGTGGGGGCGCAGCTAAAAAACTCCATTGAGGTGGGGAGTAGTAGGAAAGAGATTTGGCGATTAGAGGAAATGAGTAGATTAGTAGATTAATAGTGATCTTTTAAAATATAAATCCAAAATTTCAATTAAGATTACATAAATAAAAGAGCTGCACTGCCTGAATGTCAGGTGTGCAGCTCTTTTATTTATTGTGGGTTGTGTGGGTTGAGCGATGGGTTGTCGGTCAAACCTATTGTTCAAGTAATGGGTTGTGAATTACTTGTTGGATTTTTCTACTGCGTGGCCGCCGAATTCGTTGCGCAGGGCTGCTACGACTTTGCCTGTGAATGTATCGTTGTCCAGGGAGCGGTAACGCATCAGCAGGGACAGGGCGATAACTGGAGTTGCCATTTGCAGGTCCATTGCTTCTTCAACGGTCCATTTACCTTCACCGGAGGAGTGCATGATCCCCTGGATTTCTTCCAGACGTCCGTCTTTTGCGAATGCATTTTCAGTCAGTTCCATCAGCCATGAGCGGATAACGGAGCCGTTGTTCCATACGCGAGCTACTTTTTCGTAGTTGAAGTCATATGGACTTTTCTCCAGAACTTCGAAGCCTTCACCGATTGCTGCCATCATACCGTACTCGATACCGTTGTGTACCATTTTCAAGTAGTGACCGCTACCCGCTTCGCCTGCATACAGGTAACCATTTTCAACAGCAGTATCGCGGAAGATTGGTTCTACTACATCCCATGCTTCTTTGTCGCCACCGATCATATAACACGCACCGTTACGAGCACCGCTCATGCCGCCGGATGTACCTGCGTCCATGTAACGAATGCCTTTTTGTTTCATTTCGTTGTAACGACGTACGGATTCTTTGTAGTGGGAGTTCCCTGCTTCGATCACGATATCGTTCTCGGACAGCAATGGAGCGATCTCGCCCAGTACGGAATCAACTACGCCGTGTGGTACCATTACCCATACGATGCGTGGAGCTTCCAGCTTGCTTACCATATCTGCAATTGTCTCTACGCCCTGTGCGCCGAGGCCTGTGATTTCTTTTACTGCTTCTTTGTTCAGGTCAAAGGCAACAACCTCATGTTTGTGATCCATCAGGTTTTGCGCCAGATTCATACCCATTTTACCCAAGCCGATCAAACCGATTTTCATAGTATAGCCCTCCGTTGTGTTGGGGATGGAACATCCCTTTTTTTATCTCTAGCTCGTCTAGCAATCTATAGCCAGTCCTAATACTACCACTTCTAGCACAGTCTGACATTCTGCAAAGCCGGCAACCCGGCTCTGAAGGCATGGTGAATACGCTCTGTTCATCATTAACCAGAGCGTAAGCCAACCATTCATCTTTAAAAAGAACAGCTTATCTCTTATCGTGCAGAAGCGACGCCGGTACGTACCGGTGCGGCATTCTGATCGCCCAGCCAGCGGAAGCCCTGCTCAGCCAGCAGTGCATCGGATGCTTCTGGACCATAGGTGCCAGCAGCATAGTCATGCAGTGGCAGACTGTTGTCCGCGAAAGCTTCCAGAATTGGCTGTACCCACTGCCAGGACAGTTCGACTTCATCCCAGTGTGCGAAGAATGTACCGTCACCGTTCAGCGCATCGCCGATCAACAGCTCGTATGCTTCTGGATCGTTATCTGTACCCATCACGAATTCGGATGTCATTGGCTCCAGCAGACCTGTTTTCACGTTACGACGGTTCAGTTGCAGCGTGATTTTCTCTTCTGGATTGATGCTGATTGTAAGCATGTTCGGTTGACCATCGCAATCCACGCAGATTTCGCTGTTTTGCATGGTGTTTTTGAATTCGACTACGATACGTGTCGATTTCTCTTTCATACGTTTACCCGTACGGATGTAGAATGGAACACCTTCCCAGGAGAAGTCGTCCACCCATACGCGTGCCGCTACAAAGGTATCGGTGTTGGAACCTAGCTCGATGCCTGGCTCATCCTGATAGCCCTGTACTTCGCGACCGGATACAACGCCATTCGCATATTGTGCACGGACGATATGCTTGTGTGCATCTTCTTTGGAGATTGGGCGCAGTGCTTTAGCGATGTATTTTTTGTGGGAACGTACATCGTCTGCAGTGTGTCCACCTGGCAATGTCATCGCCGTCATCATCAGCACTTGCAGCATATGGTTTTGCACCATATCGCGGATCGCACCGGTATGATCGTAGTAGCCCGCACGTTCTTCAACGCCGACTACTTCGGATGCCGTAATCTGTACGTTCGCGATGTGACGGTTGTTCCACAGCGATTGGATGACTGGATTCGCAGAAGTGAAGGACTCCATATTTTGCACCATTGGTTTGCCCAGATAGTGGTCAATGCGGAACACTTCTTCTTCAGCAAAGGTTTTGCTCAGATGCTTGTTCAGTTGGCGTGCGGATTCCAGGTCATGTCCGAATGGCTTTTCAATGATCAGACGTTTCCAGCCGGATGTGTTGCCCAATCCGCTTGCATTGATGTTGTCCGCAATCACACCGAAAAATTCCGGTGCAACCGACATGTAAAACATGCGGTTTTGCGGGATGTTCAGTTCGGACTCACGTTGTTCTACCAGCTTCAGCAGCTCCTGGTAACCAGCGGTATCATCCACATTCAAAATATGATAGCGAATCGAACGCAAGAAGGCATCCACCGTCTTACGGTCATTCGGAGTGTTACGCGAAAATTCCTGAAGCGACTGCTCTACATACGTTTGGAAGGTCGCATCATTAAATGATTTGCGGCCGAGCCCGATGATCGAGAAGGCTTCCGGCATTTTACGATCCACATACAGGTTGTACAAAGCAGGGAAAATCTTGCGTTTCGCCAGATCCCCGGTCGAACCGAACAATACAAATGTCATAGCTTCCATATCGTTTCTCCTCCAAAATGTACCTATCCCTTTTTCTCTATACAGCATGCGTGCATGCTATTGGCATATGGGGTAGTTATATAGTACAAACTTAATCCTTGCCTGCAGTATACGGTTGATATAGCAACTATATCGACAAAAAAATAAACGATCGCTCGCTTTGATATACATCCGCTATACATTTTATATAAACAAAGATACATATCAATTACTCAAGCTTCGTCATAAAGTCAATCTTGCATTGTGTCTCTTTTGTGACAGTCAAGCTTACAAAAATTACAATAGACCTTGTGTCGAACAATGTCAAGATGAAAATGAAACTTTCACATTGAATATTACCGCTTACATCTGAATTTTTACTGCTTGCCGTATTGCTTCGCGCCCCATTTGCAGGACAATCTGGGGCATTAGCTATAGATTCATATTCATTTTTTGTCGATTGATTCGGTTCATTCGGCTCGTTGACAGTTTCAGGTAAAAGTGATAGTCTAACGCCGATGAAGCGCGCCGAATGCAAAAAACGGCTCTGTAATCATGACGGTTGCTATACCAACTATAACCACCCGTATGCGTATTACCTGCATAACGGTGGCTCTTCTTCATCATCGGTGTGGATGATGGGGAACATGAAGAAGAACATTAAATAAATAAATAAATAAATAAATAAATAAATAAATAAATAACGATGACAGTGATCAAATAGATTAAGGGTGAGTTCGATGCCATATGACGTAGAAAAGAGTTATACCGTGTTCATTCGTGATGTCCATCTGGCGATTGCGGGATATATTAAGCATAAGCTTGCCCCGTTCAATCTGGCGCCGGAGCAGACCTTTGTCATGATGCTGCTCTGGAAAAAGGATGGTCTTACCCAGAATGAGATCGGCGAGCGATTGGGTAAGGATAAAACCAATATTACACGCATGTTATCCAATCTGGAGAGCAAGGGCTTTATCCGCAAAATCACATGCACGGACGATCGCCGCTGCTTCAAAATTTATCTGACTACCGAGGGCGCAAAGCTGGAGCCCGCAGTATGCGAAATTATGAAGGAAGCGGGAATGGATCTGATGGATGGTATTTCCGAAGATGAGCGTGCGGTGCTGCATCGTTTGCTGAGTCGAATCAAGCAAAATGCACAGATTGATGAGACGATGGGCGCAGTGCCGGTAAGTTAGGTCAGTTAGGTCAGTGATAAAATGGTAGCTCGACAGCTCCACCTCAGGTTTTTATGGCTTTTTAAAGTGTTTTATTGTAATTTTTTTCTGTAATTTATGCACCGTCTTTTCTATTTCATGTAGTCTTTTGTGTTTCATAATAGTCTTTTCTGTTTCGTATACAGGTTATTATTTAAAGTGAAATCTTTTATCTGCTGTATGGTTTTTCTGATGTATCGTTTTAATATAAGTGGATATACACAATAAATTGATGTACACAATATGGATTCTCAGGTATGTCGAAATGCCTGCTCCAAACTCAATCGACAAACAAGCCTATCCAAGCAGACATCTGGCATACAGATGAACGAAATGGAATAGGCTTGTTTGCTATTTTACTGCTGCTGGATAAGGCGAATTGGGCCATTGGAGTTGAGCACGATCATCTGCTCGGTCATTTCCTCCGGTGTATAAGGCATGCCTTCACGCAGCCACCAGTGGATTACACCCACATAGGCAGAGCTAATATAGCTGGCAATCACGTTCTTGTGTACCGGCAGCTTATCATCCTCTAGCTCGGCAAACTTTTCCTCGTAAAAACGTGCGATATACTGCTTCATATACTGCACAAAGTTCGACATCGCTTGCCGCTCGAACATCACCTCGAAAAAGCGCTTGTAGCGAATAATATAGGTGAAGATACGTCCCGCAATATAGCGCTGCAATTCCTCCACTGATTGGTTAAACGAATTGGCATCTCGCGCCTCACCAAATAGCTCACCGAGCAATTCATCGGTAACGGCATACAGCAAATGATCCTTCGTTTCATAATGAAGATAGAAGGTTTTCCGATTCACGGTAGCCTGTGTCGCAATGTGCTGAATCGTAATTTTATCATAAGGCTGCTGCTCCATTAGCTCGATCAATGCATCTCGCAGCAAAGCGCGTGTGCGTATAATACGCGGATCCAGCCTGGGTGTGTCTGCTACATGGTGGATCGATGATGGGATCGCTCCGGTTGGCTGGGGTGAGGAAGAAAATGAATCAGGCATCACAATCACACTCCTGTAAATTTAAATCTTATACTCATTTATACCCCAATTGTGGCATAAGCCGCATCCACTTCTTTTCTGGTTATTGTCATCGCCAGCAGGCTAGCATATAATCCAATTTGTGTTGCATATAACTATTTTATTTTTAAAAAGATTGCGAGCAATTTTTATTCAAACTCGCAATGATGGGTTTATATCATTATGTATTTCTGCATGTATTTCTGCATTTCAAATGAAATGCTTGTTAGTAAACCGCCTGCTATTTGCCCCATTCATCGCTATACATGATTGAACAAGCAGCAGAAGCATATACCCTCTAGGAGTGAATAACGATGGAATCGATTCAACAGCTTATGGCGCAGCAGCGCAGCTTTTTCAAAACAGGACAATCTCGCGATGTCGCTTATCGTATAGAAGCATTACGCACCTTGCGTGCAGGCATTGAGCGTTACCAGCCGCGTATTCTGGAATCATTGCATACCGATCTGAACAAGTCGGAGTCGGAAGCATTTGGCTCTGAGGTTCGTATCGTACTCGGTGAACTGGACTTTGCATTGGACAATTTAGAAGCATGGGCGGCGCCCCGTACTGTGCCTACTTCAGCCGCATTACCGGATGCAACGAGTACGATTTATCCCGAGCCTTACGGTACAACACTGATCATCGCACCGTGGAACTATCCGTTCCAGCTTGCATTTGGCCCGCTCGTTGGTGCAATGGCTGCTGGGAATACGGTAGTGATGAAGCCTTCCGAGCTGACGCCTACCGTATCGCGTCTGATCTTTGATATGCTAAGCGACCTGTTCCCTGCTTCGTATATCGCTGTCGTGGAAGGCGAAGTCGAAACAAGCACCGCGCTGCTCAAAGAAAAATTCGACTACATCTTTTTCACCGGTAGCACGCATGTTGGACGTGTCGTCATGCGCGCAGCAGCCGAGCATCTAACACCAGTAACGCTGGAATTGGGCGGCAAAAGCCCGGCGATCGTACACGAGGATGCTGACCTGAAGCTGGCAGCAGAGCGCCTTGTGCGTGGTAAGTTCCTGAACGCCGGACAGACCTGTGTGGCACCGGACTATCTGCTGATTCATAGCCGTGTAAAAGCGAAGTTTGCCGAACTGGTGCAAGCGGAGATTGCGGATAAATATACAGCAGATGTGCTGAGCAATCCTCATTTCCCGCATATCGTGAACACACGTAACTTCGATCGTCTGACTGGACTGATGGCTAATGAACAGGTGCTGTTTGGCGGACGCTCACTGCGTGATCAACTGACCATCGAACCAACATTGTTGGACAATGTAAGCTGGGATGCACCGATTATGCAGGAGGAGATTTTCGGTCCGATCCTGCCTGTGATCGAATATGACGAGTTGACTCCATTGCTGGATGAGATCGTGAATCGCCCGAAACCGCTGGCGCTATACCTGTTTACTCAGAATGAACAGCTCATCGATCAGGTGCTGGATACGGTATCGTTCGGTGGCGGCTGTATTAATGAAACGCTGTCGCATATGACCTCGCATTACCTGCCATTCGGCGGTGTTGGTGAGAGCGGTATGGGGTCGTATCACGGTCAACAGAGCTTTGAGGTGTTCTCGCATCATAAGAGTGTGATGAAGCGTAATTTGTAATCGTATGTACTCGTGCTTAACAGTGATAAATGCATAATAAAAAGAAGCAGCCTGCGACGATGCGGGCTGCTTCTTTTTTGTAGTAACGTTAAAGGTGCTGGTTCTTCATCAAATGGCGTTTGCGTTCAACAAACAACCAACAAATGATAATCACCCACCTACAGCTCCGTCGACTCCCGAATAATCAGCTCATGCGACAGAATCAGACTTTTAATCGTCTTCTCCTTCTGGTTCAGCTTGTCGATCATCATCTGTGCTGCGCTACAGCCCATGTCGTACATAGGCTGGGAGACGGTGGTCAGTGTTGGAGTCGTCATATTGGAAAATGGAATATTATCAAAACCGATCACTGCGATATCCGATGGCGTATGTAAGCCTGCCTCGCGAATCGCCTTTAATGCACCGATCGCCATAATGTCCCCGATTGCAAAGACGGCTGTAGGTAGCTGATCCATCGTCAGCAGCTTTTGCATCGCCAGTCTGCCGCCTTCGTAATCGACCTCACCACGACTGATCAATTCCTCACTCGGCTGGATGCCGGATTCGGCAAGCGCTTTGACATAGCCTTCGCGGCGATCAGCGGCATAACGGAAGTCATCGCTTGCAGTAATAAGTGCAATCCGGGTATGACCGGTCGCCAGCAAGTACTTGACCGCTTTGTAGGCGGCCATCACATTATCGATGCTTACATATGGAATCGTATCATTTTGCGGGGAGTCGCCACATTGAATGATCGGGTATCCATCCTGCAATTGCGGCAGCAGCACATCCTCCAGATCGAGGCTTGGATCAAGTGAAATGATACCGGCAGCCAGTTGCTGCTTGGCGGTATTAATGAAAAAGCTCTGGATTTCTGAGGAGGCATCCGTTTCGCAGACGAGAATGTAATACCCTTTGCGACGTGCGGTATCCTGAATCCCCTGCAATATTTTCGAATAAAACGGATTGGAGATGCTTGGCAGCAACACCAGCAGCATATTCGTACTCGATGTGCGCAGATTACGCCCCATCATATTCGGTTCATAATTCAGCTTGCGAATTGCTTTCTCTACCGATTGCCTTGATTTGTCTGATACAAATGGATGATTATTTATAACACGCGACACGGTCGCTGTTGAAACGCCTGCTTCCCTGGCCACCTCTTGAATTGAAGCCATTGTTCTTCACCTTCCTGCAAACGATAATTAATGTAATCGATAACAGTATACTACACTTCTTTTATGAATTATAGTGATTTTCATTCCATTTTATGCATAAATACATCTTAAAAAGGAACGAATATGCTAAAATTCATTAAAATAAACGTGTAAAACTGTATTGACTATGCATATTTATTCAAATTATAATCACTTTAACAGTAATCGATTACAATTTTAACAAACCTAACACCTTATTTACGCTTACAAAACGGGATTATTGTAGTTTGCATTCTGTGTAATGGATTACATTTTGAAGGGGGATTTATTGAGAATGAAAAAATGGACAGGTTTGAGTGCTTTGTTATTGTTGTTCAGTATGACACTAAGTGCCTGTAGTTCCGGCAGCACATCCAGTGATGCAACTGCAGAATCCACCACCTCCACAGAGAAGGTTACCTTGACCTATGGAATGTGGGACAAAAATTACCAGCCCGCCATGGAAAAAATCATCGACACGTTCGAACAATCTCACCCTAATATTTCAGTTAACATCCAGCTTACACCGTTTGATCAATACTGGAACAAATTGAATGTTGCTGCCACTGGCGACAGCCTGCCTGATGTGTTCTGGATGAATGGACCTAATGCACTCAAGTACATCTCTAATGATATTTTGATGCCGCTGGACGATCTAACACAAAAAGGCGATATTCAGGTCTCCAATTTCCCAGGTGGTCTGGTCGATCTGTATAAATACAACAATAGCCAGTATGGCATCCCATTTGAAATGTCTACGATTGGTCTCTGGTACAACAAAACATTGTTCAAAAATGCCAATGTAGCTGTGCCGGATGATACATGGGATTGGGACAAAGTAAAAGAAGCGGCTGCCAAGCTGACCGACAAAAATAAAGGCATCTGGGGCATCGGTGCACAGCAGAAAAACCAGCAGGGTTATTATGATACTATTTTGCAGGCTGGTGGTTATATCATTTCGCCAGATAAGAAAAAGTCCGGTTATGATCTGCCGGCAAGTATTGAAGGACTGGAATACTGGACTGATTTCATTAAAGCTGGCGATTCACCAACCGCTGCGCAAATGTCGCAAACCGATCCGGTGAAGCTGTTTGAATCCGGCAAGCTGGCGATGCTGTATGACGGCTCATGGGACGTTGGCGAGTACGCTAACAACGAATATACAAAAGCGAATGTAAATGTAGCGAAGCTACCAAAGGGCAAGGAAGATACACAGGTTATCCATGGTGCTGCCAACGTGATCAGCGCCAAAACAGCTCATCCACAGGAAGCACAGCAGTTTTTAACGTATTTAAGCTCCAAGGAAGCAAATGAGATTTTCGCATCGTTCGGCTCCGGTATTCCTGCTTTTAACGGTACACAATCCGCATGGGTGAAATCGGTGCCTGAGTTTAATCTGCAAGTGTTCATCGATGCAGCGACTACCGCCAAACCGTATCCGGTATCCAAAGATACAGCGGCATGGCTCGCACTGGAGGACGAGTATTTCACAAAAGCATGGTATGGACAGATGAGTGTTGCGGATGCCGCCAAAGAAGTGGCTTCCAAAATGAACGACATTCTTGCCAAAGAATAGACCGTTTCGATTCAGAGCTCGCCATCTGCGCGTGGGCTCTGAATCGGTTATGTGCAGGAGGTTTTCATGATGAGATGGTGGTTCGGTCGAAAGTATAACAGAACCGATGTGATGTGGGCATTTCTGATGATTGCGCCTAACTTGCTCGGATTGATGTTTTTTTACATGTGGCCTGTAATGCAGACCTTTTATTTTAGCTTTACCGAGTGGGGCGACTTTGGCAAACACCACTGGGCCGGACTGAGCAATTATGAAACGATGTTACATGATCCGGATGTATGGCATACACTGCGCAATACGCTGCTGTACACGTTTCTGTCGGTTCCGATTAGTATTGCGCTATCGATTGTCGTTGCCACGCTGCTGAATCAGAAGATCAAGTTTGTGTATGTGTACCGAACATTGTACTTTTTGCCGGTGGTCACGATGCCAGCAGCGGTAGCCATGGTATGGAAATGGCTGTTCAACAGTGACTATGGCTTGCTGAATCAACTGCTGCACAAGCTTTCCATTGAAGGGCCGATGTGGCTGACCGATCCGATGGTCGCTCCGTTTGCGGTGATTCTAGTCGGGATCTGGAGCAGTATCGGATACAATATGGTTATTTTTCTGGCAGGCTTGCAGGGGATTTCCAAGTCGTATTATGAAGCTGCTGATCTGGATGGAGCTGGCTTTATTCGCAAGTTTTGGACGATTACGCTGCCGATTTTGTCACCTACCGTCTTTTTTGCCAGTCTGATTTCGATTATTAATGCATTTCAGGTGTTCGACCTGATCTGGATGATGATCGGTGATAAAAACATTTCACTGGATACGACCCAATCGCTCGTCTATTTCTTCTACGAGCAAGCATTTGTGCTGAACAATGAAGGCTATGCGGCGGCAGTAGCGATGTTGCTGTTCGCGCTTATTATGATCGTCACGATTATACAGATGAAACTCCAGAACAAATGGGTTCATTACGAATGAAAGGAGACAGCAGCCTATGACCAGCAAGCTTCATACTGCTCAAATCATCATTCATATCATTTTGATCATCGGCGCGGTAGCGATGGTATTCCCTTTTCTATGGATGGTACTCACGTCTTTGAAAACGATGGAAGAAGCAACCCGCGTGCCGATCGTCTTTTTCCCGGAAAAACCGATCTGGGCGAATTATAGCGGTGTGCTGCAATTGCTGCCCTTCTTTGAATTTTTCGTAAATACGGTGCTGGTCGCGTCAGCCAAAGTGATCGGTCAACTGGCGTTCTGCTCGCTGGCAGCCTATGCGTTTGCGAAAATCGATTTTCCGGGCAAGCATGTATTGTTCGTGCTGTCGCTGGCGGTATTGATGGTGCCTGGACAGGTGTATATGCTCCCCCAGTTTTTGATTATGCGTGATCTGCACTGGCTCAATACGCTCAAGGCGTTGATCGTACCAGGTCTGTTCAGTGCATTTGGCATGTTTATGCTGCGGCAGTTTTTTATGTCATTGCCTAACGAGCTGGCAGAAGCAGCGAAGATCGACGGCTGTAACCAGTTTAAAATTTACTGGCGCATTATGCTGCCGCTCACCGTTCCCGGTCTGATGGCAGTGGCGATCTTCACGATGCTGGCGTCGTGGAATGATCTGATGTGGCCGCTGATCGTTAACAGCAGCCCGGATAAAATGACGCTGGCAGTCGGATTGTCATTGCTACAGGGACAGTTCACAACCAATTTCCCGGTACTGATGGCTGGATCGGTGATGGCGACGATTCCGATGCTCATTATCTTTATTTTCTTCCAGCGTTATTTTGTCGAGGGGATTTCGATGACAGGTTCCAAGTAAACGATTTTGCACATTGGAGTGAATACGGATGAAAGTTGCAATTGTAGGCTGTGGCACGATGGGCCGTACCCATGCTGCCAATCTGGCGAAAATGCCCGAAGCAGAGCTGGTGGGCGCATTTGATGTGCAATATGCGGCAGCACAGCATATTGCCGATACGTACGGCACAACCGCCTTCGATGATTTTGACGTGATGATGAAGGAGACTGACCCGGATATCGTCTGTGTACTGTTGCAAACCACGCTGCATCGGGACTATGTGCAGCAGGCTGCCGATTATGGCAAGCATGTATTTTGCGAAAAACCGATCGCACTGCAAGCCGAGGAAGGCAGAGCGATGGCGGCGTATTGTGAGGCAAAAGGTGTTCGTTTGTGCATCGGGCATGTGCTGCGCTTCTTCCCCAATTATCAGGATATGAAGCGTCGTGTGGATGGCGGCGAAATCGGGCGTGTCGGTGTTGTGCATACCAAACGGGTTGGCCCGCATCCGGGTACTGCGAGTGCGTGGTATCACGATTTTGAACATAGCGGTGGCGTCATTATGGATCTGATGATCCACGATATCGACTTTTTGCGATGGACACTGGGTGAAGTGGAATCGGTCTATACGATCAATTATCGTAATACCGAGCTGGACTATGCACTCGTGACCTTGCAATTCCGCAATAAAACGATCGCCAATCTGGAAGCAGGCTGGGGTGTGCCGGAGGCATTTCGCTACGGGATCGAGCTGGCGGGCAGTAAAGGCTTACTGCGCTTTGATAGCAATAGTGCGGGCTCGCTGCATATCAAGCGCCAGCAGACACAGGCGGCCGGGGCGGCAGAGGTCGCTGTACCGCAGAGTCCGACCTATGCTGATCCGTATTATCGGGAGCTGGAGCATTTTATTGCGGCGATTACCCATGATACGCCCCTGCTGATTACGGCGGAAGAAGCGTGTACCAATATTGAGATTGTGCGGGCTGCGATCCAATCGGCTGTAACCGGATTGCCGATCTATCTGTAGGAGGACGATACTGTGACAAAACTTAAGATAGGAATGATCAGCTTTGCTCACTCCCATGCATTCAGTTATTTGGAGCAATTGCTGCAACTGCCGAACGTGCATGTGGCAGGCATTTCCGATGAAGATCAGGCCAGAGTAGCCGATGTCGTGAAGCGTCACGGTATTCCGTATTATGATGATTATCACGCCCTGCTTGCCACCGATATCGATGCGGTCATTATTTGCTCGGAGAATGCATATCACGCCCGGCTGGCAATCGCTGCCGCTGAGCATGGCAAGCATATATTGTGCGAGAAGCCGCTTGGCTTAAGCATACAAGAAATGGACCAAATGATCGACAGCGCACGCACACATGGTGTGCAGTTGATGACGGCCTTCCCCTGTCGCTTCGTGCCTGCTGTAGTCGAAGCGAAAGCGGCAATCGAGCGCGGTGATATTGGCGAGATTGTAGCGATCAAAGGTACGAATCGGGGCACAAAGCCGGATATTCCATGGTTTACCGATAAACAGCTCGCTGGCGGCGGCGCGGTATTTGATCATACCGTGCATGTGACAGATCTGATGAACTGGTTCATGCCAGAGGCGCGTGTGACCGAGGTGTATGCGCTGGCAGAGACGTTATTTTACGATATGGATATCGATGATGCTGGTATGGTGCATATGAAATACGATAACGGCGCAGTCGCTGTACTTGATCCGAGCTGGTCGCGCACCGCTTCCTTTCCGACATGGGGCGATGTGACGATGGAGATTACCGGTACGAAAGGCAGCCTCTGGATCGACTGTTTTGAGCAGAAAAATGAGCTGTTCAGCGATACGACGATGAAAGCGAACTGGTATTACTGGGGCGACGATATGGATCAGTATATGCTCAAAGCCTTTGTCGCTGCTCTGCTGAACGGTGAGCCGGTTCCAGTCACCGGACTGGATGGAAAACGGTCGACCGAGGTCGCTTTGTCCGCGTATGCTTCGGCGGCAAGTCGGCAGCCGGTGAAGCTGTAGCTACGTTTCCACTCTGGATGGTTGGTGTTTAGTGTAACGTTTGGTGTATGGATTGTATTCCTATACAGCGCCCGCAGACACAGAAACCATGCCTATTAACAGCAAACATAGTAGGAAAAGTACTATGGAAGTAGATGGATAAGAATAAAATATAGAACTACCGAATACAAGCATACGAAAATAAAGAGCAGGGCACTCACATGAAGTGTCCTGCTTTTTTATGCTTTCTATTTTGTGAGTAGCAGTGCATTCCTGGATACATCGATATCTTTCTCTAAAGATCTTCCTCTAAAAGTCTTTCTCTAAAAATCTTTTTCTAAATATCTCTTTCTACAATATCCTCTTTTTACAACGATCTATTCTACAATCCAATCCCTCCACTATACCTACAATACCGGGTTATATGTGGCATACACCTCATCTGACCCGGTATTGATTATTGTATTTATGATTCAAAAGTATAGAATTATATGTATAAATTTAAATAACGACTATTTTATCCCAAGAGGTGTATCCTATGATATCGACAAAGGCTATCGGAAAAGAACAACCTGCGCTGCTTAAAGAGCGCATTCAATATGCAGTCGACCATCGTGCCGATCATACGGTATTTGATATTCATGCTGCGCTGGAAGATGTACTGAACGGAATGGGGCTTTCCGCAAAGGATAGCGGCGGTGAGATTCACTTCACCGGCAAAGACCCGATCGTACCAAGCGTACTGCGGCTTGCCAGCTCGGCAGGTATCGGTATGGTTGCCAAATCTGTAGCAGCAGCACATCTATGGCAACTACGTGGTGGCAAAGGACAGGACATTTCGCTTGATCTACGTCAGATTTTGCATCGCCTCTCCCCTTTTTATGATCGTAAATGGGAAAAGCTGAACGGCTATTCGCCGATGAGTCCATCTGATCCAAGTCCATCGTTTAAATTCCGCTTTTACCAGACGAAGGATAAACGCTGGGTAATGCCACTGGAGCCGTATCCTAAGCTGAAAATCAATACGTTAAAGCTGCTGGATTGTGCAGATACACCGGAAGCTGTCGCCAACGCCATTTCACAATGGAATGCCCACGATCTGGAGGAAGCCGGTGCAAAAGCAGGTGTTGTCATGCCGATGGCACGGACAGTTGAAGAATTCCTGAATGAGCCTGCTTTTGAATCCATCGCTTCCTTACCGCTCGTTGAGATCGAGAAGATTGGCGAGAGCGCACCTGAACCGATGCCACAGGGCGGATCAGCACCATTAGAAGGCATACGTGCACTCGGTATGGGGCATGTGATCGCAGGTGCAGGCGTCGGTCGTGCCTTAGCGCTACATGGTGCAGATGTGCTGAACATCTGGCGT
>JBCNLJ010000094.1:0-19470 GCA_039595515.1 Paenibacillus sp. | reverse complement strand
TTTAATATTTTACTCAATATATGTATTATTTATATTTAAAAGATAAACGTATCTATATAATCCACTTCCTTATTATATAAAATTTGTGACAAGTTATTTTATTATTCGTTAATTTATTTCCATGGTGCATATTTAATCAAGCTAATGCTAAACATAGTAGGTGTCATCTAAAATCTCCATTTTATGAAGTAACAATTATTGCTACTTCATAAAATGGAGATGATGCAAATATATTTACTTATACATAAGACGTACGCGTATACGCGAGCAGGGTTTCTACGTTGACGATCGGTACGATACGACCATCGCTTAGTTCGAATGCTTTTGGCAAAATATCACGGCTATTGACTTCCGGGTTCTCGCGCAGCTCGCTTTCGTCGATGATGGCAGTGTTATCAAGCTCGTCTACGAGCAGGGCAACGCGTGCGCGGCTGAGCAGGATCATTTTATCGCTTTCTTGTGGGCCGTCAAATGATACGCCTAGCAGCTTACGCAGGTTCACCAGCGGATACAGGGAGCCACGGATCGTAATTAGTCCTTCGTGCCATTCATCGGCAAATGGCAACGGTGTGCCTTTTTTAGCGGTTTGAATTTCTTCGATTTCGCTAAAGCTGATCGCATACGGCTGCTTCGCCACATAAAAAACAATAAGCTCCATTTTCATAGCATTTAGCTCCTCAACTATTTTCTACTGTTTACACATTCATGCATATTCTATAGTTTTTATCGACCAATTGACCCCATTTGTTTAGGGGCATCTTTAAACATATGTATCCTATTGCCTTTTAGAGACTTGAATGCATAACAGAAATTCCAGCAAAAGAAAATTTCTCCAGAAAGCTGTCATTTTTTTTGCGTTTATCCTCTTGAAACCGGGCAGCATTCTGGTACAATGTGATAGTATTATGTGAGCTACAAAACCGTTAAAACAAAGGAGCTAGAACATTGAATCCATCTGTGAAAGACCGCTGGTATGCAGTGCTTGGAATTGCTATTGTCTGGGGCGGCGTTGTCGTCATCAAATTGTTCAGCGGCGATCTGTAAGCCGCTCATCCCAATAGGACGCAGACGACCAGCCTCCATCTCGTTATTCAGTCATGCTGGTACGAGATTGTTCTGGCAGCAATTTGAGGCGAGCATATCGCTTTCCTGTTTGCACGATGTATCCGTTCGTCGGCGTCTTTGTTTGTAGTATATAAATCATGAATATGCGTCGCAGGTGCGGATGATAAGAGTGAAGATTAGCACCACTTCGTTTGCTTCATATCGCACAAAAGCCAGCCTGATTTTGAATTGTTTCTCTGCGGGTAGGATAGCTAACAGAGAAATACCGTTCAGAATGCAGGCTGGCTTTTTGTTTTATAATGTCGTTTTTCAGCGTTATCGTACAGTGCTATGTTGCAGCGTTATAGTGCAGTGCTGTTGTGTAGCGTTATCAATTAGTTATCTTACATTAGGTGCAATATAAAAATATGATATGACCGTACAATACGAAGCAAAGTAAATAAGAGAACAGACAAATTACCACATCAGTGATCTTCTAAAGAGAGCTTCAATACAAAGTGCTGTTATGAAGCGCTCTATACTACCTCCAACCAACTCATCACTTCAGCGCGTACAATGAATCCCCTGCCTGTACCTGCTTCTCTGCCGAGCGTATCATCTCATTATAATCATTAATATTCGTTACGATCACTGGTGTAATCGTTACATACCCTTCTGCACGAATCGCCTCCAGATCGAATTCCATCAGCAGATCACCCTTTTGAATCGCCTGACCGGATTGGGCATGGGGAGTGAAATGCTTGCCTTTCAGCTTCACCGTATCGATCCCGATATGAATGAGCATCTCTGTGCCATCCTCGCTCACCAGACCGATTGCATGACCGCTCTTCGATACAGAAAATACAGTTCCATTCACCGGAGCCACAACGCGACCTTCTGCCGGTTCAATCGCTACCCCTTTACCCATAATTTCTTCGGCAAAAGCAGGGTCAGGCACTTCGCTAAGCGGCTTCACTTCACCTGTGATTGGGCTCCATACTTCCGTTGCTTTCATCTGACGTACAGCCGTTTCGCTTTGGATCAGTGTGGCAGCAACGGCATCTGTATCCATCGGCTGCTGAGACGCTGGAGTAGCAGCAGGCGTTGCTGTAGCTTCAGCAGGTGCCTCTGTATTTTCTTGAATCCCCATAATAAATGTAATGATTGTAGCTGCCACAAATGCAATCAGACCACCCAGCAAGGCATAGATCAATGTGCTGATCGATGGGCTAATAAACGCCGCCACACTCGGCAAGCCAACCAGACCGGTAATAACGTAAGCTTTAACATGGAAAATCCCCATAAATGCACCGCCGATGGCACCACCGGATAGAGCTGCGATAAACGGCTTTTTGAACTTCATATTCACACCATACATCGCTGGCTCGGTGATTCCCATGATCGCCGTCAAGCTGGTGGAAAAGGCCAGCGACTTCGTTTGACCATTTTTGGAGCGTAGACCGACACCGAGTGCCCCCCCTGCTTGTGCCCAGTTCGCTGCAAACATCAATGGAATGATAAAATCGTACCCAAGCGCTGTAATCGAACCAATTACGATTGGCGTTAGCGCATAGTGCATACCTGTAATGATGAGCAGTGACATCGTCCCACCGATCAGAATACTTGCGAGAATGGACATGTTATCAAACAACCATGAGATACCACCGGACAATCCGCTACCGATAATCGAACCGAGTGGTCCAATCGCGATCAACGTGAGCGGAACCATAACGAGCAAAGTAACAGTAGGTACAACGAGCAATTTAACAGATGCGTGTGTTACACGATCCACTGCTTTTTCAACATAAGAAGCGATCCAGATAGCGATAACGATTGGAATAACCGTCGACGAATACGTAGCTGCAACGACCGGAATGCTGGCGAACGTAACCGGCTGTCCGGAGGATAATAGCGCTGTAATCGTCGGGTGCATAATGGCTGCACCGAGCGCAGCACCAATATACATATTACTGCCCAGCTTGCGTGCCGCACTGATTGCCAGAATGATCGGCAGGAAGTAGAATGCGCCATCACCGATGGCAGATAAAATAATATACGTAGAGCTTGTGCTCGACATCCAGCCCAGAGCAACCAGAATCGCCACAATCCCTTTGATCATCCCTGCGCCTGTAATGGCAGGAAGGATCGGTGTGAACATGCCGGAAATGAAGTCGAACAGCGAGCTGATCGGATTACGCTTCTTCGTTGTGCCTTCACCTGTGGAAGAAGCTGGCTTTGCTCCGCCGCCTTTCATCGAGCCAGCCAGTTCTTTGTACACACCGGCGACTTCGTTGCCGATAATCACCTGGAATTGACCGCCATTTTTCATAACACCCATCACACCCGGTGTTTTCTCCAGTTGGGCTTTATTCGCTTTATCATCATCATGCAGGTTAAAACGCAGTCGTGTCATACAATGCGTAACCTGATCAATATTTTCCTCGCCACCGACCAGTGCCAGTACGTCCTGTGCTACTTTTGCTTTATCCACGTTGAACACTCCTTTAGTTCCTATCGTTTATGATATATGGTTTTCATGCTGTTTACTTTATATTTTTCTTGTTTATTTGCGATCGCATAAGCTAACTGGATGAGCTTAATGGGAAAATGTGAGCGCTTGCTAGATAGCGTCATCCTGTAAGCCTGGAAGCCGATTTTAGCGTTTCAGGCAAATAAAAAAACCTAAATGTGGAGAATGAGATGCAGACGCTGATCGGTTATGATTAGACGTTCTGATCGTTCATTCATCGACATTTAGGTTTTGCCTACCCAAAGTAACAATCCCTTTGCCAGTATGCGATTCGTTTGTAGCTGGTGATAGATAACATTCGTTCCACATGCCATACATGCAGTCTATAGTCTCTACAGCTACAGCTCATTCAATATGTTGCTTTGAATAGCCTAGAGCGTTCTAGTTCATTTAATATGTTGCTTCGTATAGCCTACAGCGTTCTAGTTCATTCCATTCGCTTGTTCATGTAGAGATTATAAAATTGCAGTTTACTGTATGCATTCACTGCTACAGCTTTTTACCTGCACTTGCGATTATGCCTCGTTCTACTCGGCATTTTCCTTTTTGGTAACACGCTCAATATGAATCGTTAAATACAGCAATTCCTCATTAGACAGGTCACGCTGGTGAATCTTACGTGTGTAGTCCTGAATTTTCAATGCGCACGCATACGCTTGCGGATACTGATTCTTGACCATATCATGCAGTGGACTATCGCCCTGCTCACTTGCTGCACCACTAACGACACGCTGAGCAAAAAACTTCAAATGAGTGAGGAAACGGAAATAATTCAGCGATTCCTCATCCAGCTCAATTACATAATGGCGAGTGACAATACGCAGCACATCTTTGACGATATTCGTCATGCTGACCGTCTCGCTCATCTGTCCATTTAACTGGGAATTGACAAAATGCAGTGCAATGAAGCCGCCTTCATCTTCGGGCAAGGAAACACCGAGCTTATCCTCGATCATCTGCAATGCCTTGAGTCCGATATAGTACTCTTTACGGTACAGCTTCTTGATTTCCCATAAAAGGGCGTTCTTAATTTCCAATCCTTGCCGATGCCGCTCAATCGCAAAATGGATATGGTCGGTAAGCGAAATATAGATGCTATCATGAAGCTGGCTGCCCAGCACCGTCTGCGCATAACGGATAATTTCATCCGAGCACTCCATGTATTCAATCGGGATATCCGACAATAGCGCGGTAAGCCTGTCAGAGATTTCCTTACTCTCCAGCTTGAATACCTTCTCAATCTTCGCTTCGTCGATGAGGTCATCCGGATGCTTTTTGAAGCCAATCCCTCTGCCCATCACAACCAGTTCCTGTTTGCTGGAATCGATAACGGTGACGACATTGTTATTCAGAACCTGCGATATTCTCATCTTCATCACCTTTTTATATGATGCTCAAAAAGGCAAAACCAAAAATGACAATGCCTGTCAGTTTCGGTTTTGCCTGATCTCTCAGTAACAATCCGTGTTTTGGTTTCGATATTGATATACTACCATAGGCGACATAAAATGACAACCGTTTTCTGAAAGCCTTTTCTAAGGTAAAGCATTTATGCGCCCTGCGACGGATTGAAATTGTTCATTGTACCTCCGCCGAAGCGCATAAATTCGGCATTATGCAGCAGTAGAGACTTTCCACACGGTAATAACAATCGTTAACCATGTTGCAAATAGTAGTAATAGTACGAATCCTGCAATGAGCCACAAACGTCTATTTTTCGAGCTTTTCTGCAATGGATAGGCACCTCCATGTTGGGAATATACAGTGATAGGAAGCAACAAACCGTTACTTCACTATGGCATCATGATGCGCTTCATTCATTATACCATCATTTACCATATATTCCGCTATATCGCTGTATATTGCGACTGTGCCTCATGATCAAATCAATTCAAATGTACGCTCCAATACATCCACCGAGCTTGTACCCACATACACTTTAAACTCTCCTGGCTCAGCCACCCATTTCAGTTCAGCATTACAGAATTTCAGCTCTTCTTCCGTAATTGTAAATTCAACCCCTGTGCTCTGTCCTGGCTGTAAATGAACCTTGTGGAAGCCTTTCAGTTCCTTGACTGGACGAACGGTACTGCCGTACAGGTCTTGAATGTACATCTGCACCGTCTCTTCACCTGCCATATTACCGGTATTGGTGACTGTAGCACGAACGGTAATCGATTCACCCTGCTTAATAATATCACGATCCAGCTTCAGTGCAGAATACGTAAAGTGTGCATAGCTCAGACCATAGCCGAACGGGTAGAGCGGATCATTCGGGCCGTCCAGATATTTGGAAATGTATTTCTCATCCTTATTTTCTGCCGTTATAGGACGACCGGTATTGAAACGGTTGTAATAAATCGGCGTCTGACCGAGATGCTTCGGAAAGCTCATCGTCAGCTTACCGGATGGATTGTAGTCACCGAGCAGCACATCGGCAATCGCATGTCCTGCTTGCGAGCCGAGGAACCATGTTTCCACAATCGCATCGACGTTTTGCTCATACCAATCCAGTACAAGCGGACGTCCATTGGTAAGTACCAGCACAACCGGTTTACCCAGCTTTACCAGTTCCTCTGCCAGACGCTGCTGTGGTGCTGGAATGCTAATGTCCATACGAGACGCGGCTTCACCGGTCATTTCGCTATGTTCACCAAGTGCCAGCACGATCACATCGGCTTCACGCGCTGTTTTCACCGCTTGCTCAATCCCGCCCGGAATCGCTTCATTTACGCCGCTGCCCTGTGCATACAGCAGTGTAGCATCAGCGATGCCTTTCGCTTGCAGACCTTCACGCAGGGTAACCGTCTCCTCTTTATAGCGGGAGAACTGCCATGTACCAAGCATATCTTTACTGTCTGCAAAAGGCCCAATCAGCGCAACCGTCATATCGCCCTGTAGCAGACCTTCCTGTGGCAGTGGCAAAATACGACGTTCATTTTTCAGCAGTACGATCGAGCGACGTGCCAGCTCCAAACTTGCCTGCAAATGCTCGGCGTTGAAGTGATACTCCACTTCTTTTTCTGGACGAATATAGCGGAATGGATCGTCCATCAGGCCAATCTCGTATTTATACGTGAGAATACGACGTACAGCCGCATCGATCTGTTCGATCTGAATCTTACCTTCAGCTACAAGCTCTGGTAAATGCTGCTCATATAGCTGTGTGACCATCTCAATATCCATACTCGCATCCAGCGACAGACGCGCAGCTTCTTTGCGATCACGAGCGGCACCATGCACATAGATTTCGTCGATAGCGCCATAATCCGAGATAAGCATCCCATTAAAACCAAGCTCTTTACGTAGCAGATCGTTCAGGATAAAACGATTCCCTGCAATTGGAATTCCGTTATAAAAGTTAAACGCGTTCATAACCGAAGCCGAGCCAGCCTGAAGTCCTGCCTGGAATGGCGGTAAATAAATATTACGTAGCAT
This sequence comes from Paenibacillus sp., assembly GCA_039595515.1. Taxonomy (GTDB): domain Bacteria; phylum Bacillota; class Bacilli; order Paenibacillales; family Paenibacillaceae; genus Saccharibacillus. The sequence goes on along the minus strand of JBCNLJ010000094.1, from coordinate 12,458 downwards.
CCATTCGGAAATATCAACTGTATTGTAATCTCGTCCTGCTTCAGACGCACCATATGCAACAAAGTGCTTCAAGCAGGCGATCAATGTTTCTTCATTAAAGAGACTATCGCCCTGGAAGCCTTCTACCTGTGCCTTCGCAATCAGCGAGCCGAGATACGGATCTTCTCCCGCGCCTTCCATGACGCGTCCCCAGCGTGCATCACGGCTAATATCGACCATTGGCCCGTGATTGTAAGTAATACCGGAAGCAGTCGCTTCACGCGCAGCGATGGTGCAGGCTTCACGAATCTGCTCCATATTCCAGCTACTCGCCCAGGCGAGCGGAATCGGGAAGATCGTCTGGTAACCGTGAATAACATCGGCATTGAAAAATAATGGGATCTGGAGACGAGACTGTTCAACAGCCAGCTTTTGCAATTCAAATGTACGGCGACTATTAAACGCGCCCAGAATCGAGCCTACTCGTCCTTCGCGCACGAGCACATCTGTAGGGCCTGCTTCAATCTCCGCCCCAAATGAAAATTCAGAATCGGCGCATTGACTCATCTGTCCGATCTTTTCTTCCAGCGTCATTTGTGAAAGTAGTTCTTCAACGGATTGACGAATATTGTCCTCACTTCGTTTGGTTACGCCTGTTTTGCGATAAGGTGCAACGAGTGCAGCCAGTGTATCTGTATCTTGATGGTGAATATTGGACATGTAAACGACCTCATTTCAAGTATAGTACGCAATCCGCCAGTGTATTTATAAGTAGTCTAGAAGCTAATGAGCGAATTGGTGTGTTATATAGTACAAATGTAGGCGTTTACGTGATGGAATTATGGTCTTATTCCTCAATTTTTGGTAAAATAACAGAATAGAGATCGATCTCATTCCTTAATTAAGACGTATAGCTTATAATAAATAGACAAAATGTTAATTAATAACAAAAGAGAGGAGCATTGCTAGCATGGATTTAATCAGATTAAGTATATTTATTTTTATAGTCGTTTATCTATTCATGATCCCTATATTTTTTCGTTTACGGGATAAAGAAGACGAAAGTAGGTCGGTAGCTATGATTGTATTCGTCATGGCTACACTGGCTTTTATTCCAACCGCAGTATTGGTAGGAATAATCATGATCGGGTATTTGTTCATGGATATAGTATCCATTACGCCATTTATCCACTTCTCCAGTAATTGGGATGCCGTCGTATATGTGATCGCATTATTAATCATACTTTCTGTAGGAGAACTGGTTGTGATTCCAATTGCCAAATCCCTGCTAGCGCTACTCCTTCGGCATTCCATTTCTAAATGGATCGGCTATCTATTAACGATTGTGGTGAATACGTTATTAATATCCATCATTTCAGAACTACTGCCTGGTGTGACGATACAAGGAATTGAGGTCGCATTATGTATGGCATTGGTATATCAATGTATGGAATGGATTGTAGCAATCCGTACTGCCAAACAAGCTGCAAAGCCCAAATAAATATAGTAAACTTCAAGCATTAAACGAAGGCTAGTCAAATGAAATGACTGAACAATAGAATGCTAGCCTACTAAAATATAACAGCTACCGACTTGGTCCTCCTACACTATAAATACTTAACTGCTCCAAATCGATCTTCACCGTAAAATCAAAAAACTGCTCGCCAAAACCTTCCATCCAATTGTCAGGGTCGCTTGCTTCATAAAACCAAAATATGAGTAGTTTAGTACCATCCGAAACATGTTGTTCTGAACAATCGATGGAACAGAGTGACAGATCAATATGCAATGGAGGCGACCAGCGTGCCGCTATGTCAACCAGTCCATTGGCTCGTTGCTGTGCAGCTTCTACAGCTAATAGTAGATAAAGTGCATAATCTGCTCCTACCAGCCGCTCTGCAATCGCATCTTCTTGCTCTGTATGTAAAGCCTTTAGTAATGTAGATACATACTGCCGGTCAACTTTAAACAGGCTGCGGTTAAATTGTATCTTTTTTTGCTGTGCATCATTCGCTGAATCCATCTCATCGTACCTCCGTTTTCCAATATAGATGTTGTTAGGATAATCATAAGATCAATGAAAATGCATGCTTGATACATCCATAGTATAGCTAAGCTCCAGACCAGTCTATTACAGATCAGATGCTGTGCAAGTCCATTTGGATGGATTGATATCGGATGAATATTCAAAAATCTCTATTTACAATCCTACCCCAACTTAAATATCAATATCCATAGTTGCCTATTCAAGATACAACACTACGTCTGGCAATGTATTTTAAATAGATACAATTTCACATTGTAAGGAGCTGATTCGTATGCCGAATATTACACCTGATTCAATTCGACTCATTATGAAAATGATGTATACCGAATTTCAAATGACCCTGTATTGGATGGATGCGGATGGGCAGTTGGTGGATGAACAGCCTTTGCGCGGCTTCAATCCAGTTTATGACCATAAGGATCAGACGCTTGCCCTGCTGGCACAGCATCTGAATGGAAATTATCCCGTTGTGCAGGCCACGAATGTGCTGGAGCAGTATTTGACAGTACCATTATTGGATGGTGATACGTATACAGGAGCACTCATTGCAGGACCTTTCTTTCATGCGATTGTGCCGGATGAATTGATCAGTGGAATCATTCGCGATTATCAGCTATCGTTCCGACAGCAGGATGCGATTCGGCAGTTTTATGCGAGCATTCCGCTCATTTCCAAGGAGCGCATCTACAATGCGGCGGCGATGATCCATTATATGCTGTATCAGCAGCCGCTCGATCTGGCTGAGGTGATTCAGCATAATTTGCATATTCATATTGAGCCAGATGCACAGGCAGCCATCGTGTCTTCTCCATATGAGGAAGAAGCGTATGTTGCCCCGGCCAGCTATCATCGCAATCCGGAAATGGAGCAGATTTTCCTGCAATATATTCGCGAAGGGCGCAAAGAGGATCTGGTTCGCTGGGAACTGGGCTTTCCAACAGAAAAGCTGGGCGTACTGTCCAAAAAGAGTCTGCTCCGCAGTGAGAAAAATCTGGCGATCTGCTCGATCACGCTGGCAACTCGCGCTGCGATGGAGGGTGGCGTTAATGCAGAAATTGGCTATACGCTGAGTGACTTTTACATTCAAGCTGTGGAGGAATGTCAAAATCCCGGTGAAGTACAAGCGACACTGCGCCGTTGCTATAATGATTTTGTCGATCGTGTGCTGGAAAGCCAGCAAAAACGCTATTCTAGAGAGGTCAATCTATGCCGGAACTATACTTTCCATCATTTATACGAACCCATCCAGCTTGAACATCTCTCTGAACTTACCGGCTTAAATGGCGACTACCTGTCTAAACGCTTCAAAAACGAAACGGGACGCTCCCCCATTCACTTTATCCAATACTACCGTATTCAGGAAGCCAAACGCCTGATGTCCAGCACGACTCATTCTCTATCCGCCATCGCCACCATGCTGCAATTTCACGATCAAAGCTATTTTACGAAAATCTTCAAAACCCACGCCGGGCAAACGCCAAAGCAATACCAGTCTGCTAGAAGTGGCGGTAATTTGCCACTAGCAAGGGTATAGGGTTACGTGTATAGAGGGCTACGTGTACAAGGGAAAGGTTAGAGATTAATCGAGCGATTACACGCAAATGAACGAATTCCATATACAATCGTACATGATGCTAAACTGCAATATAATGTAGTTACTGCCTTCTTTCATGATCTCACACTGTATCTATAGCATTATATATACTATTCAGCATCCAAGCCCCCATTACATCACCCCAGCGCGAACCCCAAGCTCACATCAAATCCCCGGGAGGTTCGCACTCCTTGCTACATAAGGGTTTTCAGCGTTTTTATTGTATTTTGTCACCATTTCAGCTACTCTAAAAAAGAGGTTCGCACTTTTGGGCGTGAAATGCCTTGCTGTACAAGGGCTAGGAATGCCCATAGTCGCTCTCCGTGCGAGAGTGTGGATTGAAATGTCACAGCCGTAACGATCGATGTCCAAATATTGTTGTCGCTCTCCGTGCGAGAGTGTGGATTGAAATAGGACGGAAATGTCTGGCAGCGCGTCAGGGTGAGCGTCGCTCTCCGTGCGGGAGCGTGGATTGAAATTGTGCGAACCACTCCTCTGTCTCGATCCACAGCGGTCGCTCCCCGTGCAAGAGCGTAGGTTAAAATCTTTCAAAACCGCGACCCAGCACATATGCTGCGCAAGCACGGAACGGAGGAAAGCAAATAAGGGCAAAGGACGACTTTGGCGTATGGAATCTACATTATTTACTTATTCGTAGATTCCATACGCCACCGGAGTCCGTGCCCTTATTGCTTTTCGGAGTGGATGCCCCTCACACCGCCTTCATTTTGCAAGAACCTACACTTCATCTTACAAAAAGTCCACACATCTTACAGCAAACACCTTCATCTTCGCAATAATCCTTCACAGTACCCGAGCTTACAGCAAATCCATATATACTACTGCCAGCAAACCAATACTCTCCCCCACCCCAGCAAAAGGAAAAAGCCAGCACCCTCCCCAAGGAGAATGCCAGCTTCAACTTCAATTTATTCACTGCCCCAGCACAGGCTTAATCTTCCAAATCTCCGACGCATACTGCTGAATCGTACCGTCACTGGAAAACTTGCCAGAATGCGCAATATTGTGAATCGACTTTTTCAGCCACGCCTTTTGATTACGATACGCTGCCTCGATCTGTACATGCGACTCTGCATACGAATCAAAATCCTTCAGCATGAAATATTCATCATTTCCATCAATCAACGATTGATATAGCGATGCAAATTCATACGTATTCGATGCAAAAGGTCCCGGTGTAACAAGCTGATCCACCACTTCTTTAATCCGTGGATCACTGTTATACACATCGCGAGCCGAGTAGCCGCCGTGCTGGTAATAGTCCATCACTTCGTCTGCACTCAGACCGAAAATGAACATATTATCATCGCCCAGCATATCGTACATCTCGACATTGGCACCATCCATCGTACCGATCGTGAGTGCTCCGTTCATCATCAGCTTCATATTACCCGTACCGGAAGCTTCTTTACTCGCTGTCGAGATCTGCTCACTAATATCGGCAGCAGGAATAATCTTCTCGGCCAGTGAGACCGAGTAGTTCTCCAGGAAGAACACATTGAGCTTATCTTTTACGTCAGGGTCATTATTCACGACGCTTGCTACGCGATTGATGAGCTTGATTGTATTTTTCGCCAGATAGTAGCCGGGTGCTGCCTTCGCACCGAAAATGAATGTGCGCGGCACCATGCTCAGTGATGGCATCGATTTGATCTGATTGTACAGGTACATCACATGCAGAATATTCAGTAGCTGACGCTTGTACGCATGCAGACGCTTGATCTGTACATCAAAGATCGAATCGGTATTCACGGTTGCGCCATACTTCTGCTCAATGTAGTGAGCAAGTCGCTGCTTATTGTGCTGCTTGATCGCGGCGATTTTGCTCTGGAAGGCGGCATCCTCGCTGTATTTCAGAATGCCAACAAGCTCCTTCGGATGCGTCTTCCAGCGTGAACCGATCGATTCGGTGATCAGATCATTCAGCTCTGGATTGGCATGCATCAGCCAGCGGCGATGCGTAATACCATTCGTTTTGTTATTGAAGCGCCCTGGATACAGTTCATAGAAGTTACGCATCTCGCGTTCCTTCAAAATTTCCGTATGCAGTGCGGCCACACCGTTAATGCTGTAGCTACCCGCAATCGCAAGATGCGCCATTTTTACCTGATCATCGAAAATGATCGCCATATGCGCCACTCGCTCTGGATCATCCGGATACTTCTCCATCAGCAGCTTACAAAAACGTTTATTGATCTCGTCGATCACCATATACACGCGTGGAATCAGCTCACGAATCATCTGCACAGGCCATTTTTCCAGCGCTTCGCTCAGGATTGTATGGTTCGTATACGATACAGTGCGGCATACGATATTCCATGCTTTATCCCAGCCATAGCCCTTCTCATCGACCAGAATGCGCATCAGCTCTGGAATGACAAGCGTTGGATGCGTATCATTAATATGAATTGCAATCTTATCCGGCAAATGATCATAGCTCAGATTGAGCTTATCATACGTGCGCAGAATACTTTGCAGACCCGCAGAGCAAAGGAAATATTGTTGCTTTAATCGCAGCAATCGACCTTCATAATGACTATCATCTGGATACAGGAACTCTGAGATCGACTCTACCGAGCGATTGTAATTCAGATAGCTGTAATAGTTGCCTGAGCCACCAAGATTACGGTTAGCCATTTCAGGTACTGGCTCTGCACTCCACAGGCGTAACGTATTCACATGATAATCGGACTGATTGCCACGATAGCCGATTACCGGCACATCATACGGAATCGCCCAGACCGCTTCATAGTCACGCAGTGCGAAGTATAGCTCGCCATCGTGCTCACTCGTTTCGACATAACCACCAAAGCGAACTTCGATCTTGCGATCTGCACGGCGAACTTCCCATTCAAAGCCTTTTTGAAGCCAGTCATCCGGTAGCTCGACCTGATTGCCATCGACGATCTTTTGTTCGAACAAGCCATAGCGGTAGCGAATACCACAGCCATGACCTGCATATCCGAGTGAAGCGAGCGAGTCAAGAAAACAAGCTGCCAGACGACCAAGACCGCCGTTACCGAGTCCGGCATCTGCTTCCTGCTCCTCAATCTCATCCAGCGCAATGCCGAGATCAGCCAGACCGCTTTTTACGATATCGAACAATCCCATATTCAGCAGATTGTTGCCCAGCAGACGACCAATCAGAAACTCAAGCGATAAATAATACACCTGCTTTTCTGCATCCTCACGAAGCTCATGATTGGTAGATGCCCATTCACTACCCGCGAATTCACGCATCATTCGACTGAGAATGGTATACACATCCTCAGACGATACTTCATCTAATGGCTTACCGAGCTTGGAAACGACATTATGTTGAAACACCTGTTTAAATTCTTCTTTAGTATTGAACAAAAGGCTATTCCTCCTGCAGTTAGATTATCAACTTAGAGAGAGGTGCTCTTGGCTGTAACGTATGGATGCTTGTTATCACCGATCAGCGTACGGTTATGGGAAATCTGTACATCCTTATCGAGGATGACATTTTCCAATACCGCGCCAGCTTCAATGGTACATTTCTGCAAAATGATGGAGTTAACGACGCGCGCGCCTTTTTCCACTTTGACTCCACGGAACAGAATGCTGTTCTCTACTTCGCCGCCCAGTACGCAGCCGTTGGCAACGAGTGAATTGCTCACTTTCGCACCTTCCAGGTATTTGGCAGGAGCTTCGTATTTGATCTTCGTTTGTACTGGGTTTTCGCGGAATAACTGCTGGTAATTGTCCGGGCAGAGCAGATCCATATTGTTACGATAGTAGCTCTCGACCGAGTTAATTACCGCATTGTAGCCTTTGTATTCGTAGCCAGCAATTTTGAGACGGTTCGGATTGCTCTGGATCACATCGCGGAAGAAATAGCTTTTGCCATGTGCAATGCAGTAATTAACCTGCTCCAAATACAGCTCCTTGCTCATGATGAACGTCTCCACATAGATATTATGATGGCTTTTATCTTGATGAATGTCAGTCACAAAACCTTCTGCATCCACTTCCACACGGCGGCATGCTCCATGCTCTGGACGCAGTTCATCTACTTTTTTGTATACAACCGTAATATCCGCACCTCTTTCCAGATGGTACGCATATACATCCTTGTAATCGACTTTGTTCACATGCTGTGTTCCGGTATGCACGATCACATCTCCACTACTGCGATAGAAATAGTCCATATTGTTGTGGATATGCTGCAGATCGCCCAGTGATGTATCGGTCGGATCATGCCAGTCTGGTGGCAAAATGAACAATCCGCCGCGCTTACGATCCATATCCCATGGACGGCCTTCGCCCAGATGATCCATCAGCGAACGGTACTTACGACGTACGAACAAAGCGATATCGCCCACTTCCCCATACATCATGTTGGAGAGTGCAAAGTCAATCAACCGGTAGCGACCGGCAAAAGGGACGGCTGCGCCGCAACGAAAATAGGTCAGTTCCTTGAGTTGATCCAGTTCATGATCGAGATTGATTACACCTACAAATCCTTTCATTCCTGTCACCGTCCCTCTGTTATGATTCGCTCGTTACGAGCATGATCTCATCTTGTTCGGTATGTCCAACGCCAATCTGTGCACCATCTTCTATGATGACGCCTTCATTCACAATTGCGCGATGAATACGTGCATTTTTGCCGATTTTAGCGCCTGGCATAATGACAGAATCCGTAATTTCGCTGCCTTCTCCGACCTCAACATTGAAGAAGAGCACGGAATGATCCACCTTGCCATGCACCATACAGCCTTCGTTGACGATGCTATCCTGCACAACCGCAGACGGCGCGATATACGCAGCAGGCTGGTTCGGGCTACGTGTGAAAATGCGCCAGTTCGAATCGTTCAGATCGAGCTGCGGGTTCTCGGACAACATATCCATATTCGCTTCCCACAGACTTTGAATTGTACCTACATCGCGCCAGTAGCCCTCAAATGGATACGCGTACAATACTTTATCATCATTGAGCAAGAGCGGAATCAAGTCTTTACCAAAGTCATATGATGATGCGGGATTGTCTTCATCCTTAATCAGGTATGATTTGAGCACATCCCATTTGAATAGATACACACCCATCGAAGCGAGCGTACTTTTCGGCTGAGCAGGCTTCTCGTCAAACTCATAAATTTTCAAGTTATCATCGGTATTCAGCATACCGAAGCGGGAGGCCTCCTCCAGCGTGACGTTCACAACGGAGATGGTGCAATCGGCATTCTTTTCTTTGTGGTAATCAACCATCTTCTGATAGTCCATTTTGTAAATGTGGTCACCGGAGAGGATCAATACATGCTCGGGGTCAAAGCTTTCGATAAACTTGAGGTTACGATAGATGGCATCCGCAGTACCCTGATACCAGCTACTACCTTCCTGGCGTTCATGTGGAGGCAGAACGAACACACCGCCATTTTTGCGGTCCATGTCCCAATCGTTACCCACGCCTATGTATGCGTGCAAGACGGTCGGCTCATACTGTGTCAGAACGCCTACAGTGTCGATACGTGAATTGGCGCAATTGCTAAGCGGAAAATCAATAATACGATATGTGCCGCCAAAGAAGACAGCGGGCTTTGCCAGTGTTCTGGTCAGATCTTTCAGCCTCTTGCCCTGTCCTCCGGCAAGCAGCATAGCAACGACTTCTTTTTTACTCATGGAAAAGCCTCCTTCGTGTAAGTTCAACATGCACTACGCGAAATCTAATAACGTGGAGAGACTAAAAAATAGAACTATGCTTGAAACCATTTTGCACTGATCAAGCGGAGACTTTCCCCATACGCATCGGCCCTAATAGGCGTCTGTACCGTTCACCGACTATTCATGTTAAATTTTCTTGAAAACGAATGCCGGTGATATTTTGTGCCCGGCACGCTTCTGCAAATTCAGCAGATGCGACGATAAGGCTAATGTCCTCGTTGGATCGTACAAGACCATGTCCATCCAAAGCATTGGGACGGAAAATAGCCGATATGAAATGAGGCGGACTGCCATGTACACTAGGCAGTAGTGGTACATACACCGACTCCTCCATATCCAGACAATTGATGACAGTCGTAATGTTAGGAACCTGGAAACCGCGTAGCGGCTCACCATTTACCAGCACTTCGGCATCAATTAACTGTACGTCTTTCGGTGCATACTGGCGAATCAATGCAGATAGCCTCGGCCCGATCAGATCAGGACCATCTGTCATAAACCAGTCAAATAGCAGCAGCCGATCCAGATCAATTTCACCCTGCAAATGAAAGCGGGGAGTTTTGGCCCAATCACGCTGCGGAGTACCCTTTTTGAAGCTAAGATGGTCTGGTGATTCGTTGAAGTTGTACTTGAACCAATAGCGGTCTGGATAAATGTCCGCCGGCAGCAGGAGATAACACATAGATCACTCATCCTTTCACACTTTCGCAGCTTCCAGTCAGGCTAGAATAAGGTAACTAATCCCCTGTTCTTCCATTCTGTTCGCTATAAACCCGCTGTATTTCCAATTCGACACAGGGATGGCAATTCCCTTCTACAGGTACTTCACAATCTGAACGATTTTGTACAAAAGATAAAGTAGCTCGGTCTGCTCCGGCATTGCTTATATACCCGATTATGGGTGCAATGTCACTTTTTATAAACATTTTTATACAGTTACCGCTTTCATTGGTGATTAGATGCGGAATGGATAAACGGTGTCGTTCAACTTTCTATTTCAACTCTATTTCAAATACGATGAAGCGAGCTCGCAAATATGACGATTACGTTCGGTAATCTCCTGGCGCCGTGGCATAGGCTCCCAGCGACTCACATCATCAAGCCAGGTGTCCGGTAATGGCACCGGACTTTCCTGCTGCCAGCGTGTTAGCCATTCAGAAGGCAGGGTGAGCAGCGGATGACGATCAATTTTAGTAAGTAAAGGATGCTGACTCATCTCCAGCCATAACAGAGACCAGGCACGCGGTACAACACGCCATATATCATATCCACCGCCACCAAGTGCAACCCAACGTCCATTGCAGTAATCATGCGCTGCCCGGTGGATCAGCTTCGGCATCTCCCGATAAATGCGCATCGAGCAATGAATATGAGATAGCGGATCAAGCGCATGCGCATCGCACCCATGCTGACTCACAATCACATCCGGCCGTGCGCATTCCAGCACCTGCTCCAGCACATTGCTAAAGCACTCCAGCCATGAATCGTCCTCCGTATACGGCTCGACTGGCACATTGATCGTACAGCCAAACCCTTCACCTGCACCGCGTTCCTCTACACGTCCTGTGCCGGGAAATAAATATTTACCCGTTTCATGAATCGAATACGTAAACACCTGCGGATCGGTATAAAAGCTCATCTCTACCCCGTCGCCGTGATGCACATCGGTATCGATATACAGTACCTTGGCGCCATAATGATCGCGGATATGGCGAATTGCAATCGATGCATCATTGTAAATGCAGAAGCCTGCTCCTTTCTGCGGCAATGCATGATGAAGTCCACCGCCCAGATGTAGCGCATGCTCTGCTTTACCACTCATCACCAGATCAGCCGCATATACGGAGCCAGCCGCAATCGCTGCCGCACTGTGATGCATGCCCTGAAAAAATGGAGTTTCATCATAATCCAATCCATATTGCCCGGCCTGACTAATATACGGCTCAGACGGAGAATTCATGCTGAGCTGCTTTACCGTTTCAATATATTCCGAAATGTGCACACGATGTAATAACTGCTCATCCAATGGCTCAGGCGGGATGTGAATCGCTTCCTTAGGTAAAGCCTGCACCTGCTCCAGCAGCTCCATCGTCATCACCAATCGGCGCTGATCAAACGGATGATCCCGGCGAAATATATAATTGAGACTGTCCGGATGATATACATAAGCTGCCTGCAGCATCGTATCCAATGCCTCCTTTGCCCTATGAATCAATACATGAATCGCTGTCGAAACCGTAACCGGTCAAATGCCTCCACCGATGATTGTGGCACCCCTCTACCTACACGCACCATCAAGCAATTCGCTGGATGCGAGCATATTTCCGGATCATCGGTCGCAAACCAGACCATATCGACATTTTTCATTAGCTTTTCCATCATTTTGCGATAATCCCATACACTCAAACCTGTACTTTCCAGATCCCAGTGCCAGTAATATTCCGTCGTAAACACAATCACATTATCAAGCTGCTGATCTCGAAAAGCGAGCTGGATCAGCTTCTTCGCAAGCTCCAATCCACGATAGTCATTCGCAATCTCCACCGCTCCCAGCTCAACCAGATCATCCATATTGCCTTCAGACCAGCGCTCATACTCATCAGGATAATGAAAAGTCACATACCCAACAATCTGATCCCCATCCGTCGCCATAATAATCCGCCCTTCCGGCAGATCAGCAATCTCCACAAGCGCTTCATGCTGCTCCACCGGACGCCGAAAAGCATCCAACTGCGGATGCATCTGACAAGCCGCCACCCGCTCAGGCGACACCGGCCCTTCCAGCACCAGCTCCCCTTTTCCATCTGTACGATAAAGTATTTCCTTTTGCTTAACCTTGATATGTTCCATACGGGTTCCTTTCCTGAACGTTATGATAACGCTTACCGCAAAGGTGCCTGATTTGATTATAGCCGATTTTACAGAATTTGCATGCAGCTCAAAAACGTGCCTCATCCATTCCCGGTCAGTGAAAGAAAAGAAAGTACAAGACGGTCACAAAGGGTAGGGTTACGGGTTACGGGTTACGGGTTACGGGTTACGGGTTACGGGTTACGGGTTACGGGTTACGGGTTACGGGTTACGGGTTACGGGTTACGGGTTACGGGTTACGGGTTACGGGTTACGGGTTAC
>JBCNLJ010000093.1:0-19969 GCA_039595515.1 Paenibacillus sp. | reverse complement strand
CTCGGCACCATTTTCCAGATTACGATGATGACGACCAACTCCATGCTGATCGGTATTAATAAAGTGAATCTGTCGATGGTGCACGTACTATGCGGGATTGCTGTGAAGCTACTGCTTAGTGTGCTGCTGGCACCGCTGCTTGGCATCTACGGCATTATCGCAGCGACAGGTCTGTGCTTCGTGCTGATCACTGTACTCAATTTGCACTCGCTGCGCAAGGTCGTTTCATTCTCTGTACTGGGTAACCGCTGGATCGGCTTCCTGATTACGATTGCCGTACTGACCGTGGCGGGTCTGCTGTGTAACCAGGCAGGCATTGCGCTGACAGCATGGATGAACCACAGGGTTGCATTTTTCATCGGTTGTTGTATGGTAGGAGTAGCGACACTGGTAATCTATCCGGTATTGCTCGTTCTGCTACGTGTGGTACGTGCGGAGGAATTGTCCTCTTATCCAGGTCCACTGCGTAAGGTGCTCGGTCCTTTGATGCGCTTGCAGCGCGGTAGAGCATCCTGATCGAATGATGTGAATTTCTGCTGGTGTAGATCTAAGCGTAGAGCAGGCAGTAGACAGGACGTTTGAAAAGACAGAACGTTTGAAATGGGACATCGATATTTTTATAAAATGTCTATCCCGTAAAGATTCATATCCCTTACAAGGAGGAACAAATATGCAAACTATAAATACAAGCGAAAGCTTCCATACAGCTATTGCCTCACCTGAACTAACTGTTGCTGTTTTCAAAGCCGACTGGTGCGTCGATTGTAAGTTTATCGATCCATTTATGCCAGAGGTCGAGCAGCAATACAGCGACCGTCTGCGTCTGGTTGAAGTGGATGTAGAAGGTGTTGGCGATGTGAGTCAGGAACAGAACATTATGGGCATTCCAAGCTTTGTCGCTTATGCGAACGGCAAAGAACTGATCCGTTTTGTAAACAAAGCCCGCAAATCGCGTCAGGAGATCGAGCAATTCCTTGATCGCGCGGTTGAGGTGTATGGCGCGCTGAACGCGCAGGCGGCAGAGTAAGAAGTAGCCTATCCATGCGGCGCAAAATAATAAATTAATGCGGAAAAAATGTAAATACGAATGATCTCTGAGCCAATCGGAGGTCATTCTTTTTTGTTGCAATGGTCATTTCAAGTTGCAATGGATATAAATAGATCAACGATTTGTCACAAACCAGATGGTAGCAATGGCGCTGGATTCGCTATAATGAATAGTGACTTCACATGAACGTCACTACTAATTTAATAGCGGGTGATTTTAATTATGGCACGTAAGCCACTGATAACGATTCAGCATTTGAAATGGTTAAGCTATATAACCTGTTTGGCTATGTTCCTTGCAACGATGGGCGGTCTGGTCGTGACCAAGACGGAATCAGGCATGGGTTGTGGGGCAGAATGGCCGCTGTGTCATGGAGAATTCATACCAGCACATACCATTGCTTCCCTGATCGAATACACTCACCGTCTGGTTAGCGGCTTTGCAGGCTTGACTGCATTATTCTCATTCATCGGATTTATCTTTTTTAACAAAAATAAAGAATTGCGGTTGTATGCAGTATTGACTCTGATCTTTGTTTTGTTACAAGCAATCATGGGCGCACTTGCTGTAGTATTTTCACAATCTTCGCCGATCATGGCACTGCACTTCGGTTTCTCGATGATCGCCTTTTCCAGCTCCATGCTCATGGCGTTCACCGCACGCAGATTGCATAAATATCAGCGTACACATACGTATGAGAATCAGCCACCCGTCAGCAAAGCTTTCCGTAACCTGACCTGGTTCTCAACCATTTTCACCTATATCGTCGTATACACGGGTGCATTCGTAACCCACACCGATTCTCGCGGCGGCTGCTCCGGCTTCCCGCTTTGTAATGGTGCTGTTATCCCTGAGCTTTCCGGCGGCGTTGGTGTAGCATTCTTACACCGCGTAGCAGCGCTAGCACTGGTCATCGTGATCGCCATTCTTGGTCACTATGCATACCGCTACCATCCAAACAACCCGAGCATCCGTAAAATGGGCATCATCGCCGTCGTATTCATCCTGTTGCAATTTGTAAGTGGTGCAGTCAACATCTTCACCATGTACGTTCCAGAAGTATACTTCTTCGCAACGATGGCACACACCCTGCTGATCCAGTTCCTATTCGGTATCCTGTGCTACATGAGCCTGCGCACCTGGCAACTAAGCCGCGAATCCTACGTAGCCTCCAATGCAAATCAACAACAATCAGGCAAACCGGGTATCCCCGCAACTCGTTAATTTAAAAGACGATAGATTTAAACGAGTCAATATAATAAGTCTTCCCCAAAGCTGTACTCCGACGTTCTCTATACGCCGAAGTACAGCTTTTTTATAACTCAACAGCTTCATACTCAATTTATCCCCATAAACGATTTTACAATCTAGCAACCTACCTACTTACTTGCTTCACCTTATAAAGTTGGGTTGTACATCAACCTACCGCTATTGCATACGCTCTACCCGCACATGCACAGAACGAAGGGAAGGAAATAAGGGGAAAGGACGACTTTTGAGCACGGGAATCTACAATGTACTCCTACTCCGTAGATTCCTGTGCGATACCGGAGTCCGTCCCCTTATTCCTTCCCGGAGTGGTTGCTGCCAAAAGCACATATCCGCCTTCCATGTTCACAACCCCAGCTTAATCCCAAAATGAACATTTGCTGAAATTAATGAAAAATCCCAATTTTCCACTTTACAAAGATTGTGAAGTTCAATATACTGAGTAAAGATTTTCATTCGATGTTTTCATATTTTCTTATCGAGAGTGGTGGAGGGACTGGCCCGATGAAGCCCGGCAACCGATTTTGTGAATGGCAGTTTGCCTTTTCAAAATGACATGGTGCTAAATCCTACAAAATGACGGCTGTACAGCAATGGAACAGTCTGTGATTTTGGCAGATGAGAAGGCAATATCTTACGGATAGAGAGCCCTTTTCTGCAGAAAATGGGCTCTTTTTGTATATAAAAAGACCGGTTGAAAATAGACTGAACGAGATCGCATAAAGACCAACAACCGGGAGGAGGACCTCAAGCTTGATTCGTCTTGAAGATGTAACCAAAGTATATGGCAAAGGTAAAAATATAACGCCAGCGCTTAGTGGGCTGAATCTCTCGATTGAAAAAGGTGAGATTTTCGGAGTGATTGGACACTCTGGAGCGGGTAAAAGTACACTCATTCGCTGTATTAATCTGCTAGAACGCCCAACATCAGGGCATATCTGGATCGATGGTGTAGACCTGACCAAGCTGGGCAAGGGAGCATTGCAGGCACGCCGCCGTAAGATCGGTATGATCTTTCAGCATTTTAATCTGCTGTCATCGGCAACTGTCTATGATAACATTGCCTTTCCATTGCGCCTCGCCAAAACGCCGGAGAAAAATATCCGTGCCCGAGTCGAGGAGCTGCTGAAGCTGGTTGGATTGGAAGCTCATGCTCAGAAATATCCGGCTCAACTGTCCGGTGGACAGAAGCAGCGTGTCGGTATCGCCCGCGCTCTGTCGAGCGACCCGGATGTGCTGCTCTGTGATGAAGCGACCTCTGCACTTGATCCGCAGACAACCGATTCGATTCTCAAGCTGCTGCTCGATATTAACGAGCGCTTTAACCTGACGATTGTACTGATCACGCACGAGATGAATGTCATTCAAAGCATTTGCGACCGGGTGGCGGTCATTCATCAGGGTGGCATTGTAGAACAGGGACCTGTAGCTGAAGTATTTCTCAAGCCGCAGCATCCGATCACACGCGACTTTATTACGCGTGAGTCCAGTCATAGCGAGCTGCTGGATGCCGTGCTAGCTGTGCCACATAGCGAATCGTCGCTGGCTGTGAAGATTTCCTTCCTCGGCGACAAAACGTATGAATCCATCATGTCGCGTACCGTACGTGAGACTGGCGTTGATTTTGCCATTTTGCAGGGAACGATATCCACACTCAAAAGTGTGCCATACGGTCAATTGATCGTCCGTTTTGACGGAACGCCAGATGCGATCCAGCAGACGCTCGACAAGCTGACGACAAAAGGCCTGAATGTGGAGGTGATGGAATCGTGAGTAATTTTGGTGAATTGGATTTTTCACAGATTGATTGGAATGAATTTGGTACGGCAACGATTGAGACAATGCAAATGATCGGTGCATCCGGACTGTTTACGTTGCTGATCGGATTGCCGCTGGGCGTTTTGCTATTTATGACATCTCGCTCGACTTCGCCGGCGCTAAAAGGAGTGTACTCGGTGATCTCGGTCATCGTGAACATTTTGCGCTCTGTACCTTTCATCATCCTGATCGTAGCATTGCTGCCGCTGACAGATTTACTCGTCGGTACAACGATTGGCGTACTGGGAACCATCCCACCGCTCGTCATTGCTGCTGCCCCATTTTTTGCAAGGCTGGTCGAGACGGCACTGCGCGAAGTGGATCGTGGTGTGATCGAGGCTGCTTATGCAATGGGAGCGTCAACCGGACAGGTGATTGGCCGTGTACTGCTGCGTGAAGCGATGCCAGGTCTACTGGCAGGACTGACTGTGACGGTAGTTGCCCTTGTATCCAATACCGCGATGGCGGGCATGATTGGTGCAGGTGGACTGGGTACACTTGCAATTAACTATGGTTATTATCGTTATGATATGGGCGTTATGCTCGTAGCCGTTGTACTGATGGTTATTATCGTACAGGCGCTGCAAATGCTGGGCGATCGTCTCGTCATTCATTTTTCACGCCGATAATATAGTTATCGGGTAGGAATAATGTGTTTATGGCATTATCATCATATACAATATAGAAATGAAAAGGGGAACTTACAATGAAAAAATGGTTGCTTGCACTCGTTAGCATTATGCTCGTAGCGGTTGTTGCTGCTTGCGGAAACAAAGCGGACAATTCCAATGCTGCTTCCGGTACAGACAGTAACGGAGCCGTAACACTGCGCGTTGGCGCTACAGCAGTACCTCACGCCGAAATTCTGAACCACCTGAAGCCTGAGCTTGCCAAAGAAGGCGTAAACCTTGATGTTGTAGAGTTCACAGACTATATCCAACCCAACGTACAACTGAATGACAAAAAGCTGGATGCGAACTACTTCCAAACCAAGCCTTACCTGGATGAGCAAAATAAATCCCGGGGTATGAACCTGGTTACTGTACAGGGCGTACACATCGAGCCATTTGGCGGCTATTCCAAAAAGTACACTTCGATCGACCAACTGCCTGAAGGCGCAACAATCGCTATTCCGAACGAAGTGTCTAACGGCGCACGCGCACTGATCCTGCTTGCGAACAACGGCCTGATCGAGCTGAAAGATAAAACAAACATCACATCCACAACAAAAGACATCACGTCCAATCCGAAAAACCTGCAATTCAAAGAGATGGACGCAGCTATGCTGACTCGTCAACTGGATCAAGTTGATATGGCGATGATCAACATGAACTATGTACTGGAAGCGAAAATCGATCCCAAATCCGCACTGATCGTAGAAGATAGCAGCGCACCATACGCAAACTATCTGGTTGCTCGTGAAGACAACAAAGATTCCGAAGCAATCCAGAAGCTGGCAAAAGCACTGACTTCCGAAGATACCAAGAAATTCATCGAAGAGCAGTACAAAGGCGCTGTAATCCCAGCATTCTAAGTTAGTGATCACGAAGTACTAGCACGTACTATAGCGATAGCAAGTATCGTCCAGCCAGACTTGAAGCTAGCTGGACATGCGAAGCTAGCCGGACATGCGTAAATTACTAACTAAAAAAGCATCCTGACCTTTTACAGGCAGGATGCTTTTTTAGTTGATTATCGACATTTGTTAATGTCATACATATAAGCTCATACACAAATCTCAGCAAACGTTGCTTTCACCACTGCTGCAAGCTGATCCGGTGCAAGCTCTACCTGCATACCGATCTTCCCCGCACTAACGATGATCTGATCTAGCGTTTTCGCCCGATGATCAATAAACGTAGGATACAGCTTTTTCATCCCAATCGGTGAGCAGCCGCCACGGATATAACCGGTATGCGCAAGTAGCTCCTTCACCGGCAACATATCTAGCTTCTTCTCCTGAGCAGCACGAGCCGCCTTTTTCAAATCCAATTCCTCAGCAACCGGAATAACGAAAATATGCAATCCATTTTTACCGCGCGTCACGAGCGTCTTATGTACAATTGGAGCGGGTTTACTGATCTTTTCCGCTACCGCTGTGCCATGCACCTGTCCATCCTCAGGATCGTATTCATGGACATCGTAAGGGATATGCTCTTTATCCAGAATGCGCATCGCATTCGTTTTAGCTGTGCTCATACTATAGCTTCCTTTCTGTATGTTCGCTGTATGTAGTGAAACATAAGATGTAATCTAATGTTCAAACAAGTAAAATAGAATGGAGCAGAAAATGAACTGTTCTATTCTGAATCATTGCTTTTCTTAATGTACTTCAAATGGAAAAAAGTTTCAAACCGATTCAAGAGCGGGTACATAGTTTGGTAGCTAACCTGTTGGGGAATCCGTTATATTTCAATAATGAACGATATCAACTCCATCTGAAAACAGCAGTTTGACACATGTACCCAATCGGATCTTTTACTTCAACCTGCAATCGATCAGTCAAACCATAAGTTTGCATTTATTTTGACATTAAGGCATCCACATCAGTACACTTTGAATAGACTATAGCTATATTTACAATGAGGAGGCACATCTTTGGAACGAAAAATAGCCCTTATAACCGGAAGTGCCAAAGGCCTGGGCAAAATGACAGCACTCACGCTTGCCAGCCAGGGTCATCATATCGCATTAAACTACGTGAATAGCAAGCACGAAGCCGAGGAGCTGCAACAGCAGATCGAGGCGATGGGCGTGCAATGTATCGCTATACAGGCTAATGTATCACAGGCATCCGAGATTGACTATTTGATCGATCAGGTGGAGCAGCGTCTCGGAACAGTAGATATTCTGGTAAACAATGCGGGGCCGTTTATACGGGAGCGCCGTTTATTTATCGATTATGAGCGTGAAGAGATTATGGAGATGCTGCAAGGTAATCTGATCGGTACGATGCTGCTGGATCATCGGGTACTGGCAGGAATGAGAGAGCGGAAGTGGGGACGAATTATCCATTTTGGATTTGGACATGCTGCCGAATCCCGTGCATGGCCGCATCGTGCTGTATACGCCGCTGCAAAGGTCGGTCTGGTTTCGTTTACGAAAACGCTTGCTGTTGAGGAAGCATCGAGCGGCATTACCGTGAATATGATCTGTCCGGGTGACATCCGTGGCGATAACAAGGAGAAGCGGATCGAAGAGGTGCTGGGCATGAGTGATGGCGAGACGCCACGCGGACGTCCTGGCAGCGGAGAGGATATCGCTCGTGTGATCGCGTATCTGTGTGACGAGGATTCCGACTTTATTACCGGCAATATTATGGATATCTCCGGTGGGCTTGACCCGATTCGCCCCTATGTCAAATAAACGCTAACCCAAAAGAGGATGCCACTCCTCCCGTGAAGGGAAGAGGACATCCTCTTTATTTTGGCTAATTGCCGTATGAATTAACGCATGATAAGGGACAGATTAGAATACCTGTACAACCTCTTCCACACCTTCAACTTCTTCGAAAAGGGCGCGTTCAATACCGGCTTTCAGTGTGATGGTGGAGCTTGGGCAGCTACCGCATGCACCCATCAGCTTCAGCTTAACGATGCCATCTTCAACGTCTACCAGTTCCACGTCACCGCCATCGCGTTGCAGGAATGGACGCAGTTTATCCAGCACTTCGAGTACTTCATCGTACATTTGTGTTTGTACACTCTCACTCATATTGTTCAACTCCTTTCGTAAGTATATTATAATATAAAAGTAAACCAATTTCAGCAATTGCGCCATTGATTTTTATACTCATTTTAAATTTCTTTTTAAAATACACCTGCAGGCGCCTATTTATCGTCTACCGGACAACCGGAACAGATACAGATTGGAGTGTTAAGCATGATGAGACCGATCATCGAATTTTGCCAGAGCAATATGCATCACGGCACCGGTCGCATCCTGAAGGAGCTGGAGAGCAATCCCGATTACGATGTGATTGAATACGGCTGTCTGGGGAATTGCGGACAGTGTTATGCTATGCCCTATGCAATGGTCAACGGCGAGATTATCGCTGCTGATGATGTAGATGAACTGCGTGAACGCATTCAGGAAAAGATCGACGAAGCCGATGCCTGGGCGAATCTGGATTTGGATTAAGCGATGTGCTTCTTCCTATGCAGACAGATGGGCAGGGGATACGATATCGCATATTGCATATCGTATCGCTTGCCTGAACTGCTGACCGGGTTATAGCGTCTTCCTTACAAAAAGCCTTCTGTTTCTTGTACACAAGCTGAGCTTGTCACAGAACAGAAGGCTTTTTTATACGTGATTCTATAGAGCATGTATGAGATGCATTTCAGCCAGAGTCTAAATATATCTCATACATGCCATGTCTTAGAAGATAGTTGCTTTAGGATTAGACTGGATTAAAAGTGCACAGATCGATATGAATCCTGAACACTGAACACACTCCACTTGCTGCATCTGCAAAGCTTCGATCCAGAAATTATCCGAAATGGTGCTTGGACATCCAGAGGACACCGCTTTTCAGCAAGCGTGGTACACGTCCGGTAACCGAGCTTTTCCCTTTGGCACCAAAGCCAAAGCTAAAGCCGGAACCGAAGCCGTCGTGCTTACCGAGCGAGCCGAGTGTGCCTTTCAATTTCAGTGGCTGTACTTTAGGCGTTTCGTTTTTCCAGCCTGCACCGACCACATGGGCAATTTGCTCAGCCTGTGCTTGAGCTGCCTGTGCACTGGCTGCAAATGGCAGTGATGCACAGTCGCCGCATACGAATACTTCCGGGCGACCTGGAATACGATATAGCTCATCCAAAATAACACGACCGGAGTTATCCTGGTTCACGTTCAGCTCGTCGATAAGCGGCACAGGACGGATACCTGCGGTCCAGATCGTAATATCGGCACCAATCCGTTCCTCAGGGCCATTATATACACAATCCGGCTCAACACGGCTGATATTGATCTTATTACGCAGCTCCACATTGTGCTCGCGGAACCATGCCTCTACATACTTGGATAAACGTGCTGGAGAGGAGGAGAGCAGGCGCTCACCACGATCCAGAATGCGTACATTCAGATCCTCACGGCTTTCACGAATTTCTGCTGCAATCTCGATACCGCTCAGACCGCCGCCCACGACGTTGATTGTAGAGCCCGGTGGCAGATTGTTTACGCGGCGATACGTCTCGCGTGTCGCTTCAAATGTCTGAATGGTGCATGTATATTCCTCTGCACCCGGTACGCCGTGGAAGTTATCGGTGCAGCCCAGCGCGATAACGAGCTGATCATAGGCCAGCGAGCTGTTGTCTGCAAATTCAATTGTTTTTTCATCCAACTTCACGTTCGTCACTTCACCATGACGAATGGTCAGCTTGGAATGAGCCGGATATTTGACGCGCAGCTCGACATCGGATGATGTACCTGCTGCAAGCGCGTAGTACTCGGTTTTTAACCCTTGAAAAGGCATGCGATCAATAAGGATGATCTGAGTATCGGCTGGAATTTTCTGATCAAGCAGTTCGTGTAGCAGCGTAATTCCGCCGTAACCTCCGCCCAGAATGACAAAGTTTTTCATAATATCTTCTCCCTTATATGCAGTGTAGGTAACAAGGAATGCCAGAACCATTCCTGAGTAGCAATAACATAGGTGGATACGATTATATGTGTACAGGCATCATCCGGTACAGAGGAGACTGGCAGAGGACCGGGTGAAGCCGGATCGGCCTGGAGCTTACAACGGTATGTACCGCATTAGAAGGCAGGCGGATAAACGGGCTTTACTCGAAGAGAGCGTAGATTCACATGTTCTCGTCTATGAAGTAAAGCCCGATATAGGGTAAAAGCAAAGCGACACGGACGCAGGCTAACGGCGGCAGTCGCAAGGACTGTCGCCGGTCTGCTTATTCGTATACTTTGATTTCGTTATAGAAGGTGTCCCGTTCAACCGGGATGCGACCAGCGCCCTTCACGAGCCATACAAGCTCTTTACGGGTCAGGCCTTCCGGTGTGAGTGCTCCCGCAGCGTGACTGATTTTCTCCTTCAAAATCGTGCCGTGCACGTCCGAAGCGCCGAAGGTCAGAGCCATCTGCGTTAGCTGGGTTCCGATGTTAATGAAATATGCTTTGATATGGTCAATATTGTCAAGCATCAGGCGACTAATCGCAATCGTCTTCAGATCCTCGTAAGCGGAGTTACGACGCATAATGCTGGCATTCTTGCTCTTAGGCTGCATGGACAGTGGAATGAACACCTGGAAGCCATTCGTCTCGTCCTGTAGCTCGCGAATATGAATCATATGCTGAACGCGATCCTCGTACGTTTCAATGGAGCCATACAGCATCGTCGTATGCGTACGCATGCCCAGCTCGTGAGCGGTGCGGTGAACTTCCAGATAGCGATCCACATTTGCTTTGTCGACGCGCATTTTTTTGCGGTATTCATCCGATAGAATCTCTGCGCCGCCGCCTGTTAATGACTCCAGGCCTGCTTCGCGCAGCTTCATCAGCACTTCTTTAACGTTCATTCCGCTAATGCGAGTGAAGAAGTCGATCTCTGCGGCTGTATACGCTTTGAGCGTTACTTCTGGGAAGGCTTCATTCAGTGCTTTGAGTGAATCCACATAGTATTGGAACGGTACATGATTGTTATGTCCGCCCACAATATGGAACTCGCGCACACCCGGATGAATATGCTGCTTCACGTACTCGACCATTTCCGGGCCGCTCAGCGTGTAGGAGCCTTCTTCGCCTTCGTCTTTACGGAAGTTACAGAATGCACAGTGTGCTTCACATACATTCGTAAAGTACAGGCTCATATTTTCGATGAAATAGACCTTTTTGCCATTCTTGCGCAGGTTAGCTTCATTCGCAAGCTGGCCAATCGTCAAAATATCATCACTCTCATATAAATAAACGCCGTCTTCAAGCGACAAACGTTCACCGGAACGCACCTTGTGAATAATTTCTGCCATACGTGTATCCGTATGTGGTGTAATAATGGTGGACATGCTAGATTCCTCCTGTTCTCCTTGACGCCTCTATCTTACTTCTGTATGTGGTATGCCAATCTTATAAGACACTCTTGTCCTGTCTTACACCAATTTGAGCCAATTGAATAATAGAAAAAATACATAGGACATCATTTCATCTGCGATTCGTTACACTTTTCGACACAGTTACATCAACTTTGAAATAACGTCCATTATCCAATATACAACAATATACATAAGAAGTCATCCATATCAGCAATAAAATGTGAAAAAAGTTACAACGATAAATAAGGCTAAAATCGTAATTGTTTATGACAGAAATTCGACATTTCATGTCATTGTTCACTTACCCATTATAAACCTCTCGTGTGACACGGGCAACACAATTGCTTAAAAAATGGGGCATTTTCCGTTACGTTAGAGCCTTGAGCCGCTTTCGCGATAGGAGTATAATGAGAAGGGAAAAGGAGGGAATCGAAATGATTACAATTAGCGAACCAGCAGCAGAACGAATGAAGGAAATTATGGCTGCGCAGGATATTCCCGGTCTGTTTGTCCGTGTAGGTGTAAATGCTGGCGGATGCAGCGGATTTTCATATGCAATGGGCTTTGACAGTGAGGAAACTGATCAGGATGTATATATGACGATTCAAGATATGAAGGTTGTTATGGCGAAGGATGATATGAAATATCTGAACGGCGTCGAGATCGATTACGAAGAATCCGGTCTGTCCGGCGGCTTCACTATCTTTAACCCGAATGCGCTCGTAACGTGCGGTTGCGGAGCTTCGTTCCGCACACGCGAAGAAGATGAAGCGCTGGCACAGCCTTGCGAGGATTGATTGCGGCGTTTCTTTATAACCATCAGTCATGAATAAAAAGAACGTCAATCATGAATGAAAACGAACAAAGCGCGGAACATGGCAGCGTATTGCCGATGTTTGCGCTTTGTTTTTTGTGCTGTATTCGTCTAGCTTATTTATTCACAAAGATCGTTTGTTCGCGCTCATAAAAGGTCAGATCGCCCTGTTCATTTCGCAGAGCTATGTAGTCGTGACCGATACGTTCAATAATGCCATGCTCTACGCTAAAGCCAGGCTGCCAGGCATACACACGCGTTTGAAACAGCGCTGCTGCGAAGAAATGGACGTTGGTCGTTAGTTTTCGTTCTGTACTTCCGTTCATGTGTGCCTCCTTGACGGTACATCGTATGGAGCGATTGCTCTTTACTTTCTATTTTAAAAGAAAAGAAACCTCAATTACAAATCTACCTCACGCAACGTTACCATAGCTCTTGTTACGCGAATATTCCTACATCGCATCTATCCATTACTAGCATGAAGCCAATGAACATGAAGACAGCTTACAGAATGAATCCTATTCATATCGGATCATGTAGGGCGTACCGAGTAGGCAATTCCGTTAGTCACATCCAGCGCATTCAATTGACCGCCGTATACAGCGCCACCATCAATACCGATAATGCGATTCACACCATAATAGATATCAAAGCGCGTATTATCCTTATACAGGTAAAAGGTCGGCGTATGACCAAACACGACAAATGTCTCCCCATCATAATCGTTATGGAACGCTTCTCTAATCCAGATCAGTTGTCTTCTGGAGCATTCCGATACCGGCTTGCCAGGCTCAACACCTGCATGCACAAACAGATAGCCGTCCGTTTCATAATACAGCTTTAGCGTGCGAATAAAGTCCAGATGTCGCTCCAGCGTCTCACAATGAAGATCAGGCAACTGGAAATCTTCACCGGAAAGGGTGATCAGTTGCTCCGCTGTGAAACCATAGCTTTGCAAAGTAGCCAGACCGCCATTGATTTTGAGCCAGCGATTCCAGTCTGATTCACGACCGCTTGTGAGCGCCGTCAGCATCAGATCCTCGTGATTGCCAAGCAATGCCACTGCGCCTTCATCAACAAGCGCTATGACGCGCTCCAGCGTCTCTCTTGCATCCTGTCCACGATCTACATAATCCCCCAGCAGCACAAGCTGATCGTGCTCGGGCGTATAGCCAGTTTCATCCAGTAGCCGATTCAGCAAATCGACTTCGCCGTGAATATCGCTAATTGCCAGAGTGCGTCGTTTCATGGAAGATTCCTCCTTCATCGTGAACAGCTAGATCATTTGTATGTTCTGTCTATCATATCACATCTTCTAATTCATTTTGGGCAGAAAGTGTTCATGTGGTATTCATCCAAGCCGTATATGATTTATTTATACACCGCATCGCTGATCTGTGACACAAGGGCATAGAGTATTCATTAGGAACACAATTGAAGAGCACGATAAAAAGCCACCGAATCGCGTGGCATGCGATCCGGTGGCCCGGTTTACTGCTATAGTGTAACGCTCCTGCTATTCATGAAAGTCCATCTATACGGATTTACTCCGATGTTAGGCTTCATGCTGTAGCTCAATCCAGTCCGTACTCAGGAGCCGGAAGATTCAGACGAGCTGGCTGCTCCTGAATTTCCTGTGCTGGAAGACGAGGAACCGGAAGATTCCGCTGGAGGAGCGGGAGGTGCTGGTGGCGCATCCGTACCTGTAGGTGGCGTTGGAGGTGCTGGTGGTGCTTCACCTGGTGCTGGAGGGGCCGGAGGCGTTTGTCCATCTGCCGGTGGTGTAGGTGGCGTATGCACTTCAACCGCCGTTACATTTTGCGTATTTTGTTCCAGTGCAATATCTACATGGTCGCCTACCTGGATATCAGACAGGGAAATGGTTTTTTCCGTTCTGCCTGTTTCCGGGCTATCACTTACTTTGACGATCTTGATGGAGCTACCGATCGTAAAGCTGACTGTTTGACCATACGTATTTTGAGCAACAGAGGAGCTACCCTTACTGTTGGAATAAGTGTCGCTTTCGACTGTACCGCGTTTGCTTGCTTTTTTGCCTTTTACGCCGTCAGGGCCTGGACCTGCACCGGGTGCGGGCGGTTTCTCGATCGTAATGGTATTACCGCTGATTGCGGTAACTTTACCGTGTGCATGATCACGACCATCTGCCGGTGGAGCTGGAGGTGCTGGTGGTGCAGGGCGTTCGCCAGTTCCCGGTCCGCCTGCTGGAGGTGCTGGAAGCTGAGCTGCTGTACCGTTAGCCGTTCCTGGAGTCGATTGTACAGTTTTGCTTGACGTCGTTGTACCTTGTTGTGTTGTAGTCTCATCACTTGCCGCGTCCGCGAATACGTGAGTCGATGCAGTTATAGTACCCGCCAACAAGACAGCCGAGAAGGCGGTGCTAGAGAGCACTTTCCATGTGTTTTTCATAAAAAACATTCCTCCTTAAATGGTTACCTTTGTTTTTGAAATGGTTACCTGTGCTGAACAGATCCTGTTTGCCTGTTCGATAGCGAGTTTAGACATTCAATATGAACTCTATATGAACAAATTCTTAAAAAACTGAAATTTTAACGCGCGCTAACCCCTTTTTATACGCTGTAATCCGCATGGTTGTGCGGGATTCAAAGAAAATAAAAAAAGATATTTTTTTGGAATTTAAATAAAATAAAGAGCCACCGACGCCCATCATCCGGTGACTCTTTATTGACTTCGATATGATTTATTTGCTTGAAGCTGTAGCTTTAGCTGCTGGCTGAGCAGTCATCAGCTCGATTTTGCTAATTTGCGATGTGCTGCCGGAGGCGAGTGTAATAAAGACAATATCACCTGCTTTAAGAGAAGACAGCTTTTTCTTCGTTTCCGTTGCTTTGGCTGCGTTAGCAGTACGAGTAACACTTACAACTGTTGTAGCACTGGTTGTTGTCAGCGTCGTTGTCGATGAGCTAAATGTCATCGCTGGTGGCTGTCCACCTGCATTAGCTTTAGCTTCACCCTCTGCAGGAGGAGTGGGAGCCTGCCCGCTTGGCGGTGCTTCGCCTGCTTTAGGAACGGTCGTACCTTCTGTACCAGCAGGGATATCCGGCTGGGTACTTGATTTGTAGATGACGAGCTTGCCGTTGCTGATCGATTTGATTTTGCCAATGATGATTTGGGTCTGGTTAGTAGCTGGTTTGGCAGTAATGGTTGTAGACCCGGCAGTTGTTGCTTGAGCGGCAGCAGCTTGCACTGTAGCGAATGAAGCGGTAAGCGAGCCAGTCAGCAAAGCAGCGGAAAGAGCGATTCCTGTAACGATTTTGAATGTTTTCATTATCATTTCCTCCTGAAATGGTTGATGCTTAAATTAAAATTAGGTGCCTTACACTTCATAGTATAACGACGCTACATGAACTCTCTGTGAATAGAGCAAGCAACCAGATGTAGACAGCAAAAAGCCCTCATCGGACTGCATACTCGCAGTTCAATGAGGGCTAGCTTTAACAGGAATTAGACTGCTACCACACCGTGTCTTACAGCAGTTTTAATGAGATACAGACAATCAGTCCGTTTGAAACATCGTTACATCGCGACTGTACAGGCTTTTCGTTCCGGATTGCAGATTGCGTACACGCACATATTTGCTAGTGTAGGCTTCTACGTAGCCGCGCCCGATTTCACAATAGACGCCTGCAGGATCTTCCTGCCAGACGGTAATGAGGTTACCCGACAACCCGGCTGTAAAAAAATGAATGTCTTCAGTCAACGTATGTTTTTTGTTCGATTTCATGGAGGAGCCCCTTCCTATATTTAAAACCGCCTTGACCCGGCGGAATTGTTCCGGTAAAGATTATACTCCATGCGTATCTATCTGGCGATAGCTTTTTAAACAAAAAATCAAAAAAGTAGACAAATCTTCATCTTCATTCGAACAGAAGCCGTCATAACCTCACCCGATTACAAATAACCGTAGCGAATGCCCTGCACAATCAGGGCAATAATCGCTAAATGAGCCGGATAAAAAGCTCTCCACAGCCATGATGGAGCACGCGGCAAGCGAAGCGTCTCCGGAGCGGATTGCTGTATCGCAATAAGGAGTGTGGCCACAATGCTAAAGCTCTGAAGCGAGCTATTCAATCCACCGAGCTGGAACAGGATATTCAGCACCAGATGAAGCAGCACTGCCCAGTAGCCCGGTGCGTAACGGAAAATGAGAATGAGCGCAATACCGTATGCACCATAATCGGTATGTAGCACCTCCGCACCTAGCGCAACCGCAAAGGCAAGCATAATGGACAGAATCATCCATTGCCGAGGAATGTGATCGATAGCGATCATGAGCAGAAGCCCCAGCAGCAACGTGAAGACCACGTTCAGATTCGAAATGTTGAACGCATACATAAACGGAAACTGCGACAGCATTGCGATCAATAGTAATCGCACCGTATAGTTCTTCACACTACGTGTGCGCTGGTAACCGACCACAAGCAGGTAGCAATAGATCGGAAATGCGATTCGTCCAATCACTCGCAAATAGCGCTCATCACTAAAAAAGGCAAATCCAAGATGATCGATCAGCATAGTGATCATAGCAATCCATTGCAATGGGCTGCACCTCCAATAGGCTCAATCAGGCAAAATTCAGCAGTATCCCGCGAATCGCCAGTGAAATCACGAGCAGGCCGAAAATAATAAAGCCAATCGCAGCGCCTTTTCTTGCTTCTTTGAAAAACTTTCTGCCTAGTATGATCATCATTGCACCGATAACGAGTAGAATCAGTGAAATGACAAAACGGAGCGCAAAATATACACCAATACTCAAAGGGTTAACCTCCTTTTGAAATAAACGTTCCCTGGTCAGCGTGCATACGCAAACGCAGGTTGTAGTGCAGCAACCACTCCGGGAAGGAATAAGGGGACAGGCTCCCGTATCGCACAGGAATCTACGGAGTAGGAGTACATGGTAGATTCCCGTGCTCAAAAGTCGCCTTTACCCCTTATTTCCTTCCCTTCGTTATGTGCGTTTTACATCCATATGAGTTTGCGTCTACATATTCACACATTAAATAGCTTAAATTTAACATCTAAATTCTGTTATTTTAAGCAAACTACACTTGTGCTACAAGATGAATATGTCTCTGCTGTACAACATCAATATTCACCTGTAACGCGGCGTATTAATGCCTTTACCCATTCCAATTGCAAGTTTGATCTACTTCATCTGCTGAAAATTATGCCTGCATCACAGAATAAACTCATTTCCGGTGTACAGCATCAACATTCGCATGTACTACGATCAATATAGTATGTCCTTGACCAAGTGAAATTGAACGTCTAATTTACTGCATCTTTCTAATTTTACTGCATCTTATAGAAAACACATCGGTATTACAAAATGAAGTCATCTCTGCAGCAGAACATCCACATCAACGTTTAAGGCAGTCAAGATATTAAATCAATTACATACCGTGTTCGTGATTTCCTAACATGAAGTTCAATTGTAGTGATTTTTGTAATTGCAAAACAACTGCCCTGTTAAAGCCGTTGATCCACTTCCCTTTACTATACGACAAAAGTAGTATTCTTTAACGCATAAAAGTTGAACAATTTGGCAACTTCGAGTACGTAGAGATGGCTTTATGAACAAATTGACATGGTATGGGTCGTGTAGATGAGTAGAAAGGATGCTACTCCATAAAAAAGCATCCGAGCTGCTGGTCACATGGGATCATACAGTTCGGATGCATCGGGTCGTTCAGTAAGGCTGTTGTATCGTCTGTTCAGAATGATATAGCGCCTTTTTTATTTTCTTATAAGAAACGTAGCTAATTAGACTACATTTTCAAGTTACTGCTATGTCCAGGGGACAGTTTAGCATCGGGATCAACGTATACTTTTGCATTGTTGATTGCGGTTGGTGCTTCGCCAAAGCCGACAGCGATCAGCTTCAGCTTGCCTGGATAGGTTGTAATATCGCCAGCAGCGAAGATGCCTTCTACATTCGTCTCCATACGGGAGTCGACGATGATGGAGTTCTTTTCGATATTAATGCCCCATTCTGCAATCGGGCCGAGCGAGGAGAGGAAGCCGAAGTTTACGATCACGTCGTCTACTTCGATTTCTTGTGTTTCCTTTGTTTTCACATCGCTCAGTGTGACACGTTCAATCTGTTCGCCACCGTGCAGCTCGGTAATCTCGGTTGGCGTGATAATCTTCACGTTAGAAGCGAGCAGGTTCTCGACACTGTGCTCATGCGCGCGGAATTTATCGCGGCGGTGAATGAGTGTCACTTCTTTGGCAATCGGCTCCAGCATCAATGCCCAGTCGACAGCGGAATCGCCACCGCCACTGATCAATACTTTGCGATCAGCAAAACGGCTCAAATCGCTAACAAAATAATGCAGGTTGTGCTTCTCATATTGAGCTGCATTTTCCAGCTCCAGACGACGAGGCTCAAATGCACCAACGCCAGCCGTAATAATAACTGCTTTGCCTTCATGCACGCCTTTGTCTGTTGTCACGACAAAATGACGATCGCCTTTTTTCTCCACATTCAATACTTTTTCTTCTAAAAGAATATCCGTATCAAAATGGTTCATCTGCTGATGCAGATTGTTCACAAGCTCCTGAGCAGTTACCTTTGGAAACCCGGCTACATCATAAATGTATTTTTCAGGATAAAGCGCAGCAAGCTGTCCGCCAAGCTGCGGCATGCTCTCAATCAATTTCACAGACGCCTGACGCATACCGCCATAAAAAGCAGCAAACATGCCCGCAGGTCCTCCGCCAATAATAATAATATCCGTACGTTCTCCGGTGGTTGTAGATGTCACCGTGTACACCTCCAAAGTGTGATGGTTGCAATATGCAAGCAGCGTAATCGCGAACATGCTGTATTGTCTTTTTTTAGTATAACTAGATGCATTACCTTGCGTTACCATTGTGGCAACAGTCAGTATTCATTATACGTGTAGCCAATTATATTTTCAAAGTAAGAAAATTTGGAGAAAAACGAACTATATTTATCATAAATAAATGAAAAATCACAAAAAAGAACATTGTGTGACAACCAATTCAACCCTTTCTATAAAGCAGCCATGCTCCAAACGAACCCCTCCATACGTAATGCTCCAATACACCAGTTCATGCCAGCGTACACCACTTTCCCGTAAATCTATGCTACCTACGCCTACTCCATACACCTCTAATAAAAGTAAAAAGCGCGAACCCCAAGCTCACATCAAATCCCCGGAAGGTTCGCACTCCTTGCTACATAAGGAATTGCAGGATTTTGGTTGTCTTTTGTCACTATTTTCAGTAGTCTAAAAAAGAGGTTCGCGATTTTATAGCTATTTTCCCTTGCTACATAAGGGTTGAAAAGAGGCACAGTCACTCTCCGTGCGAGAGTGTGGATTGAAAGACTCTACCCAATGCATAATTGCTGGTCATGATTGTGTCACTCTCCGTGCGAGAGTGTGGATTGAAAGATTTTATTTCAGAGATTTTTGTTATTTGTCAGTATACGTCACTCTCCGTGCGAGAGTGTGGATTGAAATTTGAATGAGATCGGGGAATTGGGCAAGCAAATTACGTCACTCTCTGTGCGAGAGTGTGGATTGAAATCAGCGTACTAGGAATACCTTCTTGTCTTTGATAGTCACTCTCCGTGCAAAATATGTATATAAACGTCATTGTTAATACTTTTCTTTATAATCTTTCCCCAGGCACATTGTCTGTGATCCGTACAGAACGGAGAGAAGGAAATAAGGGGAAAGGGCGACCTTTGAGCACGGGAATCTACATTCATTCCTAATTCGTAGATTCCTGTGCGATACCGGAGCCCGTCCCCTTATTCCTTCACGAAGTGGTGTACCTTTCAACCTCAACCCAACACGTACGCCTTCTGCCAACAATGTAACGCTCAGCACTGCCCCAGTAGTGTACCTCTCAACCACCCCCAACCAATAACATTACGCACATTCACCAGCCCCCACCCCCGTAAGCGCT
>JBCNLJ010000092.1:0-20223 GCA_039595515.1 Paenibacillus sp. | reverse complement strand
CCGATGGAACGACGCTGCAAGAAAACATGACCTACGATCCGATGAATCGCTTGACTCGTGTGAGCAATACCAAAGGCGATAGCACATTGTCCGTATACAGCTACCAGTACGACAACAACGGTAATATTACTTCGATAACCGAACAGCTCAAAGACGGTTCACCGCAAACCTCGACGTACAGCTATGATAAGCTCAGTCGTCTAACGGGTGTAAAACGTGCCGATGGTACAGAGACAGGATACAGCTACGACCTCCGTGGCAATCGCCTGACACAAAAAGATACACGCGACTTACCGGATGAAAAAGCGACGAATTATCGCTATGATCTGCAAAACACCTTGATCTCGGTGACGAAAGATAGTGTGAAGACGGCGCTGGATTACTTGCCGGATGGTCTACGTTGGAAGAAGACAAGTGGCAGTAAAGTGACGCAATATAGCTATAATGGTGCTGATCAGGTGATTGGGGATCAGACGAGTAACGGAACGATTTCCAGCTATATTCGTGGTGACCGCGTGCTCGTGAAGAAGGATCTGACGAATCAGAAAGACTACTACTACCTGTACAATGGACACGGTGATGTTGTACAGATGGTGGGTACGGACGGTAGTTTGGTAAATAGCTATCAGTATGATGAGTGGGGTAATCTAACGAATCAGAAAGAAACGGTCGCGAACGAATTTAAGTATGCGGGTGAGACGTATGATGCTGAAACCGAATTGTATTACTTAAAAGCACGCTATTACGATCCCAAAATGGGACGTTTTCTGAATGAAGACAGCTATGAGGGGCAGATTGATAATCCGCTGAGTCAGAATGTGTACACGTATGTACTTAATGATCCTTTGACTAGAATTGATCCTTCTGGTCATGTAAGTTGGTCAACTGGATATAATATTGGATTAGGGTATTCAGTTACTGCTGCAAAGGATATATATAATTCAACATTTAATTCAATAAATCCAATCAATTTAGTGGATCAAGGCGTAGACACCATTAACTTTGTGAATGCTTTAATAAATGATTCTGTAACCCTTCAAGATATTGGTAATGCATTAGGTGACGAATATTTAGGACCTTTTAATTATCTTCTTAAAAATGCAGATCATGTTTTTAATGGTAATCCAACCAGTGATGAAGCTTATGCATATGGTGTACAAGGAGCCAAAGCAGCA
This sequence comes from Paenibacillus sp., assembly GCA_039595515.1. Lineage (GTDB taxonomy): Bacteria > Bacillota > Bacilli > Paenibacillales > Paenibacillaceae > Saccharibacillus. Next base: position 19,048 of record JBCNLJ010000092.1, on the reverse strand, counting down.
AAAGGTTTAATTGACGTTGGAATAGCTATCGGAACATTAGGCGAAGGGAGCGCAAAAAGTTTAACTTCAAAGATCATCACATTATCTGCCCAAAAAACAGTAAGCGGATTTATAAGCAATCCTATTTCAATTGCTGGTAAGTCAGCGCAAGAAATAGCAGATACTTTTAATAAGGCTGGATATACGGCAACTGTACGTCAATCTACTAGGGGATCTAAAAATGCAACTATAGTCGATATACTTGGTAATCAAGTAAATATGGTAAAAGTTCATCCAGGTGGCGGAAGGCACGGATTAGGATATACTCAAATAACAGGCAACAACATAAATTATAAGATAGTTGATGGCTCTAGAAGCGAATATACAGGAAATCCTGATAAAGAAAAGGCAACATTTTTCTTTTTAAAATAATTAGAATGCGAAGTGATAAATAAATGGACAATATTATAATTAATGTGGATTTTAAGTCTCCTATTATTTCAGGTACAGAAATGGGAGGGATTAAATTAAAATCGCATATAAAAAACTTTTACAACCTAATATACACAACTCCGGTGTTTGAGAATGGCAAAGATATGGAAAAATATGTACTTTTGTATAATAGTAATCAAATTGCATATGAGGTCAGAGATACTATACGTTTAGTTTTCAACATTTTTAATGGTAAGTTATATAAAATTTCTGCTCTAAAAAACTATAAGGGATGTCTTGAAGAATCTATTCATGTCGGTATGTCAATTCATAAAGCACTATCGAAAAAAAAAGATCTTATATACGATGAGATAGAAGAACTTTACTTCTCGAATGGAGTGACAATTGAGACCGATGCTTACGGAAAGTATATAGAAGCAATTACGGTTCACATACCAGAGCTAAATTCATTATCAGGTAAACATTCTCGTATTGAAGATATTGAGAGAGGGAACTGGTAATTATTTGATTTTATTTATGCTAACATATATTGAAAATCAGGCTCGTTTGATTATCATTTTTTCAATTGAATTGGATCGATATTATTTTTGAAATTATCATTATTATGAATATCTTTGAAGTATATAATTAATACAAGCTAAATTACTCATTAAATTTCTAGGATACTAGAGATCAATTAGAGTATAAATAATCATTAATTTATCTTATGGCCGTTTGATAGTAGTAAAAACTATCAAGCGGCTTCTTTACTATACTTTTAAATTTTACTTTGAAGTTTGGTAGGAATTTATTTAGTATACAGATTCAGTATTTTCCTTCGATCAAGTCTTGATGATTTATAAAGGTTTTTTAATTAATGTTTAAGCATTATCAATCTGCTAGCAAAGTACTGTATACATCAACGATGCCAAAGTCGCTACACAGACGAGCACTAGCGACAAACTGGATCGCGTCACAAGTTTGTCGTCCAGCACCACGGACTATGCCGCCCGTCTGGATGCGAGCTATGATCCCTTAGATCGTGTAGCCAGCCAGACCAACACGCTCAATGGAACGAGCTTCCTAACAGTCTGACCCAAGTCCAAACCAATAGAACACAGGCGAGAACGACAGCAGCCACAGCAAATTTAAACTATGAGATGGTATTTCCTAAACTAAAAATTTTGATACTGGTTTTAACATGACAGCAAAGCTGATGCCGAAATTTTAGGAAAATTGAAAATTGTACCTTAATAGATATTTTGTAATCCAATATGTAAGAAATAGGCTGGACTCAAAACTGATTTGATCTAAGGTTATTTATAGTAAGATAAATATTTTCCTCTTTCTTTTAACAATGCCGATAGAAAAGCTAATTCTTGCAATTACTTATGTTCAAAATAAAAGTACGTGAATTAGAAGGAGCAATTATTTTGATAAAAGAAAAAGTAAAAAGGTACTACGCTATTTTCTGACCTATGTGTAATCACGAAGTATCGATTTATTCCTACATATCGACTAAAAAGTTTAATACGAAATGTAACAACTGTAAAACCAATTATCTTTTATATCTAAAACCACATCGTCTAGTAAGTTCTAATAACACTGATATAATTAACGATCAAATTTTGAAATATGATAAACTACATCCACATTATGATGGAGTTTTATCTAGCGAATATTTTATGCCTACTTGGATAAAAAAGTGTTTGAGGATTCAAAATGATTTTTTGTGAATGTTTAGATATGGGGGGGCTTGTCTCCATTTTCTAAGTCCTTCACGTCGAACCCGATTTTGAAAATTGGAGTATCGATTCGATTGTAGCCAAAGCTCTTGTACATCGTTTAAGTGCAAAAAAACGCCTGAGTCTATGAACTAAATCAACAAATCGCCGTCAGTCATGATGTACAAATAACTCAATCTTCAAGGTGTTAATCACAAATTCTTTAAGTAACCTAGAGGGGAACTATATAAAATGTTGAGGTTAAAGAAAATTGAAAATACACATTATACACAGAGTGTAGAAATAGATAAACATATTCCTTTTACTATTGAATGGAATTATACATCTAACAAAAATTCAAACAACTACTGGAGAACAGGTGATTTCGAGAGGTCTTTATTTGCAATAGGGTTGGATTCGGTTACTGGGATGATCAATAATATGACACTAACAATGTCTAATATTGTTTCAATAAAAGAGGATGATATTTCAATAAGTTATTCTAACTTAGGTGTTCCGGTATTTGATTGGTCACAATGGCCTTCGAATAGGTTTTTGGATTATTCAAATGATTTTTCAGTTCATTTAATGAAAAATGGATTATCCATTCGTATGAATCAAGATCACATAGAAAAGGTAGTGAAAAGCGATAGGGTGTTATTTCATTTTGGAAAGGATAATATATTGTTAGGTATCGATCTAGTAGATATAAATAAAGATGAACACCAGACGCTCAAAATAGCTTTAGATAATAGTAATTAGGTTGATTTTAGCCACATGTGATTTTATACTCTATGTGGCTTTTTTTGTTTTTAACGCCCCAACCAGTGCCGCGTGATAAAGACTCTACTATCTATTTAAAGCATTAATTTGGCAGTACGAAAGAATAACTATATTTATATACTTAGTCTGGTAATCTTTGATCGACCAGCAGAAATATCAAAAGGTGCTGATTCAGAATCTGATCACTTCAATATACCGACTGCTTGCATATTATCCACTACTTCAATTAATTGAAGTTTCGATTTTTCCATCGAACCGATCAATACGTCTCATGTTGGCATTTTTCTATGGCTAGAATATCACCCTGAAAATGGACCTTTTAGTTTATCCGATATTTCAAAAGCTTTTGAATATGACATGGCTGAAATTAGAGCTGTATTGCCTAATGGTACTAACTTGAGTCTTAAACGTATAAGTGATAAATGGAAGATTTCTGAAGAAGAAATAGATGGTGTGATCAAAAATGCACAAGAGGAATTAAGAAATGATCCAGATACTATTCAGTTGAAAAATGCCGGTAAGGTTGATGAAGTATGGGAAGCATTGATAAAACGCATAGCTTCTAAAGTAGGAGGGGAGTATCGTGTCGAAAAATAAAGAAGAAATTAGGAGTAAATGGCTTTTTATAAATAAAGAAGAAGTGATTCCGGGGTTGATTTTAGATAACCTAACCTATGAGCAAATGATAGGTTGGATGGACATTACTTCTTATGAAGATGCTAGATATCGTATAAATAGGGAGGAAGTTGAACATCTTATTATAGAGTTTGTAGAAATGATGTGGAGTGTAGAGCCGGATTATTACGAATTAAAAACCATACTAGAAGCGGAGTTTCAAAAAAAAATTGAGCCACAGGAGATTATAGTTGAATGTAATGTAAATAATAATACTATTAAGCTTTTAAAAAAAATTAGCATGCGATTAAATAAAACGGATAAACATATTCGAGTACTCACTCTGTATGTACGTAAGCAACCCAACTTAAGCATTTTAGAGCAAAAATTGAATGACCTATCTGAGGAGTTTACGATAACAGATGAGGAAGATTCCATTTGTATCGAGTGGATAGGTAAGAAAGTAGTTGTGAACGTGGAACAATGAGATATCATCAATTCAAAAGAAGTAAAAGGAAGCATATTAAACAATAGTAGCGGTGATGAGTCAACTGTTTGAATCAAACGTAATAATGCTAGATTATTAACGGACTGACAATTTGCTTTAGTTTAATATTGTATATAAGGCTGTGTGATTTATTTTGCACAGCCTTATATGAGTGTAGAAATAGATAAACATATTCCTTTTACTATTGAATGGAATTATACATCTAACAAAAACTCAAACAACTACTGTAGAACAGGTGATTTCGAGAAGTCTTTATTTGCAATAGGGGAGGATGATATTTTAATAAGTTATTCTGACTTAGGTGTTCCGGTATTTGATTTGTCACAATGGCCTTCGAATGATTTTTTAGATTATTCAAATAGGTTTTTGGATTGTTCAAATGATTTTTCAGTTCATTTAATGAAAAATAGATTATCCATTCGTATGAATCAAGATCACATAGAAAAGGTAGTGAAAATCGATAGGGTGTTATTTCATTTTGGAAAGGATAATATATTGTTAGGTATCGATCTAGTAGATATAAATAAAGATGAACACCAGACGCTCAAAATAGCTTTAGAATGAACATATCTATCCAACCATGGGAGCGTAGATGAATGGATGAATTATGAAAAAATATACTATTTAAAGGATATTGATAGACTGAATAATATTGAACTTTCACAGTTATTGCTTTTATTTAAAAAAGAGAATGATATCGTATTGTTTGCTACCATTGAGGAAAATCTTAAGTATGAATCGGAAGAGACAAGTAGATATTTGTATTCTTTAAAGTATTATGTAGGGGATGATTGGATATTCCCTCATTTGAAGCCCAGCTTTTTAGAATTCAAAACAATACTTTGGTACAGAACTGATACTACTGAATCTATCCAAAAAGCAGTAAGTTTAGATTATCTTTTTAGAAGTGTTGTATTGGAAAATGGGGATTCAATTGAGAATGCAAAATATGTTTTTTATGTTATTGAAACTATCGATTCGCAAGTGTTATGTATTGCTGTGAAATCGATCGAAGATTTTAATACATGTATTTTGCCTGAAATTATAAAGTTCGATCCATCTATCCAAATATTAAATCAACTATAGTTTAGAATTGCAAAGTGCTATTACATGTAGATGTTGATTCTAATATCTTTTATATTGAAAAGACAAACGTTTTTGTTGGATGTGATTATCTAATAAGATCCCATGTTTTAACATCGATGTATCCATTCATCCCATCCATCGAACAACTAGGCTTATTGGTAGAAAATTATTAATAAATCAGAACCTTGAAGGCTATAATTCCTCAAGGTTCTCTTTTTAAATACTTTTAAAGAAGGACAGAATAATTTAGAATCACCATCTAAAATCTCTGGGAATGATAAAAGGTTAAAAATTAATATTCTTAATTGAAAAGCCTCATCAGTAATGTATACTTCTTTAATGAGAATATAACATGTGAACAAATATCCAACTTACAATCCGTTCAACCAGCTAAAGGAGACAAAACCCATGACAGAATCAACAACAGAACAGCGTATCGCTGAATGGATGATCGAGCAGATCAAAAATCAGGGGACATTAAAACAAGAAGACGCTATCGCTTATGTACGCGCAGAGTACGGAGAAGCGTATGTATTTACAAGTGAAAGTGGAAATGTATCGTTATCCAAAGAAATCAAGAAAGCGTTCCGCAAGCAGCATAACGGTCGGATCGCATGGGATCGGGATGGCTTTTTCTGGGCATGGACGTAAACGGTCTTACAAATAGATGAAGCTGTTAAAAGCAGCATCGTGATGTAATTGTAAGGACAGGTGAGGTGAGCAGGAGTCATGCTAACTGAGCTGATATCTGACCTATTGTGGCGTGCTGAGACTATTTTGCATCTGTACCGATATTCAATATACTTTACTCTAGTTTGATTGAGATGATCGTGAGATAGCAGGTGACGTACAGATCATCAATACCAATTTGGAGGGAAAACCATTGAATTCAACAGCAGTGTTAGAACGCCAAAATGAGATTTTACGACGTAATATTGAAACGATGATCATCAAAAACAACAAGGACGGGCTGAGTCGCCAGGAAAGTGGTTTTTACCATACGATGGTGAAAGAATGGCATCAGAATCAGCATGAAATTAATCAAATGCGTGATTAGATTGCGTGGCTGTAATTGTATATTGTATGAATGCGAAGTGTCTGCCGTAGGCAGGCGCTTTTTTGCGTGATTGGAGAAGTGTATTTTATTTTGTTTATATCCTAGAACTCGTTGTTATGATACATTTTAGACATGAGAAGCATTTGCTTCATAACAGCAGAGTCCAATATTCAATTCCATACGGAAACTAAGCCTATCATTAATCGATTTCCTAAACTTGAAAAGGTAAATAAAGTGTATTGGAACGCCAATGTTATTGGAGAGAGTAGCTTCGGTCCGTCTACTTACAAGATGCAGGGCTATGTAGAGTTGGATCATTATGTAGCACAGAAATTTGAGGATGCTTACGATTGGAGTAGCGTATCATTCAATCCAGCAATGCAATCGCAGTATGATCATATGAAGCATCGATGGTCGTATAGTGAGGAATTCGATCAGTACATAAAGCCTTCTAATTATGTAGGTAAGTTTTATTTTGATAGCTATAATGGACTGATTTATTTCGATGTAGAAAAGTAACTGCGAGCTGTAGCTGTAGCCTTTACATATCTAAATCTAAGTACAATTAAGCAGCAGATTAATTATGATCAAGTCCCGACGATACATAATGCTCAAGATATAAAAAAATATATCCACGATGAATATACTCATGACTACAGTGAGTGAAATGAGGATAGCATATGAAGCTATGGCTACGTGCAATAATGGTGTTGATCCTTATCGAAGGATTAACATCGGTTCTGTGGTTTCTTTTTGGTGCAACAGCTTTTTTTCAAAGAGGAATGGATCTTATAGCGACTGCTTATTTTGGTGGTCTGGCGATTCCGATGTTGATATTGATTGGGTTGTTTGCTTATTTATTGTTCAAAAAATGGATTCCACGCAATAAAGAACAACGGATGCTACTATATACTACTTGTGCCATCCATACGCTATTTGCGGCTGTGCTGCTAGGTAGTCTCTATACCTACGGATGGACGAAGGAATACAGGGAAAGAGATACGTTAAAAATGACGGATGATCAGAAGTATGAATACCAGCTTGAACTCGTTCATTTGTTCCAAAGAAATAGCTATGCTCAGTTACATTTAAGAAATATGGAATCAGATGCCCGTTCTTCTATTAGAGTTGATATACATACGAATAAGATTGTCGTATTAGGTGTTGGGAACGTAAACAACTGGGTGGAATTAAAGTCGACAGCTACTCACGAGAAATACATACTACGAACGACAGAGGATTTAGGCATTCCTGAAGAGTCATTTATGATTGATGTTTTGGCCCAGCGTGCGCAGCCTTTTAATTAGATACTAGGTAATCCTATTTCGAATCCCTCTTTCCATTTAGAAAAAGATAAGTAAAAAGGAGAATGATCATGTGGCTATTTTTTCTCTGCATGTTGATTGTATTTAGTATTGATCGCTATGTAAAAGCAAGGAAATCTACGGCTGAATCATATACGGCTACGAATTCATTAGTTGTTTCAATTAATGATCATGACTCCCATACATATGATTTGTCATATAAATCGGTATGGATTGCAATTCGGCATGAATCGGTTTCTGGTGAGTATGTCGAACAGTGGCTTACAACTCATCGTAGCCCGGCAAAAGTAATCTTATTTCAGCCGCTAGAAGGATGGACGATAATATCAGCAGAGGAATTGCCAGATTTGAGTGAAGCTGGAGAACAGCTCCCCTTGCTCACGATGCTGAAGGCATTAAGTGAAGAGTTTGGAGAGGTACAGTATTTTGCTAATCATCGTACAGTGGAATACTATGCCTGGGTGAAGTATAACAAGGGAATGATGCAACGAGCCTATAGTTATTTATGGGGCACGGTGATAAATAAAGGTACTGAAACTAATATCGAAACAACTCATTTTCCTGCGTACATGTTAGAAGGCGAATTGTTGCCAGATGAGGAATTAGTGCTGGAGATTGCAAAAGACTGGAGCATTTTGCCAGAGGGACTTATTTTAGAAGCAATAATACAAGCAAGCTAATATAAAATTGCACAAACTTAGAATTGTTCATACGTATAATATAATTAAAATCAACATAACATTGAGGATATCGTGACCAGGTCATGTATCAATAATTTCATATCGTAAACATAAGAAGTGTCTGCCCCGGTAAATGCTTTTTTGAATTAGGGATAATTTAAAAATATACATACACAATACAGCAATGCAGTGAATGATAGGAGCATCCATTGAGCCGTACATTTAAAAAAAGCACCAGTAGCTAGACCAGGTTAAATATTATCTTTGATCTTGCGACAGTATATCTGTAGTTCAAGATTTGAAGCAGATTTAAAGTTAAAATTAACCTTGGTCAAGATACTAGTGCATGTACACAAGCTCGTATATGTGTAAGCAGCAGGGCACAGCGAAAAGGAAATAAAGGGAAAGGACGACTTGCAATGTTAACGATCTCCTAAGACGGGGGGTTCAATGAAAGGAGATCTTTGCATAGCAAAATATCTTATTTCTGCTGAGCACGGGAATCTACAACAACCTCTTATTTCGTAGATTGCTGTGCGGTACTGGAGTCTGTCCCCTTATTCCTTGCCGGAGTGGTATCTGTCCCAGCAAAAACAGTTTGCGTATGCCCCGTCTTTCCATACGTTCCTTTGCGCCACAACCACTCCACAGGACCGGACTTGAAGTACTTCAGCCATACCGTGCTCAATGTAATCAACAGGATAAATACAGCAAATCCAATTCCAGCAATCCCGATCGGTTGAACCAGCTTTCCTAATCCTAATCCATAATCATAAAACAAGAATGTACCGATCGCAGAATGAAGCAGATAGCAGGTGAGCGACATTTTGCCCACATTACCAATGAGCATCAATAGCGGTCGGAGCTGCCCGACATGCAGGAACAGCATCGCCAGCGAACTCATATAAAACATACTGCCTACGACTCCGCCAAGCTGACCGGTCAGCATAGAGAGATCGAAGCCACTCATTTCCTCACCGGATCCATTCAGTGTACTCACAATCGTCACTGTCTGCACCACGACAAAGCAGCCAGTGACAACCAACCAGATACGATTCCAGATGTGCTTTTTGGTCTCCATCCCATGAAATAGCCCTTTTTTGACAACATACATTCCGAGTAGAAACATCATCAGCATCGGGACTAGCATCGTTTGTGCAGTACTTAGCATTCCTACAACTTCAGAGAAACGTTCCCCAATTGAAGCGACATAAGACGTATTCGTTGCCTCATTGGAGAAGGCATCCATTCCTCCTGGCGACATCGGCTGCAGCATCCAGCCGAGCGGTAGCAAGCTGGATACGATGAATAATGTGATTGCCCAGATCAATAATGTGCGCGGACGACATTTGTAAAAAGCGAGCAGTGCAAATCCAGCGACCGCATAGTAGGTCAAAATATCCCCTGACCAGATAAAAGCAATATGCAACAAACCGAATCCGAATAAAATTACCAGCCTGCGCATAAATACGATACGGGGTGAATCGAACTTGGCTTCAGCCCGGTTCATGAAGATCATAAACCCGATCCCGAATAGAAAGGAGAAGAGTGTGTAAAACTTGCCTTCAGCAAACCAATTGACCATGAGCGAGGTAATATTATTACCTGCTGATGTGGCGAACATGCCTGAACTGGCGATCAGAAAATAGTTGACCATAATAATACCAAGCATGGCAAAGCCACGCACAATATCCAAAAAATGAAGACGTTCCTTCGCACCTAGCGGCGGCAATATAGAAGATGGGGTTTGCATGTTCATTGTAGATTACTCCTTTAATTTTATTTTTAGGGATATTCATGTGAATCCATACGAAGAGGTTGAAGCTGTTCATTAGGATTGATCTATGATGATGAATATCTATGTCATAAACTCTATCTAAGCTCCTCCTAGCGCGAATAGGGTAGAACTACCCTGTCATTGTCCAACAATTTGATAGTCTAAAACGCTGACAGAGTAGAGGTTCATCCGACATTGACGCAGCAGAAGAACGATAGAGGAAACGAAAGAAGAACGATAGAGAAAACGAACACACTGACCGGGTAGAGAAGTTCATCTTGATCCTTCATCTTCTATCGTTACTCCCATTCAAACGCCCCGGTGTATAGCTGATAATAATTCCCTTTACGCTCGATCAACTGATGATGATTACCGCGCTCCGTAATGCGTCCCTGTTCCATGACCAGGATGACATCCGAATTACGCACGGTAGACAGACGATGGGCGATCACCAGCACAGTGCGACCTTTCATCAGATTGTCCATACCGGATTGAACGAGGGCTTCGGTACGGGTATCGATCGATGAAGTTGCTTCATCTAAAATCATGACAGGTGGATTGGCAATCGCAGCTCTGGCAATCGCTAGCAACTGACTCTGCCCTTGCGATAATCCGTTGCCACTCCCGTCTAGCTTCGTATCATATCCATCGGGCAAGCGTTCGATAAAGCTTGCGGCATACGATAGTCTGGCTGCTTGAATAACCTGTTCGTCGCTCGCTTCCAGACGACCATAACGAATATTGTCTGCCACCGTGCCTGTGAACAGATGGGTGTCCTGTAGCACAATGCCCAGTGAACGACGCAAATCCGCTTTGCGTATACGCTGAATGGAGATGCCATCGTATAAAATGTCACCTTCATCAATTTCGTAAAAGCGATTGAGTAAGTTGGTTACTGTAGTTTTGCCTGCTCCGGTCGCACCCACAAAAGCTAACTTTTGACCGGGCTGGGCGTAGAGTGTCATGTTTTGCAATACCTGCTTCTGACCATCATAGGAAAAGGAGACCTGTTGAAACTCAACGTGACCTTGCACTGGAACGGTCGAACCATCTTCCAGTCGCCATAGCCATGCGCCATCTGAAGCTTGTTGTTCGATGGTGACCGTACCCTCATCAGTTTCAGCATGTTCATCCATCAGGGTGAAGATTCGTTTGGCTCCTGCGAGAGCGACAGCAAACATGCTAACCTGCGAAGAAATTTCAGCAATTGGCATCGTGAAGTTTCTCGACAGACTCAAAAAAGCAGCAATCCCCCCTAACGTCAAGCCACCATTCCAACCGGATAAAGCGATCGCACCACCGATAATGGCAACCACGACATACGTCAGATTGGCTAAATTTTCATTTATCGGCATAAGTAGATTGGAATATTTATTAGCAGTAGCGGAATGCTTGAACAATTGATCATTTAGACGAGCGAATTGTTGAGTGACATGTTGTTCACGACTAAATACTTGAACTACCTTTTGCCCGTGAATAATTTCTTCAATATAACCATCGACCGTACCGATTGATTCCTGTTGCTGGAAAAAGTGATCTGTCGCTCTTGTACCGACTTTCTTCGTCGTCCACAGCATGAGTAGAGCGCCCAGTACGACGATAATCGTCAAAGAAACATTCAGATAGATCATCGTGCCCAGCACGACGAGTAAAGTAACAACTGTAGAAACGATTTGCGGCAAACTATCCGTCAGCATCATATTGAGCGTGTCTACATCATTTGTATAATGACTCATCAAATCACCATTTGATTTACGGTCAAAATAGCGAATAGGCAGTTTTTGCATACGTTCAAATAAGTCGTCTCGGATTTTTTTCATAATACGCTGTGAGATCGTAATCATCAGTCGCTTTGAAAGAAAAGTACTGATGATCCCGGCGATGTAGATTACAGCGAGAATCGTTAATGCTTGTAGCAACGCATCGAATACTGGATTGCGATTGCCTAGCAGTGGAATGATAAAATCATCGATTAATAAGCGTAAAAAGGCAGCGGAGACAACCGAGACCGCAGAGCTGACCAGTACGAGCAGGAGTACAAGAAAGGCTTTAAATTTAAATGGTTTGAAATAAGCAAGCAGGCGCAATATCGTTTTACTGTAGCTCATAGGAGTCGGCATATTCTTCACTTCCTTTCGTTTGTGTATAATAAGCTTCCTGATAAATGGAGCTTCGTTCTAGCAGTTCGTTATGCGTACCGATATCTACAAGTTTGCCTTCATCCAATACGATAATTTGGTCGGCATCTTCTACAGATGCGATTCTTTGCGCGATAATGATTTTGGTCGTTGTTGGTAGCTGTTGTCGGAAGGCTGCTCGAATAAGCATATCGGTTCGTGTATCGACTGCACTTGTGGAATCATCCAGAATGAGAATTTTTGGGTTTTTCAACAAAGCGCGCGCGATACAGACACGCTGCTTTTGACCACCAGACAGATTATTGCCGCCTTGTGTCAGTTGCGTATCATATCCGTCAGCGAAAGACATAATAAAATCATGCGCCTGTGCTGCCTGACATGCTGCAATCAGTTGTTCATCGGTCGCTAATTCGTTGCCCCAGCGCAGATTGTCTCGAATTGTACCTTCGAAGAGGACATTTTTTTGTAATACCATAGCGACTTCACTTCGTAATACATGGGGATCGTATTGCTTTACATTGATACCGCCGACAAGCACGTCGCCAGCGCTGGCGTCATACAATCGGGGGATAAGTTGTACGAGTGAAGATTTCGCGCTCCCGGCTGTACCGATAATCCCGATTGTTTGTCCAGCACGAATATGCATATCGATATGAGATAAGACATATTTGTCGTTATTTTCGGAATAGCGGAAGCTTACATTACGAAATTCAATATCGCCGCTCCATACTTCGGTCACAGGCACAGATGGACTTGTAATTGCAGGTTGCTCGCTGAGCAGCTCATGCATACGTCCAGCGGAAGCTCTAGCGATTGCAGTCATAATAACGACGATGCCGAGCGTCATCAGACTCATTAGAATTTGCATAGAATAGGCAAATATACTGGTCAGTTCACCTGTTGTCATCGCATTACTCACGACCAGATTCGCTCCGATCCACGACACGAGCAGCATCACGGCATAAAGTACAATTTGCATCAACGGCAATTCATAAGCGAGTAAGCGCTCTGCTTTGGTCATCTGGTCGAAAATCTTTTCCGATACTTTCTGGAACTTGCTCATCTCTTGTTGCTCCCGTACATACGATTTGACAACACGGATCCCGCGCACATTTTCCTGCACGATTTTGTTTAGTTCATCATAGTTAGCAAAAGCACGTTCAAAGATAGGAAACGAATATTTCATAATCAGTAGCACCCCTGCGGCTAGAATCGGAATAATGATTAGAAACCACGAGGCAATCACCGGGCTGATCTGGAATACCATTATGGTGGCGAAGATCATCATAACCGGACTTTTAAAAGCAACAATTAAGATCATCGAGAATGCATTTTGTACATGGGTTACATCTGTCGTCAACCTTGTCACAATGCCGGATGTTGAAAACTTATCCATATTCGCATAAGAAAGCTGCTGAACATGTCGAAATAGATGATTGCGCAAGTTTTGTCCAACCCCTGCCGTGGCAATCGCAGAGTACCTACCGGCAAGTACACCCAATAACAGCGATACCAGTGCATAGATGACAAGGATTAAGCCATACTTGGTAATCAGGTTCATTTGCCCGCCACTAATGCCCTGATCGATTAATTGAGCGATGGCTAATGGAATGGCTACTTCCATAGCTACTTCACCAAGTAAAAATAATAGGGTCAGCCATGCATGCTTGCGGTAGATGCCGACCTGTTGAAGCAATGTTCGTATCATAAAAGATTCTCCTCTGTCGTACTGAGACATAGCTGATTTCCATGAAGCTTAGAGCAGTGTGATTCATGAATCGGTGTTATCATAGACTGTATAGTAACTATACAGTCAACATTGTTTTTGGAATGGAGGATATTTTCTATGAATCAAGCCGAACTGGTACCCATTAGCACCTTTTCCAAAATGGCAGAGATTTCACGCCAAACATTGATTTACTATGATCGAATCGGATTATTTAAACCAGCATTAGTAGATGACAACGGATATCGGTACTATCATTTCAATCAATTGGATGCGATTGGGGTCATCGGTATACTCAAAGAACAGGGGATGTCGCTTCAACATATTCATGATCATCTGGAGCAGCGCAACCCAGAGCGTACACTGGATCTCCTTCGTAAACAGGAGCAGATGATCGAACTCCAGATTGCTAAGCTGGAACGGACGCGGCAGATGATTGGCGTTCAGGTAGAAAATTTGGAGCTTTCGATTGGAATAGACATTTCAACAATGGAAGTAATCTGGCAACCGGATATTCCTTTATTGAAGAGTGCACATATGCGTGTATCTAAACAGGATTTTGCAGAAAGATTATGGACGGATTTTCAGCAACGCTTACAGAGAGAGCAGGCACCGATTGGTTATCCGGCCGGTGTTATTGTGGAGCAAAAGGATTTACAGGATCGCAATGGAGATATGATGTCGTATATGTTTAGCCGCATGCAGACTCATATTGAAATACAACATTATATGCCGGCAGGTTATTATCTTGTTTCTTATATGCGAGCTGATTACGGAGATACGGAGAAAATTTATCCGCGTATTTTCGATCATATAGAGCAGCAAGGGTATGAGGTTAGCGGTCATGCTTACGAGGAATATGTACAGGATGAAGTATCGGTACAAAATTCAGATGAATATCTGGTCAGAGTCTTAATACAGATTAAAAAGCCAGTTTCCAGTAGCTGATAACCTATCGGATGAAGAGAGCTTCAATACAGTACAGATCGGATGAAGAGAGCTTCAATACAGTACAGAGACCGTCTTTACCAGCTATAATCCAACATCATCCAGCACTCAAAAATAAAAACGTTACATTATAAACAATATGTGATAACATACATTCGTTTGCCCCATTTTCTTCCCATGAACGTCATTGAACAAAAGTTCAAAAACGATTTTACATTTGTTCAATCGAATGCTATGATAGGTTTACGGGTAATACAAAATGGTGGCATGAATGCATATAAAAGGAGCGATAATAGATGAATGTAGCAAAGCTGATCGATCATACGCTGCTGAAGGCAGACGCGACAAAGGCTGAAGTTGCGAAGCTGGTAGAAGAAGCGAAGAAATACGAGTTTGCATCGGTATGTGTGAATCCGACATGGGTATCCTTTTGTGCGGAACAACTGAAAGGTACAGGCGTGGACGTATGTACGGTTATCGGTTTCCCACTGGGAGCGAATACACCGGAAATAAAAGCTTTTGAAGCTACTAACGCGATCGCCAACGGTGCAACTGAAGTGGATATGGTGATCAACATCGGCGCACTGAAAGATGGCGACGATGCACTCGTGCTGCGTGATATTCAAGCAGTTGTGGATGCGGCAAAAGGTAAAGCACTGGTAAAAGTGATTATCGAAACATGTCTGCTGTCGGATGAAGAGAAGGTTCGTGCTTCCAAGCTGTCTGTACAAGCAGGTGCTGACTTCGTGAAAACATCGACTGGCTTCTCTACTGGTGGTGCAACGGCTGAAGATGTAGCCCTGATGCGCAAAACGGTAGGACCGGACGTTGGTGTTAAAGCTTCCGGCGGTGTACGCAGTGAAGAGGATCTGAACGCAATGGTAGCTGCAGGCGCAACGCGTATCGGTGCAAGCTCTGGCGTGAAGATTATGGAAGGCGGACAATCCTCGTCCTCTTACTAAACGTCTTGCTCTGACGGGATGCAGGAATGCGCGGCAACAGCCGATGATCATTCCTGCAGTAACCGCCAGACCTACAGCTACACTCATGCAGTAAGCATGAACATACGGGGAGGCAAAGTACAGTATGAAAGAACAATTGATTCAGGCAGCGATTGAAGCAAGAAACCATGCCTATGTGCCCTATTCCCATTTTCAAGTAGGGGCTGCCCTGCTAGCTGATGACGGTAAAATCTACGGTGGCGCGAACATTGAGAACGCATCCTACGGGCTAACGAACTGTGCGGAACGGACAGCGATTTTCAAAGCAGCTTCCGAAGGTGTACGCCGTATCGAGGCAATCGCGATCGTAGCGGATACGGATGGACCGGTATCGCCATGTGGAGCATGTCGCCAGGTTATCGCCGAATTTAGCGATGAGAACACGCGCATTTACTTAACGAATCTGAAAGGTGACGTTAGCGAGTGGAGCATGTCTGAAATTTTGCCAGGTTATTTCCAGGCGAAGGATATGGACAAAAACTGAGCGTTTACAACAAAGCTACGGTAAAACAACAATTTTAATTTATGGTATGACAATGATAGACGGAGACGCGATCATGATCACTGACTTGTACAAGCGGTTAGAGTGATGGAGCAAAGGCTCCGTTTTTAAAAAGAGTATTGGTAAAAACGCTATTTTCAAGCAGATATTGTAAGCGCTTTATGGATGTAAATCAGCATTTTCATGACTATCTTTACGGCTGTCTTTTGTATTCGCATCTGATATTCATATCTAATGAGGCGAGACATAGAGACGGTATAACAGAACAGGAGCTAAACGCGCATGAAGTATATTATCGCAATTATCGGTATTTTGATCGTATTCGGTCTGGCTTACATTGCCAGTAATGATCGCAAAAACATTCGCTATCGTCCGCTGCTTATTATGGTTGTCTTGCAGGTGATTTTGACATTCGTTTTGTTATATACACCGATTGGTTCGACGCTGGTTGGGGGCTTTTCGGCTATATTTGAGCATTTGCTCAGCTATGCTAAAGTCGGTACGGATTTCGTATTTGGCGGTCTGGTTAATGGAGAAGGCTCGATTCCATTCTTCTTTAACGTCCTGATGCCAATCGTGTTTATTTCTGCATTGATCGGTATTTTGCAATACATTAAAGTGTTGCCATTTATTATTCGCATTATTGGCTGGGTACTGAGTAAGGTTAATGGTATGGGTAAGCTGGAATCGTATAACGCGGTAGCATCTGCGGTTCTCGGTCAGTCCGAAGTATTTATCTCAGTGAAAAAGCAGATCGGTCTGCTGCCGAAGCATCGTCTGTACACGCTGTGTGCATCGGCGATGTCGACCGTATCGATGTCGATCGTAGGGTCGTATATGCAAATGCTGGAGCCGCGTTATGTGGTAACCGCGCTTGTACTGAATCTGTTCGGTGGTTTTATTATCGCTTCGATCATTAATCCATACCGTGTAACAGAGGAAGAGGATATACTGGAAGTACAGGAAGAAGAAAAACAAACGTTCTTCGAAATGCTGGGCGAATACATCATGGACGGCTTCAAAGTTGCGATTACCGTTGCGGCGATGCTGATCGGTTTTGTCGCGTTGATCGCGATGATCAACGGTCTGTTCGATCTGATCTTCGGCATTACATTCCAGGATGTGCTTGGTTATGTATTTGCACCATTTGCCTTTATCATGGGTGTGCCCTGGGCAGATGCATTTACAGCAGGTAGCCTCATGGCAACGAAGCTTGTATCGAATGAATTCGTTGCGATGCTGGAGCTTGGTAAGCATCCAGAGCTGAGTGCGCGTGCAACCGGTATCGTATCGGTATTCCTCGTATCCTTCGCGAACTTCTCATCGATCGGTATTATCTCCGGTGCGGTGAAAGGTCTGAATGAGAAGAAGGGTAATGAGGTTGCCAAGTTCGGTCTGCGTCTGCTGTATGGTGCGACACTTGTTAGCGTATTGTCCGCAACGGTAGCTGGTCTGTTCCTGTAAAAGGAGCAGGCTAGCGCGATGATTGCGTGTACGTAAGCGGCTTTATTTCCAATGCTGCGGATTTGTTGTAAAATAGATTTTTGCATCATTTTGCAGAGCAACGGCACATAAAGTTGCTATAACGGAAGGAGCGATAAACCAATGACACCATTTAAACGTGTACACCTGGTAGTTATGGATTCCGTCGGTATCGGTGAGGCACCGGATGCGGCAGAATTTGGAGATGTAAATGTAGATACATTCGGTCATATTGCCCGCGAGAATGGCGGTTTGAATATGCCGAATATGGCAAAGCTCGGTCTGTCTAATATCCGCGAGATTGAGGGTGTTCCCGTAGCGGAGCAGCCACTTGCGTATTACACCAAAATGCAGGAAGCATCTCGCGGTAAAGACACAATGACCGGTCACTGGGAAATCATGGGTCTGTACATTGATACACCGTTCCGCGTATTTCCAGATGGCTTCCCGGATGAGCTGATTCAGCGCATCGAGGAGAAAACCGGGCGTAAGGTAATTGGTAACAAGCCAGCGAGCGGTACAGAGATTATTGATGAGCTGGGTGAGGAGCATGTGAAGACAGGCGCACTCATTATTTACACATCTGCTGATTCGGTGCTGCAGATTGCTGCACATGAAGAAGTTGTACCGCTGAAAGAGCTGTATGAGATTTGTGAGTTCTGTCGCGAGATTACACTGGATGATCCGTACATGCTGGGCCGCATTATTGCACGTCCATTTGTCGGTGAGCCGGGGAACTTCTCCCGTACGTCCAACCGTCATGACTATGCACTCAAGCCGTTCGGACCGACAACGATGAACGCGATGCAGGATGCAGGTCTGGATGTGATCGCAATCGGTAAAATTTCGGACATTTACGATGGCGAAGGTGTAACCGAGTCGATCCGTACGAAGTCCAATATGGACGGTATGGACAAGCTGGTTGAAGTCGCAGCCAAGCCATTCCACGGTTTGAGTTTCCTCAATCTGGTCGATTTTGATGCATTGTTCGGTCACCGCCGTGATCCGAAGGGCTATGCGGAAGCACTGGAAGAGTACGATGCGCGTCTGCCGGAAGTGTTCCAGCAGATGAATGACGATGATCTGCTGATCATTACGGCTGACCACGGGAATGATCCAACCTATACCGGTACGGATCATACGCGTGAATATGTACCGCTGCTTGTGTATTCGAAGCGTTTTACGAATGGCGGTAAGGAATTGCCGCTGCGTACAACGTTTGCGGATATCGCTGCAACAGTAGCGGAGAACTTTGGTGTGAAGATGCCGGAGTACGGTACAAGCT
>JBCNLJ010000091.1:0-20862 GCA_039595515.1 Paenibacillus sp. | reverse complement strand
GAAAAAGAGATATAGATATAGATTTAGACAGTGATGGTAATCCATCAACGTCGAGTCAAGAGCATAAGTGTAATCATAGGTTTAATAGTTGTGCAGTAAAATACAGGATATCCATACTAAACACAAAAACCACCTTTAAGAGAGGGATCCAAGCGGCGAATATGCCGGATTCTCTTGAAGGTGGTTTTTGGTAACTTTATTTTCGCTTATACCATGTTACGTTATTTCAGTGAATAGGAATTGGAGGCTTCCATAATATCTGCATATGCCCAGTGGCTGGATGGTACATCCTTCCACGGTGTTGGACGAGCAGATAGTACGGCTGTTTTCTCCAAAATTTTGTTGAGGATTGTTACTGCCTGTGCACGAGTTAATGGTGCATTCGGCTGGAAGCTGGATGGGCTAACGCCTTGCATCAGACCTGCTGTCAGTACGAGCTTAATATCGCGCTCTGCCCAGTGTCCATTGATATCTGTTGCAAAAGTAGTACCACCCTGACCGCTAAGACCTTGCCAGCGGCTCAAAATGATCGCCATTTCCGCACGCGTGATTGATTTGGACGGTGCAAATGTACCGTTTGGCAAGCCGCTCATCAGTCCATTGGTTTGCATCGCTTGAATTGCTTGATTCGCCCAGAAGCTAGAGGATACATCCTTGAAGCTTTTCGCTGTTCCTGTATTGCTGCTTGTTGCTTGCAGGCGATAGAGCAGGGAAGCGAGTTCTGCACGAGTCAGACTGTTGTTTGGACGGAATGTTCCATCCGGGTAGCCTTCGATATAAGCAGGTTTGACGATACCGCCTGTATTAGCAGGGTTCGTGCCTGTTACAGGAGTAGTACCCGTATTCGTTGTTGTACCGCTCACCTGCATAACGGTAAACGTACTGAATTTGCTTGTGTTGATTTGCAAAGCTTGATTGCCGGAATCGTCTGTAATCAAAGTAGGCTTGATAAATTCCTCGCTACCATCGCTATGATTGACATAGACATACAGATCTTTTATGACGGAAAGGCTCGATACTTTAACAGTATCCATTGGGATCAACACATCTACAGGCTTGTTCTGGAAGTTGGTAATGATGTCGATCGGATTGCTAACAACAGAGAGATCGGCATTGCCAACAATTTGTTTTACAAGTGACATGTTGGAAGCACGTATTTTCTCATTTTGCATATCCTTGTACGTATCAAGTACATTGATTTTGAAGTTGATATCCTTATTGACATTAAGCATTGAACTGGATGGGATGGCAAGCTGAATCTTACTGGTGTTGATGTTCAAGTTCATGTCATTGCTGCTGATGGAATTGGATACGCTCAGCGGCAGGTTAATATCGGTATTCGAATTTAAATTGTCGATTGCAGGGATATTCAAGCGAATCGTAGATTCTTTCATGCTTTTAAGCAAACTGATAGCACCCGACATTTTGTTTGGATCAAACGTAATCGTACGCAATACACTGCCGTCGAATTGAGTGGAGCGGGATTCGCTAGCTGTGGAAGGCACGTACGTTTTACCTGCGCCACCATCTACACCGAGTGTTAGCGAGCTGTCGGTTTTCTTTTTGTCATCTTTTACGATAACAGGGTCTACGATAATAACTGGTTTCGCATTGACCGTAATCGTCGCTGTATCGGATGCATCTTGCTGATTGGCTGCATAGACGGTGATCGATGCAGTTCCTTGACCAACTGGCGTTACGATACCATTTTGGACGGTAGCTACTTGTTCATTGCTGCTTTTCCAAACTAGCTGTGTATCTGTAGCATTATCTGGCAAAGTGCTTGCAGTGAGCAGAGCAGGAGCATCGCCTTCCGTAAACGTCAGCGTCGATTGATTCAGCTTAACACTTGTGACTGCACGGGAGTCCAGGAAGCCAAGCTTGGTCAACATGCCTGTAGGCTCTACGGAACTGGTGTAACCTGTACGATCTGGCAGGAACAGAACACCGTATGCCAGATTGGTTTTACCCATCGATTGGAATTGATCCGTAGATACTGGAACATTATTCAGTAAGGCAGCATCTGCTTTATACAGATAATACGATCCTACATTCACATACAGGTTGCCAAGTGGACTGATCGTCAGACCATAAGCTCTTGTCGGATACGTAGCTACCAGTTCAGGATTAGTCGCAGAACCGGCAGGGAAACGCAAGATTTTGGAGATGGCTTGCATTTCATTGTCCATTCCCAGAGTGAAATACAGACGGTCATTCCCATCAAAAGCTAAGCCGTTAATAGACACGTCAAACGAATTATTGGATGTGTCCAGCGGTGCTTCATAATAAACCGTGCTGGAATTTATGAGATTACTTTCAGAATATGGTAAAAATTCCGAGTCATTCAAATAAGAATGATCCAGCTTGTAAATCTTACGCTGATTGCTAAATGAGTAGAAAAGATCACCATTTTTATTCAGCGCAACCGCGATTACACTATAATCATCACTTTTGGAAATACGCGTGATTTTAAATGTTTTCGTCGAAATTTTGTAAATACCGCGAGAGTAATCGGCATAATAGACATCGCCATTATAATACGCAAGCCCGAACGGACGTTTAAGCTGAACGTCGCTTAATTGGGATGGTCCGGGTTTCACGATCACGTCGCGAGTGACTTCTTTGGCTACATAACTCGCTGTAATGGAAGCATTATAATGAATCGTATACGTACCTGGTACACTGGTATCAATACCTGGAACGGAGGAACCGTTCAATGTATACGTGGTGGACGTTTGAAGATTAGTGTATTGACTCGGCGTAATGGTTACTCCTGGATCAGAGAAGCTATCATTTTGAGTAACTGTAATTTGCGAACTACCATTCAAGGTGATCACAGGAGTCAATGTGAATTCTTGCTTTTTCTCAAACGAATAACCGATATACGATGTACCGTCTGGCGTAAAGAACATGCCGTAACCACCATCATAGTTATCACCGCTAAGATTCACGACACTACTTATGTTGATAGGCAGCGATTGAAGTGTACTGGAATCAATACGGTACAATTTACTATTGTTACCGCTTGTATATAGATTGCCCAGCGGATCAATGGTGAAGCTGATAAAGTAGGTGGAAAAATCCTTCAGTACTACCTGTGGAGTGAGTGAACCAGCAGGCAGCTTGATAATGCCTTTTGAGCTGAAATCTGAGAAGTAGAGGTTATCCTGGCTATCGAACGCCAGACCATAAAAGAATCTGTACGCATTAGAAGAGAAATATACACTCTTTTTAGCATTAAAATCACTTTCGCTCAAAGGTAGGTTATTCAGATCATTGTGATTTAATTTGTAGATAGTCGAATCGCTATCGATGGTATAAAAAAGATTACCGGCAGAATCAAGCGCCACAGCCATAAATGATCGGCTGGAGCTGACGATCGTCTCGATCTTACCACTGTACATGTTGACGCGTGCTAATCCTCTGCCACGCTGTGCAACATAGATGTAATCTCCGTGATACGCCATGCCGTAAGCATTAGGTACACGAACACTGGACAAATCGATATAATCGCCAGCGTTTACAATCGTTACCGTACGTGTAACTTCATTCGCGACACGATTGTCCGAAGTGGTCACATTATAATGAATAACGTAGGTGCCTGTTGCATTTGTATTGATGGAATCGACTGGCTGGTTATTCGTTGTATACGTTACCTTTGCGGAGAGGTCATTGTATACATCATCCTGCACTGTTGTGCCTGGATCGGCAAATGTTGTACCAACCTTCATACGAACATTGCTATCACCAATCAGGCTGATTACGGGTTGGTTAGTCGTAGCAGTTGTAGTTGCTGTACCACCGCCTCCAGAAGTAGAGGTGCTGGTGTTAGTGGTGGACGTTGAAGAATTGTCCGTGGAGTACGTATCCGATGAAACGGTACTGTTGTTGCTGGATGTGTCAGTATTGCTATTTGTCGTACTTGCCGTATTATCATCGGCATAGACAGGTGTGGCCGCTGCGCTTGGCAAAGCAATCATAATTGCCAGACACCAGATCATCCATTTTTTCATGTGCTGTCCCCTTTTGTATATTTAATCTTGTTTCCGCAATAATATTATCGGTTGATAGAGGAATTTTTGTTAACTAAATAAGCTATTTTTTAAGAAAATTTTATACATCTATAGTAGAGCTGTGTAAATAGTTTATTTTTTAGTGTGAATAAGGATAATAAAGGTAATTAATCTGTTTTTACTTCTTTTTGATAGGGAATAGCACAATATGAAACAAAATAAAAGGCAGCCCGATGAAGGACTGCCTTTAGATCCATATGCTAGCTTAAGAGGGGAAGAATAACGACTTAATACAAGCAGGAGAAATTAGTGAATTGCACATTATGATCTAGATGGGAATTATTGCATATTTATTCAGGTTATCCACAATACATAGTAAAATACTTAGCTATTTTTCCAGCGATCATATGCCGTCTGGTAAATCTCGATTATACGGTCGCTGCCCATCTGCTTGACGGTAGCAAGATAATTGTCCCAGCCACTTAGCGGCTCCTGTCCGGTAACGAATTTGGCTTCCATTTGCTGAATGTACGTATCCATATCAGCACGCAGGCTGGAGATCTCTGCCTGTTCCTCTGGCGTCAGATAAAGAATGGGGAATGGAGGCTGCGGATCGTACGCGAGAATCTTTTCTTCATTTTGCTTGTCGACCCACTGATCAAAGTCTTCTTTCAAGCCTTTTTGCAGATCTGGACTGAGCAGGGTAGGAGCAGGTGTACCATAGTTTGGCGTCAATGTACCGCGATAGTCTTCACGGCTATTATATTCGCTCGGTAGCGGCTTCCATTTTTTCGTATGGTCTTCTTTGTTCACGGTCTCGTACATTAGACCTTCCGGGCCTTTGTCGAATAGCATCGCACCATCATAGCTGTACATGTAATCGACCCAGCGTAGCGAAGCTTCCGGTGCTGGATTGCTTTCAGTAATGGCAAATGCGCCAGTAGACAGACCCGGATGTATAGCTACAGCAGGCTTGTCGACGGCATCGCTCTTAACCGGAACAAACATCGGGTCTTTCGTAGTTGGCTTACCGCCATGTGTAAAGTACGCATGCCAATCCTGGAACAGACCGAGCTGATTGTTGGCGCCTTTCGCTTTTTTCTGATCCGGGGTTTGCGAGAAGGTCTCATGATCGAGCAGATTCTCTTTCCACAGACGATTCATGTAGGTCAGGAATTCACGATAACCATCTTCAGTACGGGCAAAGTGTACTTTGCCGTTAGCATCATTGTAGATATCCTCGCCGTAAATGCCCCATGCACCAAGCAGCCATGAACGAATATCGTCCAGCTTGACGGAAGCGAGCGGAATTTCATCCTTTTTGCCGTTACCGTTCGGATCTTCATCGCGGAAGCGGACAAGCAGATCATACAATTGTTCGGTGGTCGTCGGCAGATCAGTGTCTTTCACCTTTAGCGCCTCCAGAAAATCGCCGTTGTACCACATCGGACTGCGATACCAGATGCTTTGCTGATTGATGACCGGCAGGGAGTAGATATGTCCGTCCGGTGTGGTGATCGATTTACGAATCTCCGGGTTATCATCCAGCACCTTTTTCAGATTAGGGGCGTAGCCGTTATCGATCAATTTCTCAAGTGGTAGCAGAATGCCCTGACTGCCGTAATTGACTTCGTCTGCCTGTGTTAGTGAAGCAGCGTAGAAGATATCAGGATATTCTCCGCTGGCGAATACCAGATTCTTTTTCGTTTCAAAGCTATCCAGTGGCGGGTTTTCAAATTTGAATGAAATATTGCTTAGCTTTTCCATTTCTTGAAAAGCGGGCATATCCTTCCAGTTCTGCATGCCCACATCAGGTCCCATCATGCTGAGTGTGATCTTTTCCTTTACAATGGGGAAGCCTTCCTTGTTCACATTCGCTGCGGATTCAGCACTACCTACCTGCGGTTCACTGGAGCCGGAGGAACAGCCAGCCAGAATGGATGTACCGAGCACAACCGATAGGACGAGCGCGGCAGTACGTGGAGCCTTAAAGTAACGGAAAAATGAAGTGGACGAGCTTGAACGGGTACGGAATGAACCTTTCATAGTAAGCCTCCTTCAAATTAGGAAATCGATCTTAACCTTTTACCGAGCCAATCATGACACCCTGTACAAAATAGCGCTGCAAAAATGGATAGATGGCAATGATCGGTAATGTCGATACGATAATGACCGCGTATTTCAGCAATGCAGCCGAATCAGCGCGTGCATTCATCGCCATTGCGGCTTCGCCGCTTGTGGCGGAGCCAATACCGCTACCGGTCATTTCCTGCAACACGAGAATCTGACGCAACACCATTTGCAGCGGATACTTGGATTCATCATTTAAGTAGACGAGCGCGTTAAAATAGCTATTCCAGTGTCCTACTCCGTAAAAGAGTGCCATCACAGCGATAATAGGGGCAGAGAGTGGAATGACAATTTTCCAGAACAAGCGCAGGTTGGTACAGCCGTCGATATGAGCCGCTTCCTGCAATTCCTTCGGAATCGTCGATTGAAAGAAGGTACGGGCGACGATAATATTCCATACCGATGCAGCACCAGGCAAAATGAGCGCCCACATCGTATTGACTAATCCTAGATTTTTCACAAGCAGATAGGTGGGAATCAAGCCTCCGCTGAAGAACATCGTAACGAGAAACATCGCCATGAAAAATCCGCGTCCGACAAAGTCAGAGCGACTGAGCGCATAGGCAGCCGGAATAGTAACAAGCAGATTCACCAGCGTACCGACAACGGTATACAAAATCGTATTAGCATAGCCTTGCCAGATCGATTGATTTTCAAATACACGCTGGTAGCCCTCGAACGTAATGCCTTTTGGAAAGAGCCACATTTCACCGGAGCTAACATAGGTGGGCGAGCTGATTGAGGCACTTACGATATAGATCAGCGGATAGAGCACACAGACGAGCGCGATCGCCAGATATACATAATTCAGCAATAAAAAGATTCGGTCGGATCGACTTTCCTTGATCACAGCAGCCATGCATCCAACTCCTTTCTAACATTCATACATTGGAATGAGCTTGAATCCATCCTTTTGCTTCACCATAGACTGTGCTCACTCGTCTTACGTGCAACCTGATTGACGGCGATGAGCAGCGCAGCGTTAACAACCGAGTTAAATAATCCGACTGCGGTAGAGAAGCTGTACTGTACATTCAGTAAACCGGTGCGATAGACAAACGTATCGATCACATCGGATGCACTCATATTGAGCGGATTTTGCAGCAATAGAATCTTTTCAAAGCCGACGCCGAGAATACTACCGACATTTAAAATAAGCAGAATCGTAATGGTCGGAATGATCGTTGGAATGTTAATGCTCCAGATACGCCGCCAGCGGCTTGCACCGTCTACTATTGCAGCTTCATGTAGCTGCGGATCGACAGCAGACAGAGCGGCAAGATAGATGATCGTGCCCCAGCCGGTACTTTGCCAGACGCCGGATAATACGTACATCGTTTTAAACCATGCTGGATCGGTCAAAAAGGCAGGTGAACTGAAGCCCATCCATTCAATCATTTTAACGATGATCCCGGTTGAGGGTGACAGGAAGGTAACGATAATCCCTGCCATAACGACCACAGAGATAAAGTGAGGTGCATAGGTGACCGTTTGTACGGTGCGCTTAAACCAGCCGTTACGAATTTCGTTAAAGGCAAGCGCAAGCAGAATCGGTAACGGAAACCCGACAATAAGCTGATACAGCGAGATCGTTAATGTATTGCGAATCAGATCCCAGAAATAATAGGAGTTAAAAAAGCGAATAAAATGATCGAAGCCGACCCAGGGACTGTCGGTAATGCCACGAGCAGGCATAAAGTTTTTGAACGCGATTTGGATACCGTACATCGGTCCATAATGAAAGATCAGGAAGTACAGGAATGCGGGAGCAATCAGCAGATACAATTCCCAGTTACGCGAGATTCGTTTCCAGAATGAATGTCGTTTATCTCCGGCTGATGCTTTGGACAGCCCTTCCACTTGCACAGTATCAGACATATTCTTTTGCATCCTATTCCTCCTTTAGTGCTCCTCAGCCGATCCGATTGGATTGGTCTATGATGAGGATTGAAATTCATTCATCGTGCTGCCAGATCCGATTGCTTGCGGCTTTGTTGAATACGGTGTAAAGGTGGATCGTAAAAGCTGCTGTAAGCAATTGTAGTATGGCGATGTCTGTATTGTAAAAAGCGCTAGCTGTTACGTAAATATGTAGAATGTGCTTCACTTTTCCCACAGGTAAAGGAACAATGTTTTAGAGGTATAAAGAAATGAGCAGGGATGTGAGGTTACTGCTATGCAAACAGTCCGATTTTTCCTTATACCTACAGGAATATGTCAAATATGAGGTCATAATTGGCTTATTATGAACCATGTAAAAATCCATATGATAGCTATTCTTAAAATGATAACGCTATCATAAATGGCATGTTTATAATGATGTTAATTGTATGCGTTTACACATGTAAGGTATAGGACACAAATGATTGATCTCATTAGCTACTATTTAGCGACTATGATCGTAGCGGAAAAACGGAAAATACATACTCCCGTTTAAGCAAGCAGGCATTACGTCTAAGTATAGACTATACACCTGCCCCTAAATATGCGCAGGTTCAACGACGACATTACAGCGAAAGTGAGTAGATCATATGAGCGATTCATACAACAAAGTAATGGAAAAGATTATCGGTGTATTTGTAGACGAGGATCATGCGTTGCAGGCTGTACGTGATCTGCGGCAAGCTGGTTTTGAAGATCGTGACATTTCCGTACTGGCGAAAAATCCGGGTGATGCCGCTGCGATTGAGCGAGAGACCGGTGTAGATATTGAGGCACGGCGACAGGCAGGCATGTCAGAAACTACAGTATTTGGTGGACTGGCCGGGTTGTTAGCTGGCTTTGCTACGTTTGCGATTCCAGGTGTAGGTCCCATGCTGGCGATTGGTTCCATTGCCAGTATGTTCACAGGCGCTTTATTTGGAGCTGGAGCCGGTGGCTTAATTGGTGCGTTGATCGGCTACGGTTTATCAGAGGAAGAAGCTGGACATTATGAGGAACAGCTTGGACAGGGGAATATTCTCATTCTTGTATCCGAGGCAACCGGAAGAACAAAAGAAATTTATAATATTCTGGGTCGCAATCAGGCAGTCAATGTGAACAACCCATGGAGTGAAGGCGCAGAAAGCAATCGTGAATAGTGCGGGAAGCAATCATGAATAGTATTGTATTGAATTATTGTGTGTCGTGTGTGTCACGTTTTAAATCCTATTTTAAATAAAGCTTTATCGTGTTGTACATTCAAATAGTAGATGATTGCACATTGAAGTAGTACATGCAAAACATATTGCGCGTACACATATGATATATGCAGGTATGCGGCAGGGATTATAGATAAGCTTGCGTTACTTGTGTTAGTAGAAATGATGACTTTTTTGAGTGACTTATATAGCGGAACTATCACAAATTATGTTTTGATTTTACAGCTAAGGTTAATAATGTAACAGGAAAGCGCAGAACATTACGTGATTATGCAAAGGAGGAAACATCATGTTGAACAACGGGCACAATCGCAATGAACTGGACAATGAGACACGTAAAATTGTAGGTGTATTTACAACGGAGGCGGAAGCGAGTAAAGCCATTCGTGATCTAAAGGATGCAGGTTTTGCTTCAGATGATATTTCTATCGTTGGTAATAATAAAGCGGAAATGCGTCAACTCGGTGATGAGACAGGCACCAAAGCACCAGAAGGTGTAGCTACCGGCGCAACAACAGGCGGCGTCATCGGCGGTGTAGCCGGATTGCTTGCAGGACTTGGCATTGCCGCGATTCCCGTATTTGGACCGATTATGGCGGCTGGACCGATTGCAGTTACATTGGCGGGTGCAGCAGCAGGTGCTGGTGCAGGCGGACTGGTAGGCGGTCTGATCGGTATGGGTATACCGGAAGAAGAGGCGAAGGAATACGAAGCAAACGTCAATGAAGGGAATATCCTTGTCATGGTCGACAGTGCCGCGGGTAATCGCAGTCGTATCTACGATGTGTTCCGCGCCAATGGAGCAACGAACAGCCGTTATTATGATGCACCGCTGAACACAAGCGTAAATGGTGATGTACCACAGCAGGGTACTGATCGTGTGAACGGTGTATTCACCACCGAAGAATCTCAGCAGCGTATGGTGAATCATGAAGAACGTATGGTAGCTGATGAGGACGCGGGTGCACTGGGTACAACTCGCACAGATGCTACGCTGCCAGAACGCGATGTGCGCGCAGAGCAACAGCTTGGCGCTACGAATGATGAGCAACGTCTTGATCGTACGGGTCAACCAACGGTAGGAGATGACTCCATACAACGCGCAAGCATGGGAACAACAGGTGCGCTGGGTACGAATATGGCGAATACCGGCCCACTGGAGCCGATGGATGACAATCGACGACGTACCGATGATACACATGACGAGTCGTTGAAGGAAAAAGGCAAGGATCTTGTAGATAAAGGGCGCGAGCAGATCGACCGTATGCGTCGCTAAGTGTACTATCTGATTGAATCGACCCCTATGTTTTAGCACGAATAGGTTTTGCATGTAGTGTGAATAAATTATACAATGCGGATGGAAGTATATGGATGTATAAAATAATGACAAGCCTGCATCGGAGCAATCCGCTACGGGCTTGTCTCTTTTTGTTTATGTTCAGCTTTTGCTCTATGTATCTCTCCGTATGTTCATGTTATAGATAAAGGATAGTCATAGGATAATTGTGGTAAATAAAGTTAAACGCATCCATTTTTCCTCATGCTGGGTAAGTTAATAAAAGGTTGGGTAATAGCACATTAGCAGTCAACAACGAGCCAGGGGGCAGATTATGATAACTTTTACTGGAGTATCGAAGCAGTATGAAGATGGCACCGTTGCTGTGCAACCGATGGATTTACATATTGGACAGGGTGAATTTTTTGTCCTGGTCGGACCGAGTGGGTGCGGCAAAACGACTACGTTAAAAATGATCAATCGTCTGATCGAGCCGAGTAACGGGACGATTGAAGTCAATGATCATATTGTGCAGGATATGCAGCCTCACGAGCTAAGACGCGGCATCGGTTATGTGCTGCAACAGATTGCGTTGTTTCCTCATATGACCGTGGAGCAAAATATCGCGATTACTCCTGAATTAAGTGGCTGGGAGCGAGCACGTATCGATAAACGTATTGATGAGCTGCTGCATATGGTAGGGCTGGATCCCGCTGTATTTCGCACACGCAAGCCATCTGAATTATCCGGCGGACAGCAGCAGCGTATCGGTGTGCTGCGTGCGCTCGCAGCCGATCCGCCAGTCATATTAATGGATGAGCCGTTCAGTGCGCTTGATCCGATTGCACGGGAACGATTGCAAAATGATCTATTGGAGCTGCAAGCAACGATTCGCAAAACGATCGTGTTCGTTACACATGATATTCAGGAGGCGATCAAGCTGGGTGATCGTATCGGTTTGATGCAGGAGGGACGCATGCTACAGGTGGACACACCGGATATGCTGATGAATCGTCCGGCGAATGACTTTGTGCGCGAATTTTTCCAGGCGGCTGCACCGGTGATGAATGCGGCTGTGTCTAAACAATCAAACGCTAAACCTTCAAGTACTGCTATGCCAGAAGACCATAGCGTAACAAGCTCTGGTCAAACTGTAGACTCGTCAGCAAACCATTCCTCTGCTCGTCAGCAGTCGGATCGTGAAGGGAGACGAGGCGAGTGAATATATGGAACAATCTCGTTGAGGTGTGGGTACAGCGTCAGGATCAATGGGTGGAGGCGCTAACCCAGCACATTCTCATTTCGTTTATATCCTTATTATTTGCGTTAATTATTGCGGTTCCGCTCGGCATTTATATTTCCAGGCATCTGAAAATATCCGAAGGTGTGCTTGGCGTTGCGGCAGTGCTGCAAACGATTCCTTCACTTGCGTTGCTGGGCTTGCTTATTCCGCTGCTCGGTATTGGCATCGTACCCGCGATTGTAGCGATTGTGATCTATGCTCTATTACCGATTTTACGCAATACATATACCGGTATTCGTCGTGTAGATCCGTCCCTGCTAGAAGCAGCAGATGCGATGGGCATGACGCGCAGCCAGCGCTTGTTCAAGGTCGAGCTGCCGCTTGCCTTGCCTGTTATTATGGCGGGTATTCGTACAGCAATGGTGCTCATTATCGGGACGACTACACTGGCTGCACTGATCGGTGCAGGTGGACTGGGCGATATTATTTTGCTCGGGATCGACCGTAATGATACAGCACTGATTCTGCTCGGAGCGATTCCGGCAGCGCTGCTCGCGATCGTATTCGATCTGCTGCTGCGCGTTATCGAGCGTGCTAGCTTTAAGCGTGCGATATGGATGCTTGCGCTTGCGGCCGTTGTCGTCGTGTCCGCGACCGTTATTCCGCTCGTGAATCAATCGCAAAAGGATCTGGTGATCGCAGGTAAACTCGGAGCTGAGCCAGAAATCCTCATTAATATGTATAAAGAGCTGATTGAACAGGATACGAATCTGCATGTTTCTCTCAAACCCGGACTCGGTAAAACATCCTTCCTGTTCAATGCGCTGCAAAATAACAGCATCGATATCTATCCGGAATTTACCGGTACTGCGATTGCCGAATTCCTGCGTGAAGATGCGGTCAGTACGAATAGTGCGAAGGTGTACGAGCAAGCACGCGATGGTATGAAGCAAAAGTTCCAGATGGAGCTATTGCCGCCGATGAAGTACAACAATACGTATGCACTTGCAGTACCTGAAGCCTATGCAGAGCAAAATGGTCTGCAAACGATCTCTGATCTGCAAAAGGTCGCCTCCAGCATCAAGGTCGGCTTTACGCGCGAATTTGCCGATCGCAATGATGGTTATGTTGGTATGCAGAAGCTGTACGGTCTGACCTTTCCTAATCTGACCACCATGGAACCGAAGCTTCGCTATAGTGCAATTGAAGCGGGCGATATTCAACTGATCGATGCCTACTCGACGGATAGTGAGCTGGCACAGTATAAGCTACGCGTGCTGGAAGATGATCGCGGTCTATTTCCACCGTATCAGGGAGCACCACTTATGCGCGAACAGACGTATGAACAATACCCTGAAGTCGTGAAGGCGCTGGATAAGTTATCCGGTCAAATCACAGACGATGAAATGCGCAAAATGAATTATCGCGTCAATGTCGGCGGCGAATCTGCAGCCGAGGTCGCACGCAGCTTCCTGCAACAAAAGGGATTGATTAAGTAATCATGTTGGGCACGATAAATACGGGGTCTAATCAAAAGTGATTTTTGTATAGCAAACTATCTTACATTATCAGTGTACTGGCATCATAAACACGAACATCACTTTTATTTTAAAATCTATTTCCCTACATGTGCTCCATCCGGTATAATATAATGATGCCAATCGTACGAAAAGCAGGTCCGAAAACAAAGCTTGGGCTACGATATTATTTAGCGGGTGGGGGAATTACAAGCTTGAGCACATATCCATTTACATTTGATCCGTCGCGTCCATTCGTACAGCAGGCTGGCGAATGGATTGCTGATGTGTTTTATGACATTTTGC
This sequence comes from Paenibacillus sp., assembly GCA_039595515.1. Taxonomy (GTDB): domain Bacteria; phylum Bacillota; class Bacilli; order Paenibacillales; family Paenibacillaceae; genus Saccharibacillus. The sequence goes on along the minus strand of JBCNLJ010000091.1, from coordinate 7,237 downwards.
CTGAGGCTGGACTGGAGCTACGGGATGAACAGATTTACATGGCGTTTCAGCTTGAAAAAGCATACGCTGAGAAGAAAACCATTTTTGCGGAAGCCGGTGTTGGAACAGGCAAAACGCTTGTCTATTTACTGTATGCGATCGCTTATGCGCGTTATACACGTAAGCCAGCCATTATTGCCTGTGCGGACGAGTCCCTGATCGAGCAGCTAGTCAAGCCGGAAGGTGATATTAGCAAGCTGGCACAGTATCTGGATTTGCAGGTCGATGCACGACTGGGCAAGTCACCGGATCAATATATCTGTCTGAACAAGCTGGATGCTGTCCGTGCCGAGCCGCTGGAGGATGATCTGTATCGTGAGATTTATACTGATCTGCCAGAGTTCGTGCATTACTCGGATACACTTCAGCGTTTCTATCCATACGGCAATCGTAAGGATTATCCAGAGCTAAATGATGAGCAATGGAACAAAATTGGCTGGGATGTCTTTCAGGACTGCCTTGTCTGCTCTCAGCGTCATCGCTGCGGACAGACACTGTCGCGAGATCATTATCGCAAAGCGACCGATCTGATCATCTGCTCCCATGACTTCTATATGGAGCATGTATGGACGTATGAGGGACGTAAGCGTGAAGGACAGTTGCCGTTGTTGCCCGAGCATAGCTCGGTCGTATTTGACGAAGGCCATCTGCTGGAAACGGCTGCGCAAAACGCCTTAACGTACAAGCTCAAACAAGCGCTGTTCGAAAGCATCGTTACTCGTCTGCTGGATGGAGAGGTACGTGAAACGCTGGCGCTGGCTGTAGAGGAAGTGATCGTACAGAGCAATACGCTATTTGATCTGCTGGATCGCTATAGCCGTCCGGTGCCGGGCTCGAATCGCCGCGATATTGCATGGAATGACGAGCTACTCCAACAGATCGCCGATGTGAAGCGTCATATCGATCTGATCGAGGAAGAGCTTGTATTTGAGAGCGGCTTGTTCACGCTTGACGATTACCAGCTCAAAATCGTAGAGGAGCATCTGGAAATGATTCAGCTTGCTCTCGGTTTATGCCGTCAGCAGGATCAGCTCATCTCCTGGGTAGAAGGAGAAGGGGACGATCTGACGCTTGTGATTATGCCGAAAAAGGTAAAAGAGGTGCTGGGCGAGATGGTATTTGATAAGCAGATGCCTGTTATTTTCTCCTCAGCTACCCTTTCGGTGGACGGGTCGTTTGCTTATATTGCAGACAGCCTCGGCATTGAAAAGTATCTGTCCTTCTCGGTTGCTTCTCCATACGATTATGAGCAGCAGATGCAGGCGCAGCTATTCCAAACCCCATTGACGACGGATGGAGTGGCGACAACAGCGATAGTAGGAACACCGGAGTACCAGCGTGTACAGACGGAGCAGGTGCTATCGCTTGTACAGCAGAGTGGTGGGCGTTCGCTTATTCTATTTTCCTCGATGCAGGAGCTGGCGGCATTCCGCCAGATGGCTGAGTCGATTGTGGCAGATGCAGAGCCATTGCCGTATCGGATGCTGTATGAAGGAACTGCGGAGATCAGCCATCTGATCTCTGCATTCCAGCAGGAAGAGACGAGCGTACTATGTGCAGTAACATTATGGGAAGGGCTGGATATACCGGGACCTTCCTTGTCCCGAGTGATTGTCTGGTCACTGCCATTTCCACCGAACGATCCAGTCTTTGCATCTCGTCGTGCAGAATCGACAGATGCTTTCCACGAGGTGGATATGCCGTATATGCTGCTTCGTTTGCGTCAGGGGATTGGTCGTCTGATTCGCTCGCGTGATGATTCAGGCCATGTGTCTATTTTCGGGCATGAGCTGTCTCGTAATGAAGTCCGCGAAGCGGTTACCCATTTGTTGCCGTAGTCCTGTATAGTCGCAATCGCTGACAAGATGAACGGACGGTATAACCGTCATCTTGAAGCAGACGAAGAAGCAGCAGAATGCTACGGTTGACATGGATGTATATGATATTGCCATTCGATTCCGGTTCCTGAGCATAGGGAGCCGGAATTTTTGTGTATTGGAGGGAACGAACCGTCTGAACTTGGTCTATGTGGATGGATTGTAGTATAGTTGAAGCATAGCGTCATCGCTTATTCTCAGCTATCCTGTATTTGTATGCTACTCCAATCCATGCCTAATTGAAGGGAACGAATAGACCTATGCGTTTAACTAAAATTTTAACAACTGCTTGCCTGCTTGGTGCTGTCGTCACAGTTACTTTATACGGACATACTAGTGCTGCATCAGCACAGGCGATCACACCCGTACTGCTTCCTGCAGGTAAACCAGCTTCCCAGACAACTACACCTGCACCCCCTCAGAATGCAACGAATAATGCGGCAAATGCGTCTACACCTGCAACCTCAACAGCTCCTGCTGCAACGACACAGCCGTCGACTCCAACGGTTACTGTTACAGAAATGACGGGCGAATGGGGCGGTGTGACCAAGCTCAATAGCACTACCGCTATTCCGCTTATGGTCGAAGCACAGAAGCGTTATGCCTATGTGATGGCTGGGGGTCAGGCAGGGACGAATGGGGCTACTTTCCAGCTTAAAGGGCAGACGTATCGTTATCTGTCCGACGATATCGGCACCAGTGTGAAGCTCAGCAGCTATCTGCAGCAGGTATTTACGCGTCAGGCAAGCGATGCGCTGATCGGTAAATATTTTATTCAGTATAATGGACGTATGGCACAGCTCGAGGCAGACGGTGGAAGTCTGCTGGAGTGGAATCGTTCCACCGCCAAAATGCTAAGCATGACAGATACAGCGCGTGTATATCGTCTGACCGTGCCTTATGCAAACAATGCCCATCCGGTTGAACGCATCGTTGTTAAGTTTAGCCTGGTGGATGGATTGTGGAAAATAAATACCGCTCCGCATGTGATCTTTTAAAGATTAACAGCCATTTCAAAGCGCATCCTGTCGTTCGATGGATTGGCATGAATGCGATGAGGGTAATTTGTGGTAGAGACTATTTCGAGGAGGGTCACCATCATGGCAATAACACTCAAAAAACTTAAGGACCAGGTTATCGTAATTACCGGTGCATCAAGTGGTATCGGTCTGGTGACAGCAAGAATGGCAGCAGCCAAAGGCGCGAAAGTAGTGCTGGCTGCACGTAATGAAGAGGCAATTATTCAACTGGCTGCTGAGCTTCGCGGCAAAGGCTACCCTGCAACATGGGTTACTGCCGATGTGGGCAAGGAGGAAGATGTGAAGCGTATCGCAGAGACAGCGATTCGTACATTTGGCCGTTTTGACACATGGGTAAATAATGCCGGTGTATCGATCTTTGGCAAATCGACCGAGGTCAGCATTGATGATATGAAGCGTATGTTTGATACTGTATACTGGGGCGTCGTATATGGCTCCCGTGTTGCGGTACAGCATTTTAAAGAGCGCGGCGTACCGGGTGCCTTGATCAATATTGGAAGTGTGTTTGGCGATCGTGGCGTGGTGCTGCAATCGACGTATTCTTCCGCCAAATTTGCCGTGCATGGCTGGACAGAGAATCTGCGTATGGAGCTGGAAAAGGATAAAACGCCTGTATCCGTAACGCTGGTGCATCCAGGTCGCATTGATACGCCATACAATGAGCATGCACACAGCTATCTGGATAAGCAGCCTGCTCACCGTGGTATGATCTATCCGCCAGAATCGGTAGCACGCGCGATTCTGTATGCAGCAGAGCATCCGAAGCGTGATATGTTTGTCGGTTCACAGGCTCGTCTGGGTGCGATGTTTGGCAATGCGGCACCACGACTGACTGATATTCTGTTCGAATCGCTGATGTTCCGCGGCCAGCAGTCGAAGGAGCGTCCATCGATTCCACAGGAAAAGAGCGCTTTGTACAAGCCAGGCTATGGTCTGCATGAACGCGGCAGTCAGGAAGGACATATCCGTAAAGGAAGCCTGTATGTCGAAGCGAACCGCCATCCGATCATTACCACACTTGCACTGGCTGGACTGGCAACACTCGTCTTCGCAGTTGCCAAAAATAAATGTGATCATCATACCGAAACGACAGTACGTCTGCCGCTGGAAACGATCGATCACGATGCACCACAATAAGATCGCATAGATACACATACACGTTAGGGAGCCTACACATTAATCACAGGGCAATGCAACAACACAGGTCAAAACATAATCTGTCGTTATGGTCGCCCGCATGTGTATGATCCCATCTATATGATTTGAATATCTTTCTATGATCGTTTTGTGATTATGTGCGACAGGATAAGCGCATCATGACTAGAAAAAGCCCCTTCATCTGCTTAAAGGCAGAAGAAGGGGCTTTTTGTCATGTTCCTATAACTATTCTATAGATTGCTCCCTTGCTTGCCGTTGCTGCGTCCGGAAACGAGATGGTGTACGATGGCAGCGCTCTTTAAATATACGGTAAAAATATTTCATATCATGCACGCCAACTTCTTCAGCGATTCTTTGTATATTCCAATCGGTCTCCAGTAGCAGCTCACAGCTTCGCAGCACGCGACAATGCTGCAATAGCTGGATAAAGGTAAACCCGGTGGCCTGCTTGAGCAGACGCTGTAATTGTCTTGGGCTAATAGCGAGCCAACCACATAGCTCCTCCAGCTTAACGGGCTGACGATAATGCATACGAATATAGCCTAATGTGAACTCGACCGGATTCTCAATACGCATGCGTGTATAAGGAAACTGTACCTGTTGTTGGACATACAGCGTATGCAGCAGATCCAGCAGCAAAATGTACTGCTTATACCGATGCCCGGGAGGCTTGTTCAGCGTATTAATATGCATACCGTACAAAATGCGCGCGAGCTCCCCATTGTGCTCGCGATAGCCGAGCCAGCTCTCAGTCTGCCGGAAAAATTCAGCAATCCGCTGGAATTCCTCATCCCAGATCAATGCATCGGTATCCACTTCAGGACATAGTACCTCTGACTTTAGCAGACAGTTCATCATTTGCAGCGGTTCATTGGAATGATCCGGTTTGTGCAGCATATGAGCGATTCCCGGTGGAATAAAAAATAGCTCACCGGCCTGTACGTTAAAGCATCGCTTCTCGATCAGTAGCAAGCCGCTGCCTTCCGCAATATAGATCAGCTCATAAAAATCATGCGCATGCTGCTGATAGGAATGATCGATATCCATATCAATCCTAATAAAAGCGAGTGGATTGTTAGGCTCAAACGGATGATCTATCAATGGAGCGTGCGCAAAGGGCACAGGTAGAGTATATTGTGTCATCGTAGGCTTCTGCTCCTCTGGAAGTATAGGTTAAAGAAATAGCATATGAACTTTGAAGGGAAAGCTTCAACTGGCAGGCTCATGTCGTAATTGCCTATAAAACCGTCGCCTTTAACTATATTACAAATTTTTACAAGTGATTACAATAAAGAAAGGATTCGCTTGGATCTAGCATGGATGTGCAATGGGCAGGCGTCAGTAGTCTACTTTATAATTGGAGGTTCAAAGTGCAAATGATCACATCATTAACTACCCATTTACCAGATCAGAACATGCCATATTTGCTACGCCGAGGCGAAGGGAAGCGATATTTGCTTGGCAATCAGGTTGCGACCATTATCGCAGATGCAGCCAGCACCGGACATATGCTGTCCGCAGTAGTGATCGGCGGGGCAAAAGGAGAAAGCTTTCCGCTACATACTCATACGGCTGCCTATGAATCGATTTATGTACTGGAAGGCAGAGTGCAGTTCATCATCGGTTCAGACAGCTATTTGCTGCTGCCGGGCGACTATGCGCATATTACACCGGGTACCGCACATGCTTATCAGATGCTCGGCCACCGTAATCGCTTTATTTCGTACTCGATTGGCGCTGATCTTGCAGCGATCTATCCTTTACTAGGGGAAGCTCATGAACCGGTCGAATATTTACCCGTATCCACGCATCAGGTTACTGAGCGGCAGCGACAGCTCGCAGAACAGCAAGCAGATATTGTATTTACGAAGCAGGAGACCGTATTCCCTGAGCAATACGAGCTTGCTAGCAATCATGAACTGCCCAATTCGACGAGCAGTTATGTATTGGAAAGCGGGGAAGGTGTACGTTTGCTTACAGGAGACCAGATTCATCGCTTGCTCGCGACTCGTGAGACCACGAATGGGGAATATATTGTGGTTGCTAGCGATGGACCAAAAGGGGACGAGATCGTCTCGCATTATCACGAGCATCATACCGAGACCTTTTTCTGTACGCAGGGACATATGACGATGTGGGCAAATGAGCAGGAGCTGCAGCTATTCCCGGGCGATTTTCTACATGTGCCAGCAGGTACTGTGCATTCGTATCGTTTGGAGGAACATTTTACTAAGGTGGTCGGTGTGCTTGCCAGCGGTCTGTTTGAGCCATTTTTCCGTTTACTGGGTGACGAGTATGCGCATTATATGTTCCCCGCTGAGCCCGGAGCAGTAAGAATTGATCGATTGATGGAAAATATGGATCAGCTTGATTTGAAAATCGTGGGTCCGCCTAATTTGCATTCCAGGTAAGTCTAATGAGCGATAAGCTAATAATTACTATAGCAATGTTGCGGCGGTATCTGATCAGCATAAGCATAGCGGATATCGATGAACAGTAATTCAGATGAATGCTGAAAATTATTGTAATACTGGCTTTCTCCATGGTTTTATCTGTTATGAATTCCACGATGTTCAATATGGCATTGCCAGCATTACGCAGAGAGTTTGCACTGAGCAGCTCGCAGGTGGTTATTTGTATGGGCATGTATATGATGCTGAGCTTTATTTGCGGAGCAGTAAATACGAAGGTGTTTGGTTTGCTACTAGATCACGGATACAGTGACTGTGGCACCAAACGCTGTGTTGAGAATGCCGCAGGGGAGGGCGTTTAGTATTATGTTCTTTGTGTTTGATGTTGGGATCGGTGTGGACTTTGTTGGTGTCTCCTAGTTATTACGCCCAAGAGAGAGTATAGATTTAATTTTGGCTTAGAAAAATTAGATTGATTATCGCTTATAATAAGGAAGAATATTCAAGATAAGTAAGCGAAATGCTGATCTTAATCTTCATAAATCAAGGAGGTACATCTATGACGGATTTAGACTATAAATTAGAAGATTTTATTGCACGAGTTGAACTAGAGATATGCGAATATTTAAGTGCACATGAAACCAAATTCCCTAATTATTCTAAATTACTGAAAAGATTTACCAAACGAAAAGATCATTGGATACAAGTATCT
>JBCNLJ010000090.1:0-21029 GCA_039595515.1 Paenibacillus sp. | reverse complement strand
GTGGCACGCAAAGCGGCGACGATCCGTCAGCTTGTGCCACTGCAACGCGAGCAGCTAGAGCAAAATGAGATGACACCGCTGTTCAGCGAGCTGGAGATGCCATTATCGCGTATTCTGGCAGACATGGAGAAGCAGGGCGTAGCCGTCAATACGGATGAACTGCGTGCACTCGGTAAGGAATTTGAACAGCAGATCAGCAAGCTGGTCGCGCAAATTTATGAAATGGCAGGCACTGAATTCAATCTGAACTCGCCGAAGCAGCTTGGTGAGATTCTATTTGATCGCCTGGGCTTGCCGGTGAAAAAGAAAACGAAAACGGGCTATTCCACCAGTGCGGATGTACTGGAAGAACTGGCACCGTATCACGATATCGTGCAGTATATTTTAACGTATCGTCAGCTAGCAAAGCTGCAATCGACTTATGTGGAAGGTCTGCTGAAGGAGATTCATCCAAAGTCAGGCAAGGTGCATACGTACTTCCGCCAGACGATTACCGCAACCGGACGTCTGTCCAGCCAGTTCCCGAATCTGCAAAATATCCCGATTCGTCTGGAAGAAGGCCGCAAGCTGCGTAAAGTATTCGTACCGTCCGAGCAGGGCTGGTCGATGCTATCTGCCGACTATTCGCAGATCGAGCTGCGCGTGCTGGCACACATTTCCGATGATACAGGCTTGAAGGATGCCTTTGTTCACGATATGGATATTCACACCAAGACAGCGATGGACGTATTCGGCGTGGCGCAGGAGCAGGTCGATAGCAATATGCGTCGTTCCGCAAAAGCTGTCAACTTTGGGATTGTATATGGTATTAGCGACTACGGCCTGTCTCAGAACCTCGGTATTACGAGAAAAGAAGCAGGCGACTTTATCAACCAGTACTTCGACGTCTTCCAGGGCGTCCGCCGCTATATGGACGTGATTGTCGATGAAGCGAAGCAGCATGGCTACGTAAAAACCATGCTGGAGCGCCGTCGCTATTTGCCAGAGATTCGTTCATCCAACTTCAACCTGCGTTCCTTTGCCGAGCGTACAGCGATGAACACACCAATCCAGGGCACAGCCGCCGATATCATCAAGCTAGCCATGGTGCATATGGATCGCGCACTAAACGAACACGGACTAAAAAGCCGCATGCTGCTACAGGTACATGATGAACTAGTATTCGAAGTACCAGCAGACGAGCTGGAACAAATGAAAACATTAGTACCACAGGTCATGCAAGACGCCCTGGAACTATCCGTCCCACTCAAAGCAGACGTAAGCTACGGCGCCAACTGGTACGAAGCCAAGTAAGATGATAATGTCTTTTAATTTAGCAAGCTAAAATGCTTACCCAACATTTAGAAATGCTAGAACGTGCATATAGATGCATATATACGAACCACTATTTTATAAAACTGCGATATTACATCTGTACACAATCGAGTATAATGCAAGCAGCACGTAACGAAGGGAAGGAAATAAGGGGAAAGGACGACTTACAGTGTTAGTGATTTCCTAACACGGGGTTCAATGAAAAGGGATTTTTGCAAAGCAAAATATCTTACTGCTTTGAGCACGGGAATCTACATTTTCTCCTACTCCGTAGATTCCTGTGCGATACCGGAGTCCGCCCCCTTATTCCTTCCCGGAGTGATTGCTGCTAATTGCACACACTCACGAGTATACAGCAAAAGGAAAGGTGAACAACAATGCCGGAATTGCCAGAAGTAGAAACAGTCAGACGCACGCTTAACACCCTGATTCCCGGCAAACAGATTGAACGGGTAACCGTATCGCTGCCGCGTATTATTCAGCGACCGGATGACCCGGAGCAGTTTGCATTGGAGCTACAGGGACATACATTTGAAACGGTAGAACGACGCGGGAAATTCCTGCGCTTTATTTTAGATGGATTGGTCATGGTCTCTCATTTGCGGATGGAAGGACGTTATGGTGTGTATCATCGGGATGAGCCGGTGGAGAAGCATACACATGTGATTTTCCATTTTACCGATGGTACGGAGCTAAGGTACAAGGATGTGCGCCAATTTGGTACGATGCATCTGTTCGCCGCAGGGGAAGAGCTTCAATCCAAGCCGCTCGTACAGCTCGGATTAGAGCCGCTGGACCCGCAATTTACGGATGAGCAATTTATCAATGTAATCAGCAAGCGCAGAACGATGATCAAGCCTGTGCTGCTTAATCAAGCCTACGTGGTCGGAATTGGTAATATTTACGTGGATGAGGCGTTATTCCGTGCGGGCATTCACCCGGAGACGATTGCATCGGACTTGAGCCGTGAGCAGCTCATTCGTCTGCATGAAGCGATTGTATCTACCTTGAGCGATGCGGTTGCTGCAGGTGGCTCATCGATCAAGTCGTACGTGAATGGTCAAGGCGAAATGGGTATGTTTCAGCATAGCCTGCGCATTTATGGACGGAAAGCAGAGCCCTGCCAGGAATGCGGCACATTGATCGAGAAAACCGTAGTCGGCGGCAGGGGTACGCATTATTGCCCGGTATGCCAGCCTTTGCCAGCGCGTGAAAAAGCAATGAGGTGACAACATGAATATAGGATTAACCGGAGGAATCGCTACAGGCAAAAGCTCGGTAGCTGCATGGCTGGTGAAGCGCGGAGCAGCGCTGGTAGATGCGGATCAAATTGCACGCGAGGTTATGCTGCCCGGACATCCGGTGCTACAGCAGGTGAGCGAGCGCTTTGGTACGGATATGCTGCTGGAGGACGGGACATTGGATCGCAAGCGACTGGGCGCGCACATTTTCGGGCGCCCGGAGGAACGGAAGGCATTGGAGGATATTACACATCCGGCGATTCGTCAGCTTATTCATGCACGGGTTGCCGAGCTAGAGCAGGCTGATCCTCATCGTCTGGTCGTCGCGGATATTCCGTTACTGTATGAATCGAAGGGCGCCTATACATTTAGTGAAACGATGGTCGTCTACGTACCGCGAGATATTCAGCTACAGCGACTGATGCAGCGTGATGGTCTGGATGAACAGCAGGCGTTGCAACGTCTGGCTGCACAGATGGATATTGAGGAGAAAAAGCAACGTGCAGATATTGTCATCGATAATAGCGGAACATGGGAGCAGACGGAGGTTCAACTGGAGCGTTATTGGGCAGGAAAGGGATTATTATGAAGAAGCTCAAACAAACCCTCCTCCGTAAACGGATTTTGCTTCCATTGTTCGCCATTGTGCTCGTGCTCGTTTTATTCAATACACGCTGGCTGTCACTCATTTATCCGATTCAATATCGCGATGCGATTCGGGCACATGCTTCCACTTACGAGGTTGACCCGTACCTGATCGCATCGATCATTCGGGTAGAGACGAACTATCAGCCAAGCATGGAATCGAAAAAGGGCGCACTCGGACTTATGCAGCTTATGCCGGACACCGCAACCTGGGCCATGGAAAAGGCGCATCTCAAGGATGTCACACTGGATTCGGTCAAGCATGATGTAGAGCCAAATATCGAGCTGGGAAGCTGGTACATTAACAACCTGATGCAGCAGTTCGGCGGCAATGAGGTCGCTGTGATCGCTGCCTATAATGCAGGCCCCGGTAAAGTGAAAAATTGGATCAAAAACGGTCAATGGGACGGCACATTAGAGGATGCCAAAGATATTCCTTATGGCGAAACGAGACATTATGTGCAACGTGTATTATATTATTATAAGCAATATACCAAATTGTATGACCGGTTTTGACAAGGCGAAGCTGCCTTGTTGCCTTTTCTGAATCATGCAGCATGTATAACGCACTTATAGACGAATCATGAATGCTATTTTAAACAACCAGCAGATACACCAGATGAACGAACAAGCATTAGCAATGAAAGGAAGGTGACACAGCGGTGAAATGCCCCTACTGTGGTCACAATGGAACGAAGGTGCTGGACTCAAGGCCGGCTAACGATAACAAATCGATTCGCCGAAGACGTGAATGTGAAAGCTGCAATCGCCGTTTCACCACGTTTGAGATGGTCGAGGTTACCCCACTGATCGTGATCAAAAAGGATGGAAGCCGGGAAGAATTCAGCCGGGACAAGCTACTGCGCGGTCTGATTAGAGCGTGTGAGAAGCGTCCGGTATCGGTAGATCAGCTTGATGCGATCGTATCCGAAGTGGAAAAGAGTCTGTATGCAACCGCACTTGCCGAGGTGGAGAGCCGTGCTGTCGGAGAGCTTGTGATGGAGCAGCTTTATCCGGTGGATGAAGTTGCTTATGTACGATTCGCTTCCGTATATCGTCAATTCAAGGACATTAATATGTTTATGAAAGAGCTGCAAGGACTGCTTAGCGATGATCCGAAACATGATAAGAAGCCAAAGCATGAAGCACGCGCAGCATCATCTGATTCGCATTCAGATGACCCGGATCGAGATAACGAGTAGTAATCGTACCAAATAACATCATCGCTTTGGAGTAGTGAGTCTACTCGGAGTGGTGATGTTTTTTTTCGTCTGGATGAGCGGAGGTTTATTATGGTTATCATTCTCCGCCGTATAATAAGCACACTCATAATGGACGAGCAGATCTTATCATTTATATTGCTGTATACAAGTCGCCTAACATCCGAATACTAATACATAACGTTTGGTAATTGTATGGTAATTTCCGTATAGTTGTGTCGCTATTTTCGACATGGAAAGTATGCTTGATGTAAGCACAGTTTATACAATCCTATACATTTCTATATTGTTGGTGACGTTTTCACAAGCACTGCGCGATTATAATATTGCTCAATGAATGTATAAAAATACATAATAGAGATAGTAATACGAATAACTGTTTCATTTAAAAACAGATAAGGAGATGATGTTTTGTTTGATCTGACTAAGAAATCGATCAATGTCATGCTTGTCGTGGCAACCCTGTTTTCACTGCTTACGCCTGTCGTTTCACCGACACCGGTAGCTGCGGCAGGAGATGCAGTTGTCAATTTGTCATCAACCAAGCAGGTGATTCGTGGTTTTGGTGGGATTAACCATGCACTATGGGCAGGCGATCTGACCGCTTCACAGCGTGACACTGCATTTGGCAATGGCAGCAATCAGCTAGGCTTTTCGGTACTGCGCGTATATATTGATTCCAACAAAAGCAACTGGGCCAAGGAGCTACCAACCGCTCAGGCAGCAGCGGCACGCGGTGCTATTGTATTTGCTTCCCCGTGGAATCCACCAGCAGAGATGACCGAGACGTTTAATCATGATGGCGATACCTCTGCCAAGCGTCTTCGCTATGACAAGTATGCAGATTATGCCAAATTCCTGAACGAATTTGTTGCCTACATGAAGAGCAATGGTGTGAATCTGTATGCGATCTCTGTACAAAATGAGCCGGATTATGCACACACCTGGACATGGTGGACACCACAGGAAATGCTGCGCTTTATGAAGGAAAATGCAGGCTCGATCAATGCGCGTGTTATCGCTCCAGAATCGTTCTCGTATTTGAAAAATATGTCCGATCCGATTCTAAACGATTCGCAGGCGCTGGCTAACATGGATATTCTCGGAACGCATACATACGGGACATCCTTCAACAACTTCTCCTATCCATTGTTCCAGCAAAAGGGAGCCGGAAAAGAATTGTGGATGACCGAGGTTTATTACCCGAACAGCGATAACAACTCTGCCGATCGCTGGCCGGAAGGTGTAGATGTGGCCTACCATATGCACAAAGCGATGGCAGTCGGCAATTTCCAAACGTATGTATGGTGGTATATCCGCAGACAATACGGACCGATGAAAGAAGACGGTACGATCAGTAAACGCGGCTACAGCATGGCTCACTTCTCCAAATTCGTGCGCCCAGGCTACACTCGTGTGGACGCAACTGAGAATCCAAACAGTAACGTATTCGTCTCGGCATACAAAGGCGATGGTAAAGTGGTTATCGTAGCCATCAACAAAAACAGCTCCGCAACGAGCCAGAACTTCGCGCTGCAAAACGGTACGGTATCCAAAGTATCCTCCTGGACTACTGATGCTAGCCGCAATCTGGCAGCAGGCTCTGTGAGCACGTCCGGCTCGTCGTTTAGTACAAGTCTCCCTCCACAAAGTGTGACTACATTTGTTGCTGATCTGAAATAATAGGTTACCGGATAGTCTATCTCCTGACCGTGCAATTGATCAGGATAACCGAATGCCCGAATGCCTATCATGCAAAAGAATAGTGCACATCAGTGAATGTGTCTGCGCGTGCAGAGATGTAGGTGCAGATGCGTATGGAGTGAACAAGCACAGATCGTCAATGAGATTATGCTATCTGAAATCGCTTGAAGCTACAGGTGCAAAGTAAAAATGTAAAAACAAAACAGTAAACAGCTAGTTGTGAACGACTCCCACCTATCGTCGGGATTCACCCTTTACACGATTGAGGAGCGAGTCTTCTGTCAGAATAAGATAAAATAAAGCCGCCGAGCATACATTATGTATGTCTGGCGGCTTTATGTAGTGGATAGAAGCTGACTAGGGTGATTCATGCATGTACATAAAATGCAATATAGTGGAGACTCCATATGAATACTACAGGTTCATAATGTAATTATACGAATGATAGATGTCCAGCAAGGGCAGCAACAACAAAATAAGCTCATATTCATTTTATCTGCTAGCTAAACATTAAAAAGCATACAAAAAAGCACGTAATCGACGAATCCATTACGTGCTGGTTATAAGCATATGGTGCGGTCGAGAGGACTCGAACCTCCACGGGGGTAAGCCCACACGGACCTGAACCGTGCGCGTCTGCCAATTCCGCCACGACCGCAAGCGATATGTAACTTCCCGTTCCTCTTGTTGTGTGGTTCATGATGTGAGACAGGAAGTGGTGAAAGAATCACCGTATTTAAGATAATACTACATATCGAGACGGAGTGCAAGAATTTTATTGCGTTGCGACGTATACTCAATACATGTAATGGAATGCAAGCATGTTATTGTTTCAGCATGTATGCTCAGTACACATAATGGAATGAAAGAATGTTATGGTTACACCATGCGAGCTGTATGCATCGGTTTGCGTAAAGACACCTTGCTTTAAAAGGACTGCCCGGTGTGCATAAATCGTGTACTTGATATTAAGACGTTTTGCCAGACAGTTTGTCTGCAACCGTTTGGATAACGTACGATTTGGCAAGAGGGGTGTCATTGAAGAAACCGGGATCAACGACATAGACATGTCCGTTTTGCACGGCTTTCAGTCCGCTCCATGCTGTAGCGTCTGCTGACGATTCCATACGTTTGCTCAGAGCTGCTGCAGTATCATCCTTTTGACCAGTTGCAATAAACAGCGTATCGGGATTCATTTGCTGGAGCTGCGCCATTGTAATTGTAGTCGATGCTGTACCCGCTGGAATACCCTCCGGCGCTTTCAGTGCCAGATCCTGATACAATACTGCGCCTGTACCTTGTTGCGAGCTACCGTATACTTGTAGTGCATTATCCTTAATCATTACCGCTGCGATCGTACCTGGATTAGCTGCTGCAATCGTATTCTTCGCACTATTGGAATCCTTCTGGTAGGCGTTCATATACTGCCGTGCGATCGTATCGCGATCAAGGAAGGTGCTGTACATATACAGCTCACTGCGCCAATCAAGCGTTGGATCGATATAGACGGTTGGCGCGATTTTGGACAACGCATCATAGGCGCTGCGATCGCTGCTGTCGGTAAAGATCAGATCAGGCTTTTGCCCGGCGAGTGCAGACGGATCAAGCGAGCCATTCGACGTTTCGATCAGTGTCAGGCTATCCCGCTGTTCCTGGTCGGTGTAAGGAGGGAATGTATAGCTTCCACCTGCTGGTTTGGCTGCCAGAGATACATTCGCATCCAGTGCATTCAAATAATCCATCGCCAGTTGATCGGTAACAGCGATGCGTTTCGGTGAGATCGGCACATTGACCATCTGTCCGAATGAATCTCGTACCGGCATCACTTTAATTCCATTCGGGTTAAAAATATCTGCCCGCGTCTCTTTGGGCTGTCCACAGGCGGTTAAAAAAACAAGTAATAAGGCAAGACCCAGTCCTGCCTTTGCTAAAGCTGAATACTTCAACGATATTCGCCTCTTTTCGTTTGTATCGATAGATCCGGAAAGGAAGGGAAGGACGCATCATAACCATGCATCGTTAACAAGTAGCACATCCCCTTGATCCGGCTTGTTATCTTAAAATATTCGATAACTTTATTATACCAGTTGTATAGGAATGGAAGTCAACGTAGTGAGCGAACTGTCACGGGCTTGTCACAGAGTTGAGGGAAGAGCGTGAGGAATACAGTTGAAGGGGAACGAAGGCGAAGATTAAGGAGCTTTCTGTAGCGTAGGATAAGAAAACTGGAATTTTCTATCGAAATGTTAAAATATTGACTCGTAAATTTCAGCGTGATATATTAAGGGAGTTGATTCATTGGAGTCATACATAATCATACCGCGTGGGGCCTTAGCTCAGCTGGGAGAGCGCATCGCTGGCAGCGATGAGGTCAGGGGTTCGATCCCCCTAGGCTCCATATTGAAGAACACGCTAAACACAAGGATTTCCTTTCAAGTGTTTGGCGTGTTTTAATTTTATACATAAAGTTATTCTGAGTTTGCGTAATTAATAAAGTCTCAAAGTCAATTTAAATAGCTTATTCAAATTTTTATGGGCGGTGAAATAAAATTGGCGATTAAAAAAGTGACAATAAAAAATTGTAAATCTATCGAATTTTTAGAACTTAATTTAGAAAAAAATATTAATTGCTTTTTAGGTGTAAATAATGTTGGTAAGTCAAACATTATGAGGATAATAAATTTTTTTCATTTGAATCTTACTCGTGAGATCCATGACGATTCGATGTTTAATACAAGCAATCCTTATAACGATGAAGTTGAAATTTCTATAGAATATGACTTTCAAGAGTTGATTGATAAAGTACAAGGTAATACCAACTTTAGCAACGATTTTTTTGAGTATTTTCTCTCAAATGTTAATTTTCGCACACTTTATAATGGGTTAGATCCTTTGAATGATATGGTGAAGAAATTCAAAAATTTTATTGGTAAATATGTTGAAGAAGGAATGTGCACGCTCATTTTAACATATAATCGCAAGAGTAAGTCTATTGTCTGGAACATAAAAGACTATGAATTTCGTGCATTCGTTTCTGTAAGATTCCCTGTATTTTTTTTGGAATCTCGAAGTATCGATCTTTACAACTGGGATTCAATCTGGAAACTAATAGGGGAAATAGCTCCGTTTAGAAAAAAAATATCAATAGATGGAAATATTGAAGGGATTTTCGAAGTAGATGAAGAGAGCAATGATAACTACGAATCAGTAATTAAAAATATTATTTCTGAAATTGAAAATTCTAATATAAGAATTCAAAAATCGAGTGTATATGAAAAAATTAGTCAGATTATACAGCTTCAGTTAGGTGGGAAACGATTCGAGTATGAAAATCATAAATTAAAAATAAGCTCTCACGGGATGAATTCATATTCATTTATGAGTTTATATATAAAACTGATTTTACGTCTTTTTAATAATAAATATTTATCAAGTCCCTTAGTCATGATAGATGAACCAGAACTCCATTTACATTTAAAAAAAATAGAATTATTTCTTAAAGAAATAAAAAAATATGAAAGTTTCTCAATAACAAAATGGATATTCACAACTCATTCTCCTAATTTCATAAAAAATGTAATTGTTGAATATACAGATTATGAAATATTTCATGTCACTAATACAAAACTTTTTAATAGATCATATGTTTCTAAAATCAATGGATTTCAGGACAAGAAATACAAACTGATATCAGATAATGAAGCAAATTTATTTTTCTCTGAGACTTGCTTTTTTGTTGAAGGTGACACTGAATTGGAAGTTTTTAGTAATAATAACTTGAGGAATCTCTATCCTAAATTGAATCTAATCGATATTTATGCGTTTGATGGAAAAGAAGATAAATTGAAACTTGTAAATCCAAAAGATAGAAATACTAAAATAAATTATTTAGTGATGATTGATATGGATAAAATACTAAGTTATAAAGTTTCTAAGAAAAAATTCAAACTTTCTGGTAGTGAATATTTAAACGTGATGAAAAATGAAAAAACAACTAAGCATGAGAAATATAGTTATACAAATAAATTTAACTCTACTTTTAAAGTTAGAAATCAGATTAAACAAAACTTACAATCTAATAATTTTGAAGTGGATTTAACTGGATTATGTATTAAAGAAAGTGAGGAAAGAACTGAATTAGTCAAACTTATTCAAAATTATTGTGAACAGTATAATTTTTTTCCATTAGACACAACTATTGAAGGAGCACTTATAAATAAAAATAACTATTTAATATTTCATAGATGGATTAATGAACATGAATGGAACAAAACAGGGTTTGATCTTGAATATTCTAAGCTAAACACGGAAGATCACAAAGCAACTTTCCTTAGATTAATATTTTTTGGGAAAACAGATTGGTTAAGTAGTGATAAAGAAAAAAACAATCAAAGTTTTAACTTAAAATTAAATATAATAAAAGAAATACGTGGGGAATTACAAAAATCAAAACTTAGTTTTGGAGATAAAACAAGTGGATGGATTACAAATTATCTAAATTGGTATTTTGATAATGAATTAACTTCATTACACACGGAAGATATTTTTTTGAAGAGAAACTTATTTCAAAATAATTTCCCTGAATTAGAACGAGTTATTGAAAAACTAGAAAAAATGTTATAAAATTGCGGGAAGTATGGGGTGAGTAGTGAAATCTGAAGTAGTTAGTTATTAACTACAGATGCCATGAAGAAAGTTTTCTCTCTCTTATAATTCCGTTTACAAGAAACTAAAAATCTCTTGTGCTGTTTATTAAAACAGGTTTAGAGAAATCCATGGTTTAAAGCCTGCTATTTGCGCCTTGGTTTAGATTAATTGGCTTATGTTGTAATTTCGAGATTCTGGGATGTACTCCCCCATACTTAAATATAGGAGAATTTATATGAAAATTGAGGGTTTGCATAAGTTTGAAACAAGAGTTATTCGAGATAGTGTTTCGCATTATGCTGATATACTAACAAACACTCATGTAAATGGTAATTACCATACCAAACTTATAAAAAAAAATAATAGTGAGAATAGAATTATTCATTGTATAAATAGAGAAACCTATATATATAAGCTTCAACAGCAACTGAAAAATAATTTTTTTGATTTTATACCTCTTTCTACGTATGCTTATGGTTACATAAAAGGGAAGTCTTATTACGATTATCTTAAACCACATGTAAAATGTAAATATTATATGAAATTAGATATTAAAGATTTTTTTCATTCAATAAAAATAGAAAAACTAAGAGAGGTTTTGAGATATTATATTAATGATACTTTAGTTACTGAGCATGAAATAATTTTAGATTTTATACTTAGAGTTGTTACTTTAAATGGATATTTACCTCAAGGGGCTGTCACTTCACCAGTTATTTCCAATATTTATTTCAGGCAACTAGATATTAGAATATCTAGATATTGTAAAAAAATTGGAATTAATTATACTAGATATGTTGATGATATTTTATTATCATCAAACAATTCATTTATTAATAAAAAAATATTTATTAATGGCATAAAAAAAATTCTTAAAAGCCGCGGTTTTGAGCTTAATCTTAACAAAACCAGAAAATCGAAACTTGAGATTTCTTTAAATGGGTTTGTAGTTGGTGAAAATCTTCGATTGTCACGTAAGAAAACAGCATTGATTTCAGAGTTGATTTATTATTATCAGCATTCTTCTAACCATACTTTAGAAGAACTTGTTCTGCAATTTAATGACAAATATAATATAGAACTCAATATTACAAAACTTCATAATTTTTTAGCAGGTTATCGTTCTTTCCTGCTTGGATTGTTGCCTTTTGATAGTGTAGGAAGTCTTTCTGAGAATATGACAAAATCCGATAAAAAAAATCTGCATAAAATCAATGAAATTGAGAAGATTTTAGATTTAACTGCTGAAGTAATTTGATGTATTTATGTCTAATTTAAATAAAGGTACTTCTTTAAACCCTTCTATGTAAGGGTTTTTTATATTATATTTAAATATTGATTATCTTAAAAATCAACTTGTGCTTGCCTATAAAATTTATTGATTATCAAGGACAATATAATAGTAAATAAGAGATAAACTCTTTTTTGTAAGCGCTCTAAATTCCTGTAGACAATAACGACTCATCCGGTATATTATTTCTAGTAGAAACAATTTTATTGTCAAAGCATACAAACCGATCTCCACCCTAATTTTCACTCAATAACCCACCTGCTCAAGCCTACCTCACCCTGAACCTCAACTCTTCTCCAACACTTGAGCACCACGAAAGGACTGTCAACCCAATGAACTTCACCGAAACAACGATTCAATCCTTCGACGGCACCAAACTTTACTTCAGCACCAACATCATTCCTAACCCGAAAGCATCCATCGTCATCGTTCACGGTCTATGTGAGCACGCCAGCCGCTATAACTACCTGACCGAAAAGCTGAACAATCGCGGCTTCAACGTTTATCGCTTCGATCATCGCGGTCATGCACGTTCAGAAGGCAAGCGTGTTTATTATAGCGATTTTCACCATCTGATCGACGATGTGAATACTGTCGTAGAGCTGGCTCTACAGGAGAGCGGAGCACTGCCAGTATTTGTGATCGGACATAGCATGGGCGGATTTGCGACTTCTTCCTTTGGCACCAAGTATCCGGGTAAAGTACAAGGGATTGTCCTATCCGGTGCGCTGACTCGTTACAATACACAGGTGGCAGGCGGATTTCCGATGGAGCTTCCGGCGGGAACCTATATGCCAAATGCACTCGGCGATGGCGTATGCAGTGTACCTGAAGTTGTAACCGCTTACGCGAATGATGTGCTTGTGGAAAAGGAGATATCTGTGGAGCTGTTCAATAGTCTTGGCGAAGGCATTACCTGGCTGAAGCAACACGCCATTCAATTCGTGGAGCCCGTGCTTGTGCTGCATGGAGCAAATGATGGACTCGTCAGTGAGCTCGATTCGCGTCAATTTTATGGTGAGATCGGTTCAATGGACAAATCGCTCAAAATTTACGCGCATCTGATGCACGAGATTTTCAATGAAACGATTCGTGATGAAGTGATCGAGGAAACGATTAGCTGGATTGAAAAGCGCGTTTAATTTCGATAAACTCGGAGAAAGGTACTTCTCCAACATCGTTTGATGCATGCAAATGCCGACTCGTCCGGATCAGATACATGTATAGGAGATGTTCCAACACATTTTGACGCATGTGTTCAAAGACTGACCTCGAGAATATACTGCTTAACGCTGCTGAGAACATAACACTGTTGGAGACGATTACGCTGAACATGAAAGGGGTTCCCCATGAAACTTCATTGGATGGGCAACCATCGGACATTGATTGAGAAGATTATCAAGTATGGTAATGCGTATTCAAACACGTACAAGCTACAGCGCAGCTATGGCACGGATGTGATGTTCTCTGCAGCCCAGATTCAGACGCTGGAATATATTTTGGAAGCTGAGGATAAGGATGAGAAAATGTCGGAGATGGCAGCACGTCTCGGCGTCAGTCCGAGTACCTTTTCCAAAAACGTCAAAAATCTCACCGAAAAGGGATTGCTGGAGAAATATCATCTGAGCGGGAATCGTAAGGATATTTATGTGAAGCCATCCGAAAAGGGGCGCGAGGTTTATACGGAGTATACGCGATTTGTGCGGGAGCTATGCTTTGACGAGATGTTCAAGTATGCGGATATGATTTCGGAAGCGGATAAGGAGAGCTTTATACGTATTCTGGATCTGCTGGCGGATGTATTGGTCTGGTATGGTGAGAAGGAGCCACCTGCGCGTAAGTTGATCAGGATTGAACCAGCGGAATCGTAGCTTCTATCTGGTAAGATCATTTGCAGGGATCAGGATGCTATAATCGAATCCCAGTAGTAAATAATTGAAAATATCAGCTTATGAACCTGTATCCTGTAAAGGAGGCAGGTTTTTGCTTGTATGGCGTTTATGTTCTAATGGCGGAGTTAATGATCCTTCCTGTGATCACTTGCATTTTATACTACACAGATCGTTTAAAAGGAATCTATCTGTACAATAAATACACTCAGAATACATATGATTCCGTATAATAAACGTATATACGATCTTTTTCATAAACAAGCTACTTCATAAAATAAGTATTTATACAGGTAAAGCTCCTCATCATTTCCTGTTTTCTTTTTTGTGCTAGCGGCTAATAACGTTTAATATGGAGATAGACGATAGGAGGTAACGATGTATGTTGAAACGAAAGCCGTTCATTGTCTGTCTCGCAGCCTTATTGCTAATGACGCTGGCTCCGCTGGGAGAGCGAATGGAGGCGGCACAATCCTTTTCTTCGTCGCCGCTGCTGAAAATAAATGAATATGCGGTGCTGTTCACAGCGCCGGTATCACCTTTTATTGATTCGGCTGGACGAGCACAGGTTCCGCTTCGCTCGGTAGGTGATCTACTCGGAGCGCAGGTGACGTATTTTCCACAGGGGCGCTCAGCTACGATTGCGCTGAACAGTCATCTATTAACAGTGACGCTGGATTCGAAGCAGATTCGCGCAGATGGGCGTGCGTATTCGATGGATACGGTTCCTGTATTGCGTAACAATTCCGTTTATATTCCGATACGCGTGCTGATCGACCGTTTGCAGGTGAATGGTACATATCGCAATGGAATTATCGAATTGCAGGATCGCCGTTATATGCGCAGCATCCCGCCGCTGTTGTCCGATTGGAGTGGACGCTTTGCAGCTTACCAGACGGCACGCGCGCTGGATGTGCGCTCGTATCATTTAAGCTGGAATGCCGATACGGCTGGAGGCGGAAGTTGGACGGGCAAGCTACAGGTGACGGCCCGTAATATTAGTCGCAATACACTGAATAGTGAGCTGAAGTATTTTCAGCCAATTTTGCAATATGCAGACGGCAGTACACAGATTGGATTTGATTCGGTGAACATACCTGTCTCTGTACCAGCAGGTACACTCGTAAATGTCACCTGGACGCTGGAAGGCACGAAGGCGCCGCAATATATACTGCTGCGTAATTATGCGTAAGGATGAGCTGCGTAGCATATGAATAGAACGATGCGAAATCACTGGCTGGCATAGCTTGCTGGCAAAGTTTCACGTTATGCTGTTAGTGTATAGTTTATGATCACAGTCATGATCTGATCGGCGCGTCATTATAGTCTATAGTTAATCAAGTAAAAGCGATGGAGTGGTAGGCTTGTACAGCATACGACTCCATCGCTTTTTGATTGCGTATCCCTTCGTTGTCATCCACAGCAAAATTGGCAAACAAACGATGTAAAACATGCTCTAAATGTAAAAAAGTTCATATCATTTGGTATAAGAATAAAGAACGAATCTTAAGATTAAAAAATATCAATTAAAATAAAAAGAAAGCGCTTGCCAAATCGTAAAATAGGTGTTATTCTAGCTTTGGGATTGTTACTGAAAAGGCAAAACCCAGTACATGTATAGCTTTGTTGAAGCTTGTTTACATGTGTTGGGTTTTGCCTTTTTGTTTTCCAGTCCTGGCAGATACGGCTTGTTCACTGCCCACTCCATATAAGGAAAGAGTGATGCAACGTACAGTAGGTTGCCAAAGCAAAACAGTAGGGAAGTCGCTATTCTCACTGTTCGCCCTCAGGTTCTTGGAAGATTGCGAATGAATCAAGGAACACAATCAAACACGAGCTAAAGGACCCTGCTGATGTGATACTTCAAGCTGTAACTGAACTTTTGTCCGGCATCTGAGTCCTCGTGCAAAACTATACAGGATAAGGAGGGCAGCTTGGATGATTATCCAAAAGATATTTAATAACAACGCGATCATTGCCAGTGATCCCGGTAAGCGAGAATTTGTCGTTATGGGTCGTGGAATCGCTTTCAAAAAGAGCGCTGGCGAGCCGGTGGATAAGAGCTTGATCGAAAAAATCTTTGTGCTCCAGCAAAAGGAAGCATCCGAGAAGTTCAAGCTGCTGCTTGAGGATGTGCCACCGGAATACATTTCCGTCTGCTACGACATTATCGAGTACGGCAAAAACAATCTGGAGGGCACGCTTAGTGATTACATCTACGTTACGCTCACCGATCATCTGAACAATGCGATGAAAATGTACGAAGACGGCATTTTCAATACGAATCCGCTAAGCTGGGAAATTCGTCGCTTTTATCCAAAGGAATACAGGGTTGGCGTGAAGGCGCTGGAGTTCATCGAGTCGACACTTGGCAAAAAGCTACCGGAGGACGAAGCTGCGAATATTGCACTCCATCTGGTCAATGCCGAGCTGAACGGCTCCAGCAGCAAGTTTCACAACGTCGCCGTGCAGGCAGAGAAGATTCAAGACATTCTGAATATTATCAAGTACACGTACACTATTGAGCTGGATGAGCAATCGATCAGCTACGAACGCTTTATTACGCATCTCAAATTTTTCTTTCAGCGTCTAATGCAGGCGCAGAAGCGCTGGCTGGAGGATGATTTCTTGCTCCAGCAGGTGAAGAGCAAATACAGACGAGCGTATGACTGTATGCTCAAAATTGAGAAGTATCTGGATACCGAGCTGACGGATGAAGAGAAGCTGTATCTGACGATTCATATCCAGCGCATTACAAGCGATACAATCGAATAAAATCATCGGATCGTTACTGGTCATGCAGGCGAAACCAAGTTCAGAATCGTCACGGGTCCTGCCCGTGTGGACGTTCTGTTTGGTTTCGCCTTTTTATATGGATATTCATAAAGGAGGAAGAACGATGAAGTACGAACAATTAGCAAAAGACATTATCCAAAATGTTGGCGGCAAAGAAAATGTGAATAGCCTGACACACTGTATTACGCGTCTTCGTTTCAAATTGAAGGATGAAGGCAAGGCCAATACCGATGTGCTGAAAAATATGGACGGTGTTGTAACCGTTATCCAGAGCGGTGGTCAGTATCAAGTTGTCATCGGTAACCATGTACCTGAAGTGTACGCAGATGTGAATGCCGTAGCAGGTCTTGGCGGCGAATCGTCCGCGGCAACTGATACGTCTGACGAGAAGATGAGCCTGTTCAGTCGCTTTATCGATATGATCTCCGGCGTATTCGCCCCAACACTCGGCGTGCTGGCAGCGACCGGTATGATCAAAGGTCTAACAGCGCTACTCGTATCGATGGGCGTGCTGGTGAACACCTCCGGTACGTATATCATTTTGAATGCCATTGGTGACTGTCTGTTCTACTTCTTCCCAATCTTCCTCGGTTACACGTCGGCGAAGAAGTTCAATATGAACATATTTATCGGTATGGCGATTGGTGCGGCGCTCGTCTATCCAACGCTGACTGCCGTATCTGCAGGGAAGCCACTGTATACGCTATTCGCAGGTACGCCATTCGAGTCTCCCGTTCACATTACATTCCTGGGGATTCCGGTCATTCTGATGACGTATTCCTCCAGTGTTATTCCGATTATCCTGTCTACGTATGTAGGCTCTAAAATTGAAGGGTTTTTCAAACGTGTCATTCCGAGTGTCGTAAGAACATTTATGGTTCCATTCTGTACGCTGCTGATTACGATTCCACTGGCGTTCCTGATCATCGGCCCGGTGGCAACATGGGCAGGTCAACTCGTAGGTGCAGGTATTCTGGCTGTATATAACCTGAGTCCAATCGTAGCAGGTCTGCTGCTGGGTGCATTCTGGCAAGTATTCGTTATCTTCGGTCTACACTGGGGCTTCGTGCCAATTGCGATCAACAACCTGACTAACCTTGGTTCCGACCCGATTCTGGCAGGTATGTTCGGTGCATCGTTCGCACAAACCGGTGTTGTACTCGCGATTCTGATTAAAGCTAAAAGCAAAAAGCTCAAATCTCTGTCGATCCCAGCCTTTATCTCCGGTATCTTCGGTGTAACTGAGCCAGCGATTTATGGTATTACCCTGCCACGTAAAAAACCGTTCATCCTGAGCTGTATCGGTGGTGCGGTTGGTGGTGCAATTATCGGTGCAATGGGCACCAAAGCCTATATTATCGGCGGTCTGGGCGTATTCGGTATTCCTTCCTACATCGGTCCAAACGGCTTCGATATCGGCTTCTATGGCGCAATTATCGGTATGATCGTCAGCTTTATCCTCGGCTTCGTGCTCATGTTCTTCACCAAATTGACAGACGACGAGCCAGAAACAGGTAAAACTGAACCATCCAACACCGATGTACTCGTGAAACAAGAAACAGTATTTAGTCCTATGAAAGGCGAAGTTATCGCATTGTCCCAGGTAAAGGATGAAGCATTCTCCACAGGCGCGCTGGGCAAAGGAATCGCGATTGAACCGATCGAAGGCAGAGTATATTCTCCAGTAGATGGCGTACTGACTTCACTGTTCTCCTCCGGTCATGCGATCGGTATTACAAGCAACAATGGCGTTGATATTCTGATCCACGTCGGTCAGGACACCGTCAAACTGAAAGGTAAATATTTTACACCAAAAGTAAAACAGGGGGATACTGTCAAAAAAGGCGATCTGCTGATGGAATTCGACGTCGAAGCGATCAAAGCAGCAGGCTATGTACTGACCACACCTGTCATTATCTCCAACTCCGGCAACTATCTGGACGTCATTGAAACTGGCAAAAAATCGGTCGGTTACCAGGAGGATCTGTTGACCGTAGTCATCTAAGCGTTATTCAAGCAACACAATCACTTAACCAACCGTCTTCACCGTCTGTCATCTGTAATTGCAGAACATACGGTGGAGGCGGTTTTATTTATCCATTTTCCAGGTAATCCTTATCGATAGCGGAACAGGCTGAGACGGTTGCGCTTGATCCGTATGAAAGGAATATAGCTAGTGACAGATGATGCAGCCTGTTATGGTAAAATATGTGATTTTTATAGTAACAGTTAACACTACGTCAATCTTTTCCTTGCATTGCGTTAATACAAGTACCGTATGCTGTTCAAGGTGCAATTAATCGAGATCGAGGAGGATTTATTTAATATGAAATTATCCAAATCAAGCGTGATTGGACTTTCCATCACCTTATCTGTATTTACAGGTTCCATCGGAGGTAGCTACGCAAGCGCGGCGGCTGTTCCATCATCCATTACACCGGTAAAGCCGGAATGGGGCTATGTCGTTGATACATATAAAACGAACACCAAGGATCATTCGACTCCAGATTCCAATTCCATCATCGGTACACTGTCCGACTTTGATAAGCTATGGACACCTGGCAAGACATGGGATTCCGGTACGATGCTGAACCAGAAGCTGCTCCACCAAAATATTCAAAAGGTGATCAACATCGCGCACAAGCGTACAGCCGAACAAGAGCAACGCGCCTATCTGGACGATCGCCGTAACCAGAGCTACAGCATTATGGAAGGCATGGGCAAGCTGACGGATGTGTACCGCAAGGACGCTGGTGCGACGACAACCATTACCGAAGTGCCTGCCGATGCGACGACGCAAAAATACGATGATGGTGGTAATGATGCAGGCGATCCGAATTCCAAGCTTGGCAGTGTCGTAAGCCTGGTGAAGAAGCTGCGTGGCGATTATTCATCCAGTAATCCATCCAAAGCTTATTTTAACTACAAGCGTCCATTCCGCTGGAGCCCGGCAGCTTCGGTTATTCCAACACTTGTGCCACAGATCAAGTCTGATCCAAGCACAGACGGAGGCTATCCAAGCGGTCATACGAATGCAGCGTATCTGTCGGCTATTGCGATGGCCTATGCGTATCCAGAACGTTATCAGGAGCTGCTGACGCGTGCTTCCGAGCTGGGCAATGACCGGATCGTAGCGGGTATGCACTCTCCATTTGATGTGATGGGTGGACGTGTAATGGCAACGGCATTGTCAGCGGCGATTCTGAATGATCCAGACAACAAGGAATTAAAGCAACAGGCGTACGCTCAAGCGCAAAAGGTGCTGAAAGATCAGCAGGGTACAGCGACAGACCGCTTTAGCAATTATCAATCGAACAAACAAGCCTACACCGAGCGCCTGACATACGGTTTCCCACAAATTACAGCAACGAATGAAGCGGTCTCTGTTCCGAAGGGAGCCGAGGTGCTGCTGGAAACACGTCTGCCATATCTGACTGATGCACAGCGTCGCTGGGTGCTGGCAACAACCGGTCTCGCTTCTGGCTATCCGGTGCTGAATGATCCGGAAGGCTGGGGACGTCTGAATCTGTTTGCGGCTGCAGATGGCTTTGGGGCTTTCCCGAATGATGTAACGGTAACGATGGACGCTGCGAAGGGCGGCTTCAATAGTAACGATACATGGCGTAATTCGATTTCCGGTAAAGGCGGTCTGACTAAAAAAGGTAGCGGTACGCTTCATCTTGCAGGCAAAAACAGCTATACAGGCAATACGCTTCTGCAAGCAGGCACACTGGAAGGGCAAAGTGGTTATGCATTTGGACGTGGCAATGTGTCTAACGAAGGTGGCGTATTGTCCGAACAGGTAAACGGCTGGCTCGTGATCGGTGGCAACTACAAACAATCCTCCAAAGGTACACTGGAGCTGAATATCGGCAGCAAAAACGATCTGCTCAAAATCGACGGTACAGCGATGTATGCGGGTAAGCTGAAGCTAAACTTTACGAACGGTTATATTCCTGCAAACAATAGCAAAATTATGATTAGCGCCTCTACAGCTAAACACGGTCAATTCGCTTCGGTACAGGTAACAGGTCTGCCAAAAGGCTATAGCGTGAAGCCTCTGTACAGCAACACAAGCGTGAAGCTACAGGTGATGTCCAAGTAAGCGGCATAGGGTGCGAGTGCTTATTTGGTATAACAATCGGATCTGACGTTGCATATACTCCAGCTCAGCGGAGTGGCTATCTAGACTTTGCATAAGGTTCTAACTCAGCCACATGATCATCCAGGTGTGAATATGTACGTGAATATCGATAAGTAGAGTGATGATCTAAATTAAATA
>JBCNLJ010000089.1:0-21082 GCA_039595515.1 Paenibacillus sp. | reverse complement strand
AATGAGAAAAGGATTTTTGCAAAGCAAAATATCCATACCATAGTGTTAGCGATCTCCTAACACGAGGTCAAATGAGAAAAGGATTTTTGCAAAGCAAAATATCCATACATTAAAGTGTTAGCGATCTTCTAACACGAGGTGCAATGAAAAAAGGATTTTTGCAAAGCAAAATATCCATACATTAAAGTGTTAGCGATCTTCTAACACGAGGTGCAATGAAAAAAGGCTATACGTTTGTCTATCCTATAGCCTTGAACAGACTGCAATGATGATTGGGAGAGTGAAGTATGAGTAAACAACCACTGAATTTGCCAAGCGCATGGCACGGGATTGCGTTTCGTGTTCGTTATCAGGAAAATGACCCGATGGGTGTCGTTTATCATACGAATTATTTGAACTGGTTTGAATTGGGACGTACGGAGATGATTCGTGATCTGGGCTTCCGTTATCGCGATATGGAGCAGGGGGGCGTGCTACTGCCGCTTATTGATGCTTCGTTAGCGTATGGTCGTCCAGCACGATATGATGATCGAGTAGCAGTATACACGCGTATCGTGAACTTTTCTCGTCTTCGGATCGACTACGAATACCGTATTCATTTGCTAGCGGATGATGATCTGTCGGTAGGAGATGCATCAGCAGCAGGAGTACGTCCGATATTTGCAGAGGATGATCAACTACCTGGTGAGCCGCTTACGAGCGGGTCTACACGCCATGTATGGGTGAATCGAGACTTCGCTCCGATCCGGCTTGATAAAGTATTGCCATCGCTGTATGATGCACTTGTACGGTCCTTACAGGACTAGAGGGGAGAGCTATCGTTTGAAAAAGTGGATTGCTGCATGCATTATTGTGATACCGCTCCTGGAGTGGTACGTTTTCTTGCAAATGATTGACTGGATCGGCGGCTGGAATACGCTGTTTCTGCTTATTGTAACCTCATTGATCGGTGTAGTGATGATGCGCTTTGAAGGTCGGAAGGTGCTGGAAGATACGCGTGCGCTCATTGAAGCGAATCAGCCACCGGGTCGCAAAATGCTGGATGGACTGTGTGTATTTATCGGGGGAATTATGCTCCTCCTGCCTGGTTTTGTACTCGATGTGGTTGGCTTTACACTCGTATTCCCGCTCACACGCCCACTTTATCGTAATATACTGCTGAAATGGATCGAAAAGCGTATGAAGAAGGGCTCTATTACGATTTATCGTCCATAAACCTAAGCAATGGTGCGTATGCGAACTTTTGAATTTGATCATGACCACCCATTCACGGTGAGCAAAATAGAAGCCTTTCCTCGTCACGAAAGTGGAACATTCCATTTCGTAGACTAGGAAAGGCTTTATTTGTGTATAGGTTCATAAGATGTATTGATTAGGAGTAAGCAAACTCCTATGTAAGCTGCACTTCACTACGGGAAGGGAATAAGGGGAAAGGACGACTTCTAGTGCTAGCGATTTCCTAACACGGGGTTCAATGAAAAGGGCTTTTGCACAATAAAATATCTTACTGCTGTGAGCACGGGAATCTATATTTTCTTCTACTCCGTAGATTCCTTTGCGAGACCGGAGTCCATCCCCTTATTCCTTGCCGGAGTGGTGTCTGCCCCGGTAAAACAGTTTGCCTGCATACGCTGAACAGGCTACGATACAAATTTTCAGAAAGCATTATTTCAATTACATTCCTCAGCGAACCTTGCCATTCACAATATAATTGCGCAGATCGCGGAATACGTTGGCACGATTTAACGCCGCCACCAGTACAAGTGTAACAGGCCCGATAATCAAGCCGAGTGCGCCGAACAGCTTCAATCCGACGAACATACTGATGAGCGTTGCCAGCGGATCAAGCCCCACATTGCTGGCGAGGATTTTTGGCTCCATCATCTGTCGCACGATGAGCACAATCACATAGAGAACGCCAAGACCGATACCCAGCCCTACATTATCGCTCATAAAGCTGTAGATTGCCCACGGCACCATTACAATACCGACACCGAGATAAGGCAGCAGATCGACCAGACCGATCAACAGACCGATGATCAGCGCGGAAGGCACCTGTAAAATAAATAAGCCAACGATCACGATCAAGCCTGTAATCGAGATTAAAATGACCTGAGCCTTAATATAGCCGAATAGAGCCTTTTGCAGATCGTTCCAGATCGCGGTTGCAGGCTGCCGCACAGTAGCAGGGAACCAGCCGGAGACGATGCGAGTATGTCGTTCCCAGCTATTACTAATGAAGAAAGCAGACAGGACGACGACCACAATGATCCAGGCAAAGTTCGGTAGCGCCGTCAGGAAATCGAGTACATAATTCAAAATGCTGGTGACGATCCCGCTGACCATACCCGTTAAGCTCTGCGTCGTTTGTGTCAAATTGTCATTTAACGCTCCCTGCGCCTGTCCTTGCTGCAAAAAGCCATTAATCTGATCAATGATCGACTGAATGCGATCATTTTTCGTCCAGCCAACAAACATTTCGCGCCAGCTATCGATATGATCGTTAAACGAATCCATCAAGGAGATCGTTTCCTGTACAAGCCGTGTAATGAGCAGTGACAGAATCGTAAGCACGCCACCGAAATAGACGAGTAGAGAGAGTGAGACGGCGAGCCAGCGTGGAAAGCGAAGTCGTTTTTGCAGTAAACGCACAAGCGGATTCATCGCATACGCGAATAACCACGCCAGCAGGAGCGGATAAAGTAAGGGAAATAGATAGCGTACACCGATAAACGTTAATACAATAACGACCAGTACCCATACTCCCCGCACAATCCGTCCACGGATAATAGGATTCAATTGGTTTGTGCTCCTTTCGATCTATCCATAATGCCAGACGGCAAAACCTACCTACTAGCAGGAACAGCAAGATTATGTAATACCGTTCATAGTATGAGTTAAACGAGCAAGCAGCCGTTTGAAACGAGTAGTTAGCGATATCGCCATGAGCCTGCTAAAGAAAGCTAAAGAAAGCTAAAGAAAGCTAAAGAAAGCTAAAGAAAGCTAAAGAAAGCTAAAGAAAGCTAAAGAAAGCTACCCTTTGTGACGAGGTAGGTGTACACATCCGATTTTGCTTCATTCTCCATTCTTCCACTTCTACTTATTTAAAGCAGGAATAGATGGATCAAAATAGCGTCAATATACATCGATATTCATTATTTTGATTATTTTCCGATATTATACAGTGGTGGCTGTGGCAGTCGTTCAATCTGGAGAGGAATCGTGATAGAGTTATGAATAATCCAATATTAAAGATGAGTCTGATGTTTGTCATGGTTATTGTATTGCTGTCAGGTTCTGTATTACGCCTGCATGCAAAAGCAGCGGAAACAACAGCGTTGCAGAATATGGTATTTTCCATACCTGCCAATACGTTTTGTGATCAGTCGCATATGGTTGAATTATCGCTGAATATTACGAATTTGAGTAAAAGTGAGCAGGGCATCAAGCTAGAGTTTTTGAAAGCGGATGGAACTGCCTTCACTATGGCGGGTACTTCGTACAATGGCATAAAATCCGATCTGGTGCCAGGATCAAGTGTGAAGGTCGCACCGGGGCATACGGGTACATATCATTTTACATTCGGTGGACAGACGAGCAATTGTGACGATCGTCCATTTGTCGGTACATGGTCGACAACAGGTACGGGTGAAGCACAACTGGTCGCTTCAGGATTTGT
The DNA here is from genome assembly GCA_039595515.1 of Paenibacillus sp. Classification (GTDB taxonomy): domain Bacteria; phylum Bacillota; class Bacilli; order Paenibacillales; family Paenibacillaceae; genus Saccharibacillus. The sequence goes on along the minus strand of JBCNLJ010000089.1, from coordinate 17,403 downwards.
AAGCAGCTCGTTATACAGTGTACCTGTCATTATTAATGGCGGGATGGTGTGGAATGCAGTTGCAGCTTCTGACAATAGTACACCAACAACTCCTGCACCAGCACCTGCTCCGATTAACCAACCGGTAGATGGATGCAGTGTAACCCAGACGAATTCACTCATTCATGCGATGTCAGCCAATCAGGACGTATATGGGATTGCGACTTCAAGCAGTATTGATACTGCCTGGAATACACAGCCGTTTCGTGCTTTTGATAATAGCTGCGCTCCATTTTCAACAAAAAATGGAGAGATTAAAGGCTGGCTAGCTTATGAATTCAAAGACGCCAAAACCGTGACTTCGTACTCGCTACAAATGAAGCAAAATGATAGTCAGCATGCGTTTGCTCAATCGCCAAAAGCATGGGTATTTGAAGCTTATGATGGCAAAACATGGACTACGCTGGATACCCGTAGCAATGTTACCGCGTGGACAACCAGCAAAGCCAATGTGTATACAGTTGATAACAAACAGGAGTACAACAAATATCGCATCCGCTTTCTGGAAAACAACGGCGGCAATCTGGTGTGCATTAGCGAGATGGGGATGATGGGATATTGAGCTTGCGACATCCACAAAGTAAACGATGATTCCCAATCATTACTCATGCTCAATAAGTCGAAATTGCAACTATTAAGTATGAACGACGACAAACCGATTTGATTATTTATACTATAAAATGAATATATAATCGTTTTTTGTCAGCGGAAGTATTTACCTGCTTCAAGTATTACATCGCATAAATTTATAAAATAATAACGTCTGCACAGCCACCTGGCATCCATTGAAAGCGAGTCGATGATCCTATAACGAAGGCATCGGCTCGTTTTTAAATTCCAAAATAAAGAAAAAATCATTGATAAAATGGTAAATTACGCCCTGAAAAATGAGCTATGCAAAGGTTTACAAAAAAAAGTTATCTTTGTGATAAAACAATTTGATATACTAACGATATCTACTTTTGTTCACAAGTCCGTCAAAATAAAGTATGATGATATAAGGTTCTTGGAAGGTTAGTGGCAGGTGTAAGGTCCGGCGATGGCGATTTACCCCGATTCCTGCATACAGTAATCTTCATTTTTTACATTTTTAAAAATGTAACGGTTTTCATTTACAAATTGGACAAACTTCAAGAATCGTTCTGCAAAGGAGAGAAGAATATGACAGCTACCAAAGGTTTGGAAGGCGTTGTCGCTGCAAGCTCATCCATTAGCTCCATTGTTGATGGAGTTTTAACGTACCGTGGGTACAATATTGATGACCTGGCTGTGAACGCTAGCTTTGAGGAAGTCGCGTATTTGCTCTGGTTTGGTAAGCTGCCAAATCAGAACGAGCTTGACCAGTTACAAAAGGATCTGGATAAATATGCAGTATTGCCGGATGCACTTATCGAACAAATCAAACTGTACCCTAAAAATATGAACCGTATGGCTGCTCTGCGCAGTGCGGTGTCTGCACTGGCACTGTACGATGAGGATGCCGACGACATGAGCCTGGAAGCGAATCAGCAAAAGGCGATCAAGCTGCAAGCACAATTGCCTGCAATCGTTGCTGCAATCGGACGTATTTCCGAGGGGCAGGAGCCTGTTGCGCCGCTTCAAGGTGTATCGATTGCACACAATTTCCTCTACATGCTGACTGGCAAAGAACCAGAGCAGGTAGCGATCAAGGCGCTTGATCAGGCGCTCGTTTTGCATGCTGATCATGAGCTGAACGCATCGACATTTGCTGCACGCGTTACAGTAGCGACGCTGTCGGATATTTATTCCGGCGTAACGTCTGCCATCGGCGCGCTCAAAGGTCCACTGCATGGTGGTGCGAATGAAGCGGTAATGAAGATGCTGGAAGAGATCGGTTCCCCGGACAATCTGGAGAGCTACATCCAATCCAAGCTGGATAACAAAGACAAGATTATGGGCTTCGGTCACCGCGTTTACAAAAACGGCGATCCACGCGCCAAGCATCTGCAACAGATGTCCCGCGAGCTGGGTGAACTGCATAACGATCTGACGCTGTACAATATGAGCGTGCGTATCGAGGAGATCATCACGGAGCGCAAAGGTCTTAAGCCGAATGTCGATTTCTATTCCGCTTCCATGTATACGATGCTGGGCATTCCGCGTAACCTGTTTACGCCGATTTTTGCGATTAGCCGTGTATCTGGATGGTCGGCTCACATTCTGGAGCAGTACGAAAATAACCGCATTATCCGTCCGCGCGCTGAGTATGTTGGTCCAACGGAACAACAGTACAGCCCGGTTGAAGCACGCTAATTTGGCGTGCCTTCTGATACGGTGAATCGCACAACAAGCAAATCCCGCTTTTCAATAACTTCCAGTGTCTGCTAAAATGAATACAACCGTTGTCTGAAGCGCATGTCAGTGATGTTGTTCACACCGTATCGTGAAGAGCAAGCAGCCTACATGGAGCCGGAACGCTGGATATGATCCAAGCGGAACGGCTTCGCGTGCGCATGTGTGCTGGACGATCCGGGCGGAGCTCTGAGTTGCATCGGATTCTGCATGGAGAAGGCTCATACGTATGCGCTATCAAACATAGACGGGTTGTTTTCCCCGGCGATACTATAGCTTTGAAAAGGATACCGGGACACGATCGATTATAGAATGAATCTGAGGAGGAACTTCAATCATGCCGAACTTCGAAAAGTACGAATTGCCAACTGCTGGTGAGCAAATCACCATTACCGATGGAAAACTTCAGGTGCCTAACAACCCGATCATCCCTTATATCGAGGGTGACGGAACAGGTCGCGACATTTGGAAAGCTTCCGTTCGCGTTCTGGATGCGGCTGTAGATAAAGCTTATGGCGGCTCCAAAAAGATTGCATGGTACGAAGTATTCGCCGGTGAGAAAGCATTCAATACATACGGCGAATGGCTGCCAGCCGATACGCTGGAAGCGATCCGTGAGTACATCGTTGCGATCAAAGGTCCTCTGACTACACCAATCGGTGGCGGTATCCGTTCCCTGAACGTTGCACTGCGTCAGGAACTTGATCTGTACGTGTGCCTGCGTCCAGTACGTTACTTTGACGGTGTACCTTCCCCTGTAAAACGTCCTGAGCTGGTTGACATGGTTATTTTCCGTGAAAACACAGAGGATATCTATGCAGGTATCGAGTATCAAGAAGGTACAGAAGAAGTGAAAAAAGTACTGGAATTCCTGAAAAACGAAATGGGCGTTAACAAAATTCGTTTCCCAGAAACATCCGGTATCGGTATCAAGCCTGTATCCGAGGAAGGCTCCAAGCGTCTCGTTCGTGCAGCGGTACAATACGCAATCGACCACAGCCGCAAGAGCGTTACACTCGTACACAAAGGCAATATCATGAAATTTACAGAAGGCGCGTTCAAAAACTGGGGTTACGAAGTAGCTGAAGCTGAATTCGGCGACAAAGTATTCACATGGGCGCAATACGATAAAATCAAAGACGAGCAAGGTACAGATGCAGCAAACGCTGCACAAAAAGAAGCAGAAGATGCTGGCAAAATCATCATCAAAGATGCGATTGCTGATATCGCCCTGCAACAAGTACTGACTCGTCCAGCCGAGTTTGATGTGATCGCAACGCTGAACCTGAACGGTGACTATCTGTCCGATGCACTGGCTGCACAGGTTGGCGGTATCGGTATCGCACCGGGCGCAAACATCAACTATGTAACAGGACACGCGATCTTCGAAGCAACTCACGGTACTGCACCGAAGTATGCGGACAAAGACGTAGTAAACCCTGGTTCGGTTATTCTGTCCGGCGTTATGATGCTTGAGCATCTGGGCTGGCAGGAAGCGGCTGACCTGATCTACAAAGGTCTGGAAACGTCGATCAACAACAAAACCGTTACGTATGACTTTGCTCGTCTGATGGATGGAGCAACAGAAGTGAAATGCTCCGAGTTTGCCGATAAAGTAATCGAAAACATGTAGGAGGATGCTTCATGACAGCGATTAAGCGCAAAAAGATCACGATCGTGGGCGCCGGGTTTACCGGTGCAACCACTGCTTTGATGATAGCCCAGAAGGAACTTGGCGATGTAGTGCTGGTAGATATTCCGCAGCTCGAAAACCCAACCAAGGGAAAAGCGCTTGATATGCTGGAAGCAAGTCCGGTTCAAGGTTTCGACAGCCGGATTCGCGGTACAGCCGATTATGCGGATACCGCAAGCTCAGATATCGTCATCATTACGGCAGGAGTTGCCCGCAAGCCGGGCATGAGCCGCGATGATCTGGTGAACACAAATGCAGGGATCGTCCGTGCCGTATGTGAACAGATCAAGCAGCACTCACCGGAATCGATTGTCATCATTTTGAGTAATCCGGTCGATGCCATGACCTATGTAGCTTACGAAACACTCGGCTTCCCTAAAAATCGTGTCATCGGACAATCCGGTGTACTGGATACCGCACGTTATTGTACATTTATCGCCGAAGAGCTAAACGTATCGGTCGAGGATGTACGAGGCTTCGTGCTCGGCGGTCACGGCGATGATATGGTGCCGCTCGTCCGCTATTCCAGTGTCGGCGGTATTCCGATCGACACGCTCATTTCGCCAGAGCGATTGGAAGCGATCGTGGGGCGCACCCGTGTCGGTGGCGGCGAGATCGTCAATCTGCTCGGCAACGGCAGCGCTTATTACGCGCCTGCTGCAGCATTAACCCAGATGACCGAAGCGATCCTGAAGGACAAAAAGCGCATCCTGCCTGTTATCGCCTATCTCGAAGGCGAATACGGCTACGATAGCTTGTTCCTCGGCGTGCCTGTCATTCTAGGCGGCGACGGAATCGAACGCATCTTCGAGCTAGAGCTGACCGAAGACGAGCAATCCGCTCTCAACAAATCAGCCGACTCCGTTCGTAGCGTATTGCAGATCGTTACACGTTAACAGATAGTAAACAGGGCAGCACTCGCTGCACATTACAGATTCTGCATTACCGCTGTATACGATACGCAATCAAGTTGATTCCATAGCCCAAGAGCCCTTAATCTTCCGTGAACGCGGTAAGGTTAAGGGCTCTTTTTCATGCTTTTAAAACTCCTTTTTTTATGTCTTTTACTATTATTTTTTTATTGCTCTCCTATTATTTTATTGTATTTATAGTTGAAGCTCTAATCGTTAAAAGAACTTTAGTTTGGGTATAGAATGATCTACGAATGCTGCATCCTCACTTCACTGCGGGAGGGAAATAAGGGGACGGATATTGTATGCATAAAGCTCTACAACATGCTGCTTCAGAATGCTAAACCTATAAAGGATTTTGGAACAAGCTATATTTTTAAGAACAGTTTGGTTAAAATAAGATTGCAAAGGATCTTGCCCCGCGTTGATCCGACAAGCTTGATGCCGTATTCAATCTGACTCCGAATCGACGCAACAGAGGGAAGATCAAAATTCAATCTGATGGGAGAGAAAAGCTTTGGAACGATTCCTCGTGTTTTTGCACATTCTCGGCGCTTTATCGACAGGGTTTTATATTTTGCTGCCGTTTATTGCTGCTAAGCTGCCAGGTTTGGATGGATCGTCGCAGTCCGGTGCGATTTCCATCATTCGTGTGCTGAACCGTATCGCTCAGTTTGGGCTGATCGTACAGTTAGTCACAGGTGGTTATTTGATGACAAAAGGTACATATTCGATTGCATGGATGGTTATCGTTGTCGTGCTGCTGCTGGCAATCGCTGCACTGGGCGGCATTATGGGCAAACCGCTTCGCCTTGCACTGGCGAATATCCAGCAAAAGCAAGACATCGCCGTGTATACTGGCAAAATCCGCGGACTTGCTATGGGTCTGGCTCTATGCCTGCTCGTGATGACATTCTTCATGGTATACCGTCATCTGATTTAATAATGTAACAGAATCAACATTCCAGCTTCAGCGCTTGCTGTGCGCCGGATAAAAACAAGCCGATCATGTGCTACTGAGCATGGATCGGCTTGTTTTGGTTTGGCCTGTAATTGAATGAAAAGCTCTATTTTAATTAGATTGCAGAGCAGGTTGGCAAGAAGAATCATAAGCAGGATGAACAGTACAATCCCAGTACATACAATCACAAATCGAACAACCGATAGAACGACCAATAGAACAACCAATAGAACGACCAATAGAACGACTAATAGAGCCATCCGGGAATAGAACTACCCAACCAATATAGCTATCAATACAATTATAAATGGAACGATATTTGAAAATAACCACATCCTGAGTCACACAACAGCAAATGCAACAAGCTCACTCCTTAGTTCCAGCAAGCGGCTCAAGCAGCGATATATCTGCATCGTTGTTTGTTGAATAGTGAATACAAATTTGGCTTATTTTGTTTAATGACAGAGGGTGCGTGGTAATAACGCAACGTAGTGAACTGGGAGGCATTTTCCAGTTCAGCGCATTTAGAGTGACTTCCCAGGTTATATCATCATGCACTGAATGAAAGGAGAACTGAATATGTCCAGTAAACCACAAAGTGTACCCGAGCAAGATCAATCGTTGCCAGGTCATGAGTCAGAAATGACTCCACGTCCACAGTCTCAAGCTACGGAATATAAGGCGGCAGGCAAGCTACAGGGCAAAAGAGCGATTATTACCGGAGGAGATAGCGGAATCGGTCGTTCAGTTGCTGTGCATTTTGCCAAAGAAGGTGCCGATGTGGCAATCATCTATCGTGAAGAGGATCATGACGCAGAGGAAACGAAGCGTTACGTCGAAGCCGAAGGACGTAAATGCGTAACGATTGCAGGCGATATCGGCGACGAGAGCTTTGCTCGCTCCGCAGTAGAGCAGGCGGTACAAAGTCTGGGTGGACTTGATATCGTTGTGAATAATGCGGCAGAGCAGCATGTGCAGGAGTCGATTGAAGATATCTCGGCGGAGCAGCTAGAACGCACCTTCCGTTCGAATATTTTCGGCATGTTCTTCATTACCAAGGCAGCGATGCCGCATCTGAAGGAAGGCTCGGCTATTATCAATACGACGTCGATCACGGCTTATCGTGGTAGCCCAACCTTGCTTGATTATTCTTCGACCAAAGGGGCAATTGTTGCCTTTACACGTTCACTGTCGATGAATCTGGCAGAGAAGGGCATTCGTGTGAATGGCGTTGCGCCAGGTCCAATCTGGACACCGCTTATTCCAGCTACCTTTGACCCGGAACGTGTCGGCGAATTCGGCCAATCCCAGCCACTGGGACGCCCTGGACAACCGGACGAGGTCGCTCCAGCGTATGTGTATCTGGCAAGCACAGACTCTTCGTATGTGAGCGGTCAGATCATTCACGTTAACGGCGGCGAAGTCGTGAACGGGTAATAGAACAACTCATAGAACATGCGATTTCATTGCAATTTCTATGATGAAATAAAATAAATGATCCAGCAGAGGAGCCTTGCGAGGCTCCTTTTTTACATGCATTACATACCTTACATGTCTGTACACATCTAGTGCTACGAAAGATCATTCATGCCAATGAATACAGTTTGCCACTAGGATAAATGGTTACCACGATCAAGCTGATCTAACAGTTTATCCGAACAAGAGCTTTATAATTACATTTCATTCTAACTAAATGGAGTTCATCATCTCAGTCATCTCATTTATGCACACGTTAAACTTTTTGCGATAAATATCCCTTTTCGCGGTCGGATCAGTCGTCCAGTATGCTATCATGGAAGATAATCAATCCGAAACGGCACACAGACAGAGAAAGGAATAGCTTATGAGGGAAACGATGGATACGTTGACACGAATGTTTGAAAAGTACATGTTTGCGATTATTCCGTGCACATTGCTGCTCGGTTTTGTATTATCCAGGCATCTAATCGCTTATACCGATTGGATTCCATATTTATTTGCCTTTGTTACGTTTGTGATGGGCATTGGCTGCGGCAGAAAGCATGTGCAGGGGGTATTGAAAAAGCCGCTTCCGGTTATACTCACACTCGTACTGGCGCATCTCGTTGCACCCCTGCTTGCTTATGAGCTGGGCATATTGTTATTTGGATCGGGCTCGCCGTATACGATCGGACTGGTGCTATTCACAGCGATTCCGCTCGGCGTATCGTCTGTACTATGGGTAGGCATGTCATCAGGAAATGTCGCGCTTGCCCTTGCACTCGTTATTGTCGATTCAGCGATCAGTCCGTTTGTCGTTCCCGGTCTGATCGAGTGGCTGTTCGGTGCTAGCATTCAATTTGATACACTTGGCATGATACGTGATCTGATGCTAATTATCGTATTGCCAACGCTGCTTGGTATGGTCGTGTATGAGCTGTCCAGTGGCAGATTCAAGCCGTGGTCGGCACCGGTCACACAGCCTCTATCCAAGATATGCTTTGCCGGAGTCGTATTACTTAATGCAGCAGCGATTGCACCTCAGCTCAGCGCGCTTAAGGGCGATCTGCTGCTTGTGATTCCGTCGGTGCTGCTTACAGTTGCGCTTTGCTATGGACTCGGTTACGTCTGTTCTGGTATACTTCGCGCGAAAGGCCGTGAATTGCCGGTGACGCTGGCGTACACCTCTGGAATGCGGAACATATCGGTTGGCATGGTCATTGCGATGGGTTATTTTAGCCCGCAAACCGCGGTGCCGGTCGTGCTTGGCATTATGCTACAGCAGCCGATGGCGACGCTCCAGTATTCCGTATTTCAACGTGTAGAGGCGTATCGGAGCAGACAACGGCTCAAGGAAGCAAACTATATCAAAGGAGATTGACGCAACCGCATGAAACCGTTTCGCATTCGCCTGACCATCATCATTATGCTTCTGCTGGCTGTGCTCGGCCTGGCTGCAGCTTTTACGATGGCGCATATTTACAGAAATTCGCATGAGCAGACGCTGGAAGACAATATGCTGCGAGAAATTCGGCTGTTGGAGACAACATTCACATTCCAGCCTGTTGGCAATGAGAATGGAACACCTTCCAATGACGTATTCAGCTATTATTCCCGCGAAGCATTACAAATTGGCAAGCTGACCGATTCGCGTGTCACCTTTATCGAAAAAGACGGAACGGTCATCGGGGATTCCGAAAGCGATCCGCGTAAGATGAACAATCATGCAAGCCGTGAAGAAATCGTTGCCGCAGCGCGCGACGGTGTAGGTAGTGCAGTGCGATATAGCAGCACACTCAAGGAAAATATGCTGTATGTGGCTGCACCTGTGCAAAAGCCAGGGGAGTTTGACGGCTATATTCGTCTATCTATGAGTCTGGTAGCGGTAGAGGACGGCGTGCGTAGCACATGGACGATTATGGGGATCAGTCTGCTCGTGCTATTCGTCATTGCGGCTCTGGTCAGCTATAGTGTCGCAGCCAGCCTCACGCGTCCGCTGGAGCATATTACGCGGGTAGCGAATCGTATTTCCCGTCTCGATTACGGAGCAAGGGTGCGATTGGAGCGCAAGGACGAGATTGGTGATCTGGGTAAAGCGATCGATAATATGGCAGATAGCCTGGAGATGCAGCTCAAGGTCATTCGCGATAACGAGGATCTGCTGCAAAGCGTACTTGCCAATATGACGGGCGGTATGGTCATGGTTGATGATAGCGGCAAAATTGCACTCATTAACCGATTTGCCGAGGAAATGCTGAGCATCAATTCCAAGCGTATGATCGGTAAATCGTACCAGGAGCTGAAGCAGCATTATGAGCTGAGCAAGCTGCTTGGCGAGGGGCTACGGCGCAAGGAGCGTATTCATGACGAGCAGACATTGTACAATCCCGAGCCGCGTCTGATTGAGATTGATGGGGTGCCGATGTTTGAGGATGATGATACGTACCGTGGGATGCTGTTCCTTATTCAGGACGTATCGAATATTCGCCGTTTAGAGCGGATGCGTAGCGAATTTGTCGCTAACGTCTCGCATGAATTGAAAACGCCGATTGCAGCGGTAAAAGGCTTTGCAGAAACGCTGCTGAGTGGCGGGGTGAAGGATGAACAGACGTCACGCTCCTTTTTACAAATTATTTATGATGAGAGTGAACGGCTCAATCGTCTGATCGGTGATATTTTGGAGCTGTCCAAAATTGAGTCGAAGCGCTCGCCGCTTAATTTCTCACCGATTCATTTACAGCCGTTTTTCGAGACGATTCGGGAGATGCTTAACGCTTCGGCAGCGCAGAAAAATATCGCGCTGGACATGCAGGTGCCGGAGGAATTGTTCATGGAAGCGGATGAGGATCGATTACGCCAGATTTTTGTCAATCTGATCTCCAATGCGATAAACTATACACAGGATGGCGGCAAGGTACGTCTGAATGTACATGAAATATTGTCTGAGCAAGGCGAGGAACGGATCATTTTTGCTGTGACCGATACCGGCATGGGCATTCCGCGTAAGGACCTGCCACGTATTTTTGAACGGTTTTATCGGGTAGATAAGGCACGCTCACGCAGTTCAGGTGGTACAGGATTAGGACTTTCGATTGTGAAGCATCTAGTAGAGCTGCATCATGGTGTAGTAACGGTGGAGAGTGAGGTTAATATCGGTTCCACCTTTACTGTGAATCTGCCACTACTACAGGCAGATGAGCCTGAATTATGATGAATTTTAATGGCACGATAACTGCTGGATAACCAAATTCAATATTTTTACACTGTGTTAACAAAATAGTGATATGCTGGTCACGGTGAAAGAAATGTAAACCCGAGTGGAGGTTATCATGACTAAACGATTGCTGGTCATTGAAGATGAATCAACGTTGTCCCGGCTACTTTCCTACAACCTGACCCAGGAAGGGTATGAGGTGACGGTAGAGGATCATGGCAGTGCCGGATTGGAGCGCGCCCAGAGCGAGTCGTTCGAGCTGATCCTGCTTGATCTGATGTTGCCGGGGATGTCGGGACTGGATATTTTACGCAAGCTGAGAAGCTCCGGCATTCGCACACCGGTTGTTATTTTGACCGCGAAAAATGCGGAAGAAGAAGTGGTAGAAGGACTCAAAGCAGGTGCAGACGATTACATTACCAAGCCATTTGGCGTATCCGAGCTGCTTGCTCGCGTCGCTGCTGTATTGCGCCGTGCAACCGGGCGTGAAGATCAGCCAGTCGATGAGGATGTGCAGGAGAGCCGGATCGAGCTTGGCGATCTGATGATCTATCCGGATAAGTACGAGGTCGCACTGGGCAGCCAGCAGATTACACTGCGTCCAAAGGAATTTGAAGTGCTGCTGTATCTCGCACGCAAGCCAGGTGTCGTGATGACACGGGATGATCTGATGAACGCTGTCTGGGGCTTTGATTACATCGGTGGACAGCGTACTGTAGACGTACACGTCAGCTCGCTGCGTAAGAAGCTTGAATTAGATCCCGACTCGGTGCATATTGATTCGATTCGCGGTGTCGGTTATAAATTAGTCGTACGTAAAAAAGCAGGTGCTCCTCATTCCGGTTAACGGAGTGATGAGCATCTTTTTTTCTAGTTCTATTTTACGAAATTAAAATAGACGAATAGATGGATATTACATATGTATGCAGAAATCATACAGTTTATTTTACAATAATCGATTAGTCTGGAGGTGAGAGTAATACTAAAGAACTAAGGAGTCGATACAATTGACTACTCAAGCCTTAAAAGAACGGAAAAAAACACCAACCGCTGAAATTTCGGAACCGACGGTAACTGATCACTCACCAGTAGCCTCTACTCCTGCTCATACACAGCCTAACCACCCTGCACCGCAACCATCCCGATCCGAGCAACCCGGCACCCATCATATGGAGGCATCAACGATCGACGAAGTAATGAATGTCCAAACGTCTAACGATAAGAAGTCGGAGCCTCATCTTGCGAAGAACGAGCCACCTGCTACCAATGAGCAAGCTGCCAGTGACCAATCGGTACGGTTGAATGATGTGACAGTACGTGAGGAAGATACAGTGAAAGAAGCAGCCCAGAGTACCGAATCTGTTGCGAATGCTGGCATGACCGATGCGGTAACATCAGAGTCAGTAGCTTCGACGACCAAAGCGCCTTCATTGGGTGCTTCGCCAACGTCTACAGTCACTAATGCAACATCCAAAGTTACCAATGCAAGCGCCGCTGTTACAACGAATGCAATAAAAATGAATCCAATAACAACAAACCCAACAAAAACGAACCCGGCAAAAACCAATCCGACAACAGCCAGCACCACAGCAAAGAATAGTCCAGTTGCCAAAACAGACATAGTACGCCAGACAAGCTTAACAAATCAAGCCCCTGCATCTACCAAAAATGCATCCGTCACAGCAGCTCATTCAGCTATCCAATCTAGTACGCCTGCAAAGCCTGCAAGCTCCAACAGTATGACTAATTCAAATAAAACGACCACTGCAACTGATACCAAAACGGGCACTGTCCATACGAGCAAAACGCCCGATACCAACAGAATTAAAGATACAAGCATTACTAAAGATACGAGCATAGTAACAAGTACAATTAGCAATAAACCTGCCAGCCAAACAAGCACTAAGCCCGTTACGGATAAAAAACAACCGCATGTGACAGCCGCCCAAAGCAATACGGCATCCAAAACAACTACAGCATCAAAAGCAACGCCAGCGACAGGTGCTAAACCAATCATTCCACCGATGGGGAATGCGAAGCATACTGTTCCTGCACCAGCAAGCGTCTCACCCATTAGCACCAGCAAAACAAATGCTGTACCCCAGAGCACAGTCCAGCGTACCAATGAATCGACAGCAATCAAGACGAACCGTACTCATTCCACATCAACCAGTCCAGTCGCTAATCGTACAAGCCCAGCATCCAGCCGTACGAATGCTGCGATACCAGCTTCAGCAACACCTTTAGCCCCAACTCAAAGCACCTCGGTTAAAGCTACACGCGCTTTGAGTCAGACGAGTCTGTCACATTCATCTGTATCCAAAGAAGCATCGACTTCACCAGAAGCCAGCATGGTGCAGGAAGCGTCTCGTTCAACTTCTCATCCTGCTTCCACCTCATGGGTGGCAGAGCAGCCTGTATCCCAATCGGAATGTGAGCTGAGCCATTATTTGATCGTTGTACCGCAGATTCGTGAGCAAGAGACATGTGGAGAAACGCTACAGCGGTTCCGCGAGCAGCCAGAGCTTCCTTGCGTCATACTCTGCAATGAGCAAAATAAGCCAGTCGGGCTAATTATGCGTGAGCAATTTTATCGGCGGATGGCGAGTCGGTTTGCAAACGAGCTATATTATGGACGAAGTACAAGTCGTTTTAGCCAGAACGAAACGCTGATGATGAAGCTGACCGATCAACCCGCCGATGTGGTCGATGCTGCGCTGGCACGTCAGGGCGAAGCCTTTTATGAATGTGTATTGTTGACCGATGGAGGGAATCTCGCAGGTGTGATCACCATTCGCGATCTGATGGAGCTGTCGCGTCATTTACAAGGACAGGCTGAACAGCAGCGTGTGCAGTCTTTGCAAGCGTCCCACACTTATGTGGAACAGATCGGACAAGCCGTTCGTACGGTTAGCGGCGCAGCGGATGAAACGTCGCGTCAGCTAGTAGAAATTAAAGAGCGCACCGTTGCAGGTCATCATCAACTGGCAGAAGCGAATCAACAATTCCGTCAGGCCCAGCAACTGGTGAACAGCCAGCGTGTGCAGGCAGAGCATATGCTGGAGCATACCGTACAGGCACGTAAAGTTGTGGATGATGTCGCTCAGCTTGCCGGTCAGAGCAGCATGCTGGCATTGAACGCATCGATTGAAGCAGCGCGTGCTCAGCAGGCCGGACGAGGCTTCGCTGTCGTTGCATCGGAGATGCGTTTGCTGGCGGAGCGTATTACAGGCATGTCTTCGGATATTGCACGCCTGCTGGGCGGCTTGAATGAGATGATCGGACAATCTGCCGAGTCCAGTCAAACGGCAGAGCAGACGATGGATGCCAGTATGCTTCGGATTACGCAGGCGGATCAACTGTTTGGTGAGATGGCAGCCGCAGCCGACCACGCTTCTGTACAGGCAAAACATCTACACGGCACGGCGGGAGAAGCAAGCCGTCTAACCATGCTCGTGATGGATACACTGAAGCAGCAGGCTCAAAGTAAAACATTACTTCGATAAGCACAGTTGTGTACTACGAATACGTCTCACTAAGTTTTACACTCCCTTTACAATTCGGGAGCTCACGCTTTACAAACATCCCGTATCATGTATAGATGCCAGCCGCTATAAATGGCGGCGCAGCGTTATGAATATAGAGAAATCAGGGGAGTGTGACCTTGTGTCAGACATTATTCGTATCGAACAATTAAATTTATACTATGAGAAGCATCATGCTCTTAAAAATATCGAACTTGGCATTAAGGAAAAAGCAGTAACTGCATTCATCGGACCATCCGGCTGTGGCAAATCGACATTGCTGCGTACATTGAACCGGATGAACGACATGATCCCTGGTACGCGCATTGAAGGCAAGGTGGAGATTGCTGGCGCAGACATTTATGGTGATGACGTTGAAGTCGAAGGCTTGCGTCAGCAGGTAGGTATGGTATTCCAGCAGCCGAACCCGTTTCCGAAATCGATCTTTGAAAATGTCGCCTATGGCCCGCGATTGCATGGCGTCAGATCCAAATCGGAGCTGGAAGCGATTGTCGAGCGTAGCTTGAAGCAGGCTGCGCTGTGGGAGGAAGTGAAGGATCATTTGAAAAAGTCCGCTTTCAGTCTGTCAGGCGGTCAGCAGCAGCGTCTGTGTATTGCACGCGCAATTGCCGGGCAGCCGGATATTTTGCTGATGGACGAAGCGACATCTGCACTTGATCCAATCTCTACGCTCAAGATTGAAGAGCTGACTCAGGATTTGAAAAAGGAGTATACGATCGTGATGGTGACACATAATATGCACCAGGCGGCACGTATTTCTGATCAGACAGCCTTCTTCTTGAATGGAGAGATTGTGGAAGCTACCGATACAACCGAGATATTTTCCAATCCGTCTGATTCCCGCACGGAAGATTATATTTCTGGACGCTTCGGCTGACAGACTACACGTTACTTCTGCTCACGAATAGCCAGCTTTTCCAAACAAGTTACCAGCCATAGGAGGATCATGTATGCCTAACCGGAAAGGATTCGATGAAGGCCTGTACGAGCTTCGCGATCTGCTCATCTCCATGGGAGATCATGTTATTGAAGCATTGCAAGAAGCGGTACAATCGTTACAAACGAAAAATGTAACGCTGGCGAAAAGCGTCGTTGACAACGATTATCGCCTGAACGAAATGGAAGAAAAGATTATGGATATCGGCTCGCGTCTTATTATTACACAGCAGCCGGTAGCCAAGGATCTGCGCCGTATTATCGTCGCCTTCAAAATCTCCAGCGATCTGGAGCGTATGGGCGATCTGGCGCTGGATGTGGCTAAGGTCACCTTGCGTTTGCAAGGCGCCGAGCTGATCAAGCCGCTGAAGGACATTCCGCAAATGTCCGAGATCGTCGTACAAATGATCCGTGATTCGATTCGCTCGTATCTGGATGAAAATACCGATCTTGCTCACAAGGTAGGTACAGATGATGATCAGGTTGACCATCTGTACAGCGGTATGATTCGTGAACTGCATGAATACATCAAAGAAAATGGATCAGATGGCCCGCAGGTCATGCTGCTCAATCTGACCGGTCGTTATATCGAGCGTATTGCCGATCATGCGACAAATATTGCTGAGAGCGTTGTCTACCTGGTGACAGGAACACGTCCTGATCTGAACAGCTAACAGTTATCCAAGAATAACCTCATATATGTATTGCATGTTGCAGAACAGCAGGCACCGGAAACTTCTCCGGTGCCTTTTGTTTTGGAACGCAGGGGCTTGTGGTATCATAGAAGGAGTAAGAAAATGTCCTATTTTCACAGGATATCGGTCCGCTTTCAACAGGAGCTTTGTATAGGAAAGCAGGAATCACAGGAGACATACAATAGCCTGCTTATAGCAACGGTGCAGACGGTACTTGTCCGCAGACGCCAATCACAGGAGGAACTATGGACAAATTTATGTTAATAGATGGAAACAGTATTATTTATCGCGCATTTTTTGCGATGCAGCAGCCGATGACCACATCGGCAGGCTTGCATACGAATGCGGTATACGGCTTTACCAATATGCTCTTGCGCGTGCTGGAGGAGCACAAGCCAACGCATGTGATGGTTGCATTTGATGCGGGTAAAATCACCTTCCGCCATAGCAGCTATGAGGAATACAAAGGTGGGCGTCAGAAAACACCACCTGAGCTGTCTGAGCAATTCCCACTACTGAAAGACTTGCTGACCGCTTTCGGTATTTCCCATTATCAGCTAGAGGGCTATGAGGCGGATGATATTATCGGTACGTTGTCGCTTCAGGCAGAGCAGAAGGGCTGCGAGGTGCTCGTATTAAGCGGGGATAAGGATATGCTCCAGCTCGCTTCCGAGAATGTACGAATCGCGCTAACACGTAAGGGCGTTAGTGAAATCGAGCAATACGGGCCTGCCGAGGTGGAAGAGCGTTATGGGCTGACACCTGCGCAAATTATCGACCTCAAAGGCTTGATGGGCGACGCTTCCGATAATATTCCGGGCATTCCGGGTGTAGGGGAAAAAACAGCACTTAAGCTGCTGCATCAGTTCGGAACGGTAGAATCCGTATTGGAAAATACCGATCAGCTCAAAGGCAAGATGAAGGAGAAGGTTGAAACACATGCGGATGATGCGCGCCTGAGTAAGGAGCTGGCGACCATTTTCCGTGAGGTTCCATTTGATGCAAGCTGGGATAGCATGAAGTATGAAGGCATTCAGGCCGCAACAGCGATAACGGCATTGCAAAAGCTGGAGTTCAAGTCCATTTTGCAGCGTCTTGATCTGAGCGATGTGGCAGCTCATCCAGATGCAACACTTGATGAGCTGAACGCCGATGCAGATGGCAACTCGGCGCCAATGCCGGATCTGAAAGTGACGATGCTGGATGAACAGCATGTATCCGAGCTTGAAGCTGTGCTGAATACAGTCGATGTGGTGCATGTGGAAAGTCACGGAGATAACCCGCATCATGCGGAACTGATCGGCGTGCTGTTCGGTACACCGGAGGAGTATTATTTCCTCACGCCGGATGTATTAAAAAGCGATGCAGCGGCGGCGATTCGCACATGGCTTGCCGATGACTCGATTCCGAAGCAGGGACATGATCTGCATCGCGCCGATCTGGTGCTGTTCTGGGATGGTATTGCTTTTGCCGGAGCTTCCTTCGATATCCAGATTGCTGCATACCTGCTCGATCCAACCGAATCCGGTCAAAGTCTGAGCGCGCTTGCTTCCAAGTATGCGCTGCCTGTATTGTCAGAAGACGAAAATGTATTTGGCAAGGGCGCCAAGTACAAAGTACCAGAGCAGGATGTGTTGA
>JBCNLJ010000088.1:0-22339 GCA_039595515.1 Paenibacillus sp. | reverse complement strand
GCTCTATCAGCTTTAGTCTTTTGATTGCCAAAGGCATCAAAGGTATCGATATTCGCGATCATGGTAGCGGTAATGCAGGCGCGACCAATACACTGCGGGTGCTCGGCAAAGGGCCTGCCATTTGCGTACTGCTGCTGGATGCTTTGAAGGGTGTGGCAGCCGTATGGATTGGTGTTGCGCTTAATGCGTCACCAGATTACTGGGTGCCAGCGCTTTGCGGTCTGGCTGCGATTTTGGGACATAACTGGCCCATTTACTTTAATTTCCGCGGTGGTAAAGGGATTGCAACGACGATTGGCGTGCTGGCTACACTATGTATTGTGCCAGCTCTGCTTGCCGGTGTATTTGCGATTTTGTCGATTGTATTTACCCGCTACGTATCGCTGGGTTCATTGATCTTTGTTACATTAACACCGATTGTGCTGCTGATCATGGGTTATACGACACCGATTGTTGTCGTTAGCATTGTGATCTGGGCACTTGGCGTATGGCGTCATCGCGCGAATATTGGGCGTATTATGAAAGGCACAGAAAGTAAACTCGGCTCCAAAGGGAGCAAGGGAGGAACTGGCGTTGTCTGATAAGGTGACTGTTCTGGTAGCCGGAAGCTGGGGGACCGCACTTGCCTGTGTGCTAGCGGATAACGGATTTCAGGTATCGCTATGGACACGTACATCCGAACAGGCGGCAGAGATCAATACGAATCATCGTAATGATCGTTACTTGCCGGATGCGGAATTGCCTGAAAATATTACGGCGACCTCCAATCTGGAGGAAGCGATGAAAGGCACAGCCGCTGTCATTATCGTTGCACCGTCCAAAGCGATGCGTGACGTATGCAAGCAACTGAAGCCTTATTATGAGCATGATATGCTGTGTGTGCATGCGACCAAAGGCTTCGAAGTAGGCACGCTCAAGCGCATGTCTACCGTTATTAGCGAGGAGCTGGAAATGCCAGAGCAGGATGTGGTGGTATTATCCGGTCCAAGTCATGCGGAGGAAGTTGTGAAGCGTATGCCAACGACGGTCGTTGTCGCTGCTACGAATGAAAAAGCTGCTGCCGCTGCACAAACGCTGTTTATGAATGAAGAATATTTCCGTGTCTATACGAATCGGGATACGACCGGAGTAGAGCTTGCCGGTGCGTTGAAAAATATCATCGCGCTTGGAGCAGGCTTGTCAGACGGTCTCGGATTTGGTGATAATGCCAAAGCTGCATTATTGACGCGCGGTCTTGCCGAAATGGTACGCGTGGGTACGGTGCTGGGCGCGAATCCATTAACCTTTTCAGGGCTGGCAGGTATAGGTGATCTGGTTGTAACCGGTACAAGTAAGCATAGCCGTAACTGGCGTGCTGGCTATATGCTCGGTCAGGGCAAGTCGATCGATGAGGTTATGGACTCGATGAATATGGTTGTGGAAGGCGTGCGTAGCACACAGGCTGCGCATGATATGTCACGTCATCATAACGTACAAATGCCGATTGCTGAACAATTATACCGTGTGTTGTTCGAGCAGGCAGACCCGCGTACTGCGGTAGAGGCACTTATGGGTCGTGATCCGAAAAATGAAATGGAATCGATGAAGCTTGAAACCTGGAAGCAGTGGCATGCTTAATACACTTCACTGCTAACGGCTGCGGAAGGAGAGAGTACAATGACAAAGCCTGGTCATTCGCTAGCGTTGCCATCCTCACTACAGCAAGCGCTCGAAGAGCTGACATCTGCGCTGCATCAGTCTGCTCCGCAGACAGACTGGTTACTTGGCGGCAGTTGTAGCTTGTTGCTGCAAGGAATCGAGCTGGAGCAATCGCCGCGTGATATCGATCTGTATGCTGATGGTGCTGCTATTGAACAGCTACACGGATCGTTGCAGCAGACGTTGAAGGTGCTGGATGCTCCTCAGCTTAATGAGACGCGGATGTACCGTTCTACGCTTGCTCATTATGAAGCATATGGCTGTACGGTCGAGCTGGTTGGTGACTTTGAAGTGAGAGCACGCGAATCGTATTACCGTGTACATGTCGATAAGCTGCTATTTCCGGCTTCCGTCACTGTAGAGATAGGTTCGGTATCGATCCGGCTGATGCCGCTTCCGCATGAGCTTGTGTTTAATTTGCTGCGGGATCGTCCTGATCGCTATGAGGCAATTGCAAGGCATATTCAGCAGCAGCCGGATGTGCATGAAGCGCTCATACGGCAATTGATCCATCATAATGGCTTCCATCCCAACATGACTCAGCGCATTTTGCGTCTGGCTGGTCTGGAGTAAGGAGGAAGCATGAGTTCAACATCGAAGGAAAAAGTAGTATTTTTACCTGCCAATAAAACGATTCAGGTTACACGCGGAACAACGGTGCTGCAGGCGGTTCGCCTTGCCGGTTTATCGCTGCCTGTACGCTGTGATGGTCGTGCTGCCTGTCTGATGTGCAAGGTGCAGGTAGAGCAGCCGCAAGCGGGACAGCAGGACGGTTTATCCGACCCGGGTGAAATCGAATGTCGTAAGCTTGGACTCGATGGAGAACGCACGCTACGACTTGGCTGTCAGGCACGTATTGTCGGCCCAGCGGTCATTCATTTACCGGAGGATCGGCTCAAACAGGCGATTCGACGTCAATTGCAGCAGCAAGACGATGATTTGAGCGATTGGTAGCGGAAAATACGGCAAAATGCTTGAAATTAAAGGGTGGCTGTATTACTATAGTTTTGTTCTGTTTGCTGCAGTCTGTGGCAGTCGAACTATACTTGTACAATCCGCAACGGTTACGCATATTTTCGTATTCACGAAAACCAGAGTCGTACGTGGCATTCGTTAACTTTACTTCAGGAGGTGACAACAGATGAATAAAACGGATCTGATCACACAGGTTGTTGAAAAAACAGACCTGCAAAAGAAGGATGCAACAAAAGCGGTTGAAGCTGTTTTTGAAGCAATCTCCGATGCGCTGCAAAGCGGTGATAAAGTACAACTGGTAGGTTTCGGTAACTTTGAAGTTCGTGAGCGTTCCGCCCGTAAAGGACGTAACCCGCAAACTGGTGAAGAAATCGAAATCCCAGCAAGCAAAATCCCGGCTTTCAAGCCTGGTAAAGCATTGAAAGATGGAATTAAATAAGTTGTACATATTCCATGTTCAAGAAAGGGACCGTGATCATATTGTTCACGGTCCTTTTGCATGTATTCTTTCATCGGGCCTTCCTTGCATTTGCCGGAAACGGAAGCCGGCTGTATGATAGAGGGAAAGCACCAGATGATTATCAATCCCGCTACAGGCGGAAGGAGGAACATGATGGATTCAACCAATAACTACACCAATAGCGAATATGTTGTGATCAAAGCAAAAGATAACGGCGTACAAGTGATCGGCCTCACTCGCGGACGCGACACACGCTTTCATCATACGGAAAAGCTGGATAAAGGCGAAATCTTAATCGTACAATTCACCGAAAACACATCCGCCATCAAAATCCGCGGCGATGCTGAAGTCCAAACGAAGCATGGCATCGTTAAAACAGAGGATTGAGTTCATATAAAATACAGCAAATGATTTCAACTAGACCATGTTCGAAATCGATTGTTGAACAAATGGTAAGGTTACCGATTAAGTCTACTTATGTATGATAAGAAGACTGATACTACTGAAGGCTGGCTCCTATTCTTCGCTGTATGACACAGTTAAAGGTTGGGTAGCTAGTCTTTTGTTTGTGATAAAGATGAAGGCTCGCATCGTGTGAACTGACATGTAGATTCAAAATACAATGCTAAAGTGGCTATACCGAAAAACTGAGAAGTAAAAGAATGATGAGCACCGCGACTGAATATTATTCATGATATGAGTACGCGTAATATGAAACAAGCACAGAACGGTGGCAAGGAAATAAGGGGAAAGGACGATTTACAGTGTTAATGGTTGTCTAACACGGGGTTCAATAAAAAGTGATTTTTGCGAAGCAAAATATCTTACTGCTTTGGAGGGGCGGGAATCTTCAATAACTTCCTCATCCAAAAAATTCCCGCGGCTCCACCCGAGTCCGTCCCCTTATTCCTTGCCGGAGTGGTGTTGAACATACCAGAACGTTACTCCACCCAGTCATTTACCATAGTGCCCTGTCTTGTGTCGACAACATATGATATAATGAACCGAAGTGGTTTAAATCTGAACTATTTAGTAGTTCTAAGTTTGTGAAAATAAAGACTTGCCTGGATAAGGCACGGAGGCTGAAATGAAACCGTATCGCTTGCTGGAAACATCCAAAAAATACACCGAATACGATATGATTCAAAAGCATACAGAGGTTGCTCCGTTTCCGGATGTACGTGCTCGTCTGCTATTTCTGTTTTTAAGTGAGGCAGCCGATCGTCGATTACAGGAAAACCGGGAAGAACTATTTCCGCTTGTCACAGGTCTTGTACAAATGGCTATGGACACGCATGATCGGATCGATACATCGTCTGCGTATCAGCGGGAAGAGCAGATGCGCTCACGCCAATTGAATGTACTTGCCGGCGATTACTTTAGTAGTCGATTTTATGAGTTACTGGCAAAAGCAGGCGAGATTGGAATGGTCGCACGTCTGGGTGAAGCCATCTGCGAAAATAATCGTCTCAAAATGGATTTGTATGAACAATCTAACAGGTCTGGCTTAACAGCAGAGCAATATATGGAAGCAAGTATACAGCTGAAGATGCAGCTGTTTCTTTCGTTTACATCGTATATTGATGCGTCTGCTCGTCAGTTATGGGAGCAACTGTTATATTTGTTCAGTCGCTGCGAATGGCTCGCTGCCGAGCTAAAAGCTGGTTCAAACGTACAGCCTTTCGGTGAATACGGTCTGTACTATGTACTTCAGCAGTCGGCTCCAGCGGATCAAAGCCGTTTGAAGATGGAGGCGAATTCCGAAGACCCTGCTCGCTATCGTGAGGAATGGGAAGCGCGGTATGGGATTCAAGCGCATCTGGAGCAACTGCTTCAGCATTCGCTGGCTGCGATTGGCGAACGTTTGCAGCAGGAGCACAATACCGAGCTGGCTACGGCTGTATCGGAGTTGACGGGCAGCTATGCTGCGCTTGTACATCAGGTGTAAGATCATCAGAAGAGGTGAAGTTGCTTATGAGCAAACCGGAAAGTGCAAAACCGAAGGAACAATTCGTGCAGTCGGTGTTTGAATCGATTGCACCCAAATACGATATGATGAACGATCTGCTCAGCTTCCGTATGCATAAAACATGGCGGAAGTTCACCATGCAAAAGATGAATGTACAGCAGGGAGATTCCGCGCTGGATGTGTGCTGCGGCACCTGTGACTGGACGATCAGCATTGCGGAGGCGAGCAAGACGGGTTCGATTTATGGTCTGGACTTTAGCCCGAATATGCTGAGTGTCGGTCAGACGAAGATTGACCGTGATGGCTGGCAGGACAATATTACACTTACGCAGGGCAATGCGATGGATTTGCCGTTTGAAGATAATACGTTCGATTATGCGACGATTGGCTTTGGACTTCGCAATGTACCTGATCTG
Organism: Paenibacillus sp.; assembly: GCA_039595515.1. GTDB lineage: Bacteria > Bacillota > Bacilli > Paenibacillales > Paenibacillaceae > Saccharibacillus. The sequence goes on along the minus strand of JBCNLJ010000088.1, from coordinate 16,821 downwards.
GAAAAAACGCTACGTGAAATGCAGCGTGTCGTAAAGCCGGGCGGTATGGTCGTTTGCTTGGAGCTGTCCAAACCGACATGGCAGCCGTTTAAAGGCATCTATTATTTCTATTTCCAAAACCTGCTTCCACTCATGGGCAGAGTTGTAGCGAAAAGCTACGAACAGTATAAATGGCTGCCGGATTCGTTGATCGCTTTCCCGGGTCGGGAAGAGCTTGCCGGTATTTTCCGGAACATCGGACTACAGCAGGTGCAAGCCTATCCGTTAACAGGCGGAATTGCAGCACTTCATATTGGAATCAAGGAGAAGCAGCATGTTTAAGAAAATTAAAATCTTTCTCGAAATGATCAAGGTCGAGCATACGCTCTTTGCCTTACCTTTTGCTTTTATGGGAGCGATGCTCGGCTCTTACGTAATATACGGACATTTGCCAACATGGCAGCAGGTCGTATGGATTCTGGTTGCAATGGTAGGCGCGCGCAGTGCCGCAATGGGACTGAACCGTCTGATTGACCGAACCTTTGATGGCAAAAATCCGCGTACGATGATGCGCGCTATTCCAGCGGGTCTGCTTCGTTCTGGCGAAGTGGTTATTTTCATCATTATCTCGCTGATCGTCTTTTTCTGGGCGGTATTGCAGTTGTCTCCACTGGCGCTGCGGTTGTTGCCGATTGCGGTATTTATGCTTATTTTCTATTCGTTCACGAAGCGGTTCACATGGCTCTGTCATGTCGTGCTCGGTATGACCATCGCACTTGCCCCGCTTGGTGGCTGGGTCGCGGTAACCGGCACGGTAACCTGGACGGCTATCGTGTTCTTTGTGGCGATTACGTTCTGGACCGCAGGCTTTGATGTGATCTATGCTTGTGATGATGCGGAATTCGACCGTAAGGAAGGACTGCATTCAATCCCAAGTCGCTTTGGTGTGCCGCGTGCGCTTAAAATCGCTCAGGGCTTCCATGTGATTACGGCGATTGGTCTAATCAGTCTTTTATTTATCGCGAATCTCGGCTGGTGGTATGCCGCTGGTGTGATCATCGCGATTGCGATTCTGTTCTATGAGCATTATATTGTAACGCCAAAAGATTTGAGTCGTTTGCAAACTGCCTTTTTCACGATGAATGGAGCACTCAGTATCGTTATGTTTGCTTTCACGCTGGTTGATCTGGCGGTGAAACAATGGTGGTAAACAAACCGTCTACAGATCCGCTGCACACTTCGGCCACAGCCGGGGTGTTCGGCTTTGATCCGAATCATGCCAGAAAGCGCTATGTGATCGGGATTACCGGTGCGAGCGGTTCGATATATGGGATTCGACTTGCAGAGGTACTGCTATCGTATGGCTATACCGTTCACCTCGTCATCTCCAATGCGGGCTGGCGTGTGCTCAAAGAAGAGCTGGACTGGTCGGCATCTGGACGCGAGGAGATGCTGGAAGCGCAATTTGGTGCATTGCCGGGTAAGTATGTGTATCATTCCTTTTCCGATATTGGTGCATCGATTGCGAGCGGCTCGTTTCGTGTTGAAGCCATGATCATCATTCCTTGCTCGATGGGAACGCTGGCGAATATTGCAGGTGGCATCTCCGCGAATCTGATGACAAGGGCTGCGGATGTGATGCTCAAGGAGCAACGCAAGCTGATTATCGTACCGCGTGAGACACCGCTGCATGCGATCCATCTGGAGAACATGCTCAAGCTGGCTCGAATGGGAGTTAGCATTATTCCGGCGATGCCGGCTTTTTATTATCGTCCGCAAACGTTACAGGATGCTATTGATTTTATGGTAGGCAAGGTGCTGGATATTCTCGGCATCGAGCATGATTTATTTGAACGCTGGGGGAGTAACGATGACAACATTTGAATTGCCGATTCAGATTGGTAAAATTGAATATACGAACGACTGGCCCATCTATCAGCATTTTGATCCACAGGAGCTGTCCCAGCCGGCTGTGATCCATAGTGATTTACCGGCTAATTTGAATCGTGCGCTATTGGAGGATCGGCTGTATATTACGCCTGTATCCTCTTTTGCTTATGCGACACGGTCAGAGGATTTCTGGTTGCTGCCAGGTCTGTCGGTGAGTGCGAAAAATGCGGTCGGATCAATTCTTCTGTTTTCCAGAAAGCCAATCGCCGAACTGGGAGATGGAACGATTGCGCTGACGAACACTTCAGCGACTTCGGTGAATCTATTAAAAATTATTTTGCAAAAGCGATATGGCTTTAAGCCCGAGTATGTATCCATGAATCCGAATTTGGATGAAATGATGGAGCGCTGTGATGCAGCACTGCTAATCGGTGATCATGCGATTGAGGCTGCACGCAATGACAGTGGCTACATCGTGACCGATCTGGGTCAAGCCTGGAAAGAATGGACAGGCTATGGTATGACCTTTGCTGTGTTTGCGGTCAATCGCCAATTTGCCACGGTTTATCCGGAGCTGGTGAGTGAAGTTGCCGAGCAATTACGTGCCAGCAAGGTGCGCAGTCTGAATGATCTGACACCGGTCATCGCGGATGCTCAGCACAAAATGGGTGGCGATTCCGCTTACTGGGAGCATTATTTCCGTCAATTATGGTATGATTTTGGAGAGCAGGAACAGCAGGGGCTCGGACTGTATTTTCAATATGCTCATGAGCTTGGCCTGCTGGATCATGAAGTGCACATGCAATTATGGACTGACAATACGATGACACGGGTGAACGAATGAAACTACTGGATATTTTCGGGACACTAAGAAAAGACATGAACGTGATTGAACGCGAGCTCAGCCGTAGCATCGATACCGACCATGCGCTGCTGAATGAAGCGTCCTTGCATTTGCTCAAAGCGGGAGGAAAAAGGCTTCGTCCCGCTTTTGTGCTGCTTGGCGGCAAGTATGGCAATTATGATCTGGAGCGTCTGAGTCATGTCGCTGTACCGCTGGAGCTGATCCATATGGCTTCACTGGTGCATGACGATGTAATCGACAATGCGGATACGCGGCGTGGACAGCTTACCGTTAAGTCCAAATGGGATAATCGGATCGCGATGTATACAGGCGATTACATTTATGCGAAAGCACTCGTGATCGTAGCACGTCTGCAAAATCCGGAGATTCATCGTGTGCTTGCTAAAGCGATGGTACAGATGTCGATCGGAGAAATGGAGCAAATTCGCGACTTTTTCAATACGGAGCAGACGATTCGTCGCTATCTGCTGCGCATTCGCCGCAAAACGGCATTGTTGATTGCGATTAGCTGTCAGCTTGGTGGTCTGGCTGCGGATGCGCCGGCTGCCTATACGCGTCAACTGTATCGGTATGGCTACAATGTAGGGATGGCTTTCCAAATTCGTGACGATGTGCTTGATCTGTGTGGTACGGAGAAGCAGATTGGCAAGCCACCAGGCAGTGATTTGCGTCAGGGCAATATTACACTCCCTGTGTTGTATGCTCTACAGGAGCAGGAGATGCAGCGTACGCTGTTGCCGGAAATTCAGCGTATTCACGAGGCTGATGGCGCTACAGATGTCACGCGCGCGGTGGAGCTGGTCAAACAGAGCGGAGGCATCGAGCGTGCCGAGCAGCTAGCTGATCGTTACATTCAAAAGGCGATGGATGCATTGCAGCAATTGCCGGAAGGCAAAACGCGTAAGCATTTGCAGGAAATCGCTCACTTCGTAGCAAAACGTTCTCACTAAGGTACATCGTGCTGAAATTGCGGTTGCAGCTCTAGCCAGGCGTATCATAGAGTGAACAATAAGCCGAAAATGACAGAATAATGTCGGTATACGAACGAACCCGGTGCGGGAAAAGCACCGGGTTTATTTGATTTCGCAAAACATTTATAAAATAGGACTAAACGACCAGCCTTCCGCTGTCGATATATACATTACAGTACATGCGTATCTTTAGCAGACATCTGATTTTACAGCAGGTTAACCGGCCAAAGAACGTATAACAAGTAATTTACTCCATACAGTCGCGATATTATATCAAAAATCTCCTTATGTTGATATAACACCATTTCTTTCTGTACTTCAAGGTTTCTGTTAGAATACACAAGTGGGCATACATATATTGCTCCGATAGCAGATTACTTTGTAGATAACAGGAGAGTGAGTCAATGGAACGGACATTTTTGATGATTAAGCCTGACGGAGTACAGCGGGGGCTAATCGGACGCATTATCAGTCGCTTGGAAGACAAAGGGTTCAAATTGATCGGAGGCAAGTTCCTCATCCCTACAAAGGAACAGGCCGAGAGCCATTATGCTGAGCATGTTGGCAAAGCATTTTATGGTGAGCTTATTGACTTTATTACTTCGGGCCCCGTATTTGCAATGGTATGGGAAGGCGATGATGTGATCACGCTATCCCGTATGGTAATGGGCAAAACACAGGTCAAAGAAGCGTTGCCTGGCACCATTCGTGGTGACTTTGCTGCTCATACACCGTTCAACCTGATTCACGGTTCCGATTCGCCGGAAAGTGCAGCACGCGAAATCGCGAATTTCTTTGCACCAGACGAGTTAAGCGTTTACGAAAAAAATATTTCTGCCTGGCTTTAAAACTGCCCCCGCATGGACTGAACTCATAATGATGATCAAGGAAGTGATGCCATGCTTACGAATGACGCCATTCAACCAGACTCGGACTATACAGGCTTCATCAAGAAAGTGAAGGATAGTACGGGCATTGACTTAGCACAGTATAAGGAAGCACAAATGAAACGCCGTCTGACCACCCTGCGTACGAAAAACGGCTATTCGACCTTTGCTTCATTTTTCGATGCAATGCAAAAGGATAAAGCACTATTTTATGAGTTTCTCGATCGTATGACGATCAACGTCTCCGAATTTTGGCGCAACCCGAATCGCTGGGAAGTGCTGCGGGATACGATCCTGCCTGCTTTGAATCGGCAGAGCAAGAATCTGAAGATCTGGAGTGCAGCTTGCTCGACAGGCGAGGAGCCTTATACGATTGCAACTATTCTGGCCGACAAAAATCTGTTGTCATCGACCACTCTGCATGCGACGGATATTGATGATGGGGCGCTGGAAAAAGCGAAGAAGGGTGCTTATCTGGAGCGTTCGCTCAAGGACGTACCACCCGATGTCGTCAAGCGTCATTTTACTGCAGACGGGATGATGTACAGCGTTAATGATACGCTGAAAAAAGCGGTACAATTCCGTAAAGGCAATCTGCTGACAGACAAGTTCGAAACCGGCTATGACCTGATCGTGTGCCGTAACGTCATGATCTATTTCACTGAAGAAGCCAAGCATATGCTGTATCACAAGTTTGCAGCAAGTCTGCGCCCTGGTGGTGTATTATTTGTAGGCAGTACGGAGCAGATTTTCTCTCCGGCACAGTATGGCTTTGACTCATCCGAGACGTTCTTTTACCACAAAAAGGGCTAAGTCTCATGCGGGAGCAGCGTAACAGAAGCAAGAATGAACGGAAATCAATATAATCATGGAGCATACCGGAGCGCGTATTTATATGGGTAACGGTGTGCTCTTTGTGCTGGAATATATTGTTTCAGCAACGATAAAGCGCGAAATTATAAGGATAAATGTGACGCTCAGCCTTCCTTGTCAAATGGTTAAACCATGTACTATAATAAGCGAAGGTAAATACGGATTTTAGCGATGCACAGTTTAACAGTTTAAAGGGGGAACGCAACATGAGTATACGTTACTTAACAGCAGGGGAGACGCATGGTCCCCAGTTGACTGCGATTATTGAGGGATTGCCGAGCGGATTGGAGCTTGATTTTGAAGCATTAAACTTCCAACTGGCTCGTCGTCAAAAGGGCTACGGACGCGGACGTCGCATGCAGATTGAGAAAGATACAGCCGATATCGTCGGCGGTGTGCGTCATGGTTATACAACTGGAGCACCGGTAGCGATGGTCGTTGCCAACAATGACTGGAAGCACTGGACGAAAATTATGAATATTGAGCCGATGGAAGGGACGGACGAAGAAAAGCGTCGTGTCCATCGTCCACGTCCAGGTCATGCTGACCTGAATGGCGGCTTGAAATACAATCACAAGGATCTGCGTAACGTGTTGGAGCGTTCCAGCGCCCGCGAAACAGCGATCCGCGTTGGTGTAGGTGCGGTAGCACGTCAGTTTCTGGCTCAGTTCGGTATCAAAATTGGCGGTCAGGTCATTCGTATCGGCGAGATCGAAGCGCCAGCTAATGATTTGCCACTTGATGAACTGATTGCTCGTACAGAGGAATCCTCAGTACGTGTCGTAGACAAGGAAACCGAGCAAAAGATGGAAGCGTACATCGATCAGATCAAAAAAGAAGGCGACTCCATCGGTGGTATTGTGGAATGCATCGTCGAGGGCGTGCCGGTAGGTCTGGGCACCTTTGTTCAATATGATCGTAAGCTGGATGCACGTATTGCACAGGCGGTCATGTCGATCAATGCGTTTAAAGGTGTAGAGATCGGGATCGGTTTTGAAGCGGGACATATTCGCGGTTCTCAGGTTCATGACGAAATTCTGTACACACCGGAGCGTGGCTACCATCGCGCAACGAATCGTCTGGGCGGATTTGAAGGCGGGATGACAAATGGAATGCCAATCGTCGTACGCGGCGTGATGAAGCCAATTCCAACGCTGTACAAGCCGCTGCAAAGCGTTGATATCGATACAAAAGAGCCGTTCACTGCACAGGTGGAGCGCTCGGATGCTTGCGCGGTTCCTGCGGCAAGCGTTGTGATGGAGAGTGTGGTTGCATGGGAAGTAGCCAAGGCTTTTCTGGAGAAATTCGGCGGTGATTCGATGGCAGAAATCCGCAAAAACTACGAGAATTACAAAGCACAGTTGGAGGCTTATTAATGTCTGATGTGCGTGTAGTGGACGTTCAACTTGGCGATCGTTCCTACCCGATCTATATTGGTGAGCAACTGCTTCAGCAAGCGGGAAGCTATCTGGAGCAGCACGGATTATCCAAGCAAAGCCCTCTTCTGATCGTTACGGATGAGCAAGTCGCACCTCTGCATCTGGGCAAGCTGGAGCAATCACTTCAAGCAGCCGGATTTCGCTTTGTTACTGCTGTTGTCGGTTCTGGTGAGACATCCAAGTCGATTGCTGTATTTGAGGAGGTGATGACCCGTGCCATCGAGGGCGGGCTTGACCGCAAATCTGCTGTTATTGCGCTTGGCGGCGGGGTAGTCGGTGATCTGGCGGGTTTTGTTGCAGGCACGTACATGCGCGGAATTCGTTTTATCCAGATGCCAACGACTGTACTTGCTCATGATAGTAGCGTAGGCGGCAAGGTAGCGATCAACCACCGGCTCGCCAAAAATATGATCGGTGTATTCCATCAGCCGGAGCTTGTATTGTACGATCTGTCTACACTTCAGAGCCTTCCAGCACGCGAGGTTAGCGCAGGCCTGGCCGAAATGGTCAAGCATGGACTGATCTGGGATGCTGAATTTGCTTACTGGTGTCTGGAGAATGCAGAGCGACTGAAAGCACTCGACATGGAAGCGATGGGCTATGGTCTTGAAAAAGGCTGCTCCATCAAAGCGATTGTCGTTTCTCGTGATGAGCGTGAAAATGATCTGCGTGCCATTCTGAACCTCGGTCATACGATCGGTCATGCGATTGAGGCGGTTGCAGGGTATGGCGAGATTATTCACGGTGAGGCGATCTCGATCGGTATGGTCGGGTCGGCAATCATCGGCGAAGCGCTTGGTGCGAAGCCGGGTTTGAAGGATAAGACAAGCCAGATGCTGAAGGCGCTTGGATTGCCAACGGTTCTTCCGGCACATCTGGATACTGATCGTATTATGGAGGCTATGATGCACGATAAGAAATTTCAGGAAGGCCGGATGACGTTTATTGTCCCATCAGCCATAGGTGTTGTAGCGATTGACCATAATGTCGATTATGATCTGGTACGCCAGACGGTTGAGCAGTTAAAGAAGGAGGCGTAACATGTATACACGAGGTATTCGCGGAGCTACCACAGTAACCCGCAATGATCGTCAGGAGATTCTGGGTGAGACATTGGTATTGCTCAGAGAAATTGTAGAGCGGAATCAATTCGACCCTGAGGATGTGAGCAGCATCTGGATTACGATGACTGCTGATCTTGATGCGGCATTTCCTGCACTTGCCATTCGTGAAATGGATGGCTGGGGTATGGTGCCATTGATGTGCGCAGTAGAAGCATCGGTGCAGAACAGCTTGCCCCAGTGTATTCGACTGATGATCCACATCAATACAACCAAAACACAGCAGGAAATCAGACATGTGTATTTGAACGAGGCAACTCGCCTTCGTCCCGACCTGGCAACTTCCTGAACGTGAATCTGAACGTAAGGGTTGCGTCAGATGTAAGTTATAGAGTATAGTAGAGAACAAGATCAACAGGCAAACAGAGCCGTGTATTGAGATGAGATGCAGGTAGCACAGTTTAGTATAGATGAGAAGAAAGTGTAGGTCTTGTCGGCGGACAGGGCGGAAGGTACGAATGGATAGCCATTAATACGCCTTCCGGGTCGTGTGTACGCAGGAAGACAAGAGCCGTGTCACTTCAGAGCAGAGCCTTTGGAAAGGTAGTACCCATACAGCAGAAGACGAGTCATGAGCTTACAGGCATACTATACGCATAGCATATAGTACAGGCCAGAGTTTAGCTGCATGACCACTATAGCTGGTATCCATGTAACGATGGGAGGGAGCTTACGTTTTCATTTGGCGAAGCCGACAGCAGATCGATTTGCTGTTTACATTTGTACAATTATGCAGCCTTCATGCGTCCATCCGCATGGAGGCTTTTTGTTTACCTTCAGGATCGACAGATGACGCAAGTCAAAATGGACCTCTTCCTTATCCAAGGAACAGCGAATGAATTGATCAGCCAAAGGAGCGAGTATAATGATCCAACCTCATGTAGAACAAGTGATTGCCATGTCCGGCCAGTATAATCTGATTCCCATCGTAAAGCGTTTGCTGGGCGATATGGAGACACCGATTCGTATTTTCCAGCGCTATGCACAGCGGCGGCACGCCTTTCTGCTGGAAAGTGTCGAGGGAGGCAGCAAATGGGCACGGTACTCGTTTATCGGTAGTGATCCATTCCTGCTCATTTCTGGTAAGCAGGGGAAGATCGAAGTGGATCTGGATGGTGAGATTAGCGAACTGTCCGGTAAACCGGTAGAGCAGTTGAAAGCTCTATTGCGTCGCTATCGCAGTCCTAAAGTAGACGGATTGCCGCCATTTACAGGCGGAGCGATCGGATTTTTCGGATACGATCTGCTGCAGTATTATGAGAAGCTGCCAGCTCATCGTGTGGACGATATGAATATGGATGATATTCGTTTTATGTTCTGTGATCAGATTGTCGTATTCGATCATGTAAAGCAGCATATTTTGCTGGTAAGTAATGTGCATGTGCCGGAAGGGGCAAGTGACGACGATATCCGCGAAGCCTATGGTGAGGCTGCTGCTAAGCTGGATAGTATGGAGGAGATGCTGCATACCCAGCCACCGGTTAGTAGCGCAGGACGCGCGACGGTGTCTGACAATATCGAGATGGGCGAGATCAAGTCCAATATGACGAAGCAGCAATATCTGGATGGTGTAGATCGGGCGAAGGAGTACATTCGTGCAGGCGACATTTTCCAGGTTGTACTGTCCCAGCGCTTTCATATTGAGACAGAGGTAGCGCCGCTGGAAGTATACCGTGTATTGCGGACGATGAACCCGTCACCATATATGTACTATTTGAAGCTCGATGATGAGATTATCGTCGGCACATCGCCTGAGGCACTGGTGAAGGTAGAAGGCGACCGATTGCAGACACGCCCGATCGCAGGTACACGTCCAAGAGGACAGAATGAAGCGGAAGATCAGGCACTGGCAGAGGAGCTGCTACAGGATGAGAAGGAACGCGCCGAGCATCTGATGCTGGTCGACCTGGGACGTAATGATCTGGGACGTGTCGCTGAATACGGTACGGTGAAGACGGATTCCTTTATGCAGATTGAGCGTTATTCGCATGTGATGCATATCGTCTCCAATGTATCCGGTAAGCTGCGTGAAGATCGCGACTTCTTCGACGCTTTCCTTTCCTGTCTGCCAGCCGGTACCGTATCCGGTGCACCGAAGCTGAGAGCGATGGAAATTATCGCTGAGATTGAAAATGAAGCGCGCGGAGCCTACGCAGGCGCGATTGGTTATCTGGGCTTCTCCGGTAATATGGATGCGTGCATTACGATTCGCACGATTATTTTCAAGCATGGTAAAGCGTATGTACAAGCCGGAGCTGGCATCGTATGGGATTCCGTACCGGAGAAGGAATACGAAGAGACCGTTAACAAAGCAAAAGGCATGCTGAAATCGATCCGTGTCGCTGAGGCGATGTTTCCTCGTAAAGGGGCAGAGGCACAGGTAGCGAACCCGGATTATCTGTACGGCTATGAGCCGGTCAAGCTGGGCGAGTGAGCGGAAAACAGTATGAATGTATAGATAGATAACCAAAGCGGCACACAGTATATTTTACAGTTCGGGAGGAAACGGGTATGCATACAGCGGAAACGATACAACAGGCGATTATGAATGTGATCGAGGGTAAACATCTGACGCGGGAGCAGTCTTATGAGGTGATGAGCGCGATTATGAATGGTGAAGCTACACCATCGCAAATCGGCGGTCTGCTCACATCCCTGCGGATGAAAGGAGAGACGGTGGAAGAGATCACCGGTTTTGCTGAAGCGATGCGCAGCAGCGGCGGACGTGTTCCGGTCATGTCAGCAGGCTTGCTCGATACATGCGGTACAGGCGGATCGGGTATTCACAAATTTAATATTTCCACCGTATCGGCGATCATTGCAGCATCGGTATCTGTTCGTGTCGCGAAGCATGGCAACCGTTCTGCTTCCGGTAAAGCCGGTAGTGCGGATGTATTGGAGGCACTTGGTGTAAATATCGGGCTAAATGCAGTACAGGCGGCAAGCTGTCTGAATGAAATTGGCATTTGCTTCCTGTTCGCACAGGTGTTCCATCCTTCGATGAAGCATGCGGCGGCAACTCGTCGTGAACTCGGTGTACGAACCGTATTCAATATGCTCGGACCGCTCACCAATCCGGCAGGAGCGGACCGACAATTGATTGGACTGTACGATGGCAGTAAAATTGAAACTGTAGCACATACTTTAAAGCTGCTTGGTCTGGAGCGCGCAATGGTTGTAGCCAGTGAGGATGGACTCGACGAAATTAGCATCGCTGCACCAACACGCATCGCCGAGCTGCGAGATGGCGAGGTGCATACGTATGAAGTGACACCGCAGGATTTTGGTTTGAGCAGTCATCCATTGGAGCATATGCTGGGCGGCAACGCAGAGGAAAATGCATCGATTATCCGGCGTGTACTTCAAGGTGAAAGAGGCGCATATCGTGATGTGGTGCTTGCCAACAGTGCAGCATGCATTTATCTGGCAGGCAAGGCAAACAGTTTGGCAGACGGTGCTGCGATTGCGGCACAGGCGATTGATTCAGGAGCGGCAGCTAACAAGCTGCAACAACTAATTCAAACTACGGAGGCATTCAGCTATGTATCTTGATCGTATTGTGGTTACCAAGAAGCAGGAAGTTGAACAGTTGTCCCAAAACTTATCGATTGCTGAGGCAGAGCGCACCATTGCGACGATGCCAGCAACACGCGGATTCCGCGATGCCTTGACTAAGCGTGCGAATCGCCGTGTCGGTCTGATCGCCGAGGTGAAAAAGGCGTCGCCTTCCAAAGGGCTGATTCGTCCCGATTTCCATCCGGTTACGATTGCACAGGCGTATGAGCAAGCTGGAGCGGACTGCATTTCGGTACTGACAGATGTACAATATTTCCAGGGGAATAATTCGTTTTTGACGGATATTCGTGCAGCGGTGAATTTGCCGTTGCTGCGTAAAGATTTTATTATCGATGAACATCAGATTTATGAAGCACGTCTTATTGGTGCAGATGCGATTTTGCTAATTGCAGCCATTCTGACCGCAGAGCAGATTGATCGCTATATTAAGACGGCGGTATCGCTTGGTCTTGATATTTTGATCGAGGTACATGATCGTGCTGAACTGGAAACGGTACTGGCGATCGATGGCAGTGTGGAGCATGGCTTGATCGGTGTGAATAACCGCGATCTGAAAACATTCGAAACATCGCTGTCTACGACAGCCGATCTGATTCGTCTATTACCAGCAGGCGTACCGTTGATCAGTGAAAGTGGCATCATGTCGCCGGACGATATCCGCTACGTTTCCGATGCGGGCGCAGCAGGTGTGCTTGTTGGCGAATACTTTATGCGACAGGCGGATATTGCAGCAGCAGTACACACATTAATGGCTCCTGCCAATCGTGAAGCAGGCGCATCTCATGAGTGAACAGGAAATCTCTCTTAACGAGCAGCATGTAACAGGGGGCTCTGGCACAACGCCAGAGCCGTCTGCTATCAAGATAAAAATCTGTGGACTTCAAGACGTTGAAGTGCTAAAATCTATGATACCATTATCGATTGATTACATCGGATTTGTATTTGCACGAAGCAAGCGGCAAATTGACCGCGAGCGTGCAGCAGCGCTATTGGATGTATTGAAGCAATGGGACGGACAGGCACCTCAAAGTGTCGGTGTATTCGTAAACCCAACGCTGGACGAATTAATTCATATTACCGAAGCTGCACCGCTGGATGTCGTTCAGCTACACGGTAATGAGACGCCTGAATTTTGTCAGGAAGTACGAGAAAGGCTACAGGTGAAGGTGATCAAGGTCATCTCCATTCAAGCCCAATCAGATACGCCAGCAGAGCATGTCAATACTGCTGAAATGATACAGACGAGCAACCGTTATGCGGATGAAATTGCTGCTGCTAAGTTAGCACCGTATGATGGAACGGTTGACGCATTTTTACTGGACACGCATGATCCGCTGTATGGCGGTGGCTCGGGTAAAACATTTGCCTGGGACGGTATTGCACCGTATCACCGCTGGACAGCATCACATAGCATTCCATTACTTGTTGCTGGCGGTTTATCGCCTGACAACGTGAGTGAGCTGGTTGGAGGCTATCCGCTGGAAGGGATTGACGTATCCAGTGGAGTTGAAACCGACGGAGTGAAGGATATCGATAAAATCAAACGGTTTGTGGAAAGGGCGAGAGCATAATGAAAATACTACCTGATGCAAAAGGAAGATTTGGCGATTTTGGTGGACGTTATGTACCGGAAACGCTGATGAATGCACTGATCGAGCTTGAAGATGCCTACCGCCAGTATGCTGAGGATGCGCAATTTCAAGAGGAACTGAATTATCTGCTTAAAGAATATTCCGGCCGTGAGACGCCGCTCTACTATGCAGAGCGACTGACGAAACAACTGGGCGGTCCTAAAATATATTTGAAACGGGAAGACTTGAACCATACAGGTGCACATAAAATCAACAACGCAATCGGTCAGGGGCTGCTTGCCAAACGTATGGGCAAGCAAAAGGTCATTGCCGAAACCGGCGCAGGTCAGCATGGCGTTGCCACAGCAACTGTAGCTGCATTGCTCGGGCTGGAATGTAAAGTGTTCATGGGTGAAGAGGATATTAAACGTCAGCAGCTTAACGTATTCCGTATGAATATGCTCGGTGCTGAGGTTGTACCTGTTACATCCGGTACGCGTACACTGAAGGATGCAGGAAATGAAGCGCTTCGTTTCTGGGTCAGCAATGTAGACGATACATTTTACATTCTCGGCTCTGCTGTAGGACCGCATCCATATCCGATGATGGTGCGTAACTTCCAGCGTATTATCGGTGACGAGACAAGACGCCAGATTTTGGACAAAGAAAATCGGTTGCCGCATACGGTCGTTGCCGCTATTGGCGGTGGCAGTAATGCCATCGGGATGTTTTATCCGTTTATCGGGGATGAAGCGGTTCGTCTGATCGGTGTTGAAGCCGCTGGACGCGGTATTGATACACCGCTGCATGCAGCAACGATGAGTCTGGGCACCAAGGGTGTATTCCAGGGCTCGATGAGCTACCTGCTACAGGATGAATTTGGTCAGGTACAGGAGGCGCATTCGATCTCTGCGGGTCTGGATTATCCGGGCGTGGGGCCTGAGCATTCGTATCTGAAAGATATTGAGCGTGCTCAGTACGTACCGATTACCGACCAGGAAGCGATTGACGCGCTCAAGCTGCTCTGTCGTACGGAAGGGATCATTCCAGCACTGGAATCCGCGCATGCCATTGCGCACACGGTGAAGCTGGCCAAAGAAATGACACCAGATCAACTGCTCGTCGTCTGTCTGTCCGGTCGTGGAGACAAGGACGTTGAATCGATCATGAGATACGAACAGGAGGGATCGCTGTGAGCGTAACCGGACAAAGTCAAAACCGCATGGATGTGACCTTCGCGACATTGAAGGAAAAAGGCGAGACGGCACTGATCCCGTTTCTGACTGTAGGCGATCCTGATCCGCAAACGACGGTTGATGTGATTATGGAGCTGGAAGCGGCTGGAGCGAATATTTTGGAGCTGGGTGTACCGTATTCCGATCCGCTTGCAGATGGTCCTGTGATCCAGCGCGCTTCCCAGCGTGCACTGACACATCGGGTGACGATTGATACTTGTCTCGATGTGGCAAAACAGGCGCGTGAGCGTGGTTCTCAGTTGCCATTCGTATTGTTCACGTATTACAATCCAATTTTGCAATATGGGCTGGATCGCTTTTTCGAAGCATTACAACATAACGATATTAGCGGTATGATTATTCCAGATCTACCGATTGAGGAATCGGAGGAGATGCGTGCACGCTCGCGTGCAGCAGGTGTAAGTCTGGTGCCGCTGGTCGCGCCAACGTCACATGAGCGTATCGCCTCGATTCTGAACGGCGCACAGGGCTTTGTATACTGCGTATCCTCGCTTGGCGTAACGGGTGAACGTACATCCTTCCACTCCAATGTAGAGCAGTTTATTAAGAGCGTTCAGGCAAGTACCGATCTTCCAGTGGCGGTAGGCTTCGGTATTTCAAGCCATGAACAGGTGAAGCAGTTCTCGGCATTTTGCGATGGTGTTGTGGTGGGAAGTGCGATTGTACGCCAGATCGAATCGCAAATTCCGTTGCTAACCGATCCAGCACGCAAGGCAGATGGCTTGCAGCAAATTCATCAATTTGTCGCTGATCTAAAAGGCACACGTTAATCGTTAATCCCCTTTAAAAGACCACATAAGCTGGGATAAGGAAGCACATCGTTATGATCATCTGAACGATAACATGCTTACAGCGAGATGTATTGGAGCAGCAAATGATATAAAATAAAGCATATACACTCATCTACAGAACCGATCGATAGCGAGCGGCTGGATTGGATATACAGGTGCCTTTTACATGAAAGGCACCTTCCTTACATCCGGCAAACCGTTACATAAAAAAGCGAGCAGGTGGAGTTCTGTTATTAAGTCGATAAGGAGTTGTTCCGATTGAAACCAAAATCACGTATTGTTAATATTCCTGTCTATCAGCCAGGCAAGCCGATTGAAGAAGTAAAACGCGAGCTCGGACTGGAGCAAGTGATCAAGCTTGCTTCTAACGAGAATCCATATGGCTCTGCACCATCCGTGCAGCAGGCGATCATAGATGAGCTGTCTCAGTTGTATCTGTATCCAGACGGTGGTGCGGTGGAACTGACAGCTCAGCTTGCGAAGCATATCGGTGTACAGCCGAATCAGATCGTATTTGGCTGCGGCTCGGATGAAGTCATTGCGCTGATCGCTCGCTCATTCCTTGAGCCGGGTGACGAGACGATTATGGCGGATCAGACGTTTTCAGTGTATAAAAGCAATGCGGATATTGAAGGAGCAACTGTAGTCGAAGTGCCGCTACAGGATGGTAAGCACAATCTGCCAGCAATGCAGGCTGCAGTAACGGATAACACGAAAATTATCTGGGTGTGTAACCCTAATAACCCAACCGGAACGATTGTAACGGAAGACGAGCTGGTTGCTTTCCTGGATGCGGTTCCGTCCCATGTCATGGTCGTGCTGGATGAGGCGTATTATGAGTATGTTGTGGCAGGCGAATATCCACGAAGTGTCGAGCTGTTGGAGCGTTATAGCAATATCGTTATTTTGCGTACGTTTTCCAAAGTGTATGGTCTGGCTGCACTGCGAATCGGTTATGGCGTCGGTCATGCAGACACGATTCGCCTGATCAATCAGGTGCGTGAGCCGTTCAATACGTCGCGTATCGCTCAGGCTGCGGCACGTCAGGCGATTATCGATCAAGCTTTTGTAGATGATTGCCGGATCAAAAACCGCGAGGGAATGGAGTACCTTGTCGCTGCATTTGATCGCCTTGGACTGACGCATTTTCCAAGCGAAACGAACTTTATTATGGTGGATACCGGACATTCGGGCATGGAGATTTTCCAGGCGCTATTACAGCGCGGAATTATTATCCGCGCCGGTCACAGCAAGTATCCAACCTGGATTCGCGTAACGATCGGCAGACCGGAGCAAAATGAAGCGTTCGTGCAAGCGCTGGAGCAAACCTTGCAGGAGCGTCAGGCAACAGTGTAATCATAAATAGTCTGAACAAGCAGTCACATAAAGGCAGTCCAGTCAAGCATAGGATGATCCCAACCGATATATTCACTAATTGCTGCAAAAAAAGGTTGAGATCATCCGCGTTTGCCGTACCATTAAGCAAGCAGCAAGCAGCAAGCAGCAAGCAGCAAGCAGCAAGCAGCAAGCAGCAAGCAGCAAGCAGCAAGCAGCAAGCAGCAAGCAGCAAGCAGCAAGCAGCAAGCAGCAAGCAGCAAGCAG
>JBCNLJ010000087.1:0-22462 GCA_039595515.1 Paenibacillus sp. | reverse complement strand
GAACCACATCGAAATCCCAGGCGCAGGCAAACCCGTATCCACCCTTATCAAAGGCTCCGACTATTTCACCCATGATGCCTACGAGAAGGTCGTAACCAACCTCAATGCCTTTATCGAAATTGGCGGTAACACGATCGACACCGCACACATTTATTGCGGCGGTCAGAGCGAAGAGGTGCTCGGCAAATACATGCAGGAGCATGGCAACCGTGACTCGCTCGTCATTTTAACAAAAGGCGCACACCATGATCAGAACGGCCCGCGTGTTCATCCTGATGCGATTCGTAGCGATCTGATGACCAGTCTGGAACGCTTGCAAACTGGCTTTGTGGAGCTGTATGCCCTGCATCGCGACGATGAATCGGTGCCTGTCGCCGTCATTCTGGAAGCGCTTAATGAACATATCGAGGCGGGCCGGATTGGAGCGATTGGAGCGTCTAACTGGACATGGCAGCGGATGCAGGAGGCAAATGACTATGCCGCTTCCAACGGACTGACTGGCTTTACATTCAGCAGCCCCAACCTGAGTCTTGCCAAAGCGAACGAGCCATTCTGGGCTGGCTGTGTATCCGCAGATCAGCAAACGCTTGACTGGCATGAACAGACTCAGTTGCCGTTACTGTCATGGTCGTCACAGGCACGCGGCTTCTTCACCGGACGTTTTACACCGGAAGTGCGGGATAATGAGGATCTGGTACGCGTCTTTTATAGCGATGATAACTGGGAACGTCTACGCCGTGCCGAACAGCTCGCTGCTAATAAACATACAACAACCATTCAGATCGCACTCGCTTACGTGCTCAATCAGCCGTTTCCAACCTGTGCATTGATCGGTGCGCAAAATCGTGAGGAGCTGCTGTCATGCGAACAGGGCGCTGGCATCACCCTCACTCGTGAGGAACTGAACTGGCTCGATCTGAGCGGAGCTCATCCTGCTAGCGTATAAAATCATCTACACTTACGAGCCCATTGTGCTCAATATGACGATACACTTATCGATGTAAGCTGGCTTAGAGCAAGCCTTCATACGCACATCATAAAATGAACAGCCAGCCTATACGCTTCCATCTAGAGGAAGATAGGCTGGCTGTTCATTTACATTTACATTTACAGAACGATCTATATTTTTATAATCGTTACAAGGTTCTATATGCTCATGCAGACTCCAATATACGCGACAAAAGATCACGTAGCAGCGGAAATTCCACATACCCATCCCGATCCAAAAAGTGTCCTGCCTGCTCCCCGCGATGCAATTCTGCGCGTTCGTTTTTTATACCTTCTCCTCCCAGCTTTGCATCGTATGTATAGAAATAGGTGCCTATTTATTATAATAATGAGCAACAAAAATAGCCAAATGCTAATGATGGAATTAGCATCTGGCTATCTGGATAACCCATTGAAATCATGTTACTGCGCCGCATTCTGATACCCGAGCAACTGATGAAACGTGCCCTTCGTTTCGCGTGACAACTGACCGAACTCACCTGTTTGTACAATTCGTCCATCATCGACGACGACGACCTGATCAGCATTACGAATCGTCGACAGACGATGCGCAATGACGATCAATGTAATACGACCTTTGAGCTTATCGAGCGCTGCCTGCACCTTCGCTTCATTTTCCGTATCCAGCGAGCTGGTCGCCTCATCCAGAATAAGCACTTCCGGCTTACGTAAAATCGCACGCGCCAGCACGACCCGCTGACGTTCGCCACCCGACAACCGCACGCCACGGTCACCGATAATCGTATCGAGTCCTTCCGGCAAGCGGCGTACAAATTCATCACAGGCGGCAAATTCCAGTGCTTCCCACAGATCATCCTCTGTCGCATCTGGCTTCACCAGCAGCAGATTGTCCCGAATACTGGAATGGAACAGGAACGGCTCCTGTGCCACATAACCGATCGAATTCCGCCATGATAGCAAGCGCTCACCGGTTAATCGGTTTCCGTCCACCTCGACTGTACCCTGCTGCGGCTCCATCAAGCCCATTAACAGATCGATTAGCGTACTTTTCCCGGCACCGGAGCGTCCGGCAATCGCCGTCATTTGCCCGGCTGGGATGAACAGATTGATCTGTTGCAGTGCTGCTTCATGCTCTTCATTATAGTGGAATGTCACATCCGTACAGCGAATCCCCTCCTGTAACGGCTGAACCGGGCCTTCGCCATGTGCCACCGGACGATAGCTTTCCTCGGACTGCTCGCATTCCTTTTGCAGCTTGGATAACGCGTGAAAGGCAGGAATGAGTGCACTGATATATTCCAGATATGACTGGATGCCGCTGAATCTTGGCCATAGACGGGCGAAGATCAGAATGATCAGCACCGAGCGCTCTGGCTGAAGCTGAAATACCTGCGCCGACAGCACGATAAAACCAATAATAAACACAACCGAGATCAGCTTGTAAATAAGCTGTGTCATGGAATTGAGTCGTACCTGCTGAATCAGATTGTACTCCAGCCGATTCGCCATATTGCGGAACCAGTCAAAATGAGAAGCTTCCAGCATATTGCTTTTAATATCCTTGATCCCGTTCAGATTTTCCTGAATACCGGAAAAATAATCCTGGGACAGCTCTGTCATCCGATCGCCATAGGCCTTTGATTTACGGACGAAGCGGCGTGAATACAGCGCCAGCAAGCCGCCGCCAATCAGCACGATGAGCGTCATTTTCACCGATATGACCATAGCAAAGCCAATTTGCAAGACGGTAAACAGAATCGATGTGGCCAGCATGAGCACCAGATTCGTACCCTGACTAACACGAGCTAGCTCCGTTGTGAGCATATGGCTCAGATCGGATTTGCGTTTACGCAGGAAAAAGGTCCAGTTGGAGCGCATAATCGAACGATACACACGCAGTCGCAGTGACTTGATAAAACCCTGCTGAATCTCCGCCCCCATTACCGACTGCTGACGCTGCATATAGCCCTGTACGATCGTTAGCACACTGTACAATCCGAGTACAATCGCAAGCGATGTAACGAGCGGTAACGATTGCAGTGGTTCCAATAGTTGCGCAAACGGCAATGAGCCTGTTCTGCCACCGAAGACACCGATCAGGCTAAGCAGCGGAATCAGCATATAGAGCGTAACCATATCAAGCACACTAATGAGCAGCATCAGCAGCACGTACCCGTACAAACGCTTGCCTGCATAATGACGTAGCTCATTCACATAATTGCGGACGATATTCATTGCTCCACCTCCCGCTGTAATGCGGTACGTCGCTGTGTTCGACGATATAGCAGCAGGAATGGATGCAGCGGATAATATAGAAAATAGAGCCCTTTGGGCAGCGGTAATGTTTGCATATCCCAATCATCCGGTCCAAGCTTGCGCATCCAGAACAAAGCCTTTTGACCCGGCTTTTTAAGCGCATACTGGTAGGAACGATAGGGCTTTGCCAGCGCTTCGGTTTCGGGCTCCGGGCATAGATTGACCCGATTCGTAATAAAGGGAAGCACGCGTACGGTCAGCTCCCGCGCGTGTGCACGTTCGGTCCAGTACATCATGTCTGCATGGATCGGCGTACCGAGCCAGCTCGCGCTTAAAAGTAACGCCTGACCGACAATATGCTCGCAGCGATATTGCTGTGATAACTGCCGCAGCAGTGACCAGTCCAAATGCTTTTGCACCAGACGATCAATATCAACCAGCCAGCGTAAACGGAACCAGGCATGACGTGCACCATGCACAGCCAGGTAGATCAGCAAATCCTCCATCCCCAGCATATGTACATCCGTACCGCCAAAAGCAAGCGTCTGACGCCGGCTCCATAGCTCTTCAAAGCCCTGCTCCTTACCCGCATCACCATTCAACCGCCAGTGCAGCTCGATCTCTACGCCAGTACGCTCATCGGTATACGATTCATGATTGTACCGCCAGCGCCAATTATCCGTTGTGCGCGGCACAGATTGCGTTTTAATATAGCCTAGCTCCAGCAGTAGCTCTTCCGCTTGCTGGGCTTGATCCATTGGCACGAGCACATCCAGATCTTTGGAGGTGCGGCGGGAAAGATCACCGTATAATAATCGTGCCAGCACCGGGCCTTTAAGCTGTAATGCACGGATGCCTCGTTCGTCCAGCAATGCGCTCAAGCGCTGCATCTGTCCGCTAAGCTGAAGCATGGTGAAGGCATTACGATTATACTTTTGCGTCAGCCACTGCTTCACCTGCTCTGGCAATTGCGGATGCCCGGCACACTGCGCTTGAATCGTTGGGTATACACGATGATGATTCGCCAGAGCGACAAATTCTTTCCAATCGAGCGACGATGTCTCGCTGGAGTTGTGAATCATTTGAGCTGGCAACGATGAGGCTGATTCGGACTGGAGCAGCTCTAGCAGCAGTGCCAGCTCAGCAGGATACATATGCGGTTCAAGGCTCCTTTGCTTGTTCATGGCGTACTCCTTTAGTTAAGGTGGTGGGGTTGTGATAGGTACACCACTCCAGGAAGGAATAAGGGGACGTCCTCAGGTGGAGTCGAGGAATCTACGGATTAGGAATACATGTAGATTCCTCGACTCCAAAGTCGTCCTTTCCCCTTATTTCCTTCCCTCCGTTCAGTACGTATCACAACCTATGGATGGGCAGTAGCATCAAAACCTTAAAATCTTAAATCTTAAATCTTAAATCTTAAAATCGAAACTCGATATCAACAGCCTAAAACCCCTTCGCAAATTGACCGACTACGGTGTATTGTTCCAGTTCTTTGGCGCCTGTTAAATAGAAGCGGCCGCTGCGTAGCCAGGCGTGGGCGGCGGTTTTGCCTTTTTCGTCGCGGCGCATGCCGAGATAAAGTGTGCTGGGCAGATGGCGGCGATTGAGCATCCGGCGTGCGGCGAATGCCATGACGAGGCATTCTGCTTCCCACGGGACGTGAGGGCTAACCAGATGTAAGGCGCGCGAGATTTGTACCGTCTGGCGGTGTTGTTCGCGCTCGCTGTCATAGGATGTTTCCTGCATGTAGTCACCAAGTGATGGCGATACGCGGGCAAAAGGGATCTGCTTGAGCACACGTCCCCAGGCGAGTGCGATCAATGCTTCGAACATTAAGCGCCGCATATCGGCAGGGTAGCTGCGCAGCTTGCTGATTTTATCGAGACGAAGTGCCTTGATCATCGACCTCGACCAGCCCTTCGCTCAGCATTTGACTCATGAATGTTGCCACCTGCTGCTTGCATACCTCCTGTGATACTTCGTATTCCTCCAGTAAGCGGGCTACGATCTCATCCACGGTGGATGCCTGAGCACTCAGATCCCAGATGCGTCCGCCAATCGTACCGAGGTTATAGTATTTGCCGGATTGCACATCCAGCATCACTTTTTCTCCATTCATATCACTGGCGATGTAATTTTTGTTCTGGATAAATTTTTGTTGATCCAGTCCTGCCATATTCGTCATTATATATTCCCCTCTCGTCGTTTAATTTGGTATCTCATAAGTCCATCCGTCGTACGTTCATGGAGGCTGTTACAGCTTCACCTCACTTCGAATCAATTGCACGACACGCTCCACAATATCCGGCGCGGTAAATGCTGTTGTAGAGCGATGAATCTGATACGCCTCCAGCTCGCCTGCCAGCGCAGCCACCATCGCAAAATGCTGCTGCTTCAGATCCAGCCTTGGAATGATTGCACTGCGATACGTATGTGCCAGCAAAATATGCACACGTTCCAGACGCTCCAATCGGTGAATTGATGCGTACGGCTCCTCGGTCTTCACTAATTCAAACACGCCTCCCAGCGGAATCGGCTCGTTATGGAAACGATCACCGACAGGAATGGCAAATTTATCATATTCATCGTGCAATGCGGAATATCCACTGGAAGACTGTCCAAAATGGTCCAGACTTTCCTGCCACAGTTTTTGCTGCGGATAAGCGGGATAGACGAGCGGCACGCCATTTTCGTAGCTAATTGCAATCACATCATCACTAATAAGCGAATATCCAGCTTGAAGGAAGCTCGCTGCCAGTGTCGACTTGCCCGCACCGGACTGTCCAACAAAGGCGTACGCACGTCCATCAATCGATAGCGCACTACCATGAAGTGGAAATAAACCACGCTGCATCAATAGCACACCCATACATGTGCCTAGCACAAATAAACGAATTTTTTCCTTACTCACTCCAGGGAGCGGATCAATCGTAATCGTGGAACCATTTTGAATACAAAAGGTCGCTGTATCCGGCATGCGAAATACGAAGCCTTCTGCTTGATTGCTAAAATTCGTGTCGCGTGAACGGACGATCTCGTCCCAGTGCGACAAATTTGCCAAACGAACGGTCACGTCAATACCCTTGCTTCCACGAGACACAGGCTGCAATTCTGGCAACGGAATCTCACTTTGAATCGCTAAACCAAATGCCTCATATACGGTTTGTTGAATGGTGTTCATCATCTGGGCCTCCCAGCATGTTTCTGCGCTTTACGCCAACATATAGTGTAGTGCACGCCGATTTCCAGAACCTCGCACAGCTCTTAACGATGCGGCTCAAGTCTGGGGTACACGGTGGTTGCTATAGCTGAATGATGAAGAAAATGGACCCTTATACCTGTGAAATGTACAAGGGCCATCTTCATATTCAGCAAATACATGGGTCCAGGGATAAGTATCCAAAATGTTCAGCACCTGCACTCATTTTGTCACTCTTGCTTACGCATGAAGCATCATGCCCTCAGCCGGCAACAACCTTTTTGGAATAAGACAATCAGCTCGGGTTGTACAGATCTGCGTCGTCGTACGTTACCCAGTCAATCGCTTTCCAGCCTTTACCTGCTGCTGTTTCGTTCATTTCCAGCACTTCCATAGTTGGAGTGTGCCATTGCATTTTTTCGTTCGTCACTATCGATTCCTCCTCATGCGGTTAGATTGATTAGGTATGGTGTGATCGATCAACTCGGGTTATAAAGGTCCGCGTCGTCGTATGTCACCCAGTCAATTACTCTCCAGCCTTTGCCTGCCATTGTTTCATTTACATCCAAAACTTCCAACGTTGGAGCCTGCCATTGCATTTTTTCATTGTTCATGCGTTTGCCTCCTCAAATTTGGATATAAACAACGAGCGACTACCCCTTCTTCAGTGCATCAGCTTGGATTGTACAGGTCAGCATCATCGTAAGTAACCCAGTCGATTACTTTCCAGCCTTTACCTGCCATCGTGTCATTGACTTCCAGAACTTCAAGTTCCGGAGTGCTCCACTCCATTTTGGACATCGTTTGTATTCACCTCCTTTATAGAGTATACGTATGGTTTAGCCTGGTTTGATTTAGTCTGTTCACAATCAAGCCAGACCGCGAATAAAACGTCCCACGATCAAGCTTCGCATCAGCAGCCTTGTCGATGGATTAAATGCCGCCTCCGCGTCCGGCGCATCGCCAACTTCTCGCAGCGCACTCAATATATTGTCCGTGTTGACCCATTCTGCGACCGAGGCATCCCGGCACAGCTCACGAATCTCTTCCGTGAAGGCGCCCCATTGCGGACGCATCCGCAGCACCCAGTCTGCCGGTTGTAATCCGCGCACTTTCTGATTCAAACGAATTTTATCCGGCAATTGTCCCTCTGTAGCACGACGAATGAGCGCGCGATCCATCCCATTTTGTACATATTGATGAAATGGCACGGACAGACAGAACTTGATAATACGCGGATCATTCGTCGGGTCACGCTCCCATACGCCATAGCCCATCGATATTTTCGATGTTACGGCGCCGTCCTTGTTAGCGACTGCGAGATTGGCGAACTTGCTGTTACGAACTTCCTCGTCAGTCATCGTGTCACTGCCGATCAGATCAAGCTCAGCCTGACGGACTCGCTCTACCATCCCCGTTCGTGTTGCCAGCTCGGGGTTGATCCAGCGCAGTGCATCCGGTCGTCCCAGATCCGGGCCACTGCGTACCAGACCTGGAAAGGCAGACTGTCCAATCTGCTGCACCAGCTTTTTGCGCCGGATACCGGCATTACGGCTGTACAGCTTCAATTCCTGATACAGACGCAGCCATTGAAATTTGCGTAGCATCTGCCCGTAATATTCAATCGCCGGCCCCCAGGAGATAGTAAAATTCCCTCTCGCTCCTGTCAGTAGCACGCCGGCTCCACGCTGCTGTGCCTGCTCGAAAATACCGCGAATCCAAAACGAATTCTCAAAATACTTGTACGGCATTTCCATCAGGGACAGCCAGTGCTCCACCTCACTGAGCGGACTGCGATCAGCAAAGTCCATATAATGATCGTGCACCTCATTGACACGGCGTACATGCCGTACGGTTTCCTCAATGTAAGGCCGTTCATTCGCCATCACACGCGAGGAGGTCCAATCCTTAAAGCCTGGAATCGGCACAAAGCTATACGTGTAGAGCGGTTTGTTTTGCTGAGATAGAATCGGTGCAGCGTAGCTGACCACACTGCCTGAATCCAATCCACCGCTCAATGTAGCTGCCACACCATGCCGTGTGCGTACCTTCGAGCGCACCACCCGGGAAAATAGTTCACGGAATGCTTCTTCATACTCTCCATCCGAGCGAAGCTGGAGCGGGCGATCTGGCAACAGATTGCCATACTGCTCGATCCGGCAGCGACCAGAAGCAACTACAATCTTGTGTGCCGGAGGCAACTGGCGAATCTCTTCATATACTGTTGCATGAATATCGGTCGATTCCTCCATCGCCACCGTAGTGAGAAACTCTGCCATCCACGGCGTCGATAGCTTACGCTTCACGTTGCCTGTATGCAGTAATGCCTCCATCGTACTGGCAAAATAAAATTGATGCGGCGTATCGGCATAATATAATGTCCGATTCCCTGACCAGTCGCGTGCTCCAAATAGTCGTTCCTGTGCACCGTCCCAGATCATAAAGGCAAAATCACCATTTAATCGTGACGGCATCTGTTCTCCCCATTTGGCGTAAGCGTGAATGATCAGCAGCACATCCGGCAGTTCAGGCTGCTGTAGTAAACCTAGCTGCTCCAGCAGCTCCTCCCGATTGTCCAAAATTACATCACCGGTAATCGCCAGCCTGCGAAGAGAATCATAATAAGGCATCTGCTGACCCACCGCTTCCGGTGTAACCCACTGATCATGACAACCTAACCAGATCCGCTGCTGCTGCCAGATGCCCGAATGATCTTTAGGATAACGTGCCATTTGCTCCATCATCTGCTGTCCAGCTTGCTCCAGGTCTTCGGATGACCATTGTTTGCTGTAATCCCATATTCCGGCTGCTGTGCTCATTCGCTTCACCCCTTTCCTGAGGATATTTAGACTCGATATTGTAAGCCAGATATTGAATCTCGTAACAAAACGATTCGTTTCCTTTCTTACGGCTGATCACCGTTCTAGCGCTACCAGCGCTACGTCATAGGGTGCGATATACAATTATGTATGGATTAACGTGTGCTCCATTCATTCAGAGGATGACGGTGTAACAACTGGGCTGCCTCTGCTCGTAGCTGATTGCTGCGCTCGCGCAGCCGTTCAATCTGAGTCGCATATTGACGGGTACGTTCACTGTAATGATGGACAAATGTGTTCAGCTCCATCAGCTCAGCAATTTTCACGGGTTGCGTCAGTTGCCCATTTCCCTGTGCGTTCTGTGATAAACAATCGTCAACACTATGAAGCGTCATATTATAATAATGATCCTCATTCGTTACAAGTTGAGTAACTGCCTTAATCTTTTTTTCACAATAGATCACCATTGCACCTCCAATCGATAGAGTCGTGCCGAAACGTCAAGCGTTCGGCCAATCATATACAAATGTGGAACTACGGCTTTGCGAGTATAAATGATCACATATGACCAGAGACCTCATGGCTGCTATACTATCGTTAGTATGCGCGTAAGGCGTATTAACAAAGGAACAGTTTAATCAATGAACCACATGCTAACCTATCTGCTCTGTTACCTTTACCCAAATGTTATTCGTTTTGAATAACTTCTTCGCTATTGAAGCTATTATATACTCTAAACGAATAATTCACATGATAATTTTTCCATTTTATACGAATCCGGCGATTTTTTTTGAAAGCAGTAATCCCTTATGCTGCAAGGCTTAACAAGGATTCTTATCTTGATTTTATGTCGCTATAAGTATATGTATTGTATAAACCCCTGCTGTGACTGGCTTTTAAACAATCGTTAGTAAGACAAGTAAATGATAAAAATAGCCAAAGCTGACTTTGTAAGTTATCTAAAAAGAAAGCGATTAAAATCATTACAATTTGGTTACAAAAAATGATTCTTTGTCATTTAATAAGATATTTATACCATAAAGGGAATGTATGTTCCTATAAAATTATTTTTTCGTAACGTAAACAGAAGTTAGAAAGCGACCGTAATATAGCGTTGTTTATGCTTTTGGCGGATAAGGGGATATACCCAGAATGAATTAGAAACAAGTCACTTACCGCTTTTAAAAGGTTACATTTACGTTTTTGCGCTCACGTCATGGGCAGTCTAAAGTCCTGATCGTTCCTGATTCTCATAGCCTAATTCCAGCGATACAGCTACAGGAAGAATTATTCCCTTCATTTCTATGTTCCATCACATATGTTCCATCACAAAAAACCGAACTGCACAGCTCCGGAATGGATGCTTTGCGGTTCGGTTCTTTATGTAATGCCTGGTATATCTTTATTAAACGATATTTAATTGAACGATATTCAGACGATTCTATGCGATCATCGTTGATGTATGGCTGTAGTTACGACATAGCGCTGGATAGGTTAAGGCACCATCTGTCCGCGGGCGCTTGTGTAGAGCAGGTACCATTCATCACGGGTCATTTGCTCTGCCTGACGTTCCGCATCCTGGCAAGCTTTGATGCGTTTTGGATTGGTCGTGCCTACAATCGGTTGGATCAGAGCCGGGTGACGCATGAGCCAGCCGAGTACGATCGCTTCTGCTGTTGTTTCCTTTTCATCAGCCAGGCGTTGTACAAGTGCCGCAGTCTTGCGGATATGTTCAGGCTCTTTCTCCACATCGCGACCGGAGAATTTTCCCTGTGCGAGCGGGCCCCATGCTTGTAGCTGGATATCGCGCGTACGACAGTATTCCATCAAGCCAGAACCGAAGTTCACGCTTGTGCCTGCATTCTGGTTCACATGAATGTCCTGATCGACGAAATGCAGATGTCCCAGACTCATTTCCAATTGATTCACGGCAAAGGAATCCGGAATCGCCTGCTGCAAAAATTCAATCTGCGGCGCACTCATATTGGACACGCCCACATAACGAATTTTGCCTGCTGCTTTTAACTGCGCAAGCGCTTCTGCTACTTCATCCGGCTCAACCAGCGGATCGGGACGATGCAGCAATAGTACGTCCAGATAGTCGATACCGAGACGTTCCAGACTCGCATCGACCGAGCTGACGATATGCCCGCGCGAGAAGTTGAAGCGTCCAGGCCATGTATCATCCTGCAATTGAATACCGCATTTGGACTGGATGACGATCTGCTCACGCAGCTCCGGTCTTGCCTGTAAAATACGGCCGAATACTTGCTCTGCCTTGCCACGCGTATAAATGTCCGCATGGTCAAACATGGTAATTCCGATCTCCAGTGCAGCATCTACCGCAGCCTCTGCTTCCTTCACATGCTCGTCTGTAAATGGCTGACTATCCCAGCTTCCTCCAAACGGCATACATCCGAGTGCAAGACGGCTTGCCTTGACCCCACGCTTTACAAGTGGCATTACTTTGCTCATCCTCTATGTCCTCCTGTCGCTATATGCTGATCGTTATGCCTTACTATGTTCTCACATTCCACCTACCCATGACAATAGAGCAGGCAACTACATCCATGATGCGATACATAAAAAAAGAGAACTGCCTCTGAGAGCAGTTCTCCTGTGTGGTCGATTGATGATGATATCGCAAACTCATATGAGAAGGCACATCTATCCTGATTTGAACATTCACTGAAATTATTCTGCTCACAGATGCGGTTCCCGATCCTCAGTACAGCTCCAGCTCACTAATGCTAATCTGCGCCGGGCCTGTATTGCGGCTGATGATCAGCTTATAAGTTTTATAAGCCGTATCGTTATCGACAGCATAGGTCTTGGTTACACCTGAATCCCAGTGGATCGATGATGGCACTTCGTGGACAACCTGACTCCATTGTTCACCATCGTTGGAGCCGACCAGTGTCCATGATACGGGAGCGGTCTGCGGGCTTGCCGCTGTGATAGAGTAGCCCTTGATCGCGGTTGGCTGGTCAAATGTATACGATAACGATACATCAACATAGTTTTGTGTATCTGAAGTCCAGTAACTATCAGCACCTACCGAATGGTCAAATGCCTTCCAGGCGGTATCTGCATTTTCGGATGCGCTTGCAGTGCCATTAGCAGATGTGTCTGGTGGTACAAGATTGTAGTTATTCTGATATTGATTCAGCTCCAGATCATCCACTGCTACCCATTCACCGCCATTGTTGTTGGAAATGAACAACGCATATCCGCTATAAGCAACATCGTTATCAATATTAAACGTTCTTCGCTCGCCCGGCTGCCAGTCTGTCTGTGCAGACTCTTCATCGATCTCTAACCAGCGGTTACCGAGCTTGCCTGCAAATAACCAATCCTGCGGCGCATCTGCCGCATCGTATGTATTTGCCTGCACCGTGTACTGTGTGATCACTTTTTTGTCATTGAATTCGTAGCCAATTTGCGCCAGTGATCCATCCGCCGCTGCACGCCAGTAGCTGTCTGTTATTGCCGTATTATCAAATGCCCGCCATGCCTCGTGTCCTGTCTCTTCGCCACTTGCAGTCGCTGCGCCGTTACTGCCTGTGTCGGAAGTTAACTGTGGAACAACGTCTTCACTGTACGAAAGTGCTGCTGCTGTCCCTGCGTGATAGCATGTACCTGCCAATAAAATGCCTGCGATCCATAATCCCTTTTGTTTACCCCATACGTTCATTTACTTAATCTCTCCTTTATATTCAATCAAACCTCCGAAGTATCACTTCAGAAATGGTTAAACTGTCTAAAATTTTCCATGACGGTTTAATAACCATTTAATTACTAATTGACTCATTTTATTACATAGTTATTAAACAATTTTTTATTTTTTTTTGAAATGCTGAACGCTAATCTCAAATGAGTCTGCCCGGCATTCCGATAACGATTCATCGAAATGCCGGGCTAGTGGGATTACTTCTATGTATGCCTACATTGTAGCTACTCCGTGCGCTCTTGGA
The DNA here is from genome assembly GCA_039595515.1 of Paenibacillus sp. Taxonomy (GTDB): domain Bacteria; phylum Bacillota; class Bacilli; order Paenibacillales; family Paenibacillaceae; genus Saccharibacillus. The sequence goes on along the minus strand of JBCNLJ010000087.1, from coordinate 9,242 downwards.
ATGATTCGAATTGCTTATTTATTCTTTTTGTCCAATTGCTCCCTTAATCTCTGGTTTTTAGGATAACACGTCAGTCTGAGCAAGCAGCTTCATGCGCTTCAATCGCGTATTTCGAGTAAATACGACGTGCTCGCTTGCTTGATTAGAGCACTCTTTCATGTCTGCGTAACAAAATAAACGCAAAAAAAGGACGATTTCACATAATGAAATCGTCCTTTTCGCTATTATTATATCCCATTTCGCAACTGCGCAGCGTAGAATTCTATCTATTTGCGCTCAATTGTGATTTCGCCATAAGACGCATTCACTGTAGAGCCGAGCAGACTTGCTCCAGCACGCAGTGGTACATAGGTCGTACCTTTGACCTGAATGACGTTCGCTGGTAGCATACGCGCTTTGCCATCTATCGTTGCTTTTTTGGAGTTGATTTTCAATTCAACCACCGCTCCGGTAATATCATCGGTCAGACGAATTTGCTTGCTCGCCGCATTCCATTCCATTTTGGCATCCAGCGCGCTTGCCAGATCCTTTACTGAAATGTACGTCATTTTGTTGCGCGTAATCGTCTCATAGTCGGAATACTCACCTACATAGACGGTCTTTTGCGTCACACCTGCCATTTTCATCAATTGATACACAGGCGAATTCGATTCAAAATTGCGCAGCACTGTGCCTGCTGTGGTGCTATCGTTGACGTTCAATACGCCATCGCTCACATCCACTGGATCAGCGACCACATTGCCGTTCACATTCCATGCTTCGCTCTCCGAATGAAGATTGAACGAGGAATATGGAGATTCCTGAGGCAGTGCAATCGTTACATCCATCATTTGCTTGCGTGCATACATGTCCTTGTCAAAATACACATCGGTTACGACACGCGTATTTGGACCGAAGACTGTTGTGAATGAATCGTCGGATTTCAACGCTTCGATCTGCTGATCATATTCCTTGAGCAGATCCGTCAGCGCTTCGCTAACAGATTTGTAGCTTTCATTAACGAATTCATCACGGCTACCCCATAAAGAGTCAGCTCCACTATCTGTCCCTGTCTCGAGTTGTGCTAGCATTGGGGTATAGAAATCGTAAATGGCACCGAGTAATTCCTTCATTCCCTGCTCATCCGCAGCGATACTGGTCAGGAATGGCTTCACCAGTTGCAGGATTTCCTGTCCATCCAGCTCAACATGTAGACGAGTCAGATCCATCGTTTCGCCACCATATACGGCTGTGCTCACCGTATCAGCAGAGATGTTCGCTGCATTCGGCAGATGAGTGAACAGGAACGAAGCGACAGCTTTGGCAAATTCCTTTTGTTGTCCCTGTAGCGTTTGCAGGCTTAGATCCCCACTGAAGCCTACTGCTTCTCCATAAGCTTCATAAGATATGTAAATCGGGTGTTTGGCTCCGTCCAGATTGATCGTAACACCGCCCTGGTTCATGTAAACATGGAACGGCAGACGTTGACCACTGTATTCTACAGCTCCGACGAGTGACAATTCATTCGCACTCTGCATTTTGGCGCTATCGATCACCAACTTGCTAGAGTTCAGAATCGTTGCGATCAGACGATCATCGGCGCTTGCTGATTCAGAAGGTGTCAGGCTCAAGCTTAACGTCTGGTTCGATTCGAGCGACTGTACCTCCAGATTGCGAATCAGTGCATTTTTCACATCCAGATTGCCTACTGCTTGACAGCCAGACAGTACAATAAGCAGTAATACAAGCGGAAGTGCGATCCACAATTTCCTTTTCATTAATATTGTTCCCCTTTCTGTATCGGACTTCGCCTTCATTATCCCAGTTTACGTACGGTTTGTAAAATGAACAAATACCTAGAATAATCCGCTTTCAAAGCAGGCTATGTTACAATAAGAAGCACTTGTTTTAAAACCTGAAAATGAACGCCAATCTCTGGAGGATAGCTTAACATGATCAAAAATGAAAAAATCAAAGCATCGGAAGTCCATGTGACCGGTATACATGGCGAAGACCTGGGTATTATGCCAACCGCCGAAGCATTAAAGCTAGCCAGGCAGCTCAAGGTTGACCTCGTATGTAATTCATTATTCAGCAGCCCACCGCCGTGCCAGCTAATCGGCGCAGGTGCAGCACGTCAAAAGCAGCAGCAGGAATCCAAACAAGGTCGCCCAGCCAAGCTGAAGGAAATCCGGCTGACCGCATCGATTGAGGATCATGATTATGAAACCAAGCAGCAACAGGCGCGCCGTTTGCTGCAATCCGGTCATTCCGTGATGCTCGTGGTGAAGACCGGTAATAATAAACAATCCGCTGCCGCTCGCAAGCTGCTGGAAGATCTACTTCGTGATCTGAAAACAGAAGGACGCCCAGCTACTGGCATTCAGGTCAGCGGTAAGCAGTCGATGGTGCAGCTTGATCCGCTGAATTAAGCCAGCGATAAAAGACGAAAACGTAAGCCATGATAAAAGAAGAAAACGTAAGCCATAATGTAGTCTGTAGTCATTAATTGTAGTTGCAATAGCTGTCTGCAACAGGCTTGGATGCAGGCATAACGAATTTTATAATAGACGCAGGCATATAACGACAATAGGAACAACAATCACAAACAAAAAGCCTTCCCCTCATATACGGGGAAAGGCTTTTTGCTCATTATTATGATCATTGCATCAATGTGTGCTATATCTTCTTACCTGCTCTTATTTTGCATTTCAACACGAGGTATACATGATAGACTCCAACGCTGGAGTTGGGCTCAAGCCTGCTCGTCAGCAAGAATGATCGTCATTGGAATAGTCGTTGTCTGGCAAAGAGAGTGTCTGGTTACGCCGATGAGCAATCTCTTCATTTGAAGCCAGATTTACGCGTGAACCCGGCGGATTCATGCCTGTCTGTAATACCGCACCGAGCTTCAATACAAAGCGGAAGCTTGACCCTTCATTCGCTGCACTTGTCACATCGATGCTACCGTCCATCAGCTCAACCAGCTTTTTGCAGATCGATAAGCCGAGTCCGGTTCCGCCATACTTCCGGTTTAACGCTGGATGCAATTGTGAAAATGGCTGGAACAGCAGATGCTGCTGCTCTGCGGCAATCCCGATCCCGGTATCCGAGACATTGAATTCCAGCCATGTCTCTCCACCACTGGACGCCTGTCCTTCCTCACGCAATAGCGAGCGAACGGTTATATGAATCTGTCCCTGATCGGTGAATTTGACAGCATTGCCAACCAGATGGGTCAAAATCTGACGAATCCGTAGTTCATCTCCATACAATACCTGCGGCACATCCGGCTCAATTGCTACCGTTAATGCATTGCCCTTCTCAGCAGCACGCAGCAAGAATAGCTCGGCAATATGATCAAATAGATCGACAATCGAGAACGTCTGCGGCTCCAGCACCAGCATACCCGATTCCACCTTGCTAAAGTCCAAAATTTCATTCAGCAGATTCAGCAGCGCTTCACTGCTACTGAGCAGAATCTCCAGATAGTTGCGCTGCTGTTCATCCAGCATCGTCTCGGCAAGCAATCCTGCCATGCCCATGATGCCATTCATCGGTGTGCGCAGCTCATGACTCATCACCGACATGAATTCGGATTTGGCACGGTCGGCACGCTCTGCCGATTCCTTCGCACGCAGAACTTCCTTCTCGTTCGTAATATCGCGGAATACGATAACGGTTCCGCGCCGCTCGCCCTGCTCATATACCGGAGTCACCCGGTAAGCCGCAAGAAAGCTGGAGCCATCGATTTTCCAAAAGACGGTCTCTTCCTCCTGATGCGGTGTACCCTGCCGGATAGCTTGAATAATCGCAGACTGTTCATTCAGCTCATCAAAATTATAGAAGCCATGTTGCCAGCCAGGCTCACTTTCTTCACTACTATGGTTTGTAGCAGGCTGCATATTCAGCCCCAGCATCTCGGCTCCAGCACGGTTAATGAAAATACCGCGTCCATCCTCATCCACACTGAAAATACCTTCTGATACCGAATCCAGAATGAGCGCGCGCTCATTACCCAGCTTCTCAATCAAGCTAATATAACGCTTCAGCTCAGTCGTCTCCGTTACGATGCTATATAGCCCGATCACCTCGGCATCCGACACAATCGGAACATTGATCACATCCGCGCTGAACATGGACCCATCCCGGCGCCGTATATTCAGCTCATAGATTTGCGGTACACCCTGTCTGGCGAGTCTGGCATGATGACGAATCTTTGGCAACTCTTCCTCCACCAGGAACGGCTTTATGTTCATCCCGATCAGCTCATGTCTGGAATAGCCCGTTAATTCCTCCAGACTACTGTTTACCGATAGAAAATGTCCTTCCAGATCCAGTGCGCATACGCCAGACGGATTGTTTTCAAACAAGGAGCGATAACGATACTCGCTATCTCGAAGCACCGTTTCCAAATATTTGCGTTCGGTAATATCACGGGATACTGCTGTAAATGTATAGCGATTCTCATATTCGTTATACGTATACCGGCTCAGCGTCTCCAACCAGATATAACGACCGCTTTGGTGACGATACCGGAAAATCAATGTATCGTGATGATTATTCTCTCTGGAGCGTACCTGCTCAATATAGTGTCTGAGCTTATCACGATCTTCTGGATGCGCCAATTCAAAGCAGGAATGACCGATCAGTTCCTCCGGCTCGTAGCCCAGCAAAGTTTTGCATGCAGACGAAGCGAATAATAGGGTGCAATCGTCATCATCCTGATGACGTGAGATCAGATCGAGCGAATTATCCGTAATGAGACGATAATTGTATTCGCTGCGACGCAGCTTTTCACTAACACTATATTGACGGGTCAGATCCTGTACTACACCGAGCATCTGTACAGGCTTGCCTGTGTCAGGATCACAGATCGTTTCCCAGTGGGTTTGTACCGTCTTCTCCGTACCGTCCGGAATGATAATCCGGTACGTATTCACACCGCCTTCGCCCAGTTCAATGGAACGTTCCAGACATTCGGCTACATAGTCCATATCATCTGGATGGATTGTAGACAGATACGAATCCGGTGTATATTCAAGCGACTTCATCGCATAACCAAAAATACGCAGCACATCGCGGGAAAAATGAATTTCTCCTTTGACCATATCCCAGTTCCATGCCCCGATACCTGCTAATCGGTGAGCACGGGAGATGATATCCTCCTGCGATTTGCGCTTGGTCACGTCTTGAATGACGCTCATTATGTTTTTCAATTGCCCGTGCTCATCATGCATTTCCTGGATAAACGCCTCGATCCAGCGTTCTTCTCCATTTTTGTCACGAACACAGCGGATGATGCTACTTCGATCCTGATGCATCCAGATCGGCATATAATTTTCGTTCGTATCCACGCAAAATTCGTTGTAATGCTTATGAATTAGCTCATGAGGCTCATAGCCGAGCATTTGTTTAATGGATGGCGATACATATTCAAGATATCCATCAGGTGTACTCAGCACAACCGCACTCGTTGCATTACGTGTAACGAGTGTGCGCAGATCTTCCTCCTGATGCTCCTTGATCTCGCTCGCATATACGATAATATATTGCAGCGGCTCAGCCGGATGCTCCGGGTAAAAGGACGGCTGCAGCGTTAACCAGATGGGGCGATGATCCCCGCGGACAAGCCGATGATCCAGCTCCTGACCACTGCGAGACTCCAACCAGAGCTTAGACAGTTGATGTGCTTCTAGCACATGACGAAGCTGCTCCTCTTCATACGCTAACAAATCACAAAATGCCGGGTTTACGTATTCACACGCTCCCTCCGGCGAAAAAATGGCAATTCCACCGGGCGCGTGCTGATATACATGCAACAGTAGAGACATATCAGGTGCAGGCCCTCTATTCACAATTCCATCCTCCTATATTATACGCACTTCTTTAAACTTGCAGCTTTCACCATAATATAGCCTATTTCGACGAAAGCTAAACGGTTGGATTAGGTGTATTTCGCGAATGGGAGTATTGTTACCGACCAGCACAGGGAACGGTAAACAAACCAAGCGCTTCTATAATCATGTATACAGTAGCTTTGATTCGAGCATACCAACAAGTGCAAGCTTGCATACTTATGCTAATTATATCGGTTATTACTAGTAGTGTCCTTAATTAGAAAAATGTTTTATTTTGTCTATCCTGACTCGTTGCGTCTGGCTAAAGGATACCCTATCTCAATGAGAGTCACCTTATTGCTATCCGTGCACTATGCTATGGTGATTGGATCAATCGAATATTATCCCATATCAAAAAAGACAGCCACGAATTGTTCGTGACTGTCCCTTTATAGGATCATTGCTTTTACAAAAGCATAGCTGCAACTGTCCTGATGAATCCAATCATTATGAATGTAATAATCGATGGCTCCGATCTACGAAGTACGTATCCGGAAAGGAATTATGCCTTATTGCTATGAAGCCCTGTCTTTAAAGCGATCTCATCCACAATCTCCGCCGTTGGTGATACCTGTCCAAATTCATAAGCGACGACCGTTAATGTCATACGTTGAATCTCATCTGCCGTTACCGCGCCCCAGCCCATATCGGGATAATCCATCGCTGCATTCGCATCACTGAGGAAGATAATCTTATATTCACGATGCGCACCATCGCGCACGGTCGTCTCACAGCATACATTTGTAACAGTGCCGCAAATGATGATCGTATGAATATCATGCTTGCGCAAAATCGTATCCAGATCCGTATCGTGAAAACCACTGTAAAATAATTTATCTACTATAATATCGCCTGGCTCCGGTGCCAGCTCATCAATAATCTCCACGCCCGGTGTGCCACGCTTGAGAATCTCATTAACATTAGGATACATATCGAGCATCCGCCCCGTATCACTTCCGTCACCACGTACAATATGGCGCAGGTAAATGACCGGCATGCCTGCTGCACGCGCTACACCGGTAAGCTGCTGAATCGGCTCAATAATTCCTTCTGTGCGCGGCACATACAGTGCACCATCAGGCTTGCAAAATACATTTTGCATATCGACGACGATTACGGCTGTGCGCTCTGGCTGAATATCCCATTTGATTTTATTTTTCATCTCTGGCATCCCCTTTGATGTTAATGTCTGTCTTACACATGATCGTTATCGGTACTCAATAGGCACCTGAGCGTGCATGATATGCATCTGTAGATGCATCTATTTCAGCCTATGTTCCATTATCGTATATCCGTTCTTATACGATTTCACCTGTCGCTTCAGGCAATACCGATTGACGATCATTACGCCGCTCCAGCAATGGACGCAGCCACATATTCACAATCGTATTCAGGCCGATCAGTAGCACGACACCAACCAGCATCGGTTGAGTGACTACACTTTGAATCGCAAGCGGTAGCTTTGCCGTCAGCTCTGCTGGCAAATACATTGTGCCCAGCGAAATGATAAACGAAGCGCCTGCCACGACCAGATTCAGCTCGTCCCATACCACCTTGCTGACCATCTGTACTCCACTAATCGCGATAATCCCAAACAAAATCGTAGATGCTGCTGAAAGCACCGGGCCAGGCAAGGAAGCAATAAACATCCCTACTTTGGGAATCAAGCCCAGTACGATCGCCAGTATACCTGCGGTCATCGTCACATAACGACTACCAATGCCGGATACACGCACGATACCGATATTTTCTGGATATGAAGTGGTGCCGAGACCACCGAAGATTGCCCCCAGCGTACAGCCCAGAAATTCACCGAACAAGCCACGATTGACACGATCATTGCTCAGCGTCTGCTTGCCCCATTTGGTCAACAATGTGTACATGCCCACCGCTTCTGCCGAAGCCTGCAAAAACGCCAGCAGCATCAAAATGACAATCGGAATCGACACGCCGAAGCCAAACGGAAACACGCTCGGCAGACTAAACCAGCTAGCCGAGGCTACAGCCGAGAAGTCCGTCGTGCCGAAGATCGAATAAAAAATAGTTCCGATCAGAATCCCCCATAACAATGCGCCACGGCGTAAAATTGTATTTCCGCCAACCACCATAAATACCAGTACACAGAGCACCGTTACCAGCGAAGCGATAAAGTTAATACCTATGCCAGCACTGCCGAACCAGTTTTTGAGTCCGATGCTTGCTAGCTGTGCACCGATAATAATAAGCAATGTGCCATATACAATCGGTGGGGAAATGAATTTGTTCACGTAGCCGATCAGACCGAAGCGACGAATCGGAATGGCCAGCAACATGAAGATCACGCCGGCTACAGCCATCGATCCAAATGCGGTTCCCAGTCCTACGCTGGCGCCTGCTGATAATACAGCTACAAAAAAGGCTGCTGTCGGTCCCTGCACTACCGGCAATCTTAACATACGACCGGATTGCAGCACCGTAACCAGACCTGTCGTTAAAAAGCACGCCTGAATCATATAACCGATCACACTGGAATCAAGCTTGAGCGCCTGACCGATCAATACCGGAAACAGGAAGATGCCTGTTAATGCGAGTAAATGCTGTAATCCATACGTCATATTAGCTCCTACCGACAGCTTCTCCTCAATACCTACCGTCAACACTTGCTCTTCCCCGTGAGTATCTTGCATGTGATCCACTCCTATCCATAATTTGTACATCCTGCTCACCGGCTAATAGGCAGACAGCATATCATCTGATGTTTGTCTCTATAGATATGCTTCTATATTGAGCATCGTCCCCTGACACCACTACTGCGAATGAGCTTGACTGCTGCTTCGACCTGTCACTGCATCCAGGTTTTGAATCGTATAGTGCCTGGCGGCTTCACTATCTCTGGCCTGAATAGCGGTATAAATCGCCTCGTGATAAACCGTATTATCCTCATAGCTCTGCGTATCGAGAATAAGCTGACTGAGCAATTCACGAAGTCCCTCTGCAATAACACTATACATAGCGGTAAACACATCGTTATGACAGGATTCGACAATCGCAATATGAAAAGCGATGTCCGATGCCACATATTCAGCGTATCGGCCTGTATCCAGATATTCATTGCGCTGATCCAGCAATGTACGCATTCGGTGCAGATCGGCTTCTGTACGCCGGGTAGCTGCAAGTCCTACAGCTTCGCATTCCAGCATACGCCTCACTTCAAGCACCTGCTCAAAGTTCTGGGGGATGAGTGTTGCCTTTACCGCTTCAAGTCCTGCTGAGGATTTCTTAATATACGTTCCATCCCCCTGACGAACCTCCAAAAATCCGGCATGCATCAGAATCTTAACCGCTTCTCTTACGGTAGAGCGACCAACCGCCAATAGCCGCATG
>JBCNLJ010000086.1:0-22699 GCA_039595515.1 Paenibacillus sp. | reverse complement strand
GGTCACGGGTTGGCCCTGCATGCAGGCTTCGTGAAAATTCACCGGATACACGGGCATGGTCGTGCTGACGAATCATGATAAAGGAATGTTCTCTTTCTCTCCAGATCATAAGTAAATGCCTCCTTTGGCGAATAAAAGTAGAATCGTGCTGTAACGAGTAGATGGGGGCGGCTATAGCGTATTCGTCATACGCTATTTGTATACCGACATATGTAACGCACATCACAGACCATACCTCCAGCCGACAGGATCACTCCCGGCAACAGGTCTGTTTCTATTTATATAGCCTTAGCGATTCGTTTCCAACCAGCCTGATGCATAATCGACCAGTGCAGGCTGTGATATCAATCGTGCTCTGGCATTACCGATTTTACCGCTGACAACGAGATGCGGACAATCTGTTTCCAGATCAGCACCGATATCATCAAAATCATCCGAATTAAAATTCAGATCGCGAAAACGAACCCATTGCTTGCCTTTGTCCGTCATGACAGGTGCATCCATCATAATCGTCTTTTTGCCATTCCATTCGGCATGATATTCCGCCAGGTGGATCGAAGTATTCGTTACATATTCCGTACCGAGCATCAGCACATAACCGTTGGCATCATACAGATGTTGCAGCGGCGAACTGTTCCCCAGTCCATAATCCAGCTCATGAGCTTCCGTCCATGCCCGGGCATGCTTTCCCCATACGGCAAACGATACATGCGGATGTTCACTACGCAGCACACCACGCTGCTTGCGGAATGTCTCTGCGATCGCGCCCATGCCTGTCGTCACGGTAAAATCAGGATCATACGGGGGCATACTTTCACGAATTAGATCCCACCAGCGCGGATCGGCAGGTGGATAACGCCATAACTTCGGGTCGGTCAACTGCGACGTTTGTGTCGGCATCATCAATGTGCCTTCGGTTCCCAGCACATCCTCTAACGCAAGAATAACAGTTTCCGCTCCGCCGGGAATCCAGCCGCCTATACTTTTGAGCGACGAATGCAGCAGGATGCTCATGCCTGGCTGTATTCCGAGTGCAGCAAATTCCGTTTTAAGCTGCGTAAAGCTAATTGGTTTTTCCGTAATCATACAACTTCCTCCATGATGTGTTGCGACTTTGGTGTGAAACGCTTATACAAAATAACAAAAAGCGGGCCGCATCTACGATGCGCAACCCGCCTTTGCCGAAATGGTTCCCTGCATACTACACGGACCGAACCATACTCGATTCACTATATTGCCGGTTGATCTTGATTATACACTCAACCAACGCTTAAACATACGCTTATTCGTTTCCTTGTTCAGGTCAGCAATCGATGTTGTGAGCGGAATGCCTTTCGGACACGAACGCACACAGTTTTGCGAGTTACCGCAAGCCTCAATGCCGCCTTCGCCCATAATCGCATCCAGACGCTCTTCCTTGTTCATTTCACCTGTAGGGTGAGCGTTGAACAGACGTACTTGAGACAGCGGTGCTGGACCGATAAAGTCCGTTTTCTCGTTCACGTTTGGACAAGCTTCCAGACATACGCCACATGTCATACATTTGGACAGCTCATATGCCCATTGACGCTTTGTTTCTGCCATACGTGGACCTGGACCAAGATCGTACGTACCGTCAATTGGAATCCATGCCTTGACCTTTTTCAGTGCACTGAACATACGGCTTCGGTCGATGACCAGGTCACGCACAACCGGGAATGTTTTCATCGGTGCAACGGTGATCGGCTGCTCCAGCTTGTCGACAAGCGAAGAACAAGCCTGACGCGGTTTACCGTTAATGACCATCGAGCAGGCACCGCACACTTCCTCCAGACAGTTCGATTCCCAGCATACTGGCGCTGTATCTTTACCGCTGCTGTTTCTCGGATTCCGCTGAATCTCCATCAATGCACTGATCACGTTCATACCCGGACGATACGGAATTTCAAATTCCTCTGTATAGGATGGGCCTTCTGGCTTGTCCTGACGGGTGATGACAAACTTCACTTTCTTGGCTGTCTGCTGTACGGCCGGACTTCCGGTTGAAACTGCTTCCGCCATGGTAATGCCCCCTTCATTTCATAGGCTAAATGCTTACGTGAATACCAACCGAGTGAAAAGTCAGGTTACCCTTGAATGATAACCCGACCCCTACATCTGTAACTTTGCAAAAATTCTTTGCGTTAAATCCGGTATTTATAACGTCCATCGCTAAATCAGACCATGAATGTGATAAGAAATTCGTATAACGTGGCTTAATCAGCTTTTGGAGTAGTCACGGATACGCGGCGGGATCAGCGATACATCCACTTCATCGTACGAGATTTTTGGACCGTCTGCTGTCCAGGATGCGATCGTCGTTTTCAGGAAGTCCTCATCATTACGATCCGGGAAGTCTGGTTTGTAATGCGCACCACGACTCTCATCACGCATCAGCGCGCCCAGCGTCATCGCTTCGGCAAGCTCCAGCATATTCCACAATTGACGGGTGAATGCGACACCCTGGTTGTTCCAGCGGGAAGCATCATTCACGTCAATTTTCGTATAGCGCTGCTTCAATTCCTTAATTTTGTTAATCGTTGCTTGCAGCTTGTCGTTGTAACGAACAACCGTCATATTGTCGGTCATCCATTCGCCCAGCTCACGGTGGATCACATAGGCGTTTTCGCTGCCATCCATACCGAGCAGACGCTCGTATTTCTCTTCATGCTGCTTACGCGATTGATCGAATACCGATTGTGGCAAATCCGCAGCAGACTTTTTCAGACCTTTTACATATTCAACAGCCTTCGGACCCGCTACCATACCACCGTAGATAGCTGACAGCAGAGAGTTCGCGCCCAGACGGTTTGCACCGTGATACTGGTACTCACACTCACCGGCTGCGAACAGACCCGGAATATTGGTCATCTGGTTGTAATCAACCCACATGCCGCCCATTGAATAGTGAACCGCTGGGAAGATTTTCATCGGGATTTTGCGCGGATCGTCACCCATGAATTTTTCATAGATTTCAATGATACCTCCCAGTTTGACGTCCAGCTCTTTCGGGTCTTTATGAGACAGATCGAGATAGACCATATTTTCAGCGTTAACGCCAAGCTTCTGATTGACGCACACGTCGAAGATTTCGCGAGTTGCGATATCACGAGGTACGAGGTTACCGTACGCCGGATATTTTTCTTCGAGGAAGTACCAGGGCTTACCGTCTTTGTACGTCCAGATACGTCCACCTTCACCACGCGCCGACTCCGACATCAGACGCAGCTTATCATCGCCTGGAATCGCTGTCGGGTGAATCTGAATGAACTCGCCGTTCGCGTAGTTCACGCCTTGCTGATACACCGCACTTGCCGCTGTACCGGTATTGATAACCGAGTTGGTCGTTTTACCGAAAATGATACCAGGGCCACCACTCGCCAGAATAACCGCATCAGCAGCAAAGCTGGCAATTTCCATCGAACGCAGGTTTTGCGCAGTGACACCGCGACAAACGCCTTCATCGTCCAGCACCGCACCGAGGAATTCCCAGTTCTCGTATTTGGTCACGAGACCTGCTGTTTCCCAGCGGCGTGCTTGCTCATCAAGTGCGTACAACAACTGTTGTCCGGTCGTTGCACCGGCAAATGCTGTACGGTGATGCTTCGTACCGCCGAAACGACGGAAGTCGAGCAGACCTTCAGGTGTACGGTTGAACATAACACCCATCCGGTCCATCAGGTGAATGATTCCTGGTGCCGCATCACACATCGCCTTAACTGGCGGCTGATTGGCAAGGAAGTCACCGCCATAGACTGTATCGTCAAAATGCAGCCACGGCGAGTCGCCTTCCCCTTTTGTATTAACCGCACCGTTGATGCCGCCCTGCGCACATACGGAGTGCGAGCGCTTCACGGGTACGAGTGAGAATAGATGAACGTGTACGCCAGCCTCTGCTGCCTTGACCGTAGCCATCAGACCAGCCAGACCGCCGCCCACAATAATAATATTGGATGTTGCCATAAGAAATTACCCTCCCCTTTAACCTGCTTGCTCCGGGGACAACTTCACATCCGTTAGACGGATCATAAAGGCTGCCACACCGCGAATTTATGCTACCAGCGCACGAATACTTTCAAATGCAACAGTCGGGTCCTGGAACTCCACATTACGGAAGGCTACCATGGACAGAATAAACATTACGGCTACGACCACGAAGATCGTCATGCAAATGTAGCTGGACACACGCTGCGCGCGCGGACCAACTGTGATTCCCCATGTAACGAGGAAGGACCAGAGTCCGTTAGAGAAGTGGAAGGACGCCGATACAACACCAATCGCGTACAGTACAAATGTAGCTGGATTGGTCATAATATTGTGCATGATGCCACCGAGCTGTTCGTGTGTGACATTACCGAGTGCTACCTGGAAGCGCGTATCATATACGTGCCAGGCTACATAGATAAATGTGATCACACCGGTTACACGCTGTAGCGTATAACGCCAGTTGCGCTCATTTCCAAAGTGGTTGTTGTTCGGTTTGGCCTGGTATGCGATATACAGACCATAGATGCCGTGGTACAGTAACGGCAGGAAGATAAAGACAATCTCCAGAAACAGCACGAGCGGCAGACCGTTCAAAAAGGCCACGCCCTGGTCAAATGATTCCTTTCCTCCTTCATAAGCGGAAAAGTTGGTGATCATGTGCTCAATGAAGAACAGACCAAGTGGAATGATCCCGAGCAACGAGTGCAGCCTTCTGGCGTAGAAGCCTTTCATGAATGACGTTCCCCTTTCATAATAAGAGCGTTTTCATTGTGACAAGCATTGATAATGCTGCCTAAACTTGAATGAACAGAACATTCGGACCTCCGCTCATTCATGCGTAGGAAGTTCCCCATCTTCCGTAGCATTGCAACCTGTTCATGCCTGCCAGGAATCGCAGTATGTTGCGTGTTGTGCGCACTTCGTTTGAAGGATCGTCACAGAACACCGGTTGTGAACAAGTTGTGTCACTTTTTATGTTACTCTAAATTGTCTTATAATGGAATTGCAATATAATTATTAATTGTTATAACTTTTTTGCATAAGAGAGGAGCTTTTCATCTGATGATCGAAGATCTCGATGTGTTTGCTGTCGTTGTAGAGCAGTCCAGCTTGAATCAAGCCTCCCGTTTGCTTAATCTATCCCAGCCTGCCTTATCTCGCAAAATTGCTAAACTGGAAGAACAGCTTGGAGTTGCGCTCTTTAATCGGAATGGCAAACGGCTGGAGCTGACCGCCATCGGCAGACTGACCTATACGTTTGCGCTGGAGCAGCGTCAGCAGCAGCTACGCTTTTTGCAAAGTTTGAACCGCTACAAATCCGAGGAGCAAACAACGGTCACGTTTGGCGCCAGCCTAACGACACTCCAGACGACGATGCCGCCGCTCGTCCGTAGCTTTACCGAGAAGCATCCGTACGCCGAGGTGAAGCTTATCACAGGCAAGACGCATGAGATTGTCAATGACATTCGTGACAAAAAAGCCGATATCGGCATTGTCGCTTCATCGATCCATGAATCCGGCCTTGTATGCGTTCCGTTATTTGATGACCATCTGGAGCTGGTCGTGCCCAAAGCACATCCGTTAGCCGAGAAAAAGCAGCCCGGCATGCAGCAGCTTCAAGGCTTGCCGATGATTATGTTTTCCAAAGGCACCTGGTATCGCAAGCTGATCGATGATGTGTTTCACCGTTATATGGTCATGCCTGATCTGCGGATGGAGATTGATTCCTTTGAAGCGATTGTGCGCTTGCTACCGATCTGTATGGCGGCTGCCTTGCTGCCGCGCTCTTATATCGGAGAACAGCTACTGTCGAGCAATGAGCTGGTATCACTGCATATCCCCGAGCTGGAGCAGACGCGCCGCACCACCTGTCTCATTTATAATGAAGCGGCTGATCTGGGTACGGCTGCACGACAATGGATCGCTGATACGACCGCGGGCTTCAAAAGCCGCAAGCCGATGATTCGTGATGCAAATATCCGGGTGGAGGACAATCCGCCGGTGCTGGAAAATGAGCAGTGGCCTTCTCATAGCGACAATAGCTTTAAGCTTGATTAAATAGCTTTAGGCTTGATTAGCAAGCGGCAGGAATCGTTTAATGTAAAGTTAACGTATGGGCTATGGATGGCTGTCTCCGTTGGTACCTTATGTACCGATATCGAGAGCTGTGCTAGATAATAATAACGACAATAAACAGCGGCATTCGGAGCCTGTTCTATGGCCTTGCTGTCTTTTGCAAACCCTGTATGATTACGTTACACTTGCAATATCAATATCTGGTTCATACCAGCACATTATTATAGAAGATAGGGAGGAAGTCATGAATCCTGTAGGCCAACCTGTACAACTTAAACCCAATTATAAATGGCTCGGTATTCTCACAGTGATTGCGCTGCTCGTATTCCTGTTCACGCAGGTATTTCCGATCACTGCCTCGGATACACTGGAAGCCCAGCAAACCGCATCCATTACAGAGGCACAAGCTATCCAGAGCGCCAATACATTCAAAGCTAGCCTGCCGATTGATGAAAAGGATCGGTCAGAACTTGGGGATCCAACGATCACGTATGTGACGAATGCAGAACTAAGTGGCTACATTGCGCGTGAAAAGCTAAATACCGAATATACACGCAATGTCGAGAAATGGGCTCCTTATGATGTATTTCGAGTTCATTATCAAAGCTATAAATATTCTGTAGATATGGATGTACATATGAATAGTGGCAATGTGCTTGGATTTCGTATCCATGCCATCGATAATAGCTTGAACTCGATGTCCTCCAGCAGTGCTACCGATCTGCAATCCAATGACGGATCACTCTCATTGGCAGATAAAGAGAAGCTAGCCCTTCCGCTGTTGCAAAAGCTTGGTTATGATTCATCCAAGCTCAAGCTACAAACGACCGATATCGAAACCGGACTGGACTATCTGGTTCCGGACGCCAAGCTAGGCGAATCGACATTGCATCTTCAGGTCACCTTTAACAATGATGAGGTGGCTTCAATTGTACCTGACATCACACCACCAGCGAGCTATACAAGCTATATTAAATCTCAGACTACGCTGGCAACCTGGCTCACCTTCCTCGGATACGGTCTGTTCACACTCGTTCTGGGCGTGCTCGCGATCGTATTTGCTTCATTGAAGCGCAAGCATACTTCATTCAAAAGAGGAATTATACTGACCTGCGTATACACCGCCGTATCCATGATCAGTGTATTCAATATGTGGCCTTATCTGGAACGTGAATATGGACATTCGGGCTGGTCCGGTCAGCTCACTCTCCTGTTCCTTATTGCTTTACAGCTTGTGCTTAATGTCATGATGGCTGTGCTGCTGTACTTCTCGCTCGTCGGCGGGGATGGCCTGTGGCGCGAACGCGGTCTGAACATGTGGCCTCGCTCGCGTGAGATTGGCTATGGTAAATATGTGCTGCATAGCGCAGCCGTCGGTTATTTATACGCGATCATTTTACTCGGTGTACAATCGATCATCTATCTGATTCTGGAGCCAGCGTTCGGTGTGTTCTCTTCCAGTGATGATTCCAGCTCACCGTACAATATGGTCGTGCCTGCTCTATTCCCACTGCTTGCCTGGATGGCAGGAATTGGTGAGGAAGGCGTGTACCGTCTGTTCGGTATTGTTATGCTGAAAAAGCTGCTACGTAATACATTTGCAGCCGCAGCGATCACATCGATCATCTGGGCGCTCGGTCATACACTGTATCCGATCTATCCGGTGTACTCCCGTCCGATCGAGCTGCTCATTATCGGCTTGCTGTTCAGCTTTGTATTTATCCGGTATGGCTTTATAGCCGCGGTGTTTGCACACGTCATGTTCGATACCATTCTAATGTCGCTCAGTCTGATGTCGGTAGGTGGCTGGGGAAATATTCTGCTCGGTATCGTGTACATCATTCTGCCAGCAGTTATCGCTTATGCCATCTATCGTTATACACGCGATAAAGGGGTAGCGAACGCGTACCCGCCTTATGTACCGCCTGCACCGCAGCAGCCGTATATGCAGCCAATGGGTGAGCATGGAGCACCACCATTCTCAGGCTACTATCCGATGTCACAGCAGCCGCCCGTACAGCCGCCTTATCCGGGTCAACCGTCTAAACAATTGCCTAACGATCCACGGCGTTTCCATATGTACAACGATTCGGCGCAGTCGCCTGCCCAGGGTATACATGCACCCCAGCAGGATACAGGACTGTCTGCTTCATCAAGGGATACAGAGACGTCCAATACGGTGCCGCAATCAACAGTGAATTTGAACAAAGATACAACTCAAAGCTCAACCGAACAAACGACTGCTCAAAACGATACTACATGGAAGCATGAGCAAGCGGCGCATCAGACAGATACAAATACGAGCACAGGCACAGATCGTAATTTGGATAAGAACGAATCAAGTCCGTCTGATGAGAATCAGCCTTTTAAAAAGAACGATTCGCAAGATTAAGTCATACTGCCATGCGGAGGGAAGCTACCCGCTCTCTTACCCTGACATAGTAAAAAAACGAAGCCCTTATACAGCGGCTTCGTTTTTTTCATATCTACGCTTATTTTCATATCTACACTTATGTGGTTGCTTGTATTTTTTGTTGTTTGGATGACTATTCACCTTATTTATTGCAATCATGCCTCGATTGATTCACTCATAGATCGATTCACTCACAGATTGCTTCGCTCACAGATTAATTCGCTCACACGAACCGCATCTATTCCTCGCGTAACGCATCCAGAATCGTCCGCGCCAGCTTATCTCCAATCGACAAAGGACGGAAATCCTCTACACTCGCTTCACGAATTTTCTTCACAGAGCCAAAATGCTTGAGCAACTGCTTGCGACGTTTTTCGCCAATTCCCGGAATGCTGTCCAACTGGGACACCACCATCGACTTGGCACGTTGCTCACGGTGAAATGTAATCGCAAATCGGTGCACTTCATCCTGAATCCGTTGCAGCAAATAAAATTCCTGGCTATCCCGTGCGAGTCGCACCGGCTCCGGTGGATCACCGATCATAAGCTGTGCGGTACGGTGCTTCGCATCCTTCACCAGACCACAAACCGGAATGTACAGACCGAGTTCATTTTCCAGTACATCGATCGCCGCTGAAATCTGACCTTTACCGCCATCGACGACGATCAGGTCCGGCATGTCCAGATTTTCCTTCAGCACACGTTCATATCGGCGACGAATAACCTCGCGCATCGTGCCATAATCATCGGCACCTGTCACAGTACGAACTTTATATTTACGATATTCCTTACGCGCAGGCTTGCCATCGACAAACACAACCATCGCGGATACCGGATTGGAGCCTTGAATGTTGGAGTTATCGAATGCTTCAACACGACTCAGGTTTTGCAGACCGATCGCCTGACCGAGATTTTCAGCAGCCTTCGATGTGCGCTCCTCATCACGTTCAATCAAGCGGAACTTCTCATCCAGTGATACGCGTGCATTGTCCTGTGCCATCGTTACGAGCTGGCGCTTCAAGCCGCGACGTGGAATATGCACCTTCACGCTCAGCCACTGTTGCAGTAATGCCGCACTGCTGACCGCATCCAGCGTTTCTTTGGACTCGGTAGCTCCATCTGCGCTGGCACTCGCCGGGCTTGTTTCATTCACGTTCTCATCGGATGGCTGAGCTTCTTCATCCTCTGCATCTGCCGCAGCCAGTTGCTCTGCATTCACACGCTGCAAACGAATACGTGTTGCAATATCGTTGGAGCTTTCAGCCGAAGCAGCAGCCTCATAGGTCGCGCTGGCTTCAGCCACCTGACTTACCATCTCACTTGCCTCGGCGGCACCGGCTTCATCATCATTACCGTCCACATCCGGACCATTCAGTCCTTCCAGCTCGGCAGCGGACAATGCTTCTTCGCTAGCGCTATCCAGCCGGGCGATCGTTTCCTCCGCAGGCAGCATAATCTCCTGCGGCATTGCCGGATTCTCACTATAATACTGCGTTACATACGACATAAAGTCATTGTAAGGCTCTCCATAAAACGGAAATACCGATGCATGGCGCTCGATCATTTTACCCTGACGCACATACAGAATCTGCACACACATCCAGCCCTTATCCACTGCAAAGCCGAAAATATCGCGATCCTTCGCATCCGCCATCGTAATCTTCTGCTTTTCCATTAGCGCATCAATATGACGAATCTGATCGCGCAGCTCCTTCGCACGTTCAAAATACAGATCCTCTGCCGCTTCTTCCATTTTACGCTGCAGATCCTTCTTGATCTCCTCATGACCACCGCTCAAAAAGCGAGTGATTTCCTGCCGGATATCTTCATAAGACTTCTCCGGCACCTCATATTCACAAGGTGCAAGGCACTGTCCCATATGGTAATACAGGCAGACCTCCTTCGGCATCACTTTACATTTACGCAGCGGATACATGCGATCGAGCAGCTTTTTCGTTTGCTGCGCCGCAAAGGCATTCGGATATGGGCCAAAATATTTCGCCTTATCCTTCAACACACGCCGCGTCACTTCCAGCCGTGGATGCTCTTCGTTTGTAATTTTAATATAAGGAAACGTCTTATCATCCTTCAGCAGCACATTATACTTCGGCTGATGTGTTTTGATCAGATTACACTCCAAAATGAGGGCTTCCATATTACTTCCAGTTACAATATATTCAAAATCGCGGATATCCGCGACCAATCGCTGGGTTTTGCCATCATGACTGCCAGAAAAGTAAGAACGCACGCGGTTTTTGAGTATTTTCGCTTTACCGACATAAATAATCGTTCCTTCTCGGTTCTTCATCAGATAGCAGCCGGGCAGATCAGGCAGCAATGCGAGCTTATTACGAATATTATCCATTGCCTGCTCCTGCTCCCGGATCGTTTCGATATGCGAGTCCATGGCGCTCTCCTTTCGATATTGTCACCCTCTACTTGTAAAAGGCAACATATGTTCTATTATAAAACAAATTCCCCCTCCGAATCCATTACCCTGCCGTAATCATAACAAAAACCCCCGGCAAAATGCCGGAGGTTTCGATGATCTGTCACATTGTCTTTTGCAAGCTATGCGACAAACTGTATAGTAGAGCTGGTAATTATTCGTGTTTTGCCAGGATGGATTTCAGGGAGTCTTTCGAGTTCAGACCTACCACTTTATCCACTGGTTGACCGTCTTTGAAGAAGATCATTGTAGGGATACTCATAACGCCGAAACGGGAAGCCGATTCAGGGTTTTCGTCTACGTTGACTTTAGCGATTTTTACGCTGTCGCCAACTTCAGTTGCCAGCTCGTCCAGGATTGGAGCAAGCATTTTACAAGGGCCGCACCAAGGTGCCCAGAAGTCTACCAGTACAGTGCCTTGTCCTTCTACTTCATTTGCGAACGTTTGATCAGATACATTAACGATTGCCATGGAAATAGCCTCCTCAGATACATTTATTTGAATACTTCATTATTTAAACAACGAATCAGGTCAGTACAACCTTATTATAACACAGAAGAGCGAATTCCGAAACAGCAAGTACGAATTTTTAATACCTAACTTTAATTTAGTAAGTATTTTCCGTTTTGGAATCAATCCCTGTCTTTTTCTATTATAATCATTTCTTTTGAAAAAGGAATATTCTTCATCAGAAACTCATTATTGACGATGTTATGCTGTTGCTGGTTCGTTACTGCGCATAGGAATCGCTGGCATTTCGCTGTACACACATCGATTCAGTCCCACGCTTATCCTATGCCAATCCGATACGTTCAGATGCCCTCCATACCGCCGCGCTTATTTTCTCCACTAACACTGACCACATCGACAAATGGAGCGATTCGGTTGAGCAGACGCTCTCCTTTGTATCGTTCCTCTCCGTCCTTGTTCGTAAAGCTCAAATGCTGTAGCAGGGCGTCCATGGAATAATTGGACGTATAAAAGGTTGGCTTCCGCTCCATTCGGTAATTTAAAATGGCACCGAGCACATGATCACGCACCCACGGATTAAGATTCTCTGCACCAATATCATCAAATACGAGCAGGTCGGTATTTTTCATCATTTCAATCGTCTGCTTAAGACGGTTGTTGTCCTGTAGCATCGACTTCAGATCCTCGACAAATTCAGGCATGTACACGATCACGCCAGTATAGCCTACCTTGGCAAGCTCGTGCAGCATATACGACATGAGAAATGTTTTGCCCGTACCAAAATGTCCGACCAGGTACAGACCCTTAGCGGTCAGACCATCTTGCTTCACCTGATTGATATAATTGAAAATTTGCTTAACCGCCGGTACACGCTCCATATCCTTCGATACGATCTCGACCGCATTATAGCCTTCATTCAGCGCACGATCATCCACATAAAAGCTCTGGATGCGCTCACGTACTTGCAGCTCATGCTGTCTGACAAGCTGCTTCTGACATGGTGTTTTGCGTTCATGCAGTCGTGTGCCTTCTTCCGATGGCTGTACGACCAGGTTCGTATAATGTCCTTGAAAATCATTCGGACAGCGATCCAGACCCGGACAATTGTCGCAGTGGCGGCGATCGCCAATATATTGATACAGCTTACTCAGATTGGTCATCAGCTCCCGATCCGTTAGCTCGGGATGCTTGCTACGCAGTTCCAGCACCAGCGGATCACTCAGAAGCTGCGCGGCAAGTTTATCCGATTGTTCCCGAAAGCGGGAATTTTTCATCTGCCGCAGCAGATCACCGATGGATTCCATGGTGGTTGGCCCCTTCCTCAAATGAACATACCTTAACTACAATTGATTCCATACTACAATTGATTCCATCACGTCTATCGTTCTGTTCTTCTATTTCTTTTCTTCTATATTATTGTGTTCTATCTATTCGTGTACGTTCGAACAGCTATAAGCCTTGCTTACCCGATTGCAGTTGTTCAGCCAATCGCATAACTTCTGCCAGCTCGTCCTCGGAAATGCCGGATGCTTTGCCTTTTGTATTTTCGACAATTGGAATTTCAGGCTTTGGACGAGCATTACGGTTGTACGTGCGGTTGCCACGCTTGCCGCCAGCACCGGCTGCGGCACGTCCCTGTGCCGGATCGCTTAGCTGCTGATCCAGCTTCTGCTGCTCACGCACATAGCGAACTGCCTTTTCGTACGTCGTCACCTGCTGGTTAAGCATATTCGTCACAATCCAGTCGACAAACTTGCTACTCAGACGTTCGCCCGGCTGGGACATTTTCACCGCTAGCAAGTAATGGATCAGCACATTCATTACTTCTTCAGGCAGCTTATAATTAATATCGATATGCTCGAAAATATCATGAATACTGTTTGGCACACTGCCCGGATAGAACATTTCTAATACCCGTGTGTACGGCTGATTGCGCAGCATCATATTGTACTGGCTTGTATCGCATTTGCCGGTAAACTGACGCGGCACATCAAGGAAGAATTCCATCTCCACCGCATGCTCGACCGGTGTATCGGATGGTTCATCCGTTTTAGCTTCTGCTGTCTCGGCAGCTCCATGCTCTGCCTCCTGCTGCTTGCGAAGCGAGACGACCTTTGCCTCATAAATCTGTCGTTCCTCTGTACGCTTCTTGCCCTGACGGAACTGCAAATTGGCACGGCGCTGAATCTCTTCCTCCGCCAGTTCACCACTGGCAGTGAACACACCATCCTCATCCAGCATACGGCAAATATCCTGAATGTCCAGCTTATACTTGTACGCAATATAGCTGAGTATGTTCATCTGTTCTGGCTGAAAGCGCAGTTTCTCGACATATGGACGATTACGCGAGCCGCGCGGGAAGTAGCGGATAATATCTGCGTAGTTGATCAGATCCTCCTCGCTCACCTTCGGCTGACGAGCACGCGGCTGTGCGCTCACTTCCGTCAGCGCCTGCTCGAGCTCATAGTCGATCACATGCGTATTCAGCTCGAAAATATCATAAAACGGCTGCGAAATATTTTCCCGTTGTACAGATGGATGCTCCCATTCCTCCGGCTGCGGTGCAAAAAATTGCTCACGCAGCGATAGCACCGCAAACTTACCGACTTTATCACGTAGCAGCAGCGTCAAATGCTGTGTCCGGAAAAACTCGCCCGGCGACAATGGCGCCTGCAACTCATATTCATATATATAATCATCCTGCTCCGGGAAATAGACACGACTTGTCTGTAGCAGACCGACCGCTTCAAGCAGCGATGCCTGCTCCATCAGTTGCTTACGTCCGCGTTCACCCGGCTCCAGACCGAGCGTAAGAAACAGACTGCGCTGCTGCTCTACAGGAGAATAGCCTACACGACGTGCATCGACCTGCTCACACAACAACCGATACAAACTGATGGCAAACGCTCCGGTCAGCGGCTGGTATACAAGACTCAGCATCCGTTCGTCGAGATGACCCAGTCCAAACTCGCGGTATACGCAGTAGCGATGATTTTCTGTAAAATGAAGCAAATTTTTGATGCGCATAATCCGCCCCCTTTTTTGTTTGCGCCCAATATACGGAATTCTATTCTACCACAAATCGATCTTTTTCAAGCGAGAAAAGAAGCCCAAATTTCCGCTACAATCTGCCCTTCACTTGCTGAGCATCTATCATTTGCCGCCTTACGCCAGATCACCCATTTTTTTATTTGATTTATCCAGCGCTCTTCTCCGGTGATCGCCAATGCCTCATGATGTCTGGCATGCAGGAATCACATTTATTGAGGATATGAAGCAACCATGAACAGAGTGTGAAGTCAATTGCCGTGCATCGTGGCTTGCGGTACAATGAAAAAGTCAGAATTTATAGTATTGTTCTGGATATTCTCGGTTTTATACTGCAATATTGCCGATAATGGCTGAGCATGATTTTTAACAGATACACGCAGGACTCCGGCTTGCCGGATATCTATAGTACCTATATTACGTACAGGAGTGATCCATAATTATGAACGAAGCAGTAGCTACACTGGAGGGCTGGTATGCCCTGCATGACTTCCGTACCATTGACTGGACGGCCTGGAAAGCAGCCGATGACGAAGAACGGGCTGGAGCTCTGGAAGATTTGAACGCCCTGCTGGACGAATGGAACAGCGTGAGCGAAGCTGGAACAGGCAGCACCGCTACCTATAGTATTGTCGGACAAAAAGCTGACTTTGTGATGATGCATTTCCGTGAGACGCTGGAGGACTTGAACGCGATCGAAGTGGAATTTAATAAAACGACCTTTGCTCGCTTCACGCAAAAAGCGTATTCCTATGTTAGTGTTGTAGAACTGAGCAGCTATATGGCTGGCAATAGCGACGAAGACCCGATGCAAAATCCGCATGTGGTTGCACGCCTGAAGCCTGCTCTGCCAGGCTCGCGCTATGTGTGCTTCTACCCGATGAACAAAACGCGTAATCTGTCCGACAACTGGTATATGCTGCCGATGGAAGAACGCCGCGAAATGATTCGCAGCCACGGTCTGATCGGACGTAGCTACGCAGGTAAGGTAAAGCAGATCATTACCGGCTCGGTCGGTCTGGATGACTGGGAATGGGGCGTTACCTTGTTCTCGGATGATGCACTGCAATTCAAAAAGCTCGTTTATGAAATGCGCTTTGATGAAGCAAGCGCACGCTTTGGCGAATTTGGTGCCTTCTATGTGGGTAGCCTGCTGAATGGTGAGAAGATCGACGAGATGCTGAAGCTGTAATAGAGCAGTATACGACCAATATCATAGTTTATAGAAGCAAAAGACTTTCTCCGATGGGGAAAGTCTTTTTTGATGTAGTTAATGTATGTATTATTTTCAAATTACATATTAATTGTAAAAAAATAATAAATTGTAAATTTTGTTCATGATTCTGTCGAAAAGTTAATAAATTATCGATTTGTGACGATATAAAAATCAAGCTGATACCGACCTCCTCATACACAGACATAATCAGCAACTTAGCCGACAACAGAAAGTAGGGATTCATGATGTCATTAAAAATCAAACTCATTTTACTCGTAGTCTGTGCAGTGATTCTGATTGCGGTGCCTGTGGGTGGAGTCGCTCTATATACGATCAAAAGTGAGGCAACTCAGTCGGTCAATAACGAACTAAAAAGTACGGTACAAACTGCTGTCAGCCAGACTCAGGGCTGGATAAACACCAACCAGAAAGTGATCGAAACGATGGGAAGCTACATTCAAGATAATATCCCATTGGACCAAGTCACAACGAAACAGCTTTCTGTATACAAAAGTGAATTCAATGGCGGTAACATTTCCGACCTGTACATGGGCCTGGAAAAAGGAAAGCGCCTGATCGATGGTAGTGGCTGGGTCCCTTATGCTGGCTATGATCTGTTTCAACGTCCCTGGTATATTAGCGGTAAAGCGGCTAATAAATTGACTATTAATGATCCTTACCTTGATCCAAGCACCAATCAATACTCCGTTCCGATCACAATGCCAATGAAAGACGAGAATGGTAACTTCGCCGGTATTCTGGGAGAAGATATCCACCTGTCCACCATTACCAAATACATTAACCAGATTAAAACGCCCGGCGGCTTCAGCTTTCTGCTTGATAACAAAGGAACGATTCTCGCCCACTCCAATACCAAACTCGTCAACAAACCTCTTGGCGAGCAAAAGGATTATAGCAGTATCGCTGCCAGCATCCTTGCCAATGATTCCGGTCAATTAACATACACCTATAATGGTGATCCACAATTACTTTATTTTCAAAAGCTTCCTAACAGCGGTTGGACTATCGCGACCTCTATTTCCGAAAAGTATGCTTTCGCAGACTATGTTTCCCTGCGTAACAATATCGCACTGATTATTATTGCCCTGACTGTCATCTGTATTGTGCTGGCAGCGCTCATCGCGTCTCGTATCGTTAAACCGCTCGTACAGCTCAAGCAAAATGCACAGCGGCTGGCTGAGGGGGATCTGACCGTACAGGCCAATGTACGTGGTAAAGACGAAATTGCTCAGCTCGGCACCGCATTTAATACGATGTCTGCCTCGCTGCGAAACCTGATCTTAACGGTTTCCCATTCAGCGACTAATGTTAACGACGCTTCGCGTGAAATGTATAAGCATGCTGGGAACTCGGGGGATATTGCACGCCAGATTTCTACGGTTATCGAAGAAATCGCCCGCGGTGCCAATGAGCAAGCCGAATCGATTCAAGGTGGCGCGGAGCTGGTGTCCGATATGACTGCTTCACTCGAACAAGTATCCCACCGTGCAGGCGAAGCCTCCGGTATGATCGATCAGGTGAATGCTGCGATGACACGCGGCACCGATGCCATTTCCCGTCAAAGCGGACTGGCTGAATCCAGCCAACAGGCAACCCATCGCGTCGAAGCATCCAATACACTGCTCATTCAAAAGCTGGATGAGATTGCGACGATTACCAAAGCGATTCGCGATATTAGCAGCCAAACGAACCTGCTTTCCCTTAATGCCTCCATTGAAGCCGCTCGTGCAGGAGAGCATGGACGCGGATTCGCCGTTGTGGCCAGCGAAGTACAGAAGCTGGCTGATCAATCCGCTCGTTCGGCAGAAGATATTAACCGTCTGCTGGTGGAACTGCAAGAAGCAGGCAAACAAAGCTCCGAGGTGCTGACCTCCTTCCGTGAAACGAATCAGCATCAACAGTCGTCCATGCAGGATACTCGTCATTCATTTGAAGAAATTCGCGAATCGGTCGATGGTATTATCTCGCGTATCTCGCTCGTTCTATCCGGTATTGACGATGTACAAACCGGAGCGGCACGCGTATCCGATGTGATCACTGGACTCGCTGCCGTAGCCGAAGAAAGCGCAGCGGCAACCGAGCAGGCGGCTTCCTCGACTATGGAGCAATCCGAGTCCATCGTTAGCATTTCCGATTCATCCAAAAATCTCACCGTCAGCGCAGACGTACTGCTGCAAGAAATGAGCCAATTCAAAGTAGACGGCACTGCTGCTGATGCAGCCGCAACTCATACTGCTATTCCTGCTTCCCCTTCCGATGATCACGCAGCGAATGCTACAACGACTCGCCGCTCCGCATAATGTATTGCTCTCCAATCACCAATACGGCTTTACTTCATCTGTTTAGCCGTATTGGTTGTATTTTTATACTTATACGATGCTATCTATCCATAATTAGAATCACACCTCAATCAACGATAACGTTATTTCCTAAGAGCTTGTTCTACGATTTCCTACTACACGAGCTATCCTTATTATGTATCTTTGGTGCTACGTATTTTCCCCTCTCGTTATTTTTTTATTACCTATACAACTTCTCACCTATCAACGCACAGCCTGTATAATAGCCTCTCCGCACAAATAAAAAACAAACTAAAATTGGTAAATAATCCTTTACATGGATTCAAACACAGTTAACAATTTAGCAATTTTAGACGATATAAATTTAAAGCTGATACCGAGACCCACATAACCAGACATGATCAGTACCATAGTCCATGATAGAAAGCAGGGGATCATGATGTCGTTAAAGATCAAACTCATTTTGCTGGTCGTTTGTGCGGTTATATTGATTGCAGTGCCTGTAGGGGGAGTCGCATTATACGCGATTAAAGGCGAAGCTACACAATCGGTTAATAATGAGCTACAAAGTACGGTTAAAACGGCAGTGAGTCAAACGCAAGGCTGGATTAACACGAATAAAAAAGTACTCGAAACGATGGGAACATTTATTCAGGAAAATATCCCGCTTGACGAAGTAACGGTCAAGCAACTATCCGTCTACAAGAGCGAATTCAATAACGGTAATATTTCCGACTTATATATGGGTCTGGAAAACAACAAAATGGTCGATGGCAGCGGCTGGGTTCCCGATGCTGGTTACGATCTGCGTGTACGTCCATGGTACGTAAGCGGCAAAGCAGCCAACAAGCTAGCAGTTAACGAGCCTTATATAGATATGATCAGTAAAAAGTATTCGGTTCCAATCACCATGCCATTGAAAGATGAAAATGGTGATTTTGCTGGTATTCTGGCGGAGGATATCTATCTGTCCACCATTACCGACTACATCAACCAGATCAAAACACCGGGTGGCTTCACCCTGCTGCTTGATCAAAAAGGAACTGTACTCGCTCATCCAGACGAAAAAGTAGTTAGTAAATCACTCGCCGAGCAAGCTGATTACAGCGCTATCGCGCCTTCTATGCTGTCTAACGATTCCGGCATGGTTAGCTATAGCTACAAAGGCGATCCACAATTAATGTACTATCAGAAACTACCGGATACAGGTTGGATTATCGCGACCTCCATTTCCGAGAAATATGCTTTCGCAGATTATGTTTCCCTGCGTAACAATATCGCACTGATTATTATTGCCCTGACTGTCATCTGCATCGTGCTGGCAGCGCTCATCGCATCTCGTATCGTTAAACCGCTCGTACAGCTCAAGCAAAATGCACAGCGGCTGGCTGAGGGGGATCTGACCGTACAGGCCAATGTGCGTGGCAAAGATGAAATTGCTCAGCTAGGCACCGCATTTAATACGATGTCTGCCTCACTGCGTAATCTGATTCAAACGGTTTCTCATTCCGCACTTAACGTCAACGGTGCTTCACGCGAGATGTACAAGCATGCCGCCAATTCCGGCGATATCGCACGCCAGATTTCCACGGTTATCGAAGAAATCGCCCGCGGTGCCAATGAGCAAGCCGAATCGATTCAAGGTGGCGCGGAGCTGGTGTCCGATATGACTGCTTCACTCGAACAAGTATCCCACCGTGCAGGCGAAGCCTCCGGCATGATCGATCAGGTGAATGCTGCGATGACACGCGGCACCGATGCCATTTCCCGTCAAAGCGGACTGGCTGAATCCAGCCAACAGGCAACCCATCGCGTCGAAGCATCCAATACACTGCTTATTCAAAAGCTGGATGAGATTGCGACCATCACCAAAGCGATTCGCGATATTAGCAGCCAAACGAACCTGCTTTCCCTTAATGCTTCCATTGAAGCAGCTCGTGCAGGAGAGCATGGACGCGGATTCGCCGTTGTGGCCAGTGAAGTACAGAAGCTGGCCGATCAATCCGCTCGTTCGGCAGAAGATATTAACCGTCTGCTGGTGGAACTGCAAGAAGCAGGCAAACAAAGCTCTGAGGTGCTGACCTCCTTCCGTGAAACGAATCAGCATCAACAGTCATCGATGCAGGATACTCGTCATTCGTTTGAAGAAATTCGCGAATCGGTCGATGGGATTATCTCGCGTATCTCGCTCGTTCTATCCGGTATTGACGATGTACAAACCGGAGCGGCACGCGTATCCGATGTGATTACCGGACTCGCTGCTGTAGCCGAAGAAAGCGCAGCGGCAACCGAGCAAGCGGCTTCCTCGACCATGGAGCAATCTGAATCGATCGTTAGCATTTCTGATTCCTCCAAAAACCTGACTGTTGGCGCGGATGTGCTGCTGCAAGAAATCGGTCAATTCAAGGTAGATGTCCCTGCAAATGATACTGCTGACGTAGCCAGAGTAGGATCTGCTACACCTGATCCCGATCATCCTACGCCCGATCAGCCTGTAGCTGCGAAGCCAGCACGTCGTTCCGCATAATTCAGTAATTGTCTCATTCTATTTACAGTCACGCAGAATAACACACAGGTCCTAGGTCCACAGGTCGTAAGATTATTCCATTCAAAATAAAGCACGTATACGCTGACTATCCCATCATATGACACAAGAAAAGGCGCTCCGAATGTACAATGTACATTCGGAGCGCCTTTTCATTTCAATCCAGCTACGTTCAAGAAATACTGAACATCGCTCTATTCATTTCTGCTGGCAGAGTCAACGACTCCCCCGATGAACTTGCATTTCCTTGCCAGCCGCCTTAATCGGCAGATGGCAAGGAATCGTCCTGCTCGCGAGAAGAGAGGAATTCCTGCTCCTCCCGGTCACGCGTGCGACTTTTATCCTTGAGCCGCTCAATAGCGGGCAGGATTAGAATGTCCACTTCCTTCTGAACGTTATATGCCAGATCATAACGACCAGCATCCTCCAGAAATCCGCCAACCTCCATCAAGCCATTATAACGATCCAGCTCATCGCGTGTGAGCAGACCGCGCACCTGAACGCTGCAATGTCTCATCTTACAGGAATTTACCTTTTTTCAGTGCCAGCGATACGCCGCCGATGATGAACAACCAGCGAATATCGATTACTTTTTTCAGTTGAGCGGCTACGAAGCCTTTCAGCTTACGATCGCCAACGATACCAACTGCTTCGCCTTTACCCAGGGATGCAACTGTACCTTTGTTGTGGAAGACGAATTTCTTCGGCTGTTGACCACGGATCGAAGCCAGAATGTTCTGTGCTACAACCGGACCTTGTTGCATAGCGATCTGTGCAGTTGGAGGATATGGACGACCTTCCGGGTTGAACATCAGAGCGCTATCGCCAATGATGTAGATATCTTCGTGACCTGGTGCACGCAGGAACTCGTCGATTTTAACGCGACCGCGCATGTTCTCGAAGCCCGCTTCTTCCACCAGACGGTTACCACGAATACCACCTGTCCATACAACTGTATTGGCAGGAATTTTTTCCAGATCGTCGCCAACGATAACGCCGTCAGCCTGACATTCTTTGATCGCGATACCGATTTTGAAAGTAACGCCTTTATTTTTCAGTACGTTCATTGCATACTCAACCAGCTCAGGATCGAAACCTGGCAGTGCAGTTGGAGCTGCTTCAACGTTGTAGATTTTTACGAGGGAACGATCGATACCGTGCTTGCGGCACAGCTCAGGAATACGATCCGCCAGTTCAGCTACGAACTCGATACCAGTGAAGCCCGCGCCACCTACAACAAAGCTCAGACGCTCAGGCTTCTGATCTTGCTTGTATGCTACGAATTGACCTTCAATGTGCTCGCGGATTTTGCGAACAGAGTTGATGCTGCGGATCATCATTGCATTTTCCATCATACCCGGGATGCCGAATGTTTCAGGCTCGCCACCGAGGGAGATTACGAGGTAATCGTAGGACAGTGTGCCGTCCTCCAGAATTACTTTTTTCTCTTCCGGTACGATTTTTTGGATGTTGGATTTTACGAGGTCGATTTTGAATTCATCAACCAGTTTGGAAATGGATACCTGTGCGTTATCCAGTGCATCTGTACCTGCTGCTGGCATATGCAGGTGAGTTGTGAAGTAATGATAGTCATGACGGTTAACAAGTGTTACGTCAGCCTCATTATAGTTCAGTTCTTTTTGAAGACGTTGTGCTGTCATAATGCCGCCGTAACCAGCGCCCAGAATGACGATTTTTGGAATGCTACTCATGTCGTTTTTCCCCTTCCAGTTTTGTTCAATTAAGCATTTAAAATGCTGAATCTAAATGGATGACACATCAATGACAAACGCTCACCGGCAACGGCGAGTCGCCGTCAAGCGCAAAGCATATCTACTTCTTATTAACCATACTTCCGATACCGGCTTGCAAAAACTCCGGAAATCAGCGAAGTACAGGCTGTATTCCGGATGATCAGACGCTGTTTGTTATTGTGAAAATATACACAACAGGGAACAAATGTATGCGCCACAACAAAGATTCTATGTTATATCTCACATAACATTGTAACCTTTATTGCTGATTTTTTCAAAAAAATTTTGTTTTTTTTCAAGAAAATGTTCGTTTTCTGTCACAAACCAATATCGACACATCTGAAATGATAGCGATAAATGTGTAAAAGATCAAGGGGTAAAACAACTTTAATTGTTGTTA